>NZ_PPRT01000022.1 GCF_002902725.1 Staphylococcus caprae
ATATGAATCTAAGAGTTGTAATTTTGCTAATAAAGTAATACAATTTAAGGCTATAGTGCATAAGTACGAAATGTAATAGTACTTCTATTAATAATGCTTACATAACAACTTAGAATTAGATAATGATAAATTTTAAAATAAATTAGGAGCACTCCCGATGAACAAATTTTTAAAGTATTTTTTAATATTATTAACATTAGTTCTTGTCGTTGGTCCGATCCTATTTGCTACTCAATTATATAAAAGTTCAGAATCCGCTTTTGAAAAGTCTCAAGATAAAAATGACGCACAACGTCAATCAAATTTAAGAGATTCAAAAGTTAATCCTGAAAAACAACCTATTTCAATTTTATTCTTAGGAATAGATGATAATGAAGGTAGAGAAAAGAATGGACAAAGTATAGAACATTCCCGATCAGATGCAATGATATTATCCACATTCAATCAGAAAAAGCATCAAATTAGAATGCTTAGTATCCCACGAGATACAATTAGTTATATACCTAAAGTTGGTTATTACGATAAAATTACACATGCGCATGCCTATGGTGGCCCAATTGCTTCAATGGATTCAGTCGAAGCAACAATGAATGTACCAGTTGACTATTATGTTCGCGTTAATATGAAAGCTTTCGTTGAAGCAGTTGATGAATTAGGTGGCATTTATTACGATGTGCCTTATAACTTAAACGAACCAAATAGTGATGATACTGGAAGAATTAAAATTAAAAAAGGTTATCAAAAACTTAATGGTGATCAAGCTTTAGCAGTAGCCAGAACAAGACATCAAGATTCAGACTTAAAACGCGGACAAAGACAAATGGACTTAATTAAAATTCTTTTCCAAAAAGCACAAAGTTTAGATTCTATTGATAAATTAGATAATGTAGTAACGATTGTTGGTAAAAATGCTAAACACAACCTTACTAAAAAAGAAATTAAAGCTTTAGCAAAAATGTATTTATCTGGAGACACAGATATAAAAACTTCACAACTTGAAGGTAAAGATGACTACCTAGACGGCATTTATTATTACAATCCAAGCGTAAAAAGCATTATGAAATATTCAAATATCTTGCGCTCTGATTTAGGCTTATCTAAAATAACAGATAAAGATGAATTTTTAGATTACAGAGTTATCAAGCATTATGGTTCACTCGTGCCTCTAACAGAACTAGATGATAGTTTATTACGTAAGAATCAAAAAGATACTACAAGTGACGATAATGATAGTAACAATAACAACGATGAGAATACCAATAACAATGATAATGAACAGAATAACGTTCAAAATAATCAAACTACAGATAACCAAAATACTTACGAGAATAATAATCAAGACCAATATCAACAAAATGATTATCAAAACAATACTATGAATGATGGTAATAATATGAACGTACAATAAAAGGTTGAATAAGTATTCATATTTCAGTATTGGAACATTTAAGAGAGGAGCTAAAACAATGAGTCGTAAAACGTACGAAAAAGTCGCTCATATTAATGGCATGTTTAATATGTTAGAACAACAAATTATCCATAGTAAAGATATGGCGCTATTTCGAAATGAATTCTTCTATGTTAATCATGAACATAGAGAAAATTATGAGGCCCTTTTAATTTATTATAAGAATAGTATCGATAATCCAGTAGTAGACGGCGCATGTTATATTGTTGCCCTACCCGAAATTTTCGATAAAGTGGATGTGTTCGAATCTGAATTACCATTCACATGGGTTTATGATGAAAATGGTATTACAGAAACAATGAAAAGTATTAGCATACCATTACAATATTTAATAGCTGCTGCTCTTGAAGTTACAGATGTGAATCTCTTTAAACCATCAGGATTTACAATGGGGATGAATAACTGGAATATTGCACAATTACGTATATTTTGGCAATATTGTGCCATTGTTCGAAAGGAAGCTTTATAAAATAGCTTGATCCTTTCATTAATAAATAAAATAGTACTTAACCGCTAATAAGTTAGTTAGCTTTATTAGCGGTTTTTTTTATGCTTTTATCAAAAACGATGACGACTTCGATTTAAAGTGTGTACATTTTTATGTGTGAAAAATTCAATAAATTTTCATCTTGTTTTTGATTTATTTACTTAATTTCGGGAAGAACTAGAGATAATGGAGGTGTTTAAAATGTTTAAAAAAGTGCTTGATGATAATATGTTGAACGATTGTTATACAGTTAGAAAAAAAGTATTCGTTGAAGAACAAAATGTTCCCCTAGCCAATGAAATTGATGATAAAGAATCGATTTCTTACCATATTATTGGTTACAAAGTGAATGGAGAACCTTTTGCTACTGCAAGAATAAGACCAATTGATAACTATTCAGGGAAAATTGAACGTGTCGCGATTACAAAAGAAAACAGAGGTTTAGGTTATGGCATTCAATTAATGGAAGCCATTGAAGAAATTGCCAAAGATTTGAATTTTAAAGAATTGATGATGCATGCTCAAACACAAGCACAAGGCTTTTATACTCGTCTTGGATATAGCACTCACGGGGAAACCTTTATAGAAGAGAATATAGAGCACATTATTATGAAGAAAACTATGGAATGACCTTTCATCGAGAAAGCAACTTAATTAAAAATCAAAAATGTAATACTACGTATACATTTTAAGTCCCCTTTTTACTGAGGAACGCTGAAATCAGTGGTTTGGCCAAAAATTTTACAAAAAATCTTTATAAGCTACAGGTTAAAGTTATATTACAAATCTGTTAAAAGTAATACAGAAATTACAACTAATATTATAATTGACTCAAAATAACATATTAAGAGGAGTAAATAAATATGACGAAGAAATTCAATTACAAATTACCGTCGATGGTTGCATTAACGTTATTTGGAACTGCCTTTACTGCCCACCATGCACATGCTGCAGAAGAAACACAAGATCAAACTAAAAATTCAAATGTACTTGATGACCAAGCCACACTTAAGCAAGCCGAACAAGCTAAAAATGAAGTGACACAATCTGCACAAAATGTTTCAGGCACTCAAACTTATCAAGATCCAACAAAAGTTCAATCTAAACAAGATACTACTTCTAACAATTATGATGCATCATTAGATGAGTTAAACGATTCTTCTAGTAAAGCTTCTCAACAAGAACAATCGAATAATTCAAATCAACCTACAGATTCAAAGGAAACAAGTACACCATCAGTCAATACATATCAAGATTCAACTAAAGATATTAACAATAATGACATTTCTAAAGATGCTGTCACTTCAGAAGATAATGAAACTTCAAAAGTAGACAACACGAATAAAGAGATTTCAGAAACTGAACAACAAGAACCAACTGTTGAGAATGTTAATAAAGATGAAAACAGTAATAACAATATTCAAGCCTCTTCTAATCAAACTAATAACCTTAATAATCAAGAAAAACAAGAAGCTACATCTAATCAAGCATCTAACAATAAAACATCTCAACAGGCAACAACAGATTCAACTGAGAAATCTAATACTAAGGTAAGTCATACAAATAGTTCAGGTTATAATTTTGACGATGATGAAGATGACGTTGATACTACAAACGCTCAAAGTAAAAATACTAAAGCTGACCAACCTCAAGTTGCATCACTTTCAGCACAAAACAATGTAAATACTAAGTCAGAATCAAATCCTACTATTAAAAATAGTACTAACAGTACAAATACTAGCAAATCAGCAACTCAAAATACAAAAGTTTCTAACACTCAAGCTAATAACACGACAACTGAAAGTAATAACAAAGTTTCAACATTCAGTTCAGTTGCCAAACCTAGAATGATGTATGCAGTAAATAAGAAAACGACTTCTTCTTTACCTAAATACACACCTCAAGTGAAATCTTCAATCAATGATTATATTCGTAAGAAAAACTATAAAGCACCACAAATTGAAGAAAACTATACTTCTTATTTCCCTAAATATGGATATAGAAATGGTGTAGGTCGCCCAGAAGGTATCGTTGTACATGATACTGCAAATGATAATTCAACAATTGATGGCGAAATTAATTACATGAAGAATAATTACCAATCAGCCTTTGTTCATGCCTTTGTAGACGGTAACAGAATTGTAGAAACAGCTCCTACTGATTATCTATCTTGGGGTGCTGGGCCACAAGGTAACGAACGTTTCATTAATGTTGAGATTGTACACACTCACGATTATGATTCCTTTGCACGTTCTATGAACAACTATGCTGATTATGCTGCGACACAACTTCAATACTATGGTTTAAAACCTGATAGCGCAGAAAACGATGGTCAAGGTACAGTATGGACGCACTATGCAATTAGTAGATATCTAGGCGGAACTGACCATACAGACCCACATCAATACTTTAGAAGCCATAACTACTCTTATGCAGAGCTTTATGACTTAATTTATGAAAAATATTTAATCAAAACTGGTCAAGTGGCACCTTGGGGTACATCTTCTACAAGTCCATCTAAGCCATCTAAACCATCAGATAGTTCAAACAACAATAAATTAACTGTTTCTGCTAATAGTGGTGTTGCTCAAATTAAACCTAGCAATAGTGGCCTTTACACAACTGTTTATGACGAAAAAGGACATTCAACAGATCAAGCTCAAAAAACATTATCTGTTACTAAATCTGCAACACTTGGCAATAATAAATTCTATTTAGTCGAAGATTACAACACTGGTAAAAAGTATGGCTGGGTAAAACAAGGCGATGTTGTTTATAATACAGCTAAATCACCTGTTAAAGTTAACCAAACATATAATGTAAAAGCTGGTTCAACTTTATACACAGTACCTTGGGGTACGCCTAGTCAAGTAGCTTCAAAGGTTTCAGGTTCTGGAAATCAAACATTTAAAGCTACAAAACAACAACAAATTGATAAAGCCATTTATTTATACGGAACAGTGAACGGTAAATCTGGTTGGATTAGTAAATATTACTTAACAACACCTTCATCGTCTAATACGAAACCAAGTAAACCATCGACAGATAATAGTTCAAGTAATAATAAATTAACTGTTTCTGCTAACAGTGGTGTTGCTCAAATTAAAGCTAAAAATAATGGTGTTTACACAACTGTTTACGACAAAAAAGGTAAAACTACTGATCAAGTTCAACGTACATTATCAGTTACAAAATCAGCTACTTTAGGAAATGATAAATTCTACCTTGTAGAAGATTATAATACTGGTAAAAAATATGGTTGGGTAAAACAAGACGATGTTGTTTACAACACTGCTAAATCACCTGTCAAAGTTAATCAAAATTACAGTATTAAACCTGGTGTTAAATTATATACAGTGCCTTGGGGTACATATAACCAAGTTGCTAGCACTGTCTCAGGTTCTGGAAACCAAACATTTAAAGCTACAAAACAACAACAGATCGATAAAGCTACTTATTTATATGGTACAGTAAATGGTAAATCTGGTTGGGTTAGCAAATACTATCTAACTACTCCTACTCAATCTAAAGTAGCAGTATCTAAACCAAAGACTTCTACTAAAGCCGTAAGTACGAATAGTAAAGCTACAACAGCAGATAGAGCTGCTACAACGCAAACATCTGCTAAAGCGTCTAACACTAACTCGACTCAAACGATAAATAAAATCGCGCAAGTTAAAGCTAACAATTCAGGTATCAGAGCTTCTGTATTTGATAAAAAAGCTAAAAGTGGTGCTAAATATGGTAACCGTACTTACATCATTACGAAACAACGTACTGAAGGTAATAACACGTATGTCTTACTTCAAGATAGTACTCGAAACACACCATTAGGCTGGGTAAATGTTAAAGATGTAACAAGTCAAAATATTGGTAACCAATCTAAAGCTACTGGCCAATATAAAGTTAGCCAAACAAATAATGGATTATACTCTATTGCTTGGGGTACTAAAAATCAACAATTACTTCCATCAAATACAATTGTTAGTAAAACATTTAATGCTTCAAAATCACTTTATGTTGGAAAAGACTTGTATTTATATGGAACTGTTAACAATCGTACTGGATGGATTGCAGCAAAAGATCTTATCCAAAGTAATAAAGATGTACAAGCTCGTCCTTATAATTACACATTTGTAATCAGCAATAGTAATAGCTATTACTATGAAGATCTTGGTAAGAATGCACGTTACTCATTGAAACCTTATTACGACAAGACATTTGTAGTTTCTAAACAAAAAAATATCAATGGTGTAACTTGGTATTACGGAAAATTAACAAATGGTAAATATGTATGGATTAAATCAACAGATGTCGCTAAAGAATCTGTAAAATATGTTAATACTGGATATACTTTAACTCATGCTGCAGAGATACAAAATGACCTTTATGATACTCCACAAGTTCAAAAGGTTCCAGGCCAATGGACAAATGCTAATTATAATGAAATCAAAGACGCTATGGACCCTAACAAGTTAACTAAAGATTCAGGTGCTAGATATCAATTCTTACGCTTAGATCAGCCTCAATCTTTATCTGTAGCAGCGCTTAATGAATTATTAAAAGGACAAGGCGTATTAGAAGGACAAGGTGCAGCATTTAGTGAAGCAGCTAAAAAGTATGGCATCAATGAAATTTACTTAGTCGCACATGCTTTAGTCGAAACTGGAAATGGTACTTCACAATTAGCTAAAGGTGGAGACATTGTAAATGGTAAATTCACTGATAAAACAAAAACGAAATATCATAATGTCTTTGGTATAGGCGCTTATGACAGTAGCCCATTAATTGAAGGCATCAAATATGCCAAAAACGCTGGATGGGATTCAGTATCTAAGGCAATTATTGGTGGAGCTAAATTCATCGGTCAATCTTATATTAAAGCAGGACAAAATACGCTTTATAAAATGCGTTGGAACCCATCAAATCCAGGTACTCATCAATATGCTACAGATATTCACTGGGCAACTGTAAATGCTCAAACTATTAAAGGCTTTTACGATAAAATTGGTGAAGTTGGTAAATACTACGAAATTCCAAAATATAAATAATTATTAATGTTAAGCGGCTGGGACATAATTAATTGTCTCAGCTTCTTTAACATATTGGCAGTAGATGTCTGAATTAAAAGTGCGCTTATATCAAGCTTCTTTTAATCCTAGCCATCCTTGCCGGCGGGGCCCCAACACAGAGAATTTCTTTTTAAGAAATTCTACAAACAATGAAAGTTGGGTGAGGGACAACGAAAATAATTTCACTAAATTATATTCTGTCCCGCTCCCTTCATTATATATCAACGAGTTAACCGTCATAATTACTCTTATAAATTCCAAATTAAATCTCTCACATTAAACATAGAAGAGCATTAACAACGCAACTCTATACCAAAATCAACCTCCCCCTCCCATTCTTTTCTCCAATAAAAAAATAAGCAACTTTGATGAGTAATAAAGCATTACTTCAAAGTTACTTACCTTTTTAGTCAAATATTTAATTAGATGTATATTGCACCCTAAAACAAAAATTAAAATAAAGCGTGCATTAAATGTAAATATGTCTACTATTCAATTTATTTAATAGCTGATTTAGGCTTTCAATTTCCTCAGGCGATAAACACTGGCATCTTGCTTCAATCAATTCACATCTTGCAGTGTTAATTTGTTGAATAAGTGAGCGAGCCTCATCAGTTAAAATTAATTCCTTACATCGTAAATCTTCATGAGATTGTTGACTCGTAATATATCCCTTTAATACTAGTTTTTTAATCCATCGAGATACGATTGATTGTTCTCGGCTTATTTTCATCGTTAAATCATATTGTGATAAACGATCGTAATTATATAAAATACGTAATAATTCTAATTGCTCAGAAGTAATATCTGTGCGCTGTCCGAAACGTCTGTTTACTAAATTTAAATCATTATTTGTAAGTGTTATAAGTTTTTCAAGTTGTTTATACATGTTGTTCTACTCCACTATATTAAGTTGTTAATATTATATGCTTTATTTATAAAATATACAATACTATTATACACTTTGCACAAATTCGTTGCATAATTACCTACAAGTATACTAAATTAGAAGAAGTCTAAACAGAGAGAAAAAGGAGACGCTTTATGACAGCCATCAAGGATAGGGATTATTTTTTCGATAATGCCCGTGCAGTACTCATATTTTTAGTTGTCTTCGGTCATCTTTTACAACCTTATACTACCGAAGATAAATATTTATCAGCTCTATATTTGCTTATTTATAGTTTTCATATGCCGACATTTCTATTTATTTCAGGCTATTTTGCTAAAAATTTAGATAAGCCACATTACCTTGAAAAAATTGCGAAGAAATTACTTGTACCATATGTCATTTTTTTCGCATTCTTTTCGATATATTATTATTTAACGGGCAAAGAAGATGCAATTCAATTAGATCCATTTAACCCTGTCTTTGCATTATGGTTCTTACTTACACTATTCTTCTTCCACGTCGTACTAGTTATTGTTCGTAGATACAATCCTTATATCGTGTTATCTGTAGCAATACTGGTATCAGTGTTAGCAGGATTTTCAGGGAATATAGATAGTTATATGAGTATTTCAAGAACCATTGTATTCTTTCCTATTTTTTATATAGGTCATTTAGTCACTAAGGAACACACTATGAAACTACGTAATAAAAAGTGGGTACCCATATCAATCATTATTCTAGTAGCCTTCTTCATAGGTTATGTTATCCACCCTATCAACGGTGATTGGCTATTAGGTAGTTCTCCTTATACATCGTTAGAAAGTAACGGTGAAGACGTATATAGCCCATTCAAACGATTACTCTTATATATCATTATTCTAGTAACAATGGGTGCATTCCTTAATCTGACATCCCAGAAGAAGCGTTTCTATACCTATATTGGACGTCGAACAATGTTTGTCTACTTACTTCACGGCATTGTTATTGGTGTCTTAAGAGGTTTTGAAATATATCCATTCAAAGACAACGTTTCAATATTAACTTATTTATTCTTATTGATAAGTTCAGGCATTATTGTTCTCATTTTATCATCAAGATTTGTTTGCAAATGGACGAATCCTGTGATTAACCTACGCAGACCTTCAGAATTTAGAGATTAACAATTAAATATTAATGTATTTCATACCAGAATGTAGTGCTATAAATATGTTATGATAGTAATAATTTGAAAGAATTATGAGACTATTTTAACAATTCAAATACTACATTTTGGTATTTTTTTAGAGGTGTTTTCGGAAAATGAAGCTATCATTAAATACAAATTCAAAGTTTTTAAGAGCGCCAAGCATACGTCAATTTTCAAATCGAATTAAACACATCGATGATTGCGTAAACTTAACCATTGGCCAACCAGACTTCCCAATGCCAGACGTGGTTAAAGAGGCATATATCAATGCGATAAAAGAAGATAAAACAAGTTATTCACACAATAAAGGGCTACCAGAAACAAGACAAGCAATCAGCCACTACTTTAATCAAAAGTATGGATTTGCCTATAGCGAAGAGGAAATCATTGTCACAAATGGTGCCAGCGAAGCATTAGACACCTCTCTTCGAAGTATCATTGAACCAGGAGACGAAATTTTAATCCCAGGTCCCATTTATGCAGGCTATATTCCGCTTATTGAAACATTAGGTGGATCTCCTATTTATATGGATACAACGCAATCTGAGTTCAAAGTGACTTCAGAGCTTATTAAGAGCCATATAACGCATAAAACGAAAGCCATATTACTCAACTATCCT
This sequence comes from Staphylococcus caprae, assembly GCF_002902725.1. Taxonomy (GTDB): domain Bacteria; phylum Bacillota; class Bacilli; order Staphylococcales; family Staphylococcaceae; genus Staphylococcus; species Staphylococcus caprae. The sequence continues at coordinate 9,726 of NZ_PPRT01000022.1, forward strand.
ACTAACCCTACAGGCGTTATTCTGGAGCGCTCAGAGGTTAAAGCTATCGTAGAAACACTCGTCGATAAAGAACTATTTATTATTAGTGATGAAATTTATGCTGAAAATACATTCAAAGGCAATCATACGTCATTTGCAGAATTTGAAGAAATTCGAGACCAATTATTGCTTATTGGTGGTTTAAGTAAGTCACATTCTGCAACTGGTATTCGCATAGGCTTTTTAATAGGTCCAGAATACTTAATTGAAAAATTAACATTTATGCATGCCTACAATTGCATTTGTGCCAATGTTCCAGCTCAAATTGCCTGTATCGCTGCTTTAAATGAAGGATTAGAAGCACCTCAATATATGAATGAAGCCTACATTAAACGTCGCGATTACCTAAAAGATAAACTAGAATCACTCGGTTTTGATTTAACTGCTCAACCAGAAGGTGCATTCTACATCTTTCCAAGTATTAAAAAATTCACCGACAATGACTTTGATTTTTGTGTAGATGTTTTAGAGCAAGCACATGTTGCCATTGTTCCCGGCTCTTCATTCACAAACATAGGTAAAGGATATATTCGTATCTCATATGCCTATGAAATGGAAATGCTTAAAGAAGGCATGCGCCGTTTAGAAAAATATTTACAAGAGAATTATCCTGATAAAATGTCATAACATCTCGCTCTTCTTTTCATCTAAAAATCATCAATAAACAAAAAATCCACTCGATTGACATCATCTTATCAATCAAGTGGATTTATTTATATATTCACTAAACGCTTATGGGAATTTAGGGAATTGGTCGAAATCAGGATCACGTTTCTCTTTGAAAGCGTCACGACCCTCTTTCGCTTCATCAGTTGTATAGTAAAGTAATGTCGCGTCCCCAGCCATTTGTTGTAAGCCAGCTAAACCATCAGTATCTGCGTTCATCGCTGCTTTTAAGAAACGAAGTGCAGTTGGAGAATGTTTCATCATTTCTTTACACCATTGAACTGTTTCATCTTCAACTTTATCTAAAGGTACGACTGTGTTAACGAGTCCCATATCTAAAGCTTCTTGAGCATTGTATTGGCGACATAAGTACCAAATTTCTCTCGCTTTTTTATGACCCACGATACGAGCTAAATAACCTGAACCGTAACCTGCATCAAATGAACCTACTTTAGGTCCTGTTTGACCAAAGATTGCATTATCAGCAGCAATAGTTAAGTCACATACAACGTTTAATACGTTACCGCCACCAATCGCATAGCCTCTAACCATTGCGATAACTGGTTTAGGAATGACACGAATTAAGCGTTGTAAATCTAATACATTTAAACGAGGAATCTCATCTTCGCCTACATAACCACCATGTCCACGTTTCTTTTGATCTCCGCCTGAACAGAAAGCTTTGTCGCCTTCACCAGTTAAGATAATGACTGATATATTTTGATCATCACGTGCACGTGAGAATGCATCAATCATTTCAGCTACTGTTTTAGGTGTAAACGCATTACGTACTTCTGGACGATTAATCGTTACTTTTGCAATTCCTTCGAAAAATTCATATTTAATTTCATCATATTCTCTAAGTGTTTCCCACTGTCTAGTCATTTTGCTCCTCCTTTAAAAAACCTACTACCATTGTATCAAATTCCGTACTATCTTCCACATGAATTGTATGCCCAACATTCGAAATGTTTACCGTACGACTATGAGGTATCGCTTCAGCTAATTTTTGACCAATACGAACAAATTTTTCATCCTTTTCACCCGTTAAAATGAACGTGCGAACAGCTATCGATGAAATTTGAGGCCAAAGATTCGGCATATTGCCCGTACCATAATCACGTAGCGCTTTAGCCAACCTCACAGGGTTCTGGCTCATTCGATTCGCCCGTATGGCTTTCCGCACCTCAGCATCAAGCCCATACTGCGACCGGAAAAGCGGCAACTTCTCCCAATCATTCACAAATATCTCCAACCCAGCAATCTCAAGCACCTTCGCACGAGCCGCATCCACTTGAACACGTTCCACTTTATCCGCCTCATCTTGAATCCCCGCTGAAGTACTCTCTAAGAGCAACCCTCGTAGCGCTACACTGCCATATAAAGCATAGTATAGCGCTACGCGGCCGCCCATAGAATAGCCGAGTAGGTACACGTCATACGTGTCAAATTGCGACAGTACTTCATCAAGTGCATGCGCAATATACGGGAAATCCCAAGTATCTAGCATGTCTGAATTATCTTGACCATGTCCGGGTAAATCAATCGTTAATACATTCACATGTTGACTCAAATACGCCATATGACTATCGTACGTTGTTGAATCACTAATAAAACCATGTAACATAACAAGCAATTGCTTGCTATCATTTTCAGATTCAAAAAATTTAAAGTGTAACATTAACGATATCACTCAATTTCTTATATAAAATTTGATGTTGTTGCATATTATCTTCTCGACTAGTTAAAACCTCATAAATATGAGAATCCATAGAAGATAATTCAGCATATTTAAAGTCATTTAAGCTTTCAAAACGTTCGTAAGTAAAATCATAAAGTAACGCCGCATGTTCAAAATCTAAGCCAGTTGGCGTGCCAAATAAACGTTCGAAATAGTCACTGGCCGAATCTTTTTGAGGAAGATAAGAGAAGATACCTCCACCATCATTGTTCACTAAAACAATATTAATGTTGATGTCATTTAATTTCGCCATTAATAAGCCATTCATATCATGATAAAACGATAAATCACCGATTAATAACGTTACTTTTTTATGTGCTGCCATTCCAATAGCAGTAGATACGACGCCATCGATACCATTAGCGCCACGATTGGCATAAACTTCGGCTTCAGTTTCAAACATTAAATTATCAACGTCTCGGATTGGCATGCTGTTACCTACAAAAAGTGCGTCACCTTTAGATAATTTATGAATGACCTCTCCTACATAAACCGCTTCATCAGATGCATGATTGAGATAGTCTTTAATTTCAACTCGAGACTGCTGTTCTAGTGATTGCCATAGTTCCAACCAATCTTTACGTTGAACACTCTCTTCCTCCATCAATGATCTAAAGAAATCATTTGCCGAAATTTCATATGAAATATTAGGCGGCATTGGGAAAACATCAATTTTATCATTATTCTGCACTAAAATTTGGTACGCTTTCGTACGTTTTAACCATTGGTTTAATTTCTTAGAAATCACCGGTTTACCCACACGAATAACGAAATCCACATCTAAATCTAAACCTGCACGATAAAGTAAATCATATGTTGTTATCACATTGGGATGATTACTTTTACGTAATTGACTTAATGGGTCAGCTAAAATCGGCATATCATAAACTGTAGAGTACGTCAGAATTTGGTCGACTTCTTGATGTTGCATATCTCCTACAATGATAAGTCCTTTTTTCTTTTGCAGTATCGCACTAATCCCTTTTACCGCAATACTCTTTTGATAATGCGGTAATGTTTTAACTTGAGACTTCAGTAAATCTACACGATTCATATCAGGCGTTAATGGTTCTCTAAAAGGCATATTAAAATGAATCGGGCCTCGATGTGGGCCGTATAAATACTGGCTAGCAATTTGCATTTGATAGTGAATCGTATAAAGCATTTGCTCAGTGCCATCCGCGATAGGTAGATCAAATTGGAAATTAACATAATTACTAAACATATTAACTTGATTGATTGCCTGCGGTGCGCCCACACTACGTAATTCATGTGGTCTATCACTTGTTAACACAATCAGTGGCACTCGACTAATTTGACATTCAGCAATTGCAGGCGTGTAGTTCGCAGCTGCTGTACCTGACGTACATAATATCGCAACTGGCTTTCCGCTTCCTTTAATCAGCCCTAAAGCGAAGAATGCTGCGCTACGTTCATCAGGATGTATCCAGGTTTTAATTTTCGGATGTGCCTCAAATGCAAGCGCTAATGGTGTAGAACGAGATCCTGGACTAATAACAACTTCTCTTACGCCATACGCATATAATTCTGATGCAAACGTAAACACTTGTTGTGTCAAAGCATCGCTATGATTCGTCATAATTATCTACTCCTAATGCATTCATCATTGGTGAAAATTTGACTGCCGTTTCAGCAACTTCGCTATCAGGATCAGAATTCTTAACAATACCGCAACCTGCAAATAACGTTGCTTGATCACCCTTAATCAACATGGAACGAATCGCTACGATAAATTCACAATCATCGTACACGTCAATATAACCTACAGGAGATCCATAAAGGCCACGCGTACCGAATTCATTATTCTCAATAAATTCTAATGCTTCGGCTTTAGGATAACCACCCAACGCTGGTGTTGGATGTAAGCAATCGATTAAACCAATGTATGATTTGTCGTTTAAATGACCTTTTATTTCTGTATATAAATGATATAAATGATCATTCTTTAGAATATTTGGCGTTTCATTATAATCGATATCTTGCACAAAGGGTTTAATATCATTCAAAATACTTTCAACAACAAACTGATGTTCACCTAGGTTTTTCTTATCTTTTAAGAACGCCTTAATATTCTCTTCATCTTGTGCTTCATTATGAAAACGTTTAATTGTACCTGCTACAGCCTTTGTCGAAAGAATGCCATCTTCAACTTTAATTAATTGTTCAGGTGTTTGTGAAAAGAATATAGATTGATTAGATTCTAATAAGAAAATATAACTATTCTTCTCATTCTGGAGTGCTCGATTCAACACATAAGGAATATCAATTTCTTTATCAAACTTAATTAAACGTCTACGTGCAAGAACAATTTTTTTAGATTCATCAATCTTTTCAATGGATTCTTCAACGAGTTCACGCCAATCATCTTTATAAATATCTTCCATACGTGTGACGTTACCTCGTTCTGTTTCCGAAGAATCAACTTTCGTATGCTCGAAATACGAAACCAATTGTTTGAACGCTTCAATATCAAAATCTTGACGTTCAGTAGTATAAGTGATGAATGTACGTTCCCCTTCATTAGATATCAATACTTTAGGTAATACAAAGTGATTCAATCCATACTCTCGCCACTCATCATCAGACTTATGACTTGAAAATTGAAATCCGCCACATAATCTAAGATGGTGTCTACTTGTATCTGGATGAATTAATTCGATTTCATCTTTTAATTTTTCCCATTCCCTAAAGATAGACTGCTTATTTTCAAAGTTATTTTTAAACCTTTGAACAGCGTGATATCCAAAATATGAAGAATAATTGTCGTTCAATCGCATGTAAAAACGGTCTCCCGCTTCTTGTTCTGTTAAACGGAACAAAGCACTTGGTTCAATCGTTCTGTCTATTTCGACTTCTACAGAAACCCAGTCTTTGGTACTTGCGTATAACTTATCGACAATGTCTTCTTCTTTTACATTCACAGCCATTCTTATTTCACTTCTTTCTCCTTCGAATTTGACTCATTAATGTATTGTATCACTTTTATACGTAAGTGTTATCATTATTGCTTAAACTAAAAATGCAATTTTTCACGTCAATTGACCTTTAGCTATGATTCCTTTAAAATATTTATGATAAATATATAAAAATAAGAGGTTATGCATAATATGTCAGATCAATATCAACAATACTCAACCGTTAAGAAATACTGGCAGTTAATGAGACCTCATACCTTAACCGCAGCAGTTGTACCGGTTTTAGTTGGCACAGCCACTGCGAAAATTTATCTACTTGGTAGTGAAGACCATCTGAAATTTAGTTTATTCTTAGCCATGTTAATTGCATGTTTATTGATACAAGCAGCAACGAATATGTTTAATGAATACTATGATTTCAAAAAAGGTCTTGATGACCACAATTCTGTAGGTATCGGTGGCGCCATCGTGCGAAATGGTATGAGTCCGAAACTTGTCATGAACATAGCAATTGCATTTTACATTATCGCAGCACTGTTAGGTATCTTTTTAGCTATTCAAAGTTCATTCTGGATTATTCCAGTCGGAATCATTTGTATGGCTATCGGTTACCTTTATACTGGCGGACCAATGCCAATTTCATGGACTCCATTTGGTGAGCTATTCTCTGGCTTATTTATGGGTATGATTATCATTGTATTATCATTCTTCATCCAAACTGGAAACGTCCAAGGCTATGCGTTCTGGATTAGTATTCCAATCGTTATTACTATTGGCCTCATTAATATGGCTAATAATATCCGTGACCGTGTTAAAGACAAAGAAAGCGGCAGAAAAACTTTACCTATTTTATTAGGTAAACGCGCATCAATCATTTTTATGGCTGCAATGTATATTGTTGCTTATGTGTTCGTCATTTTCACAGCACTATTTAGAGCACCGGGTTCACTATTCTATTTATTAGTATTGTTATCATTCCCTATGCCAATTAAAGCTGTAAGACGATTCAATAAGAACGATACACCAGCTACAATGATGCCAGCAATGGCTGCCACAGGCAAAACCAACACATTCTTTGGACTTTTATATGCATTAGGTATATATATAAGTGCACTTTGTGGCGGTATCTAATTTCATATTTTCGATAACAAACTCGGCAATGAAATCATATTCAATTGTCGAGTTTTTAATTTAGTGTCATATGATGATACTTATGACCATATAAATCAATGTCCCCTACATCTTCGAAGCCTAACTTTTTATATAGCTTTAGCGCACCCTCATTATCATAATCACAATTCAAACTCCACTTTGCATTCGGATCACTATCAATCAAATGTTTAAATAACTGTGTTGCAATCCCCTGTCCACGATATTCCGGAAAAGTAGCTACCGCTTCAATATAAACTTCATCATCATAGGCTTCTTTTTGAGGTAAAGGAGTACCTAATTCACGAATATCATCTTCGAGTGGCAAATCTAACCACTGTTGTTCCAAATCTAACTCTTGTTTCCCAGGATAAGCAATGATACATCCCGCAACGCTGCCATCTTTCTCATATACCCAAATATGATCATAATACGTACGATATTTAACATTTACAATGCTTAATTCAATTGCTTCAATGACACGTTCTTGAGTCAAGGCCTTTGTTAAATCTAGTTCCATATCTTTCCATATGATATAACACAATTCAGCAATCTGTTTGTTATCACTTGGACGAGCCTTTCTAATCATCATACATTCCCCTTTATAAATTAGGTTGCAATGTCATTATATATAATTTATTTGATTAAATAAAATTATTGCTAAAACGACTGTTTTAACTTTGATGATGTATGAAATTTTCTAAAATTCTAAAATTTACTTTTAAGAGAATCAAAATTCGGGTAGTAGCTAGATAATAAAACTTTAATAAAGGGAGAATGATGATGGATATTTTAAGAAGAGTTTTTAGAATCTTAGTCACTGGCTATATTGTCAAAGTTATTAGAAACCTTATTTCAGGAAAATCAAGCCAAGACAACAAAAATGACAGTGACAATAAAGAAAAGTAGTGAGTGGAATAGAAATATCACTTAACAAAATGAATTGCGTAGTTCCACACCCTACTTGCATTGTTTGTAGAATTTCTTAAAAAAGAAATTCTCTATGTTGGGGGGACACAAGAGCAAGAATGAGTAACATTGAAAGGCGTTTGAGATAATAACTCTTTCAATTTAGAAAATACTCTACTTTGATAAAGAAATTAAAAATATTTCTTAAAGTTAAAGTGATGAGCGACAACACAAGCACTAGAATACTTTGTATTATAATAATCGAATAAAAGCTTTTATAATGGCGGCCATATAAAGTGTCGCCATTTTTTGCATGACATTAACTTCCAATCTATGAACCATTGTCTTACTAGACAGATTGTGATTTTTAGATTAACTATAGCGCAGTACACCAAAAATAGGATTTAACAATCACTAAATATGATTGCTAAATCCTATCTTTAAATGTAAACAAGTTTTAAATAATTTTAATTATCATTACTAATAAGTCTTATATTATTTTCCTGTTCTTCATCTATCTTTACATATTTAAACTCTTGATTTTTGTCAAATTCGTCTTTTTTTCGAACACATAATAATTTAAAATCTTTTCCATCTTTTTCTATTCCGTAAATATATAAAGATTTACTATTTTCTTTATATAACTTTATATTTTGAATGTCATGTCCAAAAATGTGACTAGAGAAGTCTGAAAGAATTAAATATTTTGTATTTCCTTCTTTTTTAATTTTATATTCACCTGTAAATTCTTCGCCAGCATTTGGTTTTCCTTGTGCTGAAACCACTTTGAATGTACCGTCATCTTTAAAAGTAAATATCGCATCTGTTTTTCCATCTACAATACCTTTAAACTCTCTGCCAGCAAGACCATCGCTACTTTTTCCACACCCTATTAATAATATAACCAAAGTACAAATACTGATCGGAATTAAAACTCTTTTAATTGATTTAAAATACCTCATGAAAACCACTCCAATTAAATAAATTTATTATATTATATCAAAAACACCAATTTGATAGTGAACACTTTCAACTTTTTTGAATATTATTCCTATTTTCTTATAAGGCTGCTCTTTATAGATTCTTAATTGAGAATAATCAAATGATTAGGACATTCAAATATTGAAATCACATGGAGTGCATATAGCCATTTATTAGAAGAATTAAAAGATAAGGAAGATGAAAGTTTAGACATTAAACTAACGTCGTTCTAAGGATTGGAGGAATAAGCCGACAACTAAGTCGACAACTTCAAGAAAAATTTCAAATATTGTCGGTCTCGTTGACATTTTAATTTAAAACAGACTTTTACAAATTTCTACCAAAATAAAAAAGAACGTTGATTTAACAACGTTCTAACGTAATTCAGTAAAACAAAAGTTTACTAATTTGTATTATTGTACGGAAACGGAGAGATAAAACTTGATTTTTAACAAATGCTAAAATGGCTTAACAACGCTATTTTTTGCGTTTTGTTTTGTAAGAAAAACTAAATAACTATAACTATTTTGACACGTATTTGACACGCGTGTTTTAGAAGATAAAGAAATGTAAGTTCTAAATAATAAAAGTTCTTCTCTATAAGTAGAAGTAATCTAGGTATTATAAAATAATTTAAACTATTTTATAAACTAACCTTTTTATACTTCATCTTTTAAGGTATTGTAGATGATAGGGGATGTTATTGGGAAATTTAAATTTCAGGAGGAAAACATGAAAAAGTCTACTAAAATGTTAATTGCTTTAATGTCAGGCGTTTTAATTGGAGAAGTTGGTCTTTATTCTGGAGGACAAGTTAAAGCTGCCAGTGAAATAGAAAATAATAAACAAGAATTTTCTACTCAATCAATGAGTTCTAATGAATCAGAAACCGATGTATACATCGAAAATAAAAAAGCTATGAAAAAAGCTATTGAAGAAATTCCAGAATCTGAATTTAAAAACCCAGAAGCCAAACAACAAGCTTTAAATAGCATTAATAAATCAGAAGAACGTGGCAAAGCTACAATGGGCGCTAAATATGCTGCTAAAGCTATAAAAGCTCTAATGAAGAAGATGGGACAAAAAGCTTGGGACAAAATGATTAGAAAAATTGAAAAAAGCACAGGTCGCCAACTTGTAATGTTTCATTATAATTCAATTACTAGTTTACTTAATTTTCTAGTTCATTCCCAAGATAAAGCCCAAACTGCTATAAGTAAATTTTTAAGAAAACAATTTGGTTTTAACAAATATGTAGCTAATGGGGTTGCTAAAGCTTTTGTTTTAATAGTTCTATAATAAATGAGGATGATTTTTATGAGTAATAAAGACAAAAAACATAATATGCCTAAATCACAGCAAATACTTCTAGCAATTGTAATAATACTAGCTGTTCTTAATTTTATTTTAGGTATGTTTGTATTACCCTTATCTTCTTTCACTTTAAGGGCACTTCAATTTATCAATGTTATAATTTTTGGTGTTTTTGTGTATAGACAAATTAGAAGAAAAGGATTTTAAATTTAGCCCCTCCTTAATGGGGCTTTTTTATTAATTGGTATCAGTTATCTAAGTTATTTTTAGATACAAAAACCACGCCTTTTATTGACGTGGTTAGTAAGATTATTATAATAAGAGTGGTTGTATTATTAAATAAAGTACACGTTTAATATTTTATCTTAAATATATAAACCACTTTATATAGGAGTATGAAACGGAAAATTAATGAGAAAAAGTTCTTAAAAGGCGGATATAATACCCGCCTATAACTGTTCAACATTTTTATATGACTCGACTGTATATTCAATAAAAATTCATCATCTAACATAACCTTGAAAATTACTATCCCCAAATTAGATCTTCTCCCAATACCAAGTATAAGCATTAATACTCGGTATTTTTACTATAACAATAATAAGTTTTATAGTCAAATATGTATAAAAATAGGGCAGTACTAGTGACTGCCCAAAAATGTTAAAGAAAAAGTATAAGCCTATACCTTCTGTGAAAGAAGGTAACTTTATTATACTATTTTATAATAGTTTTTCAAGCGTTTTCAAATCATTTCCACTTAATGCTACCCCAATATCTTTCTTTTTTAATTTTTTGTTGTTTATCAGTGATTTTACATATCGCACAATAAAAGTCTTTATTACTAGATCCAGGTTGAACATATTTAAATCGAACAAACCAATAACCATCTTTTTTGATAACTTGGTCGAATGGGACATAGTTACCGTCATAAAGCCATGAATTAGATTCTACTACTGTGCCGTTTAATCCTGGTGATTTTCTTACTTTGATTGTTCTGTCTGCTGTAAATGTTCCTTCCCAATTCCAAGTATTTTTAGACGTAGACGGTTTACTTGCTTTCGCATTGATCTGTCTGCCATTGATAGCCTCAGCGATTCTTTTAGTAAAACTATCTAAATGTGAAGTGATATAGTCCATATCTTTTTTAGATGTAATGAAACCTAATTCAATTAAACGATAATTTAAGCCCAACTGTCCTGTTACATTAGCATTGAGTAAATCATTTCTAGGTGTTACGCCTCTTATTTTACCTACTGTTTTACCTAATGTACTAGATAATGCTTTGTCAATATCGTCTGCAGGGAATTTATCACTTACAATAACATGCCCTCCACTTGCTTGTGGACTTGCAGCATCAAGATGAAACTCTACAATAACGTCTGGCTTAACATTCTTTTTGACCCAATACAAACCATAATCTGAGTAGTTACCTACACGTTGACCGTATAATGTATCTTGATATAAGTCTTGATTCATCGTTTTACCACCGTATAAAACAACAGTGTGCCCGACACTTTCAAGATATTTCTTAACTCTAGGAATAATATTCTTACGGTTAAAGTCACGTTCATTATATCCGTTCGCTACTGCACCAGGATCATTTGAGTATGCGCCTTTGCCGTGACCCGCAACAAGTAATATTTTCTTGCCTTTGCTAGTTTTAGCTTTTTTAACGGGTTTTGTTTTACTTTTAACTTTATTTTTAGTTGTTTCTTTAGCGTAGAATGGTCGAATGAACCACATAGGGAAATCATAGCCATGTGTACGACGTGTAGCAACTTCTGGAGGCGTCCAATAAGCACCGCCAAGCCAATTTTGTTCCAGTATACTTATAGAGTTTAAAGTTGCACTTAATACAACACCTACATGTCCGTATCCACTACCATAATTTCTGTTGAAAATAACAATGTCTCCAGGACGCGCTTGAAAACTTGCTGTATTTTTATATACTGTAGCCTCTCCAGTGAAGTCGTTCCATGTCGGAATATCTGCCGCGCCTACACCTTTTAATGTGTGATTAAATAAATAAAGCCAATATTGATTTGCTACGTCAAAAACACTGAAATCCAAAACTTCTATCCGGATTCCAGGCTTTCTCCTCCATTCCTTTTAAATATGCAATTGCTTGTTTATATGTTCTGACTGATGTCATTAAAAATCATCTCCATTCATTTGAGGTGCACCACCTGTGGAGTTTGTTCCTGCTTTAACTTCATGTATTTTTTCTTGCCCTTTTTTAGCTGCGTGAGAAAAATTATTGTTCTTCCACCAAGCTATCAGTGAAATAATTCCAGTAATAACTGTGCTTATTGTCATCTCATCAACCGGAATAGGTGAAATGTGGTTCATAGCTAAAATTTGGTTGACCCAAGCTAATATTAGTAAAGTTGTTCTTACGATCGTTCCGTTGTCTATTTTCATATTTTCAACCTCCTTTTTAACAAAAAAGTGACCGTCAAATACGACGGCCACAAAGTTATTTAAAGAACAACGGCGCTACATATCTAACGAATACCTCGATAACTCCGATTATAGAAATCGTTATTGTTGTAAATGTAGCTTTACCCATTGTTTTTCCTTCATCTTCTATGCTGTTTAATGTGTTTGCTTTAACCTCTTTATCATTGAGAATGTTTGAAACGCGGTTTTCTACTTTGTTAAATCTACGTTCAACCACCGAACTATATTCAGAATAATTTTTAGTCATATCGTCGATTTTAACAACTAACTTTTCAACACTGTTTACTAATCTATCAACAACTTCTTTAGTGTTCTTGGTATCGGTGTCTAATTTTGCGTTCAATTTTGACATTTCTATATATCTGTCATTCTCACGTTCTTTTAGCTTTTTCAACTCTGATTCAATCTCTGTTATTTGGTTCTCTTGATTTCTCGCGCGTTCATCATGGGCATTTAAGCGGTGTTCTATAAGTTTTTGATTTTCCATATAGAAAACGCCCCATTAATCGCTACTAGAATTTGAATGAAACCAATCAACATATTAATGTAATATGTTGAAGAAACATTCGCAGATTCAACACTTATCATGCCAAAAGCAATGTGAATAATACCACACGGCACTGATCCAACAATAAGCAATATATAACCCGTGATGTTATCAAAAAATGCGCTTAAAAATAGAACGATTGAAAATAAGAAAAGCAACCAACCTACAGTATCAATATCCATATATTTACTCATTTTGACATATAGATCAGATACATGTTTAAGAGTTTCGGTACGTGCTGATATCCAGTTCAAAGAACGGACCAAGCCTAAACCAGCTAAAAGAATGACGAATAATTTAACAAAAATTTCATTAGGGTGTAATTGTAATAACCTCCTTATCATTACTCGTCTCCTTTCGTAATAAATTAAAAGGGCGTAAGAAACGCCCTGTGATAGAAATTATTCACTCACGTTAGATGTTGGCTCTTCGGTATTTTTATCGTTTTCCGTTAGTCCGCCGTCTAAATAAGTACGCTCAACAATTTCTTTAGCTACATGACATTCAAACTCTGATTCAGTCATGTTGTAAAGCATGTTAAGTGTTTGAGAAATCTTTTCTGCGTCCCCTTGTTTGTTAAATGGTGTTGCGTTAGCGACAGTGTATGTTGGTTGGAAACCACCGCCGTATCTATCTTTAAGTAAAACACGTTCCTCTTTTGTGTTCTTATTCACTTGTACAAGGATAATTCTTTCTGTTCTAGTTACTATTTCGTTCGCCATTTAAAATGACCTCCTTAAATTAAGTATAAAAATAGTGCCATTGATTACTCTTCAACGGCACGTGGTTGTTCTTTATTTTCGTTTTGTTCTTGTATGATTGCTTTTAACATTGCGTTCTCTTGCGTTAACTTCGCAACCTCTTGTGTTAAATAATTAATTGTAATTTGCGGGTTTGCTTGTAATCCTTGATTATCCATTTGTTAATGCCTCCAGTTTTTCAATTCTTTTTTCTAACTCATCGTTACGTTCGATTTGCTCTTGTAACGCCTTTGTAACTGTTGATACTAATTCATATAAGTCAATACTATCTTTCTCTTTTACGTGGTCAGGTGTTTCTCTTTCTAGTATAACACCGTGTTTTTTCTGCTCTATACCTTCTTTTAAATCAGATTTATAGTTATATTCGTAAAGTTTTGTATCTTTAACAATTTGAGTCGCATTTATATTCCAATCAGTAATATTAGTTTTAAATTTTTCTGAAGATGACGGATTAATTTTTCCGTAAAATGCGTTTGCTCTTACGTCTTTGAGTGAATAGTCTCCGCCATTATATAGCAAGTTATTTGTTACCCACAGTTCACCAGTTGAAACGCCGATATAAAAGTTTTTACCAGTATTTATACGAATTGAGTTTGCTTGGATTTTATCACACTGTAAATCTTGATAGTTAGGGTTACCGTCATTATACCCTTTCCCGTCAACAATACGTAAACGGCCGCCGGGTGCTGTTTGTACGTAAGCAAAATCATTTTTAGCGGCTAAGTCACCATAAAATCTACTTCCGTAGAAACTTCCTGTACCAATATCACCCGCGTTGTTTGTCGCATATACTACTGGTTCGTATTCGTCCATTCCCATGCCTTTTACGCCATGTTTTCTGAACCTTATACCACTTCCGGCAAGTCCTTTTTCATTACTTACTTCACCGAATAGTATTACACCGTCTGTATTACCCGATCCGTCATTGTCTTTAACGTAAAAAGCAAACTCATTTAAGCCTGGACGTGAATTAAATGTCGGTCGTATATACACAGAATAGTTTTCGCTTCCGATATTCGTTGTCAGGCCACTCTCAAGGACAACACGGTTATTGTCCGATTTAAGTCCGACTACACCGTTAACACTATTCACAGTTACACCTCTTGCTGTACTGTATGTGTAATCAAAGAATTGTATTGTACCGGAAGCCTCATCAGAATTAGCGTCTACATAAGTAGAAATGCCAAAGTCAGAATAATAAAGCGAACGATTACGACTATCATTTCTAAATCGTAAGTATCCATTGTACGCATTCATATAAACTTCGTCTTTTTGTACATCTCCACGCCAATTACGTGTATAAATCCCCGCCATTTTGAAATAATTATTGTTCATCTCAATATAAGTAGTATTATCGCCTCCGCGAATACCTACTCTGTTAACGTCAATATCTAAGCCCTCTGGACTTAAATTTAAACGGTTAATGATTTCATCTTTACTGACTTTATTATTTAAGTTTTGAGCTACAACATTAAATTCTTTATTGACTGTAATATCTACTTTATCGCCGCGTAGCTTTATACCATCGCTACCAATGTTCATGCTTTGGATTGTGCCGTTTTCATCATAGGTAAACGTCATACCAGTAGCTACGTTGTTTGTAAAATCGGATATTGTCTTGCTTAACGTCTTATTACTTGCGTTAAATTCTTCTTTCGTTGCTCGTAAAGTAATGTCTTTACCATTCTGTGAAATATCCGTGTTCATTTTAGTTAAAGTCTTTTGAACATCTGAATTTTTGTTATCAGTATAAGTGTTGGCTTTGGCTAACGTATCAGCATTTGATGTTTTAATATTGCTTTGTACGTCCTCTGGCGCAGGCGTCCAATCAGTCGCAACTGTGCCTTTTTCAATTTTAATTTTAAAACGTTTGACTATTTTTTCTAGTGTAGCTTTATCCGCAGGGAAGAATGAAAAATAGTTATACGATGTTAAAGAACTATCTTTATCAGAATTTCTTAACAAATCCCCTTTAAACATTTCCCAACGAACACCACCATCAGCGTTAGCACCGTTACCCGTGAAACCAAAGAAAATCCCCGTCATATCAACTGATGTGTCATTATCGGTAATTGTTATAACTTTAGGCGTATTTGTATCACTTATTTTACGATAAGCATATAAATTACCAGTATTATACAATGAAAAGTCCTGAACGAATAAATTTCTAGCACCTATGTTCATATTGTCAACTTTATTGTCAGTATATGACTTAGCACCACTTATTCCACTGTTATATTCAGTTAAAGAAACCTTATCACTGATTGAATTAGATAACTGTTTACGTTCACTGTCTGCGTTGTTTAAACGTGTAACTAATTTATTTTGATCTGTGGTGTAATCTTCTTTAGATACTTTGCTGTTAATCTCATTAGGCAATACGTTTAACGTCGCGCTGTTTTGTTCGACTTGATTTTTAATAGGCTGTAACTGGTCATTCAACGTCTGTTCAACGTCTTTCTTTGTTGCCGATAGTTGTAACCCGTCTTTTAATACTTTGATATCACTTTCTGTGCTCGTCACACGTGCAACTAGAGGTTTAATATCGTTTTGAGCGTCTTCAGGAGCAGGCATCCAATCTGTAGCGACTGTGCCTCTTTCTATCTTGATATTCTCAATCGTGAATTTGTCCGTTGCGTCATTATCATTATAAAAATCTAATAACCAATCATTCGTTGCTTTGTTTGCCTCAGTAAGTGTGTAATGTAATTTTATTCGTTGTTTATCGGTACCTATACCATTAAGTTGTTGAGTTCCAAGCATAAAATCATAATGATTGTTCGTGTCATACACTTTCAATATGTTACCTTTTTGCATTTGAACATCAAAACTAATAGTAATATCATCGCCGATTTTAACTTTGTCGTGAATATGCGTAATATCTAATCTAAAGAATTGGTTTAATCCACCTGTTTCATCATCTAAATTCTTTTTAATATTTGCGCTATTCTCTAATAAGTTACGGCCACCGACTTCAATGCCATCTATTTTGCGCTCAACAGAACCAATATGAGCGCTTATTTCATTCTTAGTGTTATTTATCTTGCTGTCGATTTCTTCGCCTATAACACTGCTTAAATCGCTTATTTTGCCATCTGCATATTCTTGTAAGGATTTGCGTAGGTTTTCCAACTCGTCAGCATTCGGAAAATCAGCTGTTAATTGACCTTTTTCACTATCCCACTGACCGTTTGGCAATGCTCTAGCTACTTCGTCCATAGCGTCATTAAATTTTTCATCAGTATATTGTGATTGAAGTAATTTAAGACGTTTGTCTGCACTCACTTGAGCGTCTCTCATGGCTCTGTATAAATCTTGCAATCTTTCGCGGTATGTTAAGAATAATGCTTGTGTATCAATCAATTTTCCGATTGTCGCCGTATCTTCGTCCATACTTTCAAGATTGTTTTTGATTTGTTGATATACACCAACAAGATTATCTTGTGCGTTATTTAAAGCGTTTCTAATATCAGTGTCTACTAAATACTCGTTATTGAGTAATGACGATACTTCTTCAAGTAACTTAGAATGTTGAATATTCAAGTTTTGGAATGTGTTAGTAATTGAGTTGTATAACACATGTTCACGCGTCATACCGCCTAACTGTTCAACATCTTTAGCTGTCTCATTCAACCATTCGCCGTTGTGATAACGTTTAAGTACAGCAACATTAGGATTACTGGTATCATACCAAAGCATATCTTCAATAGGATTATCCGGCTCTGTATCAGACTTGATGATTTTAGGTTCGTAATACTCAAGTTCACCTTGTATCGCGTCGTTAACGATTGTATTAATGTTTGTTACGTTGTCGTTTAGTTTCTTACGTATCTCATCTATTTTTTTGTCAAATATACTTCTTAAACTACTTTCATCATATTCAACAACATTCCCGAATTTATAACTACTTTCATCAAGGATTAAATCATAATCTACACCAATGACTTCAGCTTCAATATAAAGAGGAGGTCTGAAATCTCTGTCTTTAATTCTAACCGTATCGTGCATAGATACAACCATTTCAGGATAGTGTTTGTGAATGTCAATAGAACTAATTTCATAACTAATAGCAGATTGGTTACGCTTGTTCAATTCTGTTTGAGCTAATGTAGTTAAACGTTCTTCCGTCATGCTACTGTCATCTGATTCAGGTTCATACACACTCCATAAATAACGGCCTGGCAAACCAAACTGAGCTTGTGCTTCGTCGTCTTTAACAACAACACTAATACGTTCACCTTTATCATTTTCTGGACCAATGGCATATAGTGCAGTCCGTACTTCTGACATATCAACGGTACGTGTCATCTCTGTTAAATCTTTACCTTTTGTGATTTCTTTACCTTTGAATAAACTTACAGGTTGCTTAAGTGTTACATATCTATGCTCAACTGTATGCGAACCAAGTTCAATGGAATAGTCTGCAACCATGCCATACGTTGTGCATAACATGTTGATAACTTCGTAAGGTGTTGAGTAAGAAGTCCAAGACGTTGTGCGCATACCACCGTGTTCAGTGTCTTCTGATATTTCCCACCCCGTGTTGCGTAACGTCTCATTTAGAGCTTGAGTTGTACTATAAGCACTATATTTTCCGGGTTTTATAGGTTTTGACTTGTCAATATCTTCTAGGTAAGAGGCGTTACTCTCAATATCAGTTGTACCGTCAAAGTTATCAACAACATGTGATATGACAAATTCCCTATAAATTCCGTTGTTATCTTGAGCGATAATACGATTACGTTCTCGTAATTTACTTGCACGTTTATTAACGACAGTAAAATCAAAAGTTTCCGATTTTTCTTCTGCATTATTGCTCATTACAGCATGTATTAAAGCGCCGTCATCACGACTTATATAATCAATGATTTTATCATTGAAATCTAATACATGAATACCTATATTTTTCACTTTGTCACCTCCTTAATAATTTCTGTCTTGCCAATAAAGCGTTGTATCAAAAGTACCTTCAGGATAAATAATACATTCGTTATAGCCACTATCTATATTAAAAAAGTCGCTACCAAACGTTTTTAAATCAAGTGAAGGATCTTCGTTAATTGTAACCGTCTTATCTTGCGTATTAATGTTAATCACATCGCCTTTTTTTATAATCATGTCACGCGCTTTAGGTGGCTTAGGCAACTTCTCATGGGTATAGCTACCTAACACATACGTAGGCATATGGTAATAACTACCGTTTTTAGCAACATAAACGCTAACTGCTGCAATAGGGCGTTGATAAAACTTTCCACTATCTTCCCATTGTTTTTCATGTACATCGACTGGTATAACACGTTTGGGATATTCAAGTTCTTTATATTTCCAAGTTTTTATTTTAAACGTTGTTCCTGAACGCTCTAAACGCATATACAATACGATGTCATCCCACTTGTAAAACATAGGTAAATTTGTGTACTCATATATTTTCTTTTGTTGGCCTAATTGGTCAAATAACGTTATTACAATACTACCTATTGCTTGGCTAGCCCTAGTGTTACGATAGCCAATACTGGCAATCAAACGGTTATCAGTATCATATAAATATTGAGCAAAGTGGGTTGAGCCTTTCTTTTTTTGATTGACGTGAATTTTACAAGTAGAAACAAAATCCTGAGCAGATTTACCAAAACTGTGTTTATATTCTGCACCGTTCCAACCTGTTGTAGAGGTGATTGTGTCTTGCTTCAATACAAAAGAGTCTTTAGAACCGGAAAGTTCCATACCTCCACCGGTCGAACCACCTGTATAACCGTCTATATTTGTACTAGCTGTTTGTTTTGTCCATCCTGTAAAATTACGCATTTCATTATCCCACAGTGTAGGTGTATAATCTTCAACTGGTTTGTCTAAATCATCGTCACCTATCATGAAATAATCTTCATCGTTTTTAGTAACCATATAATAGCTAGCGTTTTTTAATGCTGTAGCTTGCACAATAACTGGTGTATCTGCTGTACCTGTATTAACTGCACTAACTTGGTCTGAAATGGCTGTGTTTTTTGTACCTTCAACTGCGTATTTATAAGGGTCTGTAAGTACTACATTAACTTTAAACGACCAAAAACCTATCCTATCTTTATCTAGTTCGATAGGACCTTCTATATATGCGTTCCAATACCAATTCTGAGATGTGAATTGTAATCTAACCGGTTCGTCATAATTAAAAAATTTAACTAATTCATTTGTTACATCATTAATATCTTTCATACCACCGTGTGAAATATAATCGTTGCGCACGATTAGTGGGAGTTCAAAACGATATTCTTTTAAATTTCTATTTTTTATAATACTGCCGGGTCTACCGGCTACTTCCTCAGTTTCTAAGGCAAAATTAAAAGAGGGTATTGCAAACCCTCTTTCAACTATCAACCACGGAAGTGTTTTATCGTTAACTTTAATTGTATCGAGCATTATCTAACCTCCTACCGGTTTAAATTTTGCCTTTCTTGATTTTTGTCTATTGTATTTGTCTATAGAGTTGAAAACTTGTTTTTCGTGTGTGAACTGATCAATGGTAGGGTTAAAGTCCTTGTCTGCTATTTCTTGATTACTACGAGCTAATTGCATAAGTAGTGAAATTTGTTGTTGTTGTCCTTCAATCATTCTAAGTAGTAACTCAGTATCATTACTGTTACTAGATACACTTTTACTACTAAACGCACTAGGGCGTTTGTTTCCTTTAGTTTTTGAACCTTGAATATCTTTTGCAGCTAATGCGAGTAATTTCATTGCATCTGTACGACGGTTAGGGTCTGTAGGAATTACCCATTCAGGATATCCACCTTCTGCAATATTATACCAACCAGAATTTTTAATAAGTCCACCAGTGGCATAACCATGACCATGACCTATGACGCTAAGCATACTGCCACCGTATCTTGATTTAGCATAATGAATACCAGCCATTAAGTTGTCTAAACCATTAAGGATATTACCATGTCCGGGCATTTTGAACGCCCTGAATGTAGAAGGCGTAACCTGTACTAAACCTTGAGCTTCATTACCACCGCTGTTTATATCACGTATGCCTTGGTGTGCGCCTGCATTACCACTTGACTCACTATCTATTTGCCTGATCCAAGCATTAACATAAGCACCGGAAGTAGGCAGATGATTGGCTCTTAACGCTTTAATAACTTCAGGTCGCCATGCACTTGCTGCACGACTACCACCAGATTTACCGCCACCGCCGTTATGTGATTTCAACCACTTAACAGGGTCAATAGGTTTACCATTTCTATGCATTTCGTAGTGTAAGTGAGCTCCTGTCGAGGCACCTGTATTACCAGAAATACCAAGTTTTGTACCAGGATGTACTTTTTGTCCATTTTTAACAAGCCACTTACTTAAATGACCATAAATTACTTCAAGCGCGCCACCAATAACAGAAATGTAGTGTCCAAAACCACCTGGCATTTCTTTCGTGTGCGCTGTACCGCTTATTGTCGAATAAACAGGTTCGTATTTGTAAGGTAAATCAATACCCGGGTGAGCCCAATGGAATGGATAGCCCGGAGGTGGACCATTAGGACTATATGGCGTTGTGATGTTATCTAAATATTTAATATATCCGCCATCACCGCCACCTGCTTCTTCAAGCCAATCTTTAACTTTATCTACAGCACCTTTTTTAAGTTTGCCAAACATACCTTTCATCATATTAAAAGGTAATTCAGCACCTTTAGGGATTCCGAAACTACCCATATTAATACCAAAGATATCGAAGACTTTATTGACTAATTTACCTGGCTTTTCGATGTAATCTAGTACATCTCCGATGGCTTTACTTGCAATCTTAGCCATACCTTTACCAGTTTGTACAGCAGTATTGACACCACCTAAAACTTTGCCACCGACTTTAGCGGCTGCACCTTTAACGCCACCCCACATATTGCCTAACTTACTACCTAACGAACTATCTGAATCATTAGCTTTACTATGTTTTTCTTTTTTAGGTTTTTTTCCTCCACCTATGAGATTACCTAACATCGAACCAATACTGAATTTGGGAATTGTACCTGTATTAAATTGCGGTCTATTTAACATTGCGTGTGTTTGAGCACCATTCAAAATACGTGTGCCTTTTTGTAGTGGCATAGTTGTATCTTTGGCAGGAGTAATAAATGGTTTTCCTTTAGGAGGAATAACTGTTTCATGTCTAAATCCTCCAGGACCATTACCTTTTCCTTTATCTCCCACAGTGGCTAGTGTATTTTGGTTTAACTTACCCTTTGTGATGTAACTTTGAGTATGTGTGCTTTCTGTACCAGTGGACAATTTAATCTTAGGTAGTTTGTCTATGCTAAGTTTTCCGGCTACCCAGTTCACACCATCGATTAATTTATTTAATCCTTTTTTAACGGCATTTACCATTCCACCAATATGGCCTTTGATTTTGCCTATAATATTTCTGAGTCCGCCAGCCATAGCGTTGAATGTACCACGAACCTTAGACCAGAGTGTTTTTGCTAAATTAACAACTGAATTTTTAATTGATCTCCAAGTGCTAACCATACTATTTTTGACTCTGCTAAATGTTCGTTTTGTTCCGCTACTTAGGGCACTCCAAACTCTTTTAATGCCACTCCAAAGAGATTTAACGATGTTAACAACTGAATTTTTAATTTTCTTCCAAGTATTAACAAGCCAATTTCTCAATCTACTAAAAATTGATTTAGTCAGTTTCCAAATATTATTGAACCAACGCTTAACATTGTTATACCAAGATTTGATGATGGATATTATTCTGTTTTTAATTGAAGTCCAAAGTTTAATTATCCAGTTTTTAAGTTTGGTAAATATAGATTTAGTAAATTTCCATATATTATTAAACCAACGTTTAATGTTATTATACATGGCTTTTACAATGGCGATAGTTTTATTCTTAACAAATGTCCAAGTTTTAACAATCCAATTACGTAAGACAGACATTACTTTTTTAATGCCATTCCACATTGAAGTGAATAGTCTTTTTACAGTAGTGCCCATTGCCCTAACTATTGCAACTGTTTTATTTTTAATGAAATTCCAAGCCGCAACAATCCAAGTACGCAATGTTGAAATGATTCGACGAATTCCAATATTCAATGCTCGAATTGAAGCTAACACACTGTTTTTTATCGCATTCCAAACTCGAATAGATACAGCTTTAATGCCGTTCCATACTGCAGTAACGAACGTTCTTAAACCACTCATAACCACTTTAATACCGTTGATTAAACCTCTGACTAGAGTTAAAACAACGTTTTTTATGGCAGTCCAAACTATGACTGAAACGGTTTTAATGCCATTCCATATAGCACTAAAGAAAGCACGTAAAATTCTGAATTCAGCCTTTACTAATGCTAACCAAACTCTAATTATCGTCATTACTGAGTTTTTAATACCGTTCCAAATACCGGTGATATATGGTTTCAAGAATCCAAATGTAGCAATTGCTGCAGCTTTAATGGAATTCCAGGCAGTAATTACAAAGTTTCTGAAAGTTGCGTTGTTTTTCCACAAATATATAATTGCAGCAGTTAATGCGCCAATAATTGTAATAACAATACCTACCGGACCAGTCATAAATCGAATTGCTAAACCTAAACCACGTGTAGCTAACGCTGCAGCTTTAGTAACACCCGTCCAAACTACTGTTGCAGCACTTGCTAGTTTAGTTTTGAGTGTTGCAAACGCCCCAGCTTTACCGAAGAGTGTTTCGGCACCAGTTGCAGCTAATAAAGCTGTTCTGAAAATAGCGAATTGAGGCACTAATGACATTAATGCCCCACCCATTACCGTTAAAACGCCTAATAAAGCACCTACAGCTGGATGTGCATTTACAACTTTAGCGATAAAACCTGTAATCGCTGTTGTTACTTTCAACATTACAGCCCCTACCGGAGCCATACCTTTTACAATACCAACAATGATACTGCCGATATTTTTAAGTAGTTGCCAAACAACAGGTCCATTTTCTTCTAAATATTTTAAGAAGTCTTTGAAACCTTCTGTGTTTTTTAAGTTTTTAGCCCAATTTTTAAATGATTCACTGACTTGTTCAGTTGCTACTAAAACTTTATGTGAATGTCCTGCAAAAGCCCCAAATAAACTAAATATTCCACTAAATACATTGCCGAATATTCTACCCACAATAGGTAAGTTTGCTTTTGTATAATCAATAAATCTTGCTATACCTTTATCTGTTTGACTGCTATTTGCGAATTTATTAAATTTGTTTGCTAATCCTTCTAATTGTTGTCCTGCCCATGTAAATAAAGGGCCAAATTGAGTGAATATGTGTGTGAGTCCATCTCCAACCTTCATTGCAGAGTTTAAAATATTTTGGAATATAGGAGGACCAATGTTGTTGATCATTTTGAATGCATTATTCGCATTTTGTGATGATTTTACCCAATCTCTCATACGTCCTGATGCTGCAGCAATCTGATTTGTAGTTTTAGTGATGAAAGGCGTAAGTCTTGTTAACGCAATACGTGCTATATTAATGCCGTTAGACATTGTATTGAATATTGCTGCTTGATTTGCTTGTACTAGACCTTTCCATTGGTTCTGCAAACCACTCAAAGATGCTTTATAACGTGTGACTTCTGCTGTAACGGCTAGTTGTCCATCTTCTAACATTTTTAAAGCTGTCGTTGCTTGTCCACTGAAAGCTGTAATAGCATCCAACGCAGTACCATAAACACCAGCCATACCAATAGCGCCACCTGTTGCTGCAGTTGCTGCGCCACCAATTCCAGCAATCGCACTTACTGCACTTCCAGCTACAGGAATAACGGTACTAATATTGGAAACTAAGCCACCAAAACCTATACCATTAACCACATAACCTACGTTACGGAAACTATCTCCAATAGCATCGATTTTTCGTTGAGTTTCTGTCCACGCATTACCCATACGAGCAAACATACCACTTATACCTGCAGCTTTTATTTGCTCACGTTCAAATTCTTTAAGTTCGTCAGTTGTTTCATCAATACGTCCTTGCAATACATTGTATGCTGTGGCCTCTTTTAAAGCTGAAATAGAAGCTTTATCTAATTTAGAAGGTAACTGTGACACTTCTCTATTCAATGCAGCATATGAACGCTCAGCTTGGTCTGCATCTTTTT
Organism: Staphylococcus caprae; assembly: GCF_002902725.1. Lineage (GTDB taxonomy): Bacteria > Bacillota > Bacilli > Staphylococcales > Staphylococcaceae > Staphylococcus > Staphylococcus caprae. The sequence goes on from NZ_PPRT01000022.1 coordinate 34,349, forward strand.
TAGCTGAACTCATCGCAGCTTTAGCAGTAGTCATTGCCTCACGGTTTGCATCACTAAAATCTTGCAAAGCGTTTTTTGCATTAACTGTGGCTACTTTAGATTCATTCAAATCACGTTTAGCACTATCAACAGAACGAGATAAATTGTTATATTCAGTTTTTGCAGTTGTAAGTTGACGACCTAATGCCTCTAATTCTCTTTCAGATGCGTTACCGGAATCTTTCAACTCATCAAACTCTTGTTGTAAGCTATCTACAGAGCTTTTAGCGTTTCTCATTTTAGCACTTAAAGCTGTAACTGTGTTTTGCATATGTTTCTGTGCATTTTGCGCATCGCTAACATTTTTCTTATATTGTTTTAACTCATTGTCCATTTCTTCATAAGTTCTAGACAAAGATTCATAATTTCTCTTAGCACTTTGTGCAGATTTAGCAGCCTCTTCTAATTTGTCATTTGCACTTTCTTGTGCACGTTTGAGTTGGTCAACTTTTTTCTGCGCTTGTTCACTCGCTCTACCTTGTTGAGTGAGTTTTTTATTTAAACTTTCAATTTCAGTTTCATACTTTTCAACTGATCTTTCAGCTTTATCAAATGTCGAAAGGTTTTTCTTCATTTCAGCATCAGTTGTTTGCAACTTACGCTTTAAGTTGGCCATCCCTTTGTCAATATCTGAAGTATCGAGTCCGAGGTCGATTGTAAAACCTTCGATTTTTTCGTGTGCCATATATTCACTCTCCTTTCTTCAAAATTTTTGATACAAAAAAAGAGGGAGCAAATCACGCCCCCTCTTCTCTAGGGTCTTTGCCGGTTATCGCAGCTATTAATGATTCGTTTGCCCCTACTTTCTTAACTTTTGCATCTTTTTTATCATTCATAATTCGGAGAAGTTGGTATATATCCGTGTTGTCAATCTCCGGCATTTTCCAACCATTCTCCATCAATTCTTTATATAACGTATCAAGATATTCAGATTGTTTTTCGTAAGTAAAGTCTTCAGGTTTTAAACGGGAGTCGTCTATTTCGTTGTCTTTCCCTCGTCACCTAAAATACCTGATAATTGTTCCATTGCTACACGTAACACATCACGTGCATCTAAACCATCTTCAAATTGTTCTGGTGTGAATTGATCATCATATAAGTCGTGAGCTACAAAGCCATATAACTTATCTAATAATTCATCGTCAAATTCTCCACCGTCGTTTTCAAGTTTTTGGAATTCTTTACCTAATTTGAAACCTTTACGTGCCACGCTACCTTTAATAAAAGCAGGTGCATGGTACTTTTTGATTTCCCCGTTTTCATCTTGTAATTCAATATATTTTTTAACTGCCATAGTTTATATTCTCCTTTTCATCGGGTTTTCTATTCGTCCGAATAATTAGTTTTTTTATTTTTGTATACAAAAATAGACGACCGAAGTCGTCTAATAATCCTTATGCTTCAGGTTGAGTGCCGTCAGTTGTTCGTACTGCTAATGGTTCAGCACCAGTTTGAACTTTATCAAACGTTTTCTCTGCGCCGAAAATTGAAGAAAAGATAGCGTCACGACCTTCAGTTGAACCTTTTGGATCATAAGCCATCATAACTGCTAATTCTTCAGTAAATCCGTCGACGTAACGTTCCATGAATTGACCTTCAATTTCATCTGAACCGAATTCTACTTTATCTTCTTTCGTTTGCCCTTCTTTGTCTGGACGAGTGAATACACCTTTTGAAAGTCCAAACCACTCAGTAGAGCCATCTTCCATAGTACGTGGGATAGCAACCGCTGTATATGTGATACCTGCTGATTTACCAAAACCATAAACGTTTTTAGCTGATTCATGTTCAATTAATCCTAATAAGTCTTTTTGAACATCAATTGGTAATTTATGGAAAGTTAGAGATAATTGTGTTTCTCCTGCTGATTTAGCAATTTCTGCCACTTTGTTTGAACCATAAGCTTTTTCTAATTCTTCACCGAATTCGATTTTTAACTCTTGTACATAGTCAACTTCTTTAACGTTTGAAGTTGTAACGTTTTTGCCATCTTCACTTTGGATAACTGCATAATACATTTTTCCTAAACCTGTTGCAGCATTATATCTAGCCATTAATAATTCCTCCTTAATTTTGAGCATAAAAATAGCCTTCCATTACTCATGGAAAACTAGCCTATATGTCTTAATTCATCTATTGTGTATGGATTGCCACGATAACGTCGTGCATCCATATATATTTTAATTTCGTGGTCATATTCATCGATTCCATCTTGTTGTCTGAAACCGATGTCCCACATTGTTTTGCGTATTTCTTCTTGAATAAGTTTGACCACATCATATTGTGGCCCTCTCACATCAATTTGATATAAGTATTCTGTGGTTAAAGAAACATCACTTGCATACGTTGATGGATGTGGTGCAGCTAAAGGTGTGATTAAAATATAAGGCCCTGATGTATCGGCAGTTTCATCATAATGATAGGCACGAATACGACCTGTACAATATTGAGCAACTGTTGCGTTTTTTAATAAATATTTTTGTAAAGTTTTCAACATATCAAACATTTTACAAGTCACCTGCCATTGATTGTTTTATGATTTCTCTATATGGTTTTTCTGTAGTAAACATGGTTCTAGCAATTGCACCTTTACCTCGAGGAGTTGGGTTTTTCACTGTTCCCCATTCGTTAAGATGAATGATTGCATAACGGTTCATTGGTCCTTGCCAATGCACTTTGACCATTCTTGTTTTACCGTATATATAGTAAGGATCGGTTACTTCAATCTCCTCAATACTTGCTCCTGTATCTCTGAAAACTTGGAAATTTGTTTTTAAGACACTTACAAAGTATTTAGAGCCTCGTCTTAAAGCCTTATCTTGCGCTTTAACCATTTCACCTTCACCATATTTCTCACCGATTTTACGCAACATCTGATGGACACCTTTAATTTCCACACTCATTGTTTTAAACTTCCAATCACTTTTAAATTACGGTGATAATCTGTATCGTCAAAAGTTTGAATCACATTAAATTTCTTTCCTTTGTAGCGGGATAATGCTATTTCAAAATACATATCATCAGTAATTTCATTGTCCATTGGGTACCACGTAACCATTGTTATGCTTGCTTCTTTATCTGTCATATCCAAATCCTTTTGCGATGGAGAATATACATTGGCGAAACATCGATAAATCACTTCATCTACCGTTTCACCAGGCATAAAATCATCTGATGGCATTGCTTTATAAAAAATGACTGGTGTTCTCATATCTCCACCAGCCACAAAATCTCTATTTGATTGTGCCATCATCTGACACCTCCATATTTATGATTTGAAATTGAACAATACTTGATAAAAAGTTGTTGTGAAATTCTTCTAACTTATCATTGAATACGTAACGCGTACGTTCAAATACTAATTCTCGCCCTAACGAACTTTCATCCATTTCAAACGGGCCACATTTAGCCTGTATATCTTGATATGACATTTCTAAATCGTTTTTAATACGTTCGTCTTCCATGTCATAAAAAATACGATTTCTCGATTTAAATTCAGTTACATGTTTGTCTGTAACCATTCAAATCACTTCGTTTCTTTGATGCGTTCTAAGAAAGGTCCCTCATAGCCTTTATCTGATAAAGTTTTTTCAACTTCTTCAGCACGTTTTACTGACATTTCTACTTTGTCATTCTTTTTTAAAGACTTATCTAACTGTTTGTCTTTATAATTTTTTAAAACTTTAAATTCAGCCATTAGTAACCCTCCTTATGCTTCTGGTGTATTTGATGCAGCAGGTGCTCCGAATGCACTAAAATCTACATCATATACGAATGAAGTTTTGTTATCATCTGGCTCTGCGTATAAGAATTGTTTAGCGGTGTACAAGTCCATATCCTCTAATGCTAATGTTTGGTCGAACTCACGAACGATGACTTCACTGCCTGCATAGAAGTTGTAACGTGTTTTATCGAATGCTACTGCTTTGCCTTGTGGTACAAACTCAGATTGTTCGAATGTAACGTTAAATGGTACTGGACTTACAAACTGGCCATTGTGTAATTGCATAAATGCAATACCAGTATAAATGTAATCTGCAGGGTTTAACGCAATAACAACATTATTTAGTACGCTTGCACCTTTAGAACGTTTAACATTACCATCTTTATCGTAATATTCTTTAATAGATAAGTTTTTGATGATATTGCCAATTTCTTTAATTGATGTTTCTGCGTCAGCTAATGTTACTGTACCATCAGAAGCTTTTTCTGATACTGCTCCATTTGTACGATTAATTTCATTCATTAATCCTACTGGTTGATTCTTAGCAGCTCCTAAACCTTGAATTGCAGTTTTTTCAATTGCTACTGCATATGCTTCTTTGATTTGTAAACGTACATATCGGTCAACCCATTGTACACCGGCATCTTTTAAATCTTTAGGAACAACAACAAATGCAGTCGCTTTACCTAGCGTTACATCTTGTTCAAAGAATGAAGTCTCTAATTGGCCTTTAATTTCTGAGAACACTGGTCCCCATACAACTTGGCCTTCAGGAACTGAACGAATCACACGTGCACGTAAACCTGTACGTTGAATAGAGATGTGTTTTAATAATGGATGCTCAGTTTCGATATCTTCAAAGATACGGTCTACAACTGTTTCAGGTAATAATTCTCCATCTTTCCAATAAGTATCTGTATTAACATGATCTTCCGAAACTAAGGCATTGTAAAATTTCTTTTCTTCGTTAGTTAAACGGTTAACGTTACGTGCATTTAACACTGCATTGTCACCTTGTTCTTGTTTCATGTCTTTACGAATTGCGTTTGCTAATTCTTCAGAATAAGCATTCATATATTCTGTGTATTTCTCTTTTACTTCTTCATCAGAAGCTTTAGGGCTCATATCCGAAAACTCTTTTAAAAGTTTTTGCGAATTTTGGAATTCTTGTTTATTTTCTAAATCAATCGCCATTATAATTGGCCTCCTTTATTATTTGATATTCATATTAAATAAACGTGCAAATGAATTTTCTGCAGGTTTACTTTCTGTTTGTTTTTGAGGGTCATCTTCTTTTTTATCCACTGCTTGACGGATTGCTTTTACATCAGATTTAATTTCCTCTAATAATGTCATTACATCGTCCACTGAAACATCTTCTTGTTTTTGTGGTTGTGGGTCTTCATTACGGTATCTGCTCATTAATTTGTCACCTCCTAAAACAGGCATATTTTTAAATCTCGCTTCCATTTCTGGTGAGATTTTAGCTGATGCTCTGTTAGCTTCAGTAATTTCGTCAATTAATCCCAGTTCTAAACATTCATTGCTTGTTAACCATGTTTCTTTTGCCATCATATCTTTTAGAAGCGCATGGTCAATGTCAGGATTCTTATTTAAATAGCTATTAAAAACAGTTGTGTTTATTTTTTCTAAATCATCAGCAAATTTCCTCATTTCAGAATGGTTTCCCATAAATGGTGCCCACACTTCATGAATCATCATCATGCTATTAGATTCCATTTTTACAGTATCTGCAGCAACAGCTATAACAGATGCGATAGATGCAGCTACTCCACTTACATTGACAGTGATATGTGCGGGGTGGTTAGCTATCTGGTTGGCAATATTTATTCCTGAAAATACTGAGCCACCTGATGAATTAACTGTGATTTCAATTTCTTTAACATTTCCGAATTCTTTTAATGCATCTCTAAAGGAAACGGCACTAGTTTGAGAATCCATTAGTTTATCATCAACAATTTCACCGTATATATCCATGACCGCCTTACTATCCGATTCCTTCTTAGCGTTAAAGAAACCTTCAGTTCGGTCTATTTTCATCATCTCACCCCCTTTCAATGCATAATAAAAAGCACGCTCTATTGATCATGCTTTAAAAACGGGCATATTTTATTATTCTTCACTCATATCTTCTTTCTTAATATAGTTTTTTGTAACCATAACTTTGTCCATTTCCTCGTCTTCAATATGAGGATAATTAAACATGTCTCTCACTTCGTTTGGTGTAAAACTTCCGCTTGCTACCAACTTATCAACAGCCTCAGCTTTCTCTACAGGTGTTTTAGCTCCTATTGTTATTGCTTTTATTCTCTTTCCTTCTTTATAACCACGTTCACTAAACAATTTAGCGTTCAATTCATCAACGATTTTTTCAATAAAATGGTTTATACAGAATTTCATATAATTTTCAGTCATAGCTTCAATGTCGGCCACCGAACCGTCAAGTAAAGGTAATGGTATACCTAAATTAGAAGCCACATAACTTAATAACTGGTTAGGTACTTTGGCCATTTCTTCAATCTGCGACTTACTACTCGTGTTGTCATTTGTGTGTTCTGTGTAGTTGTAACCTTTTTGGACAGGTACGATTGCTATATCGTTACTTTCAAACGCTTTATAAGCTTTGTTTATAAATTTTTTCATTTCTTCATTAGTTGTGGTTTTTAATGCTACGTTTGTATCCATAGATAATGTTGCTCTAATCTGATTATTCATTAAATTAGACTTAATCATTCGTCCGAAGATATCGCCATAATCACTGAATAAGCCCATAAGCATATTTGTAATGGATTCATTATTGTATTCAAGATAAATAACTTCACTCATTCTGAATGAGCGCTCATATTCAAAATCTCCAATCATTATATGGTCAAAAATATCATCATATAATGCGTATTCTTCTCTAACAAAGTCATCTGCAATAATTAAATCTTTGCTATCTGTTACTACAATCAGAACTTCATTATCGTAAATGAGCTTACGAATTACTTTTTGCCAAAACGTTGCCGCACTTTCATCTGTATTAGGCCGAACATTCAATTTATAGTGTGTGGTTGAAGATGTGTCTTTACTTTCACTATCTATAATTTCAAATTTCGTTTGACTAATCGTTCTAGCAATATGATTTATACATGTATCTAAAGCCCATTTTTTTATGTAAGCTTTTTGTGATGTTTCATGTAATAACTCAAAGTCATAACTAAACTCAATTGCCTCGTTTCTACCCATAATTCTGTCGAATATACTCAAAATCTCACCTCCTAACCACTAAAAGTTTATGTCTGCCATAATAAAAGGTTGATCATACTCAAGAATTTCATCTGCTCTATATAAGGCATGGAGCATTGCATGAAATCCATCTGTTTTACGTCTAACTTCATCTTTCTTGATGTATTTCTTACTGCCATCCGGTTGCATTTTTACTGCGACATTGTTTGTGAACCATCTCATCAAAGGGTTATTACCAAATGTGATTTGTTTTTTAGCAAACATGGTGTCTATTCTTGGTGCAAGCAAACCATGTATCGCAGTCGGATTTTTAATAACTTCTAACGGAATACCCGCTTCTTCAAATGGTCGTCTTACAATGTCTGTTCTGAAATTATCTGATATTACTTTAGTTAAATTGTGTTTACTTTGTTGCTGAATAAACCAATTAACGATGTAAGAAATATCAATTACATCATCATCAACGATTGTTAACAGTCCGTCGTCTGCCCATTGCTCTATTGGAGGTTCCATATGTGTTGTTTCCAAGAATTCTCGACGAATGAACGAGTGCGTTTTCCAATAATAGGTGTCATTATCTCTAAACAATAAGCCTACACTGGCAAAATCTCGAACTAACGCATAGTCAAGACCACCAATGCAGGCTTTATTTTCAAGATTAGGAAACTCTTTATTTGTAGCTAATATTTCCTCCCATGGTGCTACTACCTTTTCTTCATCAACTTCAGGTAAGTTCATTCGTTTAGTCATGAACTCTGGTTTGTTCGAGCGGTTGATGTGTAACACGTTATATTCCTCTTTAATCTTACGTTTTAAGTTACGGGCATAGCCTGTTAAAGGAGGGTGTAACATCGGATTTGATTTCTCCCACATCTGTTCATTATCAACTTCTTTAGGGTCATCAAGTTTGCAGTAGAATGGGAATATACGGTCATTCGGATTATTACGTTTCAATACTTCTGTGACACGTTCTTTCATTTGGTCCATAAATCCTTCACGAACAAAACCATCTGTAGAAATGTAAAACGTTCTATCGTGAATAACCTTACCTAAACCACCACGTTTGACGTTTACCATATCAGAACTTTCATAAATGGCAATCTCATCAAAGATGACACACCCTTCTCTTCCACCATCTTTTGTTTTCGTATTCGACGTATTATATCTAATTATCGAACCAGTTGAGCGATTTTTTATTTCTGTTTTACTCACTTCATAAGGTGCTTTAGGTCGTTCCCCTGTTTTATTACGCTTATGTTCTAACAAAACATCGTATATCTCATTGAATGATGTTTTAGCTTGTTCCTCACTGTTCGCAACGATTGAAATGTCGTATTTCTTGATGCCGTGTATAGGAGTGGTTAAAAAGTCACTAATTGCGCTAATAAAACCATTCTTGCCAGCACCGCGACCCATAAATAAAGCAAATTCAGTGAAATACGGTGTATCTTCAACTTCATCTATTAAAAATAAGAAAGCGATAATAAATCGTTGGAAAGGTTGTGTTGGAAAGTACCATTTCTCAATAAACTTAATACACTTTTCTATTTTTTCTTCCTCGAAATGAACAGTTGAGAGAGTAAGTACATCTTTTTCGAGATATTCGATTAAATCAACGCGTTCCTGGTTGAAGACTATCTTGCCATCACGCCATTGTTGAATATATTCATCTACGTATTTGTTATGAATCATACGTAATCATCAACAGGTTCATCTGTTTCAACTTGCTTATTTTCTTTTGGTAACAAGTCTGTAAGTTGTTTTATTACACGTTGATATGATTGATCGCGTGTATTGTATAAACGCGCCACAGGACGTTCACGTTCGTATGATGGTAGGTTTTGAGATTGTTGGAACATGTTATATTCGCCATTTTCTTGGATATCTTTCCACATGTAATCAAGCATGACACGTAAACGTGCGGCCTGAATAATCAAACCTTCAACAACTTTTAGCTTTTCGGAAGGAATGTCTTTGTAAATTGCCTCTAATCGCTTACGCTCTTTAATTACATTCTTATCATTATCATTTACTTTCATAAAATCACTCCTTTCTGCATATACGGGTAGGGGGTATAGGTTTCATGTAATATTTCCTCAAAAAGTTGCGGAGTAGAGCCCACCCGCCGTTCTCCCACTTGGGAAATAACCGGGAAATGTTTTGACCCGGGGCGTGTTCTTTTACCATTTTTCATCTTGCCACTTTTGTTCTTTTGGTTTAAATTGATTTCCTCCATATTGAAAACGCGTGTGCCTTTTGTTATGACATGCTTTACACAACACACGTAAATTATCAGGCTCCAATTTCAAATCTGGTCTGTCTTGTAATTCTTCAATGTGGTCAACTTCCAAATTATCGGTTGTTACCTTTCCTTCTTCACGGCACCAGACACATTCAAAATTACTACGTTTCAATACCTGCTGTCTCACTTCATTCCACGCTTTACTATTATAGAATTGTTTACGTGCTTTAAACTCGTTATAATCTTCCATCACATAACCTCGTATAATAAAGAAAGACACACCACTATGTGATGTGCCTGTGTATTCGTATCGTATGACTCTAGTATAATATTATTAATGTTATTAACGCACACATAGTTCGATGTGTTCGAATGGTTCGATGTGTTCGATTAATCATAGTACCCTTGTTGTGCGTCCATGTATACATTGACTATCTCGTTAACACATCCATAGAATGTAGACTTACTCTTTATCTCCATAAGTTCCATGATAGTCTTGTGCTTGATGCCTATCTTAATCAATTGTAATATATGATAGTTCATATCATCAGTTACATATTCTTCGTACTTATCTATAAACTGTAATTTATTAAGCAACTTAACATTACGTCGATACTCTCTATTCCTATCTAACACTTTAACTAATACCTTGTCACCCTTACCACCTTTAGCTTTAGGCATCACCGCTTCTATACCATACTGTGCTGTTGATGTGCTGTCTGCATCATACACCTGCGCTTCTATAATGTTATGCATCCACTTATAATTGTCTATCATGTTTCTTACTTCATCACGTGTATACATCTACTACCTCCATTACTTAAACTGTTTCTTCGCTCTCTCAATCTCACGTTCAATGTTCTCTATATCACTTTCTCTTACAAACTTGCTAAAGAGATATACGTTAGTGTACTTCAGCGCATCTAATTCATTACGCAACATAGCGTTGTTACCTAACACAATAAGTAATACTATTGCGAGTATGATTGATATTGTTATCCACATACTATTTACTTACCTCCATATTCAAGTGTGCATGATCTGTTTGGTTGAATGTGTCAATATCATCTTCACTTTGTAACTTAATGATTATCTGATTGGTTATGTACTTGCCTAGTTCATACATAGCGATAGTAAACCAATTCTTTAATATGCGTTTAATCATTCTGTTCACTCCTTAATTTTACGTTCTGCTTGTTCTCTACTCTCTGCCTCCACAATAGAGAGCGTTTCGTTTATACGTGCTTTCTCCACATTAGTGTGGATATGTCCTGTGCTGTCTTCGAATTGACGTATTAGGTATTGTGTCACTTCCCTAACACTTCCTTTATACGTTCCACTATATCTTTATTCTCCTGTGCTTCCATATGCACCTCTGTCGCTTTCATTTTCGAACCAATCAACCTGTTTGGGTGTAGGATATACAACTGGCGCTACAACTAACTGTGCCAGTCTTTCACCTTTTTCTACTGTGATATCTTCATCACCTATATTGTCTGTGATGATACCTATTTCTTTATGATATGTTTTGTCTATTGTTCCTAATGCTACACGTAACTTCGTTTTAAGCGATTTACCTGAACGTGGTCTTACCTGTGCCTCATACCCATAAGGTAAATTAATTGCTATATCTGTTTTAACTATTGTTGTTGTATGCGCTGGAATAGTGATTGTTTCTGATACATATAAGTCCAAACCGGAGTCAAATTCATTAGCTCGTGTTGGCATTGTTGCGTTCTTTGATAATCTTTTAAATTCTAATGTGTTGGTCATTTTATTCGTCCTCCAATAACTCTGGGTTTGAGCGATAGAATGCTTGGCTTACTGCTTTGACGTCATCGCCTATATCCATAGAATTGCCATCTAAACAAACTAAATCTTCAAAACAGTTTGCCTTTCTATAAATTTTATCCAATTCGCTTAACAACGCCTCTGTATCTTCGCCTGTGAATGCACCAGCACTGATAATCGCCTGTTCAATTTGTTCACGTTTACTCATTGATTGTATCCTCCACTTCATCAATTTGTTCTTGATATAATATCCAATACGTCTGCATCAGTATATAGCTCCCCATCTTCAAAAACGTCTGCAATTACATCGAAAGCCTCTGCCTTAGTTTCTAGTTGTCCTAATTCATTCTTTAAGCTATTTACGTTAATATTGAATTTAACTTTCTCTCCTGTAACTAATGCGTTTAATTTTCTATTCAGATAACTTTTTAATTTGTTTACGTGTTCATACGCCATAACTAACGCTCCTCTTTAGGTTTAAATACTACGATCGCACTTGGAAACGGCGCACTGTTTGACGCCCCCCGAATTTGATACGACCTTTTAAAAATTTTATGTTATATGCATTGTTAAAGATGTAATCGTGCCAATACGTCGTGTCTGTTCTTGCTGGTATCAAACAAACAACTGTTGCACCTTTAACACTTTCCTCATATGCTTTCTTAATCCAATGTTTTATGTTGCGTCCATATGGTGGATTCATGAAAACTATATCTTTAGACCAATCTTTCGTTAAACCGTCGTCTTCAATAGTGAAATATTTATCACATTTAGCATTTTCATGACTTGCACACGGATCTAAGGTGAATTGATATTTTTCATTCAACTCGTCGAATAAGTATTGAGGTGTATACCACTCGTTCGACTTCGAACTAAAGTGAACGCTCATTCTTTCTCCTCCTCTACGCTTGCGTATCTTCACTACTTAAAAAATTATATTCACTATCAATGCTGTACTGCTTGATTTCTTCAAATTCCTCTTTAGTGATGTTTATGCTGTTGTCATTGCTATCGTAAATAGTGTATGTGCCATCTGTTTGTATTTCTTTTATCTTGACCATATTTAATCCTCCTTAATAAATGTGTAGTCCTCATAAGCTCTCAGAACCGTTTCTACGCCCACTTTTACATTTACGTATGATTTAACCCTCAAAATTAAAATTAAGGCTCTCTACGGTACCCCCAGTGGCTAAATGAGGCATATGGTTTTTTAAACCAAATGTTATCGCCAACCTGCAATTCATGAAATAAAACTCTATCCATTTATCCGACTACCTTTTTAATAAAGATGTCATTCTCCATAAGATGTTTGCACCACTTACCACGAGGGTGTTTTTGAGGCACGTTGAACAAGTGAGGTTTCTTACGTCTAAGTTCTTCCATTCTTCGTCTTTGGATACGTTCTTTTAAACTTTCGGCTTCTTCCATTTCATTTAATCGTTCCATTCTTTTTAATTTATCCCATTCCTTGCGACGCATACCTACTGGTGCTTCTATAGCTTCGTTGTAATCCCAACCTTTTTTAATTCTTTGTCTAACAACGTAAATATCGATAAAGTTTTCTTCCATTTTCTTTTCATCTTTTTCAGTCATCACAAAAGTTTGTTTGCCTACTCTGATATTTCTCATTTACTCCACCTCAACTAAATCTATAAATTCAAAGTTCTCGTTCATCAATTCTTTTTCTGGGTTCTCCGCAATCACATCGAGTAATTTCTCTTTTTCATCTTCTACAGTAGTATACTTATTAAGCCATACCGGAAACTTGCATTTGATTTTCACTGTAGCGTTTACCGTGACTGTTTCCTCTCTAGGTTCAGTCATTCTTCTCCCTCTTTCTCTTTCGTCTGACTTTGATTAATTCGTCATATTCAATCCATTCAAGACCTGTATATTTAGGTGCTTTACATATCCATGTGAGCTTGACGTCAGGATATTTATATCTGAACAACTTAGCTTTCAACTTTGCTGTATCTGTTGCCATTCCTTTAACATCTATCACTTCGACTAGCTCTCCATCTAGGTATAAGGCAAAGTCTGCAATGTATTCTGTCTTGCGTTGTTTACCAAACTTAGGAATTAACTCGTACCTTGGTTGTAGTTCTATTCGGTTGTAATACACACCATTCATCTTGTTTTCTAAGTGTTTATAATAGTCACATTCGACTGCGCTATCGAATACTATTCCGTTGTATTCTGTTTTCTTAGCGTTGTATTTACTCATATGCCACCTCAAAATAAATAGTCATCAATCGTGGTTTGTTGTTGTAACTCTTCCTTGCGATACAATTTATATTTACGTTTTAACTTGTTAAGCTCTTCTTTGGTTACATTGCCATTGAACACCTTTTGAAAGTGCATACCTGCATAATTACCAATGTTGAATACATCTTCTGCTAAAGGTATGACACTGCACATTTTCCAACCGTCTATGGTATATAAGTAATATTTGTCTTTATATCCCTCACGTAGTCCCATCACTACACCTCCACAATCGGTTGTCTGTAAGCTTTTTCTTCTAATTTGCTATTAATTAAGTTGTTCAATTCCTCATCATCTTTCGCCCAATCAATCATCTTTTGAGCATACAGATCACTGCATTTCAATATCTCTATGATGTTTTCTTTCGTTACCATGCGTCACGCTCCCTAAAGTCATCGCCTAGCACTTTTACTGTTCTAGCGTTATGTTTCATTCTTGAATTGATACGCTGCCAATTCATATCTTGATTTAAGTGTTTATCACTAAAGTTAGTAGTAAAGATGTTATTTTTGCCTACTCTGTTATCTACTATGCTAAATAGCTTATTGAGTGTATGTTCTGTGTTTTCTACGCCTACATCATCAAGTACAAGCAAGTCTATATTGCTTAATAACTTAACGAGTTCGTCCGTCGTCTCAGTCGCATTTTTGTTGTAAGTCGCTTTAATACGTTCCATAAGCATTGGAATGTGCATAAACGCCACCGAATAACCTTCATTTTTTATTGCCTTTGCTATGGCATAGGCTAGATGGCTTTTTCCGGTACCATATGAGCCCTGTAATATTAATGACTTAGGTTTATCCACTGAGAACGTTTTGACGTACTCTATAGCCGTATTTTTAGCGTGTGTTTGTTGTTCGTTTTGTGGTTTGTAACTGTTAACCGTTGCTCCTTGTAATGAATGGTTAACAGTGGATTGATTAAAGATATTGTTAATATATTTTTGCTTACGTTTTTTCTCTGCCTCTTTACCAGCTTGTATCATTGTACAGTCACAACCATGTCTGAATTCATGTCCGTTGCTAAATTTGTAATAGTCGTAACGATTTCCGCATTTCTCACACTTTAAGTCGTGTTTTTCTTCTACAATGTTTCTATTGGGCTTTAGATTTCTGGCTAGGCTTTCCATTGATTGCATTCAATCACTCCTAATCCCAGTAGCTAGGGTCGTACTTCATTCTTTCAAGTTGATCCATGCCACTAGGTTGTGTTTCTTGATTAAGATATCCTTCAAATTTAGTACCAAATAACGTTTCAGGTCGTAGATACTTTTCTTGACTTGTACCTAACCATTCTGAAGTTTTAATATCGATAACTTTTTTGAAGTCATCTAATCTAAAATCTTCGTTCCAACGTGCTTCTATAAATCGTCTCGTCTTACCAGTAGTGTGTTTATAATTTTTATTTGTTTTACCATTTAGGTAAGCAACAATTCCTTTATACGGTATAGGTTCCACAGTCGACGAAGGAGACAATATATTATTGTTAGAAGTCTCTGAAGAAATCTCTGTGAAATCTCTGGTATTGGTCGGGTCATTTTGACCTTTTCCATCGTTCCATTTTGACCTCATCGTCGGGTCATTTTGACCTGATGGTCGGGTCACCAATTTATTTAAGGTATCATAATTGATTGAATACCATTTTGTTCTATCAAAACCGGCTTTATTGTAATTACCGACAAATATTAATTTTTGTTTCTCTAAACTTGTTATTGTTCTTTTTATCGTGCTTTCGCTCCAAAAAGGGAATTGCTCGATCCATTTAGGATAGGAGTTGTATATCCAACGTTTACCATCGTGTTTGTGATTGCTGTTATTTAACCAATAGTGCATTTGTTGTAGTACAATCGCTTCATTAAGTCCTATCTCAGTTGCTAACTTAGGTAATACAAGTATTGGATAATCATCGATTAGTAGATTACTCATGTTTCATCACTTCCATACAATATCCATTCAGGCGTAGTGCTGAATTCCTCTGCCATTTTTCTTATTGTTTTCATTGGTGGTAACTGCGCTCTATTTTCCCAACGACACACAGCTAATCGTCCTACGCCTAAACGCTCACCAAATTCAGATTGGAGCATATTAGCATTTAATCTTATTTCATTTATGCGTTGAGCGATTTTCATTCTATCCTCTGGTCTAATCATTATTGATCGCATTTGTTTTCTCTCCTTTCAGCATTCGGTTGAGCCTACTATCAACATCCACCCAACTGTCCTGTAATTTGTATTTCTCATTGAAACTATTCATGCCTATGTTGTGCTGTTCTCGATGGTGGCTTGAACATAAAGCTAATACTTTGTTTCCTATATGATTAATCTTGCGTCTGTTACGTCCTCGTCCTACTGCTTGATAATGTGCGAGTTCAGCTCTTGGCTTACCACAAATGACACAGTTACGATTGACTGTTGACCAGTAAAGGAATGACTTATCATTTTTAAGCAGGTCACTCGTCTTATAATTAAGTGGAATATTGTTATGGAATATCCAGTCGAGAATAACTTCTATAACTTGTTTAGCTTGTTCTCTTGTGCAATTACTTAATGAGAGACGTTTTTCGTAGCCGTAGAGGACTTCTACGTAATCCATGAACAAATACCTCATATAGTCACGAGGCTGTCCCGTATATGCTTCTATGTCGTTGCAGAGAGCAAATATCTTCCTTCGTTGTTTGCCAGTGATAGAGTTTGGATCTATCACTGAACAATCAACATCAACAGGTTGGCCTATGTTTAATAATTCAATAGCTTGTTCTGGCACTTCTACACCAGTAATCACAGCATCATACAAACCATCTTCTCTTTGGTTATATTTGATAATCTTCGACACTTATATCAACCCAATCAGAACGGGAGATCTGATTCTTGTATATCAATAGGTGCGTTCGCATTTGCAAAAGGATTGCCGTTGTCATTCACACTTGGTTTGCCTGATTGCTCATTACCTTCATTCTTTTCATTCTCTTTAATGCCAACCTTTTCATATACTGGAGTTCCATCAAATTTCCAAAAACGTTTTAAAACTGTGTTCCATTTTTCTGTATAGTCGTTATATTTACGTTCAAGTTCGATGTTGATTGGTTTTCTTATTACATCTCTTTCCGTAAAGCTAAAGTGACCGTTGTTATCTTGGATTCCGATTACTTTTAAGAATGTGTATAACCAGTTTTTAGCGAAATCATTAGAAGTATCGCCGTTAGCGTAGTGAGTGAATTCTCCTTCTTCTTTATGTGAGAATGTGATCGCTAATTGTGGGTGTCCGTTTTTAGACTCTTTACTTTCAAAGTTTTTGATTTTCACGCTATATTGACCTGGTTGCATGTAGTTACCTAATTCTTGTGCGCCTTGTAAATTTAAATTGAAGTTCATAATTTTATACCGTCCTTTTAATTAATTTTTAGTTTCCATTTCTAATTGCTTCTACTACGTCTGTAATGCTAGGGTTTGCAAATTTCTTATTATTAATTGTTATATTGCTTGCATGTCTAATTTTTGTTTCAAACAAGTTAGAGGGTTCAGCATTAAGCACATATTCATATGACTTTTGACCGTTTTCCTCATGTTCTTCGATAGTCATTCTTGCTAGAACATCTGATTGACTTACAACCGCTTTTCTTATTTGATCTTGTGCTTCAATCGTGATAGTGGGATTAATCGTGCTGCCTTCATCGTCTTTATCTTTGTTGATACCTTCATGACCACTTATCGCTAAATGAAATTGATATTGTTCTTGTAACTTAGAAACATATCTGTACATATGCACAATGCGTGTTGCACACTCTCCCCAATCATTAAATGTAGGTTTCTTAGTCTTACCGTTCATGATGTCATCTATAGTGATGTCACGAAGTTTTTGTATCGTTTCGATTACAATGACATCGATTTTCTTTCCGTTATCTCTAAGTTTTTCGATAATTTGAGGTAACATTTTTATTACATAAGCAAAGTGTTTGTAATTTTTTATCTGTATAACTGCACCGTCTTCAGTTACTGTTGTTCCATCTTCATTAATATCAAGCACAAGTGCGTTGTTATCTTTGGTTAAAAAGGTTGTTTTACCTGTACCGAATTTTCCGTAGATAGCGAATTTATAAAATTTGTTAGCATTTTGTTTGCTGATATCTTTAACCCCTAGTTGAGTTAGGATATCTTGCTCTTGTTTTTCTTCAGTCATACTCAACCTCCTCATATATATCTTGTTCTATGTGCGTACGTTTGATAGCTTTGTGTTCAGTCATATCTATTGAACTTCTATCTATTCCGTTGAATTCCTTAGCATCTCTGAACTCTGTTGAGTATTTAATCGCAGGGAAATTATGGCTAGGTATGTTAGTGATATATAGATCGTTATCTTTACGCTTGATGATATATGTCACTGTCTCTTTCATTAGCGATTCACACCTTTCTCTAAAATGTTGATTGATTCTTCCATAGTTTTAATTGTTTTATCTAAACGAATACATGATTGTATTTGTTCTGTATAATCTTTTCTTAACTCTGCGTATCTATCGCACATATCCTCGTACTGTCTATTTAAGAAATCATAATCGCTACGTAAAAAATCTAACTGAACAGATTTGGCAATAAGTTGAGAATATTCTTCTTTAGGCAATCTAATTGTGATAAACTCTTGCATTTCCTCTCCTCCAAAGGTATATTTAAGTTATTAATTAATTTTTAAATTGTTTTTGTTTCGACTGTTAGACGTTGGCGCGTCTTTCAGTCTTTTTTATTTTTAACCACTCATTCCAAAAGAATGTACTTGCGATAAAAACTAAGATTGCAACGCCTATAATTGTTGTAAAACCACCTCCAAATAGTAATGTGATGATCATTGCGAGTATCATAGTCATGTAGCTCAATAGGTATTTCATTTAAAATCCTCCTTTATAATGCCGTTTCCGATATCAATATATTTTGTTTAATAAACTCGATTCCTGGTTTAATCTCGATGTAACGTTTATGATTCTTTCCGAACCGATACATACAAGATTGTTGAAACTCTTTATTTGAATAAACGTGTTTTTCTAAGTCGTTCTTAGAAATGCCACTCACTTTTACAAATTTGTTTGCATCTGCAAATCCGATGTATTCCATTATTGTTCCTCCTCTTCGTTAGGCTCAAATATTGGTTGAGGCGCGACACTGATTTCAATATCTAAACCTATATAGTCTAGGTCTTTTGTCTCTTCCTCAATTTGCTCTACTGCTTGTTTGATATCAGATAATTTTGCTACTCCGTGTTGAATTTTTAAGTTTTCCATTTTTTATCCTCCGTTAATTTGTTTTAGCGTTTGGTATAATCACCTGTGGAGGTGATATTAATGAGTAAAATTTATTTCGACCCTCAACAGTTTGCAAATGCATATTTAAGCACTCAAGAGTTCAAACCAAGTAATTATGAAAGTGAACAAGATATGCTTGATGAAGCGTTTGCCGTATATTTAATGGCGTTTGAACACGCTAGAAAATATGTTGAGAAGAACCAAAACGACGAGTAGTTTTCGCATTTTCATTATTCGTAAAGTTAATTGTCGTTTTCCTTGTATTTACTTCAATCTTCATTACCTTCCAAGTCACAACTGCCATTGTGATGAGGAGGGTTGTTTTGTATAAGCCTTGCATTGGATTTCCTCCTTTAAGTTGTTTGTTCGATTGTGGGTAAAATATCGTTATCTTTTAGCAAGTTGTATAAGAATATGCGTCCTTTCTGTGTCCACTTAGTGTGTAATCTAAAATCTTCAGTTCCGTCTTTCTTTGTGTAGTGGTGAGGTTCCGATGATGTGTAGCCTTTATCATGATATTTTGCGTACAAGAACCACTGACCTGATTGTTTAAATTGGATTTTTAATTCATGCAGTAGTTTGTTGAATGCTTGACCAGACATTCCGTAATCTTTTGCTATCGCATTTACAGTAATAAGTTTTTTACTTTTTAATATTTGGTCGTAATAATCTGCTTTAGGTTTCAATTCTCCTATTTGTTGGCTTTGCATTTGATTTTCGATTTGCAACTGTTGTTTTTCTTTTTGTTCCTCTATCCAAAGTTCAGCACGTTTGACTGGGTCCTCAATCATGTAACTTGCGACAGGTTGTGCGATTTGACGTTCCATTTCGTTAAATTTATTAATGTAAGCCATTTTGAAATCGTTGTGACCTTGAATGTTGAACATGTATAAAGTGAAACCGTCTTTAGTTAGTAGGTATTCTTTTCTTGTTTCGCCTTTATTATCTTTATAATTGCTAGGTATAATTAACGAGCCCACATTTGGGTCGGTTAAAATTCTCTCTAAATCTCTAATTACATGGGCGTGTCTTTTTTCTAACTCTTGAGCAATAACTCGACTAGAAACGACTGCTCCTAATTCTGAATTGTTTTCAATTTGTATTTTTTGTAATGTTTGCATATTGCTTATGCTCCTTTCTGCTATACTCCTATTTAGGAGGTGATATTATGGAATTGAAATATGAACTAATTCGACAAGTTCTATTAGTTGTCGAAAGTAAGAAAGACTTAAGAAATTTTCTAGACCTTGAAGATATATATGTTGATATCGATTCAGATAGATATTCTAAAGACGATGTAGCTTACACACTGTTAAAGTCTAGAGATGCTGGTTTAATCGATGCTCAACCTATAAAAGGTACTGAACTTTCTAGTTTTATGATTGGTCATCTTACATTCACTGGTCACGAATTTCTAAATAGTGTTGCAGATGATACAGTTTGGGAAGAAACTAAATCAAAAGCATCTAAATTAAAATCGGTCACTTTACCTGTCCTTCAACAATTGGCAGTATCTATAATGAATAAACAGTTAGGCTTAGAGTAATTTGAATTCCTTTCCATCAATTTGTGCATAAAAGTTATTTTTGATGATAGGAAATTTACTTTCTAAATTTTTGTAGTCATCTAAAAGGGTTTCGCTTTCAAAAATAGGTCGTCTATTATCCTCTTGATCATAGTAGTAATAGATGACTTTTTTGTTTTGTTCGTGCATTTGTTATCCTCCTTATTCGAAATCGTCGATAGTTAGTTTTGAAATTCTTCTTTTGTATAAATCTAAATACATGTCTTTAAAATATTGATAATAAAGAACGGCATCTTTAAATTCTTCTTCGCTCAAATCAGAGTTTTTTGTAACACCAAACACCGCTAAAGTAAGTTTTCTAATATGGTCGTGGATGTGATCGTCACAAACTTTACCGTTAAAATAATCATTTCCACCACACGGAAATTTCTTTAACGACAACGGCTTATAATGACTTCCTCTATAAGGTGTTTTGATTAATTTAGTAAATTTAATTTTTTCATTTACGTTTCTAATGTCATCTTCTTGAAGTCTTACATCTGAAAATATCGACATCGGTTTGATTGGTCTAACACCGTCCAACCTTTTACTTATTTCTTGTTGAACAATTTCAGCAAGTTCTTGTTTTGTTAATATGATTTGTTCCATTTAAGCCCCTCCTATAAGTGTCTTTTATGACACTAATTCTTCAAAAAAAATATCGTTCATTTGTTCTCTAGTTAAATTAAGAACCTTGACAATAGTTTTTATTTCTTTAATGTCGAATTCTTGTTCTCCTCTAATCCTACTATAATAGGCGCTTTTAGAAAGTTTTAAACCATGATTATTTAACTCTTTTAAAAAATCATTCACATGCATTTCTTTCATCGCCAAAGCAGAATACAGCTTTGCTTTGTTCATTATTTAACACCTCCGTGTCTTTTAGGATACTTCAATAATACACGTTTATTACAAGTGCGTCAACACAAAAGTGTCTAAAAATACATTTTTATTTTTATTTCCTATATAAGTGTTGCCTTTAAGATACTTTAGTGCTATATTTAGTACATACCAATTAGGAGGAAAATTAACATGAAACCCGACATTAAAAGTAGACGTAAAGAATTGAATTTAACTCTAGAACAAGTTGGAGATTTAGTAGGCGTTGGAAAATCAACAGTGAGAAAATGGGAAACTGGCGATATTGAAAATATGAAAAGAGATAAAATAGTAAAACTTGCAAAAGCTTTAAAAGTATCTCCGTCATATATTATGGGTATAGAAGACGAACAACCAACTATCGAAACCCTACCAGTCAAAAAGATTCCAGTTGTTTCTAAAATATCTGCTGGCTTACCTATCTATAGTGAAGAAAATTTAGTTGATTACATATACTTCGCTACTAAAAATCTTAATTCTGACAAAGAAGAATTTGGTTTGAGAGTGTCTGGCGATAGCATGGATAAGATTTTCCAAGATGGAGATATAGTGGTAGTTGAAAAGGACTCGGTAGTAGAAAATGGTCAGTTAGGTGTTGTTATGGTTAACGGCTATAACGCGACTGTTAAACGTATAAGATATAATGGTGACCAAATTATATTAATTCCAGAATCAAATAATCAAAGTCATTATCCACAAGTTTATGGTAATAATGACGAAGTTAAAGTCGTTGGCAGAGTTGTAGCGAGTCAAAAGTTATTTTAAACATTCAATAGAGTGTTTGAATATAGGAATATTAATTAAAGGAGTTTTAAAATGAAATTTAAATTATTAGGAACTGCAATATTATCATCAGCATTAGTATTAACTGCATGTGGACAAGATGGGGATAAGTCGAATAAAGATGATAATAAGAAGTCTGAAAGTAAGTCAGATAAGAAGTCAAACGATCCAAAAGAAAATAAAGATAAAAAATCAGAAGACAATAAAAAGAAAGATAGTAACAAAGATAAAGGTCAACCAAGTGAAGACACACAACAAAATGAACAGTCTAATGAGCAACAAACTCAACAAAATAATACACAGAACAATTCAAATCAAATTAACCAACAACAAAACAATCAACAGGCACAACAATCTAATAGTAAAGAGCCTACAAAAGAAGAAATCGCAGAATGGGATAGACAAAACGTCAAGGGTGGTACCGATTACGGTTTAATAGACCCTAAAGAAGATAATGAGTCTTCACAATCTCAAAATGAAGAACCTGATGAATGGGTTAAAGGTCAAGAAGAGTGGGCTAACGCTAACCAATCACAAAAAGAAGAAATACGTAAGCAAGACGCAGAAAAATATGGTTATGAATATGACCCTAAAAATTACGAGGAATAACAATCCGCCCTTTTTTCACTACGGCAACTACGCTATTACATTTGAGCCGTTGAGAGTATATGGATATAAAAATATAGAATAAAGGAGGTTGAGGGATGGAAGGAAATAAGAGGGAAGTTTATAAATCATTTTTAAAAACTACAACAAAATTAGTTGATATTTATGATAGTGCTAATCTACAGAATCGAAAAATAAAGTATTTACCAGAATGGTTAGAATTTTATACAAGTCAGTTATTAGAAGAAAACAATAACAAACATAAATTATACTCAACGTACAAAAGAGGCACTATTATCTATGTAAATTTAGGTAGTAATATAGGGAATGAATTTTCCGGTAATCATTTTTGCATAGTTCTGGATAAAAAAGACAATCCTAAAAAGAGTACTGTTACAGTTGTACCTTTATCATCTAAAAAGTCCAGTCATTATACGCAATTAACTTCATCTATTTTTGATATTACTATAGACGAATTAAATAAAAAGGCAATCCAATTAATTGAAGAAGCTGATAAAACGGAAGATTTTGCTAATTTGGTGATGGATAAACATGAAAATTATATAAAAAGTAGAGCAGAAAGAACTGCACTATTAATTAAGTACAAATATTTATCAGAAGAGTACATAGCTAAAGAGTTTGAAGAACTTGAAGTTCTGATAAAAAAAGAAGCTAAAATATTCAAAGAAAGAATATCTAATTTAAAAAGTAGAGCTGAAAGTATCAGTCTTGTACGAAAAGTTTTTGAAAGACATAAAAACAAACAATCTTTTGCAAATGTTTCTGCAATAACTACAATAAGTAAAAAAAGAATTCAAAAAATTAACAGTGAAGATCCTACAGGAAAAATCAGAATTAGCACTGATGATTTAAAGAAAATTGAGAAACAAATAATAATCAGATTCATAAAAAGTTGAAATTAAGGGTAACATTTGGTATATTTATATTAACAATTCGCGGTGAAATCCCGCTTTCTACTAAATTATAGTAGCTCATTCCCGGTAACCATTCCGATTGACCAGATGTTAATTCATCTGGTCTTTTTTATTTTTTTAGGAAAGCAAGAATCCTTCACTTATTCCCAACAATTTATAGAATTTATTGTTAGTGAAATAAAAAAGAATCCAATAAAATTTGTGGATAGTTTAAGAAATAAAAAAAGATAACCCCAGGCACATAGGAATGCTCAGTGCTTTTGCACCTACCCCATTTTGGGACCCAGCGTTAATCCTTCTCGAGTTATCTTAAGTATAGTATAAGTTACATTGATTACTATTTCAAGAATTATTTATCGGGTAGTTAACCTACCCTTATTATTTTTTACTTTTTTTGAGGAGGAATAGGCAAAATGGCAACATTTACAGTTAATAAACGTAAAAATAAAACAAGTTCATCGTGGCAGTACGACGTTAAACACCCTACTTTAAAATCGGGGAAGAAACGTAAGTCTGGATTTAAAACTAAAGCAGAAGCCACTAATGCAGCACAACAATTAATTAGAGATTTAGAAGATGGAAACTACATAGAAGAAAGTAAAAGGTTTGTTGATTATTATAATGACTGGATTGAAATTAAAAATAAGAAACAGTTATCTACCAAACAATTTTATTGGTATGAAAGAGCTATCAAGTTATTTACCGAACACTTCGGAGAACACATGTTAGTGAAAAATATTACTCGAACAGATTATCAGAAGTTTTTAAATAGCTACGGTAAAGGGCGTACAGATGAAACAGTAAGAAAAGTACACGGATGCTTAATGAGATGTATTAGAGATGCAGTTTATGATGGTTATTTAAGGAAAGACCCTACTTATAATGTGACTGTTAATGGAACTGAAAATGCGAAAGATGAAAAATTTAAATATATAACTATTAAAGATTATTTAGCAATGATGGATTATTTCAAATCAAGAAATGAAGAGAGTTATATATTTCTATATATATTATCGATAACCGGTGCAAGATATAGCGATGTGATCAACATGACGTACAAAGATTTAAATAAAGCACCTGGAGTCGTTCATCTTCCCGGAACAAAAACGAAAAATTCAAAACGAAATGTTGAAGTTAATCCAAAAGATATTACACATATTAATACAAAATTATCAAAATTGCCTCGTCGTATTAATGGTAAGTTGTTTAACGTTAGTCATACAGCGATTGCTCAATCATTTAGACATACTAAAAGTGTTATAGGTTTAGAGGATGAAAATATCACTCCTTATTCACTAAGACACACGCATACTTCTTATTTATTGTCTAAAGAAATACCAATTGAATATATAAGTAAACGTTTAGGGCATGCTACGATATCACAAACACTAGACACGTACTCACATCTATTAGAAGAACATAAAAAAGAGCAAGGCCAACGTGTCAGAGAATTATTCTCTTGACACATATTTGACACTTACTCTCTTAAAACCCTGTCATATCAAGGGTTTAGTACGGAAACGGAGGGATTCGAACCCTCGCGCCGCTCTCGCGACCTACACCCTTAGCAGGGGCGCCTCTTCAGCCAACTTGAGTACGTTTCCATATGGCTCCGCAGGTAGGATTCGAACCTACGACCGATCGGTTAACAGCCGATAGCTCTACCACTGAGCTACTGCGGATTAATGTTATTTTATGTATCTCTATCAAGCACAAATATTATTATATCAATCTTGTTGAGTTTTTCAAGAGATATCTTAAAAAAATATACGGAACATTTACACTAATTTAATATTAACGTTCCGCATATTTTAAAAATAAACACACGAAGTTCAAAACAATTATTAATATTAAAATGCTAGAATTTACGGCTATTTTTCTTCAAAAAGAGAGTATCTAGATAAAGCTTCAAAAATATTTAATGAGGATTGATTATAGTCAATAGGTTGCTCAGGATCATTTGATTTCATACGCGCTTGCTTATCGACCATGTAGTAATAAATAATTGCATTCGTATATTGATGCCATAAACTATGATACGAAACATTTAATATAAACGATTCATTATTAGCAAATGTGATTTTACTTTTACGATTTTTAAGTTCTTTAATACTTTCAATATAATGCATGTTAATCCATATATTTTCTTCTTGTCGATCAGAATGAGTTGGGAAAAAGTAAGTTGGAAATAAAGGAGTAAGTAAAATAGGTGGTTTACTAGTAATACCAGTAATTCGATTTGTTTCAGACTTCTTGCTCAAATAGCTATTACCATAAAATTTGCAAGACCTTTCAATAATTCTTTGTACTTTAAAAGGACTCTCCTTTCTAGTTTTATCAAATCTAATAATCTCAGCTCCTGAAGTTTGTTGATATTCATCATACCTTGGGCGAATTAACATGTCACCTTTTCTAATAACATAGATTGATTCACTAAAATTAGTCATTTGATTACCTCACTTCACAAAAATATTAATTATTGTTACTATTTTCTTTTAATAATAATAACTTAATATTAGTTTATACGAAGCATGAATTAAATCAAGTTCTACTTTTATTTTCTTTTTACACATATTTCTTTCTAAATGTCAGAATATTCATTGATTTCAAAATACAAAAACTGTATACTACTCATATATAAATAAAAAAGAAAGGTAGTGATTTTTTATGAATCATAATACTAATGTTAAACACACTACTCTCGAAGACTTTGTGACCACTGTAAACGATTTAGGTGTTGAACTCGTTATCGATGAAGCGCTAAGGGAAGCGAGAAAGAAACAGCTTAAAACGCTTATCGATGAAGCACTTGTTAACAAAAATAAGGAAAATTTTATTCAGTATACAGAAGAATATAAAAAATTGGAGGCTTTTCTCAGTGAATAATTTAGATTCGAGTCACTCATTATAAATGGTCTATTCCCTACTTAATTTAAGTTTGAGAATAGACCTTTTTAATATAATTAAGACATTAATCTAATAATTTCATATTTATCAATATCACCAAAATAGTGATAAAAGTCATAATTTGCTAATGCTTCTTCTAAATGTTCAAAGTCATGTAAGCAACCTACAAGTGCACGCTCTAACTCAGTAATATCTCCTTCGCCAAAGAAATCACCAAATATCTTAGCATGTTCTATACGACCTTTTTTAACATCCAATTTGATTTGTATGAACCCTTTTTCAAATTTTTCTTCACGCTCAAAATTATATTTAGGATTATTACCGTAATTCCACTCCCAAGTACGATATTTCTCATTGCTCAACCTTTCAATGTTATTCCAATCTTCATCAGTTAAAACATATTCTTCTACTTCATTTTCCCCAAAAATAGTTTTAAGAATAATTTGTTTAAATTCATTAATGTCTAAAGGTTCTTCTAAAAACTCATCAATATTAGCAACACGCTTTCTAACTGATTTCACACCTTTAGATTTAATCTTAGCAGGATTAACTTTCAAAGCATTTTGAACTTCGTCTAATTCACAATTTAACATCAACGTACCATGGCTGAACATTCTATTTTTCACTTTCACCATAGCATTTCCCGAAATTTTAGCTTCTCCCACTTGAATATCATTTCGTCCTGTCATTTCAGCGTTGACACCAAGTGATTGTAAAGCTTGAACAATCGGCATTGTAAATTTTTTGAAGTTGTGGAAACTATTACCATCATCATCAGTAATAAAACTAAAATTTAAATTTCCAGTGTCATGATAAACCGCACCGCCACCAGAAATACGTCGAACGACATCAATTTTATGTTGATCAATGTACGCTTTATTAACTTCTTCTATCGTATTCTGATTTTTACCTACGATAATTGAAGGTCTATTAATATAGAATAAGAAATAACTTTCCTCAGATGGAAGATTTTTAAGAACATATTCCTCCATTGCTAAGTTAAGTGTGGGATCAGTAATATTATTATTACTAATAAACTTCATAACATTCCTCTCCTTAAAAAATCTCTCTATATGCCCTTACCCTAGTTATGAATGATTTATAATAAAATTTCCAATTATATACTCATTTATGTCTTACTTTTCATAATTAAATCTGCAAATAGAGTTTTTTTAAAGATATTAGTTTATTTGTTATGTAAATTTTAGTACAATATTACCTAGCTATGATTTAAGGGAGGACTCATTATGACTGTTGCAGAAGTAGGTAATATTGTAGAATTTTATGATGGTTTAAGAGGCCGTGTTGAGAAAATTAATGACAATTCTGTTATTGTAGATTTAACAATCATGGAAAACTTTAATGAACTAGATTTACCTGAGAAGACTGTCATTAATCATAAGCGATATAAAATCGTTGAACAAGAAGGTTAATTATAATGAAAAATGTTTCTAAAGCTTTAATTTGGTTTATTATAAGTTTCATCGTATTTCACGCTATTTTATTTGTGATGTGGGGTGAACACCAAGAGTACTGGTACTTATATACTGGCATTATGCTAATAGCAGGAATAAGTTATGTGTTTTATCAAAGAGACATTGCATCAAAACGTTTATTAACTTCAATTGGGATTGGTATAATTACAAGTATTGTACTTATTATTGTACAACTTATTTTTTCACTTATTTCATCAGATTTATCATATGCATCGTTAATTAAAGAATTATCTAGAACGGGTGTTTATTTTAAATGGCAAATGCTCGTCACTTTATTGTTCGTGATTCCATGTCATGAATTATATATGAGAACGGTCTTACAGAAGGAATTAATTCGATACAAATTACCTAAATGGTTAAGCATACTTATTGTCGCAATTTGTTCAAGTTCCTTATTCATTTATCTCGATAACTGGTGGATAGTATTCTTTATATTTATAACTCAATTAATTTTATCAGCAAGTTACGAATATACTAGACGTATAGCTACAACTTCTATTGCTCAGATTGTTGCTATTATATTATTATTGATTTTTCACGGATAAAAAGCATTTCTTAGTCTTATTACTTTAGGCTAAGAAATGCTTTTTTATGAAGTAAATTTACCTCGTGTCTCGTTGATAATAGTGAGGGGGTTATTTAAAGGTTAACTTTAAAATTATTTTCAACTTTTACATCATAGTTTGTGTTTTTTAAATTATTTCTAATCAAGCCGCCCATAGTTTCTCCATACGTTTCATGAATGATTGCATCTTCTAAATATTCTTTATAGTTTCTATAACAATAATCCGTCATAGTTATTCTATACATTCGCTCACTATCTAAGTCTTCTATTTCGACCCTATGATAAGGTTCTTTATTCATATCAACTGTATAATTAAAACCTTGCCAAAATGTAAATAAAGTTTCATCTACAATCGTTAAACTCAATGTTCCCTGTTCAAATTCAATATGAGAGTAACTATATTCAATGATGTCTTTGATATTTTTACCTTTAACAGTTAAATCAACTGGTTTGTCTGGATGAGGATAAGCATCATATAAATCTCTATTACGAATGACACCGTTTAACCCTTCTTCACCATTCTTAGGTATATGCACACAAGAAATTTTGTAATCATATGCATTCCTAATACCATCATGAAGTAATTGAGCAAATGGATGAGGCTTACAAATTATCTCCTCGATACCGTTAATTTCGAGATTAAATTTATTATTAGATATTACCTCGTCTGCCCAATATTCTACAGCCTTACGATCATAATACGTTTCTTTGAGTAATAACTCATCTTCTTCATAATTATTTAAATCTATGACTTTCGATTCTATATTATCAATTTCATATGAGGTCGTACGCTTTTTAAAGTGTATGGAGAGATGAACTAATTCTTCGGCATTTTGCCCCGCTTGAACATAAACTGTCTCATGATCTTTACCAACTACAGTTTGATGTTGATGTGCGGTAATAATTAAATCTATCACACCTAATTCTTCCATAATTTTTTCAGCTTCGTTTGCATTTTGTTCATTTCTTTTGTTTTGTTTGCTAATTTTATTGAGTCCGCCATGATAGATAACAATAAGGAAATCCGGTTCCTCTACTTCATGGATATATCTAATCCATCGCTTAGCAGATAATAACGTCTTTTCAATACTGACATCATCTTCCATTTCGGCATATTCATTTTTCATAAGTCCGTCCGCTGTTAATCCGACAATGGCTATTTTTAAATCATCGTAATTTTTAATTGTATATGGCGTTGAAAAATATGGCTCTCTAGTTACCGTATACTCTATATTCGCAGATAACCATGGAAATCGAGCCAATGCAACAGATCGCGTTAAAAATGATAGACCAAATTTAAATTCATTAGGACTTATACCACTAGCATCATATTGCATAGCATTCATTAATTTAATCATTGGATGTCGCTTATAAGGAGCGACAACTGCATAATAGAAAGCAGCAAGTGAACCGGCTAAACTTCCTCCGCTATCTAATAAAATGACATGTTTATTTAGTTTACGTGCATTTTTTACGTAAGTTCCTGCTCTGTATATATTAGATCCATAATCACCATTTAAGAAGTGACTATGCATATCTGAAGTTGCGATGACATCTACAGTTATATTTTCATTCTTTTCCATCAGGCCACTCCTCTCAATAGATTAAGTTTAACATGGAAGCAGCATCGAGTGTTATTAAACTAATAGTCAATTATTAAGTTACGTAATGATTTTCAAGTTAAAATAAAAACACTTTCAGCAAAATAAAATATTTTACCAAAAGTGTTTTCATATTTTTTAACCAATTTGTATACGTTCTTTAGGATAGCTATATTTATCTGGTTCTTTACGTCCAGCAAGCATGATAATGAATGAAATTAAGCCAACACGTCCTATAAACATAAGAACCATTAATACAATTTTAGTTATATTACTAATGTTGTCAGCAGTCGCACCTAGACTCAGTCCACAAGTCCCAAAAGCTGACATGACTTCAAAGAACACTTGTAAAAATGATAACTTACCTTGTTCAGTGGCTGATATCACAATCATACTTATAAACGTTAAAATTGATGCCATTGTAAATACTGCGAAGGATCTTTGGATATCCATAATGTGAACTTCCCTATTAAAGGCCTTTATAGCTGTTTTATCAGCAGTATTATTAAAATTAATCACAAAAAGTATAAGAATTGCAAAGGTAGTCGTTCTAATTCCTCCCCCAACTGAACTTGGAGAGGAACCAATAAACATTAATATACTCATAATAATATTCGTTGCATCACTGAAATGCGATGCATCTATTGTTTGTAAACCAGCACTTCTAGTAGTCGCTGACTGGAATAATGAATAGAATAAAGATTGATGCCAACTTAATCCCTTAAAAGCATGGTTATGTTCAAGTAAGAAAATTGATATAACACCAAATACAAATAAAAATAAGTATGTAGACGTTGTAATTTTAGTAAATAATGAGAACCTAAAATTAGTAACTCTATTCTTTAAATACGCTTTTAATTCTAATAGCACAGGAAATCCAATTGACCCTAATACAATTAAGAACATCACTATGGTTTGAACAAAGTAGTCTTTGGCATAGGGTACAAGTGATTGACCAGTAATATCTAGACCACCATTGGTCGTTGCTGAAACTGAAACAAATATTCCCTGCATAAAAGCATTTTTCAAGTCAGGATTATCTCGATAAAAATAAAAAGCTAATAATAATCCTCCTACAAGTTCAATCACAAATATTGTTCTTACAATTTCCAAAATCAGTTTAACTGTACCACTCATTGTATCCTTATTATTATCTAACATAATAAGTTGACGTTCTCTTATACCAATGTGTTTGCCTAAAACTACCCATAACAGTGTACCGATGGCCATAACACCAATTCCACCAATATTTAAGATAACTAATATGATAATTTGTCCAAACGTAGAATAAGTGTCTCCAATACTTACTGGAGATAACCCTGTCACACTAATTCCTGAAACTGCAACGAATAATGTATCAATAGGATTAACATTTACACCGGGTTTATGCACATAAGGTAGATTTAATAATAAGAATGCAACCACAATTGCAAAGAGATAATATAGTACAATCCCTTGTTGAGGACTCGATTTCTTAAGTAATTGACTTAAAATAGACATAGATTTCACCTCAACGTTTATTTCAATTTAATTTTGATATTTTTTTCTGAACCATTTCTGTATATTTTAGCTGTTAAAGTTTTTAAATCGTCTTTATGACTAAATATTATCTGTCTATAACGTAGATTATCTTCAACAGTTTTACCATCTAATTCTACTATTACATCATCTTTTTTCAAGCTTGATTTTTCACCTAAGCCATTTTTTTCAACGTCACCAATTAAGACACCGTTGTTTACATTAGAAGGTAAATTTGAAGAATTACGTTCTGACTCATCCATATCTGCTACATTTTTAATTTTAATGCCAGTATTCGGATATTTTACTTTTCCTTTATCTTCTAATTGTTGCGCTATTTTACGTACATCATTAATTGGAATAGCAAAAGCCATGCCCTCGACATTTTCCATATCAATTTTTAAAGAAACTATACCGATTAGCCTACCATCTTTATCAACAACTGCGCCACCTGAATTACCAGGATTTACAGGAGCATCAATTTGAAATGCTTTCATTAATACATCATAACTACCATTTTTATCTATATCTACAGGTACATGACGGTCTAAACCTGAAATAATCCCCTTAGAAACACTGCCTTTAAAGTCTACACCTAATGGATTGCCCACGACTAAAATAGATTCACCTAATACTAAATTATTTGAATCTCCCATCGTAATAGTCTTGATACTGTCGTCTGAAATTTTAGCTTTAACCACAGCTATATCTGACCATTTGTCTTTACCAATGACTTTACCTTCAACTGATTTATTATTACTATATGTAACTTTCTGTTTTTCTTTGTCACCTACAACATGTGCATTCGTTAAAATATAAATAGAGTCGCCCACTTTTTTGTAGACGACACCTGATCCAATTTCATTATCTGAGCCAGATTTACTTTTCGGTACAGTAGTATTATTTGATAAATCATTTTGAACAGTGACTACTGATTTGACAGTGTTATTCGCATTCTTCATTGTTGTAGTATAATTTTTATTCGCCCCATTAAATGCACTATCATTTGTGTGATCATTTTTATTTACTGTAGTAAAAATAGCATTAAGTATTAATAACAATAAGATGATTCCTATAATAATCAGTAATTTAGGCCAATGTTTTTTAAAGAATGAGGTAATCACATCTATAATGTGATCAAAATGATCACCTTTGTTTTCGTGATGTTGATTATGTGAGGTCTCTTGTGATGAATGAGTATTGTCCTTTTTAATATTTTGATTTTTAGGTTGATTATTTATAGGTGAGTAAGGTTTTTTATTTTCATGTTTACTTTTCTCTGCTGTCTTGTGATTCTTTTCTGGTTCATTACGTGTAGCTGAATCTTTATGAATCTCATTTTTATCACGAGTTATTTCTTTATTATCCACTACATCTGCTTTGGATGACTGTGGTTGATTTCCTTTATCCTTAGAAAGATTATTATCTTTACTATCTACATCTTGGTGATGATTTGTTATTGAATAAGGTACCTTATTGTCTCTATTGTCTTTATTTTGCGCAATTTGACTATGTTCTTTATTATTTCGTTGGTCTTCTGATAAATTTAAACCATCTTTAGTTTTGTTAGTTTCTGACTGTTCTAACCGACTTGCTTGTAATTCTTGATTTTCACCATTTTGTCTTTCCTGAGCTAACTCATGTTGCTGTTGAATTTCTTCTTGAGTTAATTTCTCTATTCTAGCTTTACGTAAATTATCTTTCACACGCTCTTCATTCATCTTAGATTGTTGCTGTGCTTTTTCAACTTTTTTCTCTCGTGCTTCACGTTCTCGTCTTATACGTTCTTCTCTTTCTTCATTATGAAAAAATTCTCGTCGTTTACGACGATACTGGCTACGGGGTATGACTTGCTTTTTATCATTATCCACTTGATGACCCACTCCTAAAATTACTTTGATTCGTATGATATGTAAAAAAATATATATAAGTTATTTCTAAGCTTTTCCAAATTCATAATGATTTAGTTCATAGTTTAAATTCTAATATTTAAACTATAAAACTGCAATGTTCAACACAACAAAGTTAAAAAGAAACTCCACTCAAATTTTAAGTGAGTGGAGCATTTCAAAACTAATATCATTACTTTTGATTCTTTTTATTTTTAATTACAGAAGTAAACCATCCTATAAGTACTAATAAAATAAGTACCGCCCAGAAGATTGACTGCCATAGTGCCCCGTGTGGAAATTCTTCAGGTAAGACACCAATATCAGGATGTGCCAGTACCATTACTACTAGCTTAATACCAACCCATCCAACAATCGCGAATGCTGCACCTTCTAAACCAGGGTATTTGTTTAGAAGTTCAACAAACCAATTAGCAGCGAATCTCATGAGAATGACACCTATCATACCACCTAAGAACATAACGATAAATTGGCCTAAATCCATTCCACCGAAATGGATGCCCATCTTAGGTAACGTCACCGCAATAGCTAGGGCTGCTAACATAGAATCGATTGCGAATGCTATATCAGCAAATTCTACCTTGAAGACTGTGCCCCAAAATGCTTTAGGTCCAACCTTCTTTTCATTACCAGATTCATCATAGTGGTGGTCATCACCCGTTTCTTTATGATGCTCTTCGTCAGATTTATGGAAGAAATCCCATAAGTTTTTAATAGACATATAAATTAAATATATTGCACCAATCGCTTGGATCCACCAGAAATTCGCAATAATGCTAATTAAGAATAAAGCAATAAATCTAAATATAAATGCACCTAATAAACCATAAAACAATGCTTTTTTACGTTGCTCTGGTGGTAAATGTTTGACCATCACAGCCATAACAATTGCGTTATCAGCTGCTAATAATCCTTCTAAGAACACAAGTACTACAAGCACCCATAAATAAGGTAAAATCAAACTTGGATCCATAGTGGACAACTCCTTTTATTTCGAAATACAAATAAAGAGACCTATGCTATATCCTAGCAAAGGTCTCACTAAGCAATAGTATTGCCCACTTTACCGGAAGACTTACCTTCGTAATGACGATAAAGTGTTAAATAGTATTCTACTAATCACTTTAATTAGCATTTACTATCCTCAAGTTACTCCCCTCTGACAAACGTGTCATAGGTATTCATTTGTTAATAATAGTATACATAGTTTGTATAACTAACTCAATCTAAATTATATTAAATTCGTTTTATACTTTTCTTAAAGATACCCATTAAATACCCTTCAAACTGAAAGTTAAACTTAAAGATTATAATAAACTGTATAATTTAATATCAGGGAACTTTTCTTCAAACCATCTTGTCGCAAATTCGTTTTCAAATAGGAACACGTAATTATCGTATCTGTCTTTCACAAGAATTGAACGTGACGTATTCATGTTGTCTTTAATATCTTCTTCATTTTCAATCCAACGTGCAATTTTACGGCCAACCGGTTCCATTACTACATCGACATTGTATTCATTCTTCATACGGTGTTCAAAAACTTCAAATTGTAATTGTCCCACAGCACCAAGAATGATTTGATTGGTATGTAGTGTTTTATAATATTGAATTGCACCTTCTTGCACGAGCTGTTCAATTCCTTTATGGAAATGCTTTTGTTTCATCACATTTTTAGCAGAAACTTTCATAAATATTTCAGGTGTAAACTGTGGTAAATCTTGGAAACTATATTTCTGTTTACCACCAACTAGTGTATCACCGATTTGATAATTACCTGTATCGTATAAACCAATAATATCTCCCGCTACTGCATGGTTAACTGTTTCTTTATCATCCGCCATGAATGATGTAGAACGTGTAATCTTTTGTTTTTTACTCGTTCTTTGTAATGTGACGTCCATACCTCTTTCAAACGCACCACTGACAACACGCATGAAGGCAATTCTGTCACGATGTTTTGGATCCATATTTGCTTGAATTTTGAAAATAAAACCTGAAAAATCTGTATCAAATGGACTTACTTCAACCTCTTCATTTGTTTGACGTGCATTTGGCATTGGCGCATGATCAACATATGCATTCAAGAAGTTTTGCACACCAAAATTAGCTAAAGCAGAACCAAAGAAAACTGGTGTAAGTTCTCCGTTTAATAACGCATCATTATCAAAGTCTTCACCCGCTTCTTCTACAAGCATCATTTCTTCAATTGCTTGTTCAAAAGCACTATCATTTTTTATCTCATGATTTTCTTCGAGTTCATAATCTTCATTTAGATGTAATAAATTCTCTTCATCTCTGAATGGTTCAATTGTTTTAGATTCTCTATCAATAATACCGAAAAAGTTTTGTCCCATACCTATAGGCCAATTCATAGGATACGTTTCAATATTTAAAGTTTCTTCGATCTCATCTAATAACTCAAACGGCTCTTTACCTACTCGGTCGAGCTTATTTATAAAAGTGAAAATTGGAATGCCACGCATTTTACAAACTTTAAATAATTTGAGTGTTTGAGGCTCAATCCCTTTCGCACAGTCAATGACCATTACAGCACTATCCACTGCCATTAATGTACGGTACGTATCCTCAGAGAAGTCTTCGTGTCCTGGTGTATCTAAGATATTAATTTTATAGTCATCATAATCGAATTGCATCACAGAACTTGTAACTGAGATACCACGTTCTTGTTCTACTTTCATCCAGTCACTTGTTGCGAATTTTCCTGACTTTTTACCTTTAACAGTACCTGCTTCTCTTATCGCACCACTGAAGTATAACAATTTTTCAGTTAAGGTCGTTTTACCAGCATCGGGATGTGAGATGATGGCAAATGTTTTTCTAGACTCTACTTCTTCCTTTAAATTCATTTATTTATTCTCCTTTTAGTTTGTTGCGATTAATTCACAAATGTCGCGTGCAAGTGCGTCCGCTTCATTTTCCGTATAAAAATTAAAAAATTGCATTAATAGTTCTTCATGAATTTCATCTTTAGACATTTCAATAGGCAGTTCAACAGACCAGTATATATCTGGAATCGCGATCATCATAACTTCCTTATCTACATTTTGGTAAAAATAGACATTCATTCTTAAACTATTATGGCAAAGTTGCTTAATCTTCAACAGGGCCACCGCCAAATTTCTTATACGCAGCTTCTAATCCGATTAAATCATCTCTATGCGGCACTTTCACATGTCCTGGCATGATTTGATAAGGTTCTCTACCTTTAGAGGCTAATACGACAGTATCGCCAGGTTCAGCTACATCTATTGCATGTCTAATGCCTTCTGCACGATCGTCAAATTCCACATAATTATCATGTGTAGCGCCTTTAGCCAATTCGGCTGTAAGCATTTTAGGATCATCGTTAGCAGGGTTGTCTGGAGTAAAGATAACATAATCTGCACGACAAGCAACACTACCCATTTCTGGAGTTTTAGTCATATCTCTTTCACCAGCCATGCCAACTAAGAATATTAATTTTTGTTTTACAAATGGTTGCACAGCATCAATTAATTTATTCATTCCGTCTGCAGTATGTGCATAGTCAATAATTAAATCGATTGGTAATGATGGGTCAAGCACTTCTAAACGGCCTTCCACAGGTTCTAAAGAAGTTACAGCATTAATAATTTCTTCCATTGTGGCACCTTTACTCCATACCGCAATGATAGCTGCCATAATATTAGAAATGTTGAAACGTCCAACATATGGTGACTTCACATGATAATCTCCGAATGGTGTACTCAAATCAAACTCGACACCTTGAAGAGATTCATTAATATTTTTAGCCATAAATTGTGCTTCGTTATCTATACCATATGTAAATACTTCATAAGGCGTGACACTTGCTAAGTAACCTGAAAAATCATCGTCATTATTCAACACAACATATTTTTCTTTAGATAAATCTTCACCGAGTTGGCTAAATAATAATGATTTAGCATGACCATATGCTTCCATTGTGCCATGGAAATCCAAATGATCTTGAGTTAAATTTGAGAAGATAGCTACATCAAATTCAACACCTCTTAAGCGTCCAAGAGATAAACCATGACTAGACACTTCCAACGTCATTGCTTCAGCACCCTCATCCACAGCATCTTTAATTTTCTTAGTTAAAGAGACCGTTTCTGGTGTAGTGTTTGCACCTTTCGTCTTCTTTTCATTAATTTGGAATCCATTTGTTCCTAAATATGCACTACTTTTATTTAACTTTCTGTAAATTAAATGAATCATCGTAGCAATTGAAGTTTTGCCGTTGGTACCTGTCACACCGTATGTTGTTAATTGATGACTCGGAAAATCAAATAACGTATGGGCAAGCAAACTCGCAACACGTAAAGTGTCAGGAACAATGACTTGTGTCACGTCTCCCTCAAGTTCTAGTTCTCTATTCACGACAACAATACGACATCCTTGTTCAATGACATTTTGACAAAATTTATGACTATCGACCGTATATCCTTTAGAAGCAACGAATATACTTCCTTCTTTGGCTGTACGTGAATCAGTAGTAATATCATCTACATTTATATCTAACGTTCCAATTACGTTTTTTACTCTTATTTTTTCGAACAACGCACTTGCATTCAAAATGTATCGCTCCTTTTTTTACAATAATTCTATTATACACGTTTTGTGAGTGTTGATAAATTTATTCTTATTTGTGCAATTCAATGTGTTCCAAATGAATTCTTCAATATTTAATATTATTTCATTTTAACTATCTATATATGATTTTAATGTTAATATGAAGCTATTTTATTAAGCTAAAGTAAAAATATCTTTAAAATATTTCCATAACCCTTTTCATCCCGATACAATTTCTACAAATAATGCTAGTATGAAAATAGGTTAAGAAATTATAAAGATTTTGCTAAGATACTTTTGAGTTACAACGAATTTTTATTTGAGTAATTTAAAACTTATTTTGAAGATGAGTATGGTATACTGCATAAATAAAAATTTTAGTTATTT
This sequence comes from Staphylococcus caprae, assembly GCF_002902725.1. Taxonomy (GTDB): domain Bacteria; phylum Bacillota; class Bacilli; order Staphylococcales; family Staphylococcaceae; genus Staphylococcus; species Staphylococcus caprae. Next base: position 72,689 of record NZ_PPRT01000022.1, read on the forward strand.
AGTTTGCATAGTAGTTAAACTATTCGAAAAGTGTTGCACACTGCATTTATAGTGGATGATTGCTAAGATTTATTGTCGCTTAATTCCTTTTATAATGTATGAAAATACGTTACACTTATTATAAATTTTAAAAATTAATGGAGGGTGGCTATAAATGGTTACTCAAAATAAAAAGATATTGATTATTACTGGCTCTTTTGGTAACGGTCATATGCAAGTCACGCAAAGTATTGTCAACCAATTGAATGAAATGAACCTCGATCATTTATCAGTAATACAACATGATTTATTTATGGAAGCTCATCCAATTATGACTTCTATATGTAAAAAATGGTACATCAATAGCTTTAGATATTTTAGAAATATGTATAAACGTTTTTATTATAGCCGCCCTAACGAGCTTGATAAATGTTTTTATAAATATTATGGATTAAATAAGTTAATTAATTTACTTATCAAAGAGAAACCGGACTTAATCTTATTAACATTCCCTACTCCAGTGATGTCAGTATTAACAGAACAATTCAACATTAACATCCCAATTGCCACTGTCATGACTGATTATCGTATGCATAAGAACTGGATTACTCCGGATTCGCAAAGATATTACGTAGCTACAAAGGATACGAAACAAGATTTCGTAGAAGCTGGTGTTCCAGCCTCTCATATTAAAGTTACAGGTATCCCAATTGCAGATAAATTTGAAGAACCTATTAATAAAGAAGCTTGGTTAGCCAAACATCATTTAGACCCGAATAAACCTACGATTTTAATGTCAGCTGGTGCATTCGGCGTATCTAAAGGGTTCGATTACATGATTAATGAAATATTAGATAAGAGTCCTCACTCTCAAGTGGTGATGATATGTGGGCGTAGTAAAGAACTCAAACGCTCATTAAAATCAAAATTTAAAGATTATCCAAGCGTTTTAATTCTTGGCTACACAAATTATATGAATGAATGGATGGCTTCAAGTCAGCTCATGATTACTAAACCAGGCGGGATTACAATTTCCGAAGGATTAACAAGATGTATTCCGATGATTTTCTTAAATCCTGCTCCTGGACAAGAACTTGAAAATGCTCATTATTTCGAAGAAAAAGGATTCGGCAAGATTGCAGATACACCTAATGAAGCAATCAATATCGTATCCGATTTAACCAATCATGAACATAAATTGGAAAATATGACTAATCAAATGCGAGAATCAAAGGTAAGTTATTCAACTCAAAAATTATGTAGAGACTTATTAGACTTAATTGGTCACTCATCACAACCTGAAGAAATATACGGAAAGGTTCCTTTATATGCAAGATTCTTCGTTAAATAATTATTCTAATAACAGAAATTTCGTTATTATGTTAGTTATTTTATTCTTAATGGAATTTGCACGAGGCATGTACATACTAAGTTATATTAACTTCTTACCTACTGTGACGTCGATTGCAATTGCAATTACTTCATTTGCATTTTCCATTCATTTTATAGCTGATGCAGCTACGAACTTTGTCATTGGTTTCTTACTCAAGAAATTTGGTGCCAAAGTGGTACTTACTGCTGGCTTTTTACTCGCATTTGTAAGTTTATTTTTAGTGATTTGGTTTCCAGCCTCACCTTTTGTAATTATCTTTAGTTCAATTATGCTGGGTATTGCTGTGAGCCCTATATGGGTGATCATGCTGTCTAGTGTCGAGGAAAATAATCGTGGCAAACAGATGGGCTATGTTTATTTTTCATGGTTACTTGGTTTATTAGTCGGTATGGTTGTAATGAATTTACTAATCAAATTACATCCTACTCGATTTGCATTTATGATGTCATTAGTTGTTCTTGTAGCTTGGATTTTATATTACTTTGTTAACATTAAATTAACTAACTATAATACTAAACCAGTTCCCGAGCAACTTAAACAAATTGTAGATGTAACAAAACGCCACCTTGTTTTATTTCCCGGGATATTATTACAAGGTGCAGCTATAGCAGCACTAGTCCCAATTTTACCTAAATATGCTACTAAAGTAGTTAAAGTTTCTACCGTTGAATATACTGTTGCTATCATTATTGGCGGTATTGGCTGCGCAGTTTCAATGTTATTCTTATCGAAGATTATTGACAATAACAGTCGCGGATTTATGTATAGTATTATTTTCGGTGGATTCATCTTATATACTATCCTAATATTCGGACTATCAATGGTAACTAATATTTATATCGTATGGGGCATTGCCCTGTTTATTGGATTAATGTACGGAATTTTGTTACCAGCGTGGAATACGTTTATGGCTGGACATATTAACCCCGACGAACAAGAAGAAACTTGGGGCGTATTTAATAGTGTTCAAGGTTTCGGATCTATGATAGGTCCTTTAATCGGTGGTTTAATTACACAATTTACAAATAGTTTAAATAATACATTCTATTTTTCAGCTTTAATCTTTATATCGCTAGCTGTATTTTACGGTTATTACTTTATTAGTGGTAAACAAAACTCCAAATCATAATAGATCACTAAAGCGTTCAGAATTTTTGGGTTCTGAACGTTTTTCTTTTATCCTAATAAAAAAGAAAGCTAAGACATGATTATCTCAGCTTTCTTTAACATATTGGCAATAAATGTCTGAATTGGGATTGCGCTTATGCTTATACTAAGCTTCTTTCAATCATAGCCATCCTTGCCAGCGGTTCCCAACATAGAGAATTTCTTTTTTATGAAATTCTGCAAATAATGCAAGTTGGATGTGGAACAACAAAAATAATTTGCCAAATGAAATGTCTGCCCCACTTCCATATATTTTTATTATCCTAACTTAAATGTCTCTATTACTGACCATTTATCGTCTTCTTCACTATATTGTAGTAAAGAAAGTTCACTAATTGTTTCTTTATGATCTACCCCTGCTAATTTAACTTGACCATAAATATCTTCGAACTCTTGGCTTGAAAGGCCTTGTGCAATTGTAAAATGCGGAACAAAAGTATGTTCAGCTTTACCATAAAACTCGTCAGTGTTAAATTGATCGAATAATTTTTCTAATGAATCAGTTTTTGCCACTTTGAAGTAAATCACATTTGTTGTTGGAGCAAAATTTGAAGCTTTTGTCGCATGTACATCGACAGGTTGAATGTCGCTAATACGTTTTTTCACTTCTTCTTTAATAGAATTTAATTCATTATCGTCGATTTCAAATTGAGATTTAATTGTAATATGAGGCATAATTTGCGCATAATGTGTATCATAACGCTTACGGTATGCATTCACCTCATCTTGAAATGACTCAGACGGAACTAATGCTAATCCTAAAATCATTTAAATTCCTCCTTTGTTTAACATATTTCCATTATATCAAAATTTTTTGAAAACCGTTACTTTAAAAGTGAAAACAATTACATTTTAGAAATTTCTACATTTAAGATATCTACTTTTCAAGAAACTTCTAAATCATTTTTATAATGTCAAATATTTCTTTTAAAACAAGGACTTAATCAGGGATAACATCGCTTAAGAAATATTTTAAGATATCTCCTAACATAGGTTTCCACGATTTCCAACTATGACCGCCTTCAAATTCAGTATAATAATAATCCATATCATAGCCTTTAATGAGCTCAGAAAGTTCTCTATTTGGTGTGAGAAAATTAGCTCTTTCACCATTAGTAGGTAAAGTAAAATCTTCTTCCTCTAAACCAATTGCATGCCATAAAGTAAGTTGCTTTCTATCATCACAACTTTCTAATTTCTGTTTAATATTTTGGTTATACATCGGGCTTAACATTGCAACCTGACTGAAAATCGTCGGATACGTTAAAGCTGTCATCAAAGCAATACTACCAGCTAAACTGTCCCCTATAAGTAATCTAGCATTACCTACTTTATAAGTTGGAAAAGTAGAGTCAATATACGGCAGAATCTCTTTACCAACAGCTTGTACAGTTAGATGAGAACGGCTTCCAGAAGGATGGAATTCTTCTCTACGTTTATCAACATCTTCATAATGAAATCCTACAATAATTGCTCTTTGTATGTCATTATCCTTTCTCAATTGTTCATAAGCACGTTGTATTCTACCAAATCTTAAGAAATCTAATCCATCAAAACATAAAATAACTTGATACTTAAATAGTTCTGTATACTCCTCTGGCAAATAAATGGAGAGCGTTACATCTCTATCTAAAATATCACTATGTATTACCTTTTTATTTATCTTTCCAGCATTAAACTCTGTCATATATGAGCCCCCTCGTCGTAGTAATATTATTGTACCAATACTTAAACTACTTTTAAATTCTTGAAAATCAATTTAACGATTGAATATCATGTTTAAATCACATTCTTAAAAATCAAAGTTGTTCACTAAATCATGTTCATTGTTCAAATCATATTTTCTGATTCTCATCATTCTTAACGATGACTAGGAAAGCATTTTTCTCTTTTTAAAGATAGGTTTTTAAGATATACTTATTAGGAATAAATAAATGAGACGTAATAGGAGGAAAGAGGTTTATGTTCAATAAAGTTTGGTTTAGAACTGGCATATTTTTCATCATGCTGTTCATACTCATCAAACTATTTATGGAAGTACACAATGTATTTACACCAATTGCTACAATTATCGGCTCTGTATTCCTTCCATTCTTAATTAGTGGTTTTCTATTTTACATATGTTTACCATTCCAAAATTTGCTTGAAAAGTGGGGATTTCCACGATGGGCAAGTATTCTAACAATATTTATCGGTTTAATAGCAATCATTGCTATTGTAGTTTCATTTATCGCACCGATTATTATTTCCAATATAAATAACTTAATCAAACAAACACCAGCATTGCAAAAAGAAGCTGAACATCTCATCAACTTCTCTTTAAAACAAATGGATAAACTACCTGATGATGTGACACACCGCATTAATAAAGCTGTTAGATCTATGGGTGATGGCGTAACGTCAATCCTATCTAATTCAGTCACATATATTACATCATTTATTTCAACAGTTTTCTTATTAATCATGGTGCCTTTCATCTTAATCTATATGTTAAAAGACCATGAAAAATTCATTCCTGCTATTGGTAAATTTTTCAAAGGTGAACGTAAAGTATTCGTAGTAGATTTATTAAAAGACTTAAACTTCACTTTAAAATCTTATATCCAAGGACAAGTAACGGTTAGTGTCATACTAGGTATCATTTTATATATTGGTTATACTATTATTGGATTGCCTTATACGCCGTTACTAGTATTATTCGCCGGTGTAGCTAACTTAATTCCTTTCCTAGGACCATGGCTATCATTTGCGCCTGCCGCTATTCTAGGTATTATCGATGGACCAACAACATTCATTTGGGTATGTATTGTAACTTTAGTTGCTCAACAACTTGAAGGTAATGTAATTACGCCTAACGTTATGGGTAAATCTTTAAGTATCCATCCTCTAACAATCATTGTTGTGATTTTGGCAGCAGGAGATTTAGGTGGCTTTACTTTAATTCTTATCGCTGTACCATTATATGCAGTACTTAAGACATTAGTTAGCAATATATTTAAATATCGCCAACGTATCATTGATAAAGCGAATAGCAATGTTAAAGATTAACAATAACTTGATATATAAACATCACTTACCTTTTCGTAAGTGGTGTTTTTTTATGAATACAGAAAAAGCGGTTGAGCTTGCAACTCAACCGCTTCATACACTTCAATATTTTAAATGAAGTTATTTATTATTTAATTGCGTGGAAACCACTATCAACGTGGATGTTTTCACCAGTTACACCGCTTGATAAATCACTTAATAAGTAAGCTGCAGTTTTACCAACCTCTTCTTGATCCACATTACGTTTTAATGGTGCACGTTCTTCAATTTCTTTAAGAATTGTATTAAATCCGCCTACACCTTTTGCACTTAAAGTACGAATAGGACCAGCTGAAATAGCATTCACACGGATATTATCTTCTCCTAAATCTAAAGCTAAATATTTCACATTAGCTTCTAAGCTTGCTTTAGCAACACCCATCACATTATAGTTTTGAACCGCAAATTCTCCACCAAGATAAGTTGTTGCGACAATGCTACCGCCTTCAGGCATCAATTTCTTAGCTTCATGTGCAACAATTGTTAATGAGTAAGAACTAATGTCTTGTGCAAGTAAGAAACCGTCACGAGATGTTTCAGAGAAACGACCTCTTAAATCTTCCATATTAGCGAAAGCAATTGAATGATATACACCATCAATGTTACCTACTTCTTCACCAATTTTAGCAAAACCATTGATAACGTCTTCATCACTTTGCACATCAATTTGATATAAATGATGTTCAGATTGATTTAATTGTTCTAATAACTTTTCTAATTCTTTGCGACTACGATCTTTACGATATGTAAATACTAATTTCGCACCTAATTTGTCTAATACTTTAGCAACGCCAAAACCGATACTACGTTTATTCGCAATACCCATAATGACATATGTTTTATTCTCCAAATTTAACATTGCAGTATAACTCCTTAATAATAAAATAATTAATGTTTATTTATGGTTAAAAACCAACTTCATTTATAACCTATTTACCATATACAGTTTAACACTTTTAGTACCTGATAATAAAGTGATTTAGCATGCCACGAAAGACTTATACTCAACCCTACTTAAAAGAACTGGCGCATTTTATCATGCACCAGTTCATTAACTATGGGTTATTCTAATTTAATAATAAAATTCTAATTCTTGTTTAAGTTCATCAACATATTCTTTTGATCCTGTAACAATTAAACGGTCTTTATAACGCAATTGTGTATCACCATGAGGCACTATGGATTCGTTATTACGTAAAATTCGAACAAATATAATGTCTCCTCCGAATGGGAAATTACGTAATTGAATATTTTCATATTGATGATTTAACATTTGAATTTCATATAGAGATGTTTCCACATTACTTAAAAGATTTAACATATTCGGTGTTTCAATTAAACCTTTTAATAATATTTTATTACTAAGGTAGTTACTGAATACTTCAATACCTTGTGCTTTAATTTCAGCATCTTCGTTTGAATTTTCTAATCTACAAATCACACGATTCACTTCATGCCTCTTAGCCATTAAAGCAACTTTTCTATTAATTTCATCATCATTCGTGGCACATACCACAATATCTCGTTCAAAAAGTCCTAAACGTTCTAATAAGTCTTCTTCATAATCAGAAATCTCTACCATTGTAATTTCATCTGATAATTTTCTACTGTCACTTAAATCCTTTCGATAATAAAGTGATATATCATACAATTGAGAGGTCAAATTCTGTGCAATTGGAATTGTTAACTGGTTCTTACCAATTAAACTCACTTCTATGCGACGATTAACTTCATTCGGAATTGGAAACATTTTTTTGAAAATAATCGGCACAAAAACGCATGTAATGACAGCACTTAAAATTAAAATGCCTGACGTTTCCGCTGAAATTGTTTTGAGTTGCTCTGCAATTTTTGCTGCTGCAATAACTAATGAAAGTGTAGAAGTTAATAAAAATGCTGAAGCAATCGTCGTTTTTGTATCAAACCAACGCTTGATAAAGAATACTGGTATAAGTTTTGAAACGATAAAAGCTAAAATAAGTACAGGAATAATTAAAAGTATCGATGGTTCTTTAATTAAGGACGGAATATTTAAGTCCACACCCACCATAATAAAGAATATCGGTATAAAGAATCCGTAACCGAAAGAATCTAATTTTTCCACCATTTCTTCATCTGGATTAAGTAAAGACACGACTACACCTGCTAAGAATGCACCTAGTATATATTCAGCGCCTACGCCCTCAGCAAGAGCTACTAGTAAAATAATCAATGCAAAAACTGCGCGAATCCCTATTTGTGTCGTCCCATCCATTAACTTTTGTAAAAACGACATTCTTTTAAATAGTCCGCCTAATATGTAGAAAATGACAGTGAAAACGATTAATATACCAGTTAACCAAATCGTACTACCACCATGACCGTTGATAGCACCATAGATCGTTAATAAAATCATTGTAACTAAGTCAGCCAAAACTGCGACTAATAGTATGAACTGACCTATTGTGGTACGCATAATATTCATTTCTTTAAGTGTCGGAACCACAACGCCTAAAGATATGGTAGATATTATGATTACCATTAATAGTACGTCATCTACTAAACCTAACCACTTGAATATGTAGGCTAAAATGATTGAAATAAGCATGATAAAACCAAATACAGTTAATGCTAGGTTTAAATGACTCGGTATATGTGTTTCTTGTTTATTTTCACCTTGTCTTGAACGGGAATCCTTTTTAAAAGCCTTGAAATCAATTTCTAAACCGCTTAAAAACATTAAAAATATAAAACCTAATGTAGATAAAATATTAAGTACCGAATCTCTCTCTACTATGTTGAGAAGAGAATGGCCAATAATAATTCCCATCAAAATCTCTGCCACAACGACAGGCAAGAAATTAATATTAAGTCGGTTAACGATAATTGGAGTTAAAAATGCAGCAACAACTACAATAACTAATGATAAAAACTCCATGAGACCTCCTAAGTTAAATATGACATAAATGAAGTTGCTAAACCGAAATAAATTAACATACTGACAATATCATTAATTGTTGTAATAAATGGACCACTTGCAACTGCTGGGTCAATTTTAAATTTATTCATAAGAAGCGGAATCATAGAACCTACTAATGTACCCACTGTCATAGCACAAGTTAGACTTCCACCTACAATAAGTGCTAATAACGGTTGTCTGTATATAACTACAATAATTAAGAAAAGTACAATAGCACAAATCAGTCCAGATAAAAATCCACTACCGGCCTCTCTTAATGCAATTCTAAATTTACTTTGTTCATTTATTTCTCCAGTTGAAATATTACGTACTGAAACGGCTAACGATTGTGTACCTGAATTTCCAGACATCCCACTAATAATAGGTATAAACGCAGCTAATAAAGCAACCTTCGATAAAGTATCTTCGAAACTACCTAGAATTGTTGCTGTTATCATCCCTAAGAACGTTAAGACGATAAGCCACGGAAGACGTTTAGTCGCAGTTTTTACAACAGAATCACTTGTAGAGTCTATATCAGAGACACCGGCTAAACGTGAGTAGTCTTCACTAGCCTCTTCATCCATGACATCTAAGATATCGTCTATAGTAATGATACCTAATAAATGATTTTGGTAATCTACAACTGGTACTGCGATAAAGTCATAATCTCTCATAACTTGTGCAACGTTTTCTTGGTCATCAGCGACATTTACACTAATGACACGTTCACTCATAACATCTTCTATATATGAATCATTCTCCGCAACAATTAAGTCTCTTAAAGAAAGTACGCCTACAAGTTGACCTGCTTCATTCACAGCGAAGATAACATAAATTGTTTCAGCATCTGGAGCTTGTTCTTTAACATGCATCAGTGCTTCTTTAACAGGTGTCGTAGTTTTAAGAGAAATATATTCTGTAGTCATGATACCGCCAGCGGTATCTTCTTCATAATGTAATAAAGCTTTTATCTCATTTGCTTCATCTTTATCCATTAGTGTAAGTAAGCTAGCGACTTTAGATTTAGATAATTCATTTAAAATATCTACTGAGTTATCATAAGACATTTCTTCTAAAACATGACTCGCATAAGTAGCATTAATCTTATCAAAAAGGTCTTCGTAATCTTCATCGTCAATATCTAATTGATCGAAGAAATTTGCTACTTCTTTCGGGGATAAAAACTCAAATATTTTTTGTCTTTTATCATCGTCTGTGTCCTCAAAGTACTCACTTTGTTCGTAATTGTGCATAGATAAAAATTCATCTCTAAACTGATCTATATCATTTTCATCTAATAATTTATCTAATAATTCTTCATTATATACGTCTTCACGCACATTCTCTTTTATCTCTGCGTCGTTAGACATTCATTACACCTCCAAAGCATATTTATTATAGCATGTTAAATAAATTAATTAATTGTTTGTAATCAATATTTATTGATATTTCATTTTTGTAAATTGGATGAAGAAATTTAACTGCACAACATTGTAAACTTTGTCCTTTTATCTGTCTATGGTGTCCTCCATATAAGTCATCGCCAACTATCGGGTGCTCTATATGCTGAAAGTGCACACGGATTTGATGCGTACGTCCGGTATGTAATTTGACTTTACACAAACTCGCATTGTCTTTTTGAGCTAATGTGTAGTAACTTGTTTTAGCATATTTACCATCTTTTGAAATTTTACGAGTAATAATACTCTTATTATCCCTTGCTATAGGCGCTTCAATGACACCTTTTGCTTTTGTCCGACCATATGCAAGACAGACATATTCCTTTTCAAACTTAACTTTTGAAAATAAATGATGGATATGTCCATACTTAGCAAATACAACTATTCCCATTGTATTTCGATCTAACCTAGTAACTATGTGCGGGTTTGACTTTTCGCCTTTATTGATTAGATATGCTAACACCTGCTCCACTAAACTCTCATGAGGATGTTCTCTAGAAGGCGCACAGTTTTGATATTGAGGTTTGTTAACTATAACTAGAAAATCGTCCTCGAAAATAATTTCCAATGCTTTTTGATAAGGGATTAAATTTGAACTAGGTCGCTCTATTGGCATATGGACTTCTAAATGATCACCAAAAGTCATTTCTTTCCTGACAGTTACAGGTTGCTTATTTACAATTAAAGCGCCATTACGTTTAATGGCGCTAATAGTCTTTTTAGAGTAATCATGTCTCTGCAAGAAAGATTTAACTGTTTCAAATTCCTTTATTACATAAGTGAAAATCATCTTTCATCATCACTTGAGATAAATGAATCATGCACTCTTTTCCAAAAAGGAAATGGTCGAAATCTCGCAAACCTTACTTTTTCATTTGCTACTCTAAATTGAATGGCATTTACATTTTTATGTTTAATACTTACGTGGTCAATTGTTGTTCTAATTGTGTCATGATTGACAGGCATAATTAGACAAGTATGATGCTTTGGTAATACCAAAGGCGATCCCACAGTTCTAAACACACGATTATTAATTGAAGCTATTTCAGCTATTTGCATCGCTTCTAATGATGGATGAATGAGCGCACCTCCTAAAGCTTTATTGTAAGCTGTTGAACCAGAAGGTGTTGAAATACATAGCCCATCCCCTCTAAATCGTTCAAAATGTTTGCCACGAATATTAACGTCCACAACTAAAGTTGAACCATTTTCAGTTTTCATGGTGGCTTCATTTAAAGCAAGATATCGCGTTTCATAACCGTTATCGTTATATCTTACGATTAGCTCTAATAAAGGATATTCAATAACTTGGAATTCAGAATTATTGATTTCAATAATTAACTTCTCGACTTCATGAGGTAACCAGTCTGCGTAGAAACCTAAATGACCGGTGTGTATACCTACAAACGCAACTTTTGAAAGCATATGACTATATTGATGGAATGCTTGAAGTAACGTGCCGTCCCCACCAACAGATATGACGATTTCTGGATTTTCACTATCCTCTACCATTTGAAAATCCTTCATATGATTAATCATTTTATGTTTTAATGCATTCGATTTTGAATCACCTTTAGTTAGGATTGTATAACGCATCATTTACACCTCATTAGTCATTTTCATGTTTCTTGGCACGTTTCTGAGTATAATATTTTTGTGCCTCTTGAATTTCATCCTTAATCTCTGACATTTCCTCATCAAGTAAATATGCAGCTTCAGCAGCTCTTTCAAGACGATGTTGAATTTCATCAGGATAATCGCCATCATATTTGTAACGAAGCGTATGTTCTATTGTTGCCCAAAAGTTCATTGCTAAAGTTCTAATTTGAATTTCTGCTAAAATATGTTTTTGTCCATTAAGCGTTTCAATTGGATACTCAATGATGACATGATAAGAACGATAACCACTCTCTTTTGTATTACGAATATAATCTCGTTCTTCAATAACCTTAAAGTCTCTTCGCTGTCTTAGTATGTCCACTACCACATCAATATCATCTACGAATTGACACATCATTCTCAACCCAGCAATGTCATACATTTCTTCATGTAAGCGGTCAAACGGAATACCTCTTTTATTAGCTTTATCAATGATGCTTGATATTGGTTTTACTCTTCCTGTAACAAACTCGATAGGTGACGTGTTTTCACCCACTTCATATTGTTTACGTAAACCTTTGAGTTTTACTTTTAGCTCATCTACCGCTTGTTTATAAGGTGTTAAAAATTGATCCCATTGGTTCATTTTGTTTCACTCCGCTTCACTCTAGTTCGAAAGTTTTTTCAACAGCTGAAACAAACTCCTTACCATAGTTATTATTTCCTTCAATATTATCTAATATATAATCTAATTCTTCTTGGAAGTGCTCTAATTCTAAATGATTATTTATGATAACCTTCTTATCTCTATTTTCATGTAACATCGACCATGTCTCTTGTACAAAAATTAAATAAGAATACGATTCGCCGTCATCAAGTATGTATGCGAAACCATAATTATCACTATCAACAAGCATTTGTCCAACTTCTTCTAATCCGTCTGTAGGATCCTCAGAGAAGCAATAAATGCCATCTTCTTCTACTTTAATTTCATTTATATAAATACGCATGCCTGTCTTCCTCCTTATTCCATACTAGTTTAACATAATATATACTTACAAAACACGCCACAACTTACATAGAAATCATAGTACAACTCACTAAAATTCATATTTTCACAACTTATTTTCAACTTTAGAAATCTTAGCAAATATTAAATTCATTTTCAGATAAAAAAGGATCACAGAAAAAAATTTCAGATTGCTACTTACAATGATTAAATTACTTTAATTTAACAAGAACTTTCTTCATAATTAGAAATACTCAGAAGCGTTTAAACGAGGTGTTAATAATGGCAACAAATAATGAAATTGAGTTCAAGCAAATTTTAAATGAAAACGTATATCATCAAATTCGTAACACTTATTTTGAAAATGATAAACCCTTTACTCAAACGAACTATTATATTGATACGAATGATTTCAAATTGAAGAAACATCAATCAGCATTGCGTATAAGAGTTAAAGACAATCAATATGAAATGACCTTAAAGGTACCTGCAAAAGTTGGTTTAACCGAGTATAACCACGAGATTAATATTTCTCCTAAAATAGATACAACAATCTCATTGTCTCAACTACCTGAAGACATCAGGGATATTATTGAAAATCAATTTGGCGTTTCCGATAAAGAACTTATCATTTTAGGAGCGCTTACCACTCATAGATTAGAAACGCAATTTCAAAATGAACTTTTAGTTTTAGACCAAAGTGAATATCTAGGTAAAACCGATTATGAACTTGAATTTGAAGTTCATTCATACGATGAAGGTTATGAAAAGTTTAATCATTTACTTCAAGAGTTTAATTTAAGTCATGAGAAACCGTTAAATAAAGTTCAACGATTTTTTGAAGAAAAGCAAAATTCAAGCAAAGAATAACGAGATTTCCCATAAGGGCAAATTACTTTCAAATGTAAAAATTCATGTTATATTAGATATATATTAATGGAACACGGTGATATTATGTCTAAAACACCATATGAGATAGTAGGTCCAGAAGCATTGTATCAAATGATTGACCACTTTTATTATCTAGTCGAAAGAGACGAACGAATTAATTATCTATTTCCAGGGGATTTTAGGGAAACAAGTCGAAAACAAAAGCAGTTTTTAACTCAGTTTCTTGGTGGACCAGACTTATATACTCAAGAACATGGTCATCCCATGTTAAAAAGAAGACATATGGAATTTACAATTACTGAATACGAACGTGATGCATGGTTAGAAAACATGTATACAGCGATTCAACATGCAAACTTCCCTGCAGGTGTCGGTGATTATTTATTCGAAAGACTACGTTTAACTGCTAATCACATGGTAAATTCCGAAAAATAATTGTAGGTGAATATACATGGCTGAAGAATTAAGAATAATGGATAATAAGAGTCGTGAAGAGACAAATCTGTCACCTGTAAGTAAAATAGAAATCTATTCATTTTTTGATCCTTTTAGTAAAGAGTGTTTTAAATTATCAGCTATCTTATCTAAATTAAGAATTGAATATAATCAATATATCCGAGTAAGACATATCTTAAATCCATCTCTAAAGGTTTTAACAAAGTGTCAAGCTCAAAGTACTTCTGATTTCGATAATATCGCTCTTGCATATAAAGCTGCAGAACTACAAGGTCGTATAAGAGCTGAGAGATTTATTCATTTAATGCAGAATGAAATAATACCTAAGCGTGATATTATTACAGAAGACATGATTTGTGATTGCATAAAAAATGCAGGCATAGATTATGAAGTTTTCAAGGAAGATTTACAAAAAAGTAAACTCACAGACAGTTTAAAAGTTGATCTTCATATTGCTCGCGAAATGGATATCGAACAAGCGCCTTCTCTCGTTTTCTTCAGTGAAGATGTGCACGAAGAAGGTTTAAAAGTCGAAGGCTTATATCCATACCATATTTATACTTATATTATCAATGAGTTAATGGGCAAACCTATCGAAAAGAATCTTCCGCCTAAATTAGAACAATATATTCAAAAGAAACAATTAGTTACAATGGAAGAATTATTAACTATATACGAATGGCCAGAAAAATTATTAAATAAAGAATTAAAAAAACTATCACTGCAACAAAAGGTTGAGAAATTACAGTATCCTGAAGGCGATTTTTGGAAATCCAAAATGCCTCAGTGTTAATTGAATCATAGATATGAAAAAGGACGACTAACTTTTAGTCGTCCTTTTTCATATCTATATACGAGTAATCTTATACTCTTTTATGTATATAAAATGTATATTTTACACATGCAAAAATTAGCGATTTAAATTTGAACATAAAAAAACGCCGTGTCTGATTACACGACGCTAAACAAAGGGGATGGGAGAAATTTTTCACTTCAAACAAAGGGGTATGTTTGTTATGTGATTAATTTCATGTTCATAATATAACACGGTACATACCCCTTTTCAACCTTTGATTAATTATAAATTTAAATTGTCACAATCTGTTCAAATTGTAAGCGAATTCAATCATGTTAAGCTTTCATAAGTTTTTCAAAAGCGTCTAATTTTTGTTCAAATACCTCACATGCTTCTTCAATTGGTTTAGGAGTAGTCATATCTACACCCGCATTTTTCAAGATATCAATAGGATAATTTGAACTACCTTTTTTCAAGAATTCATTAATATATCTTTCAACTGCCGGCTTACCTTCTGTTAAAATTTGATGACTTAAACTTTGTGCTGCACTATAACCAGTAGCGTATTGATATACATAATAATTCATATAAAAGTGTGGAATACGTGACCATTCTTTACTAATATCTTCATCCGTTTCAACAGCATCACCGAAATATTGCTTATTAAGCTTCGCGTATTCTTCATTCATACGAGTCGGTGTAAGTGGTTCCCCAGCTTCTTCAATTTGGTGAATTTTATGTTCAAATTCAGCAAACATAGTTTGGCGGAACAACGTTGCTCTGAAACGTTCTAATTCTTGATTTAATAAAAGTAAACGACGCTCATCGTCTAAATGCTTATCCATATAATCGCTTAGTAATGCTTCATTACATGTAGATGCTACTTCAGCAACGAAAATTGTATAATCGCTTAAATTTGATGGCTGATTTTGACGACTAAAATAACTATGTGCTGAATGACCAAACTCATGTACTAATGTGTATAAATCAGAAACAGTATTAGACCAATTTAATAAAATAAAAGGATTTGTTAAATGCGCACCAGATGAGTAACCCCCAGAACGTTTACCTTTGTTTTCATATACATCGACCCATCGATTCTCTAAACCTTCTTTAACTACATTTAAGTATTCTTCACCCATTGGTTCTAAAGCTTTTAGCATCCATGATTTAGCTTCTTCATAAGGCATTTCAAATTTTACATCCTTAACTAGAGGCGTATATAAATCATACATTTTTAAGTCTTCAATACCTAATAACTCTTTTCTTAATTTTGTATATCTGTGTAACAACGGAAGATATTTGTGCACTGTTTTAACTAAGTTATCGTATACTTCTTCTGGTATATGATTATTACTTAATGCGCGTTCACGAGCAGAGTTATAGTTATGTGTTCTAGCATTAAACACATTTTTCTTAACCTCACCTGCTAATGTTGCACCTAATGTATTATTGTGTGAGCCATAAGCTTTGTATACATTTCTAAAAGCTGACTCTCTTAAATGACGATCATCTGACTCAAGATATTTGATAAATGTACCTTGAGTGAGTGAATGTGCATTCCCATCTTTATCAATTGCGTCTTCAAATTCTAAATCTGCATTACTAAACATGCCATAAACATTTGAAGGCGTTGATAAAGCATCTTGTGCTTCAGTTAATAATTTTTCTGTATTCGCATCTAAAATATGTGGACGCTTTTCATTGATGAGTTTCAAATCAAACTCGTAACGTTTTAATTTATCGTATGATGAAACAAAAGATTCAATTGTAGACTCATCAATTTGAAGTATTTCAGGTACTAAAAAGCTCCACGCAGAACTATATTTAATAACCAATTGATGTGCACGTGCTTCTAATCCAGTATATTTATCATTAGCAGTATCTTGGTCTTGTTTAAGGTGTGCATAGACATAAACTTTTTCCAGTTTAGATCCTAATTCATCTTCAAACGCTAATGCGTTGTATAGCGTTTCAGGACTATCCCCTAAGTGACCTTTAAACTGCTCTTCTTTACCTATTTCATTTTCAACTTCTTTAAAGGCTTCTTCGAAAGCATTATCATCTTTGAAAATTGTAGTTAAATCCCATGTATATTCAGGATATTTACGTTCCTGTTCTTCTCTTGTTAATTGTTGACTCATAAAGTAAACCTCCTTGATTATATCAATAGCTTAATTTTCTCATTTTAGGACTACTTTTGCACGTTTAAGCATTTAATAAAATACATTTTCTCAAATTCGTTTACTAGATTCTTCAATACTGTGAATTTGTTGTACCTATAGCATGCAAAACGCCTGAATTTAACTTTACGCATCAATAATTGACACGCTTCATAACTCTTAAAATCTCGTCTCAGTAATAAATATTGAAGCTGCCATTCAATAGGATGTGTTTCGATGTATATTTGATTTTCAAAAATAAATCCTAATCTATTGCAAACCTTTTCATCATTCATTCGTAATTGATACATTGCACTTAAAGTTGGCTCTAATACAGAATTTTTCCATCTACATTGCTTAATGTAGTTTAAAATTTTGGTTCTGGTTAATTGATAGACTTTATAATGTCTGTGATTACCTTTATCAAAAAGCGTTGTTAAATTTGATGTATAACTTTTAGCTACAAATTTTTTCCCACCAATATTTTGAAGATGTCTATAGATTACTAATTCTGCTTTGTCGATACTCCATGTGAAAAGTGTCCGACTCATAGGGTTAATAAATGTAGCTTGAAATTGATTAAGTTTCATGATGTTCTTTTTGATTACCATATCACTAATCAACCAATAAACGCTTAATCCAATGCTTTCTAGTCCTCTAGTTCTTTTCATAATTTCATTTACACTTATTCTAGAAAATTGGACTTCTATAGCAAATTTATTATCAATAACTAAATCAGGATATTGATATACCCCACCATAATAAGGCTCAATTTGTACATGATGATTTAATTTCTCAAATTTCTGAGCTAATAATATTTTCGTTTGATAATGTTCATACGTTTCATTTTTATAGCATGGTCTAGAACCTTTTACTTTATGTGCAAAATGGGGAATGACTTTCTCTCCACGTCGAAACACAACTTCGGATTGACAATGTGGACACATATACATTTGTTTTTTTGATGCATTTTTAGCTAAAATTCTTTGATTATTTTCACCAATTGCTACTAACATCTCTTCACCTCATATATTACAACGAGGTTGTAGGTATTTTTACTTTTAAAAATTAAAAAAAGGCGCCTTTATAAGGCACCTTGTAAAAAACTCTTATTATTCTTCTGCGTCAGTAAAATATCTACGAACTTGAGAAGTAACATTATGACTCATGATGATTTTAGCGTAGTCATTTAAATAAACTTCTGTCTTATCAGTTGGATAAGCAAATTCTAATAATTGACTATAGCTATCATTAATGGCTTCTTGAGAAACAGAGTCATCAAAATGAATTGAATAATAATACTGATTATTAATCATATATAATAAATCTTCGTATTCATTCGTATTTTGGTTATTGTGATATGCATAATTAATGACATGTTCTAAATCGTCAAATTTAACAATTACTGTTCTAACATTTGAACGTTTTTGAGTACGTTCATGATTAGCTTTTTGTTCTGCTTTCTTCTGTTGACTGCGTTGTTCAAATAACTCTTCTAAATTATCTTCACCGTCTAAGGTTTGAGCTAGTAATTCATTAACTTGATCATCAAACTGATCATTTGTATCTTCATCAGACATGTTCATTGCATCTTCATTTTTAGATTTAGAGATGGTAACTTCCACACCTTTTTCGAAAGCATGTACTTGAATCCATAAAGGACCTTCTACCACAAAATCTTCTTCTTCATTAATTTCGTCCATCATTGACCAGAAGAATTCTTCGCCACGTTTACGGTTAGTCCATAAATCTTCACGGTTAAAACCACGTGCTTCAATGTCGCTGTATGTTATAAACAATTTAACTGTTGTATCATCAACGCGTTCTATTCTCATATCATCTCACTCCTTACAGTCGATGAATAGTAATCATATTGTATTAGAACGGAACGTAAATTACAATCTATTTGTTTGATTAAATTTAACTATTTTCATTTGGATATTCATATTAACATATTCCCTATTTTGACGCCAAAAAACCATCCGTCAATAATAAGTCGCAACATGCAAAAGAGACTGGGACATAATTAATTGTCTCAGCCTTCTTAACATATTGGCAGTAGATGTCTGAATTAAAAGTGCGCTTATATCAAGCTTCTTTCAATCCTAGCCATCTTTGCCGGGGTGGGACAACGAATATAATTTTGCTAAATTATATTTCTGTCCCTCTCCCTTGAATCTTTTAGTAAAGTGATTAAATCACATAGTTATATTGGTTATTAGTCAACCAAACGTTGAGCTTCTTGTAATTGGAACGTACGAACTTTTCTTGGTAAGAAACGTCTAATTTCATCCTCGTTGTATCCAACTTGTAAACGTTTGTCATCTAAAATAATAGGGCGACGTAATAAACCTGGGTTATCTTGAATGATAGAATATAAATCTTGTAAAGGTAAAGAATCAATGTCTACATTCAATTTTTGATATGTTTTAGAACGAGTTGAAATAATTTCATCAGTTCCGTCTTCAGTCATTTTTAAAATTTGTTTAATTTCATCAATTGTTAAATGTTCAGAAAAAATGTTACGCTCCGTATATGGAATGTCATGTTCTTGTAACCATGCTTTCGCTTTACGGCAAGATGTGCAACTTGGTGAAGTAAATAATGTTACCATACATCTCACTCTCCTATTGAATGAATTAAATTCATTATTTTTAATATAATTATCGATTTAAGAAATTGAATTTTTAAGCTTTCTTAATCTTACACTTAATAGTATAACCACCTAAGATTAAAATTAAATGAGAAAATCCTAATTTTTCTGAGAAATCTTGAAATTCATCAAATAATTAATTTGTATATTGTGTATACCCAAATATACTAATATTCTAACACAACTTACAATTTAAAGAAATACTGTTATAATGTTATCTAAACAATATTAATTAGAAAGTAGGCATCTAATATGGAAACTTTATTTTCAGGAATTCAACCGAGTGGTATTCCTACTATTGGCAATTATATAGGTGCACTAAAACAATTCGTAGATGTACAAGATGACTATGATTGTTTTTTCTGTATCGTTGATCAACACGCCATTACAGTACCACAAGATCGTTTGAAATTACGTAAACAAATTCGACAATTAGCAGCAATTTATTTAGCAACAGGAATTGATTCAGATAAATCAACACTCTTTATTCAATCTGAAGTTCCTGCGCACGTGCAAGCTGGTTGGATGCTTACAACAATTGCTTCAATAGGTGAACTTGAACGTATGACACAGTTTAAAGATAAAGCTCAAAAACGTGTCGATGGCGTACCAGCAGGTTTATTAACTTATCCTCCTTTAATGGCAGCCGATATCGTTATTTATAATACAAATATCGTTCCAGTAGGAGACGACCAAAAACAACATATGGAACTTACACGTAACTTAGTAGATCGTTTTAACAGTCGTTATAATGATGTTTTAGTAAAACCAGAAATCCGTATGCCTAAGGTTGGCGGGCGCGTAATGAGTTTACAAGACCCTACTAAGAAAATGAGTAAAAGTGATGATAATCAGAAAAACTTTATTTCACTTTTAGATGAGCCGAATGTGGCTGCTAAAAAAATCAAAAGTGCTGTAACAGACTCTGACGGGGTTATTAAATTCGACCGAGATAATAAACCTGGCGTTTCTAATTTATTATCAATTTATTCTGGTTTAACTGATGAACCTATTAAAGATATTGAAGCAAGATACGAAGGCGAAGGCTATGGTAAGTTTAAAGGCGACTTAGCTGAAATCGTTAAAGAATTCCTTATTAATTTCCAAGAAAAATATGAAAGCTTTTATAATTCAGATGAATTAGACGACATCTTAGATAAAGGTAGAGACAAAGCGCATAAAGCTTCATTTAAAACATTGAAAAAAATGGAAAAAGCAATGGGATTAGGACGTAAAAGATAATTACAATATAAATGGTACTGGAACAACTACTCCAGTACCATTTATTTATGATTAATTTATTATTTTCTTCCCTTAGGATTAAATGCATCTTTAAGACCTTCACCTACAAAGTTAATACTTAATATAGTGAGTGTAATCATCAAAGCTGGGGGCATCCAAATCCACGGCTTACTACTTAATACATCCCCTTCTTGAGCATCACTTAGCATATTACCCCAAGAAGGTATTGATTTGCTTATACCAAAACCTAAGAAGCTAAGTCCAGATTCGACAACTATCATTCCAGCAAACGTTAATGTTGCTTGTACAATAACTACACTTAAAATATTGGGGAGCAAATGTTTTAATATAATCTTGTATGTAGGTGTACCTATAGATTGTGCTGCTAAAAAGTACTCATTTTCTTTTTCTTGTAGTACCTTACCTCTTACTAACCTAGCGATGCCTCCCCAACTAAGGATAATAATTACAAATACTAAAATGATGGCTGAGCCATATGGATTCTTAATTTTATCTCCTAATGCTGCATTTAAAACAATTGCAAAAATTAAGAATGGAAATAACATAACAAACTCCGTAACCCTCATTAATATAGTGTCTAAAATTCCACCAAAATAGCCTGAAATTACACCAATAGTTATCCCTAATACGAGCATACCTATAGTTGATGTAAAACCAATAGCTAGAGAAATTCTTCCAGCATACAACAACCTACTAAAATTATCTCTCCCTCCAGCATCAGTACCTAATAGATTTTCAACTGACATATCACCTTTAATATTTAATAAATCTTGTTTGTTTATTGGTAAAGGTGCAATCAGAGGCGCAATGATTGAAATAATTGCTATTAATATAAGAAAAGTAAGTGAAATCATAGCTAGTTTATTGTGACAAAACTTTCTTAAAGATATTGCAAATGGCGAATAAGATTTTTTCTTCAAGATAATCATCCTCTCATTTAATTACTTCGTATTCTTGGATCAACTAGACCATACGTAATGTCTGAAATTAAGTTACCTAATAATCCTAAAAATGAGAAAAATAATGTCATTGCCATCATTACCGGATAATCTTGACCTGTCACAGATTCTAAAAATAATTTTCCTATTCCATTGTATGAAAATATAGTTTCTGTAATGACTGCACCACCTAAAATACTGACAATATCTGCTCCTAAAAATGTAATAATAGGAATTAATGAGTTTCTCAAAATATGTTTGATATAAATTCTATTGGTAGAAAGACCTTTTGATTGTGCAGTTAAGACATAATCCTTTTGGGAGTTTTCAATAATATCGTTACGTAAATATTGTATATAGCCTGCTGTAGAAAGTAATCCCAATGTCGCTGCAGGTAAAATTATGTGATATATCTTGTTTATATAATAAGATAGTGTTCCCTCTTGTACATTGATATCTACGGATCCCTGAAATGGAAATAAATTCAATTGAAATGCAAAGAAGAAAATTGCAAATACTCCAGCTATAAAGGAAGGAATTGCTAACATGATATAGTTAAATATTTGAATTGAATAATCACTAATTGTATATGCATATCTACCTGAAATAATTCCTAATGTGAAAGAAATTATATATGTAATAATAAGAGACATTGCACCTAGAAGAATCGTGTTAGGTAACCTTTCTTTAATTAAATCCATTACCGGTCTTTTATATTTAATCGATTCTCCAAAATTGCCATGAACAATATTATTTGCCCATCTTATATATTGTTTTGGTATAGAATCATTTAGTCCTAACTTTTCTCTTTGCGCATCAAGAGCTTCTTGCTTAATGTTTGGGCCTTGCTGTCCGGAAAATGGATCTCCCGGTTGTATGATTGCCAATGAAAACACAACCATAGAAATTAAAATAAGCAAAGGAATCATTAATCCTAATCGTTTAAGTATTAATTTAACCATTAGCTACACTCCCCACACTTTTAGGATAAAAACAAGCGACTTTATGACCATTTATTACTTCTTTTAGTTGAGGTTTTTCTCTTTTACATTTATCTTGAACTAATGGACATCTTGTTTGAAATGGACAACCACTAGGAGGATTACTAGGTGAAGGTAACTCACCCTGTAAAATAACTCTGTTCTTTTTTTCTTGATTAAATTGTGGAATTGAAGAAATAAGTGCTTGAGTATAAGGATGTAAAGGCTTATTGTAAATATTTTTATGAGAAGCTATTTCAACCATATGACCTAAATACATCACTCCTATAACATCACTTATATGTTTTACAACGCTTAAATCATGAGCTATAAATAGATAACTAAGTTTAAATTCATCTTGTAAGTCTTTCAAAATATTTAACACTTGTGATTGAACTGATACATCTAATGCACTCACTGGTTCATCAGCAACTATTAATTTAGGGCGCAAAGCTATAGCTCTTGCTATTCCTATACGTTGTCTTTGACCACCGGAAAATTCATGAGCATATTTATAAAATGCTTCTTCACCAAGACCTACACAATTGAGTAAATGCATTACCTCTGCTTTAACTTCTTCTTTACTCATTTTCTTGTAATTTAATAAAGGCTCAGCTACAATATTTCCTACCATCTGCATAGGATTCAAAGAAGCGTAGGGATCTTGAAATATCATTTGAAAATCTTGTCTAGCTTCTCTTAATTTTTTACCTTTTAAGTATGTAATATCTTTATTGTCTAATTTAATTTGACCACTCGTAACTGTATCCAATCTAACAATAGTTTTACCAATTGTGGATTTACCACAACCTGATTCACCTACTAAACCGAATGTTTGACCTTTCTTAATAGAAAAAGAGATGTCATCAACAGCTTTAACATATTGTTTATTTTTAAATATACCTGTCTTTAATTCATAGTATTTTTTGACATTTTTTACTTCTAATAAGTTATTCATGATGTTCTGCCTCACTTTTTCTATCGAATAAATGACATCGAACTAAAGTGTCATTTATATTACTCATACTTGGACATATACTATTACAAATATCTAATTTTTCATCACATCGATTTGCAAATCTACAATTATTAAATTGAAATTCCGTGATAGATGGCACTATTCCTTCGATCGTTTCTAATCTTTCTCTTTCACTATCTAAAGTAGGAATAGTTCTCAATAATTTTTTAGTGTATGGATGTTTAGGATTTTCCAAAATTTCTTTAAGTTCTCCATACTCTACGATTTGGCCCGCATACATAACCATTACTTTGTCACAGAATTCTGAAACGACACTTAAATCATGAGTAATTAATATGATGGACATCTGAGTATCTTTTTGAATGTTCTTTAATAAATCTAAAATTTGAGCCTGTATAGTCACATCCAATGCAGTAGTAGGTTCGTCAGCTATTAGTAATTTTGGAGAGCAACTAATTGCCATTGCTATCATTACTCTTTGTCTCATTCCTCCTGAAAGTTGATGAGGGTAACTATTTAGAACTTCCTCTTGTCTAGAAATTCCAACTTTTAACAATAAATCTTTAGCTTCTTGATACGCCTCTTTTTTAGATTTCTTTTGATGTACTAATATACTTTCAATGATTTGATTTTTTATTTTGAATACAGGATTTAATGCTGTCATAGGTTCTTGGAATATCATTCCTATATCATTACCTCTAATTTTAAGAAAATCACTCTCGTTATATTCATCTATGCGTTTTCCTTCGAAAATAACTTCACCATGTGTAATTTTCGATATTTTGTCTGGTAATAACTTAATAATTGACTTATTCAATATTGATTTTCCGCAACCCGATTCACCCACTACACCTAAAACTTCACCTTTTTCTAATTTAAAACTTACTTTATCGACTGTAGGATACCATTGTTTATTTATAAATAAAGATGTCTCAAGTTCTTTAACTTCTAAAAGATGATTCGTCATCATATCCCCCCTTTAAAAATAAACCCCGACAAATCGTCGAGGTTTAGCTCATTTTAATTAACCTTCGTTAATTGATATAAATCTTTGTCACTACCAATTTCTATATCATAGTTACGAACTTTATCATTAACTATACTTATAGATTTCATTTGTAACATTGGTAAAGCAGGCAACTCTTCATTCATATATTTTTGCCATTGAACATATAGTTCTTTACGTTTTTTCTCATCTTTACCAACCTTGTCAAAATCTAAAGCATCATCTAAAAGCTTATCTGATTTTGGAAGAACTGTTCTCATTTCATTCATTGGTCTATCAGTATGGTATAAATCAGATGGATCTGGATCAGTTCCACCTGCCCAAGTTCTAAAGTACACTTCCATATTTTTAGAGGCATTAGCTAAATCATCATTATATTTTCCAAACTCTACTAATTTAACTTTAGTTTTTAGACCAACTTTTTCCCAGAAATCTTTAATTGCTGCAGTTCTTGGTTCAAATGTTGGGTTTGAACCAGCATAATGTTTAAGATTAATAACAAATGGTTTACCTTTAGGATCTTCTCTAAATCCATCACCATCTTTATCTTTATAACCAAGTTTATCTAGAATCTTTTTAGCTTTCTCAGGATCATATTTATATTCTTTTAAATCTTTTGAATCAGCTGCAATCCATTCTGTTGAAGGAACGTATGAATTGATTTCAGTTCCATAACCATTGAAGAATGCATTAATCCATTTTTTTCTATCAATTGCATAAAGTAAAGCTTGTCTAAGTTCTTTACTTTCATATTTTGGACGAACTTCACCAGTTTTATTCTTAGCTTTATCATAATCATGTGATACAAAACCAATAACTGCATAATCAAGACTTGGCGTAGATAAAACTTTAATTTTTTCTTTAGACTTTTTAGCTTCTTTAGCCATTGGCGCCGTAGCTTCATTCACTAAATCAATATCGCCTTTTTCCAAAGCTTTAATCATTTGTGGTTGATCGATTACTTTTATTTCAATTTTGTCTAAAGCTGGTTTACCTTGCCAATAATCATCAAAACGTTCTAATTGAATCGCTTCACCTTGAACAATTTTCTTAACTTTATACGGTCCAATACCAATAGGATGCTTACGAATTTTATCTGACTTAGCTAAATCTTTTACAGGGACATCGCTTAAATATTTCTTACTTAACAGAGGCCCAGATATAAATCCAGTTAAATAATTAACTTTCTTCTTATCAAATGTAACCTCCATAGTATAATTATCTTTCTTCTTAATACCACTAATATGATCTGCTTTACCATCGTGCATTTCTTTGGCACCTTTAATATTTTCTACAGATGGATAGTAACTTCCTGAATAATCTTTATTTGCTAACACTTCTAAAGTGTAAATCCAATCATCTATTGTCAATTCATTACCATCATGCCATTTGATACCTTTTTTAATCTTAAATTCAATTTTTTTACCTGGGTCAATATCTTTCCATGAAGCAATAAAAGGTTTAGGTTTAACTTTTTTATCAACTTTAATGACATTTTCATTAAAATAACCTTCAACTGTAGCATCTGTGTGATCAGAACTTAAAATTGATGAATAAACGCCAGTAGGTGCAGCAGGCATACCAACTTTTAATGTACCGCCTTTATGTTCAGAAGTATCAGTTTTACTTTCATCATTAGAAGCGTCTTGTTGTTTGCCTTTTCCACAGCCACTTAGTACTAATATAATAATTAAAACTAGAGTTAAATACTTAAAGTATTTTCTCATCCAATTCCCCTCCTGCTAATTCTTAGTTGTTTGTTTTAGTTTACTATTAAAAATTTATATTACAAGTTAATTTTTAGAAATTTCTGATAATTTGTTTTCTTAATTTCTATAATGTTTATCAAAATAAAAAAGATGTGCGAATTATATTTTTAAATATATACATACTGAAAC
>NZ_PPRT01000023.1 GCF_002902725.1 Staphylococcus caprae
CTTTTCATATTTCTATAATTCCTCCTAAAAATTTAATGAACTACATTTATGAACTACATTTTTGATAATATCATTAATTTTGAAACTATGTAACACTTTTTAATATAAAATTTGTAAAAATATTGTTATTAACAGATTAAAAATATTAAGTGATATTAACTAAAAATGTGTTATATAACCTTAAAGATATTATTATTTAAATATTATTTGGAATAAGTAGAAACCTTAGATTTTAATTTTTGATAGATAAAAAAAATGATATAAATATAAATAGAGAAACGTAAAATTTCAGTAAATTTATGATAATAAGATGTAAATGTTTATATAGTTATGATAAGATGAAAAACAGATAATTTAACATGATAAACGGAGTGTCAATATAATGGATAGAGAGAATTATAAGCGTCTAGACAAAGCATATAAACCTCATTATTTGCCTGGTTTAGACGGTTTGAGGGCAATAGCAGTAATAGGGATAATTATTTATCACTTAAATACTAAATGGTTATCTGGTGGTTTCTTAGGTGTAGATACATTCTTTGTAATATCAGGCTATTTAATTACTAGCTTATTGATAAGTGAATATTATAGGAGTAAATCAATTGATTTAATTAATTTTTGGATTAGAAGAATAAAAAGATTAATACCTGCAGTGTTATTCCTAATAACTATAGTATTAATATTTACTCTGTTATTTAAACCAGATTTAATCATAAGTATAAAACATGATGCAATAGCGGCATGTTTTTATGTTTCAAATTGGTGGTATATTTTCCAAGATGTAGATTATTTCAATCAATTTTCTGTCGCACCGCTTAAACATTTGTGGTCATTAGCTATTGAGGAACAGTTTTATCTATTTTTTCCTATAATATTATTAGGATTATTAAAATTCTGTAGAAAGAAAACGATTACGCTTGTATTAATAGTCGTGTCACTTTTATCTCTATTGGCAATGATTATTATACATATGTGGACAGGAAATAATTCAAGGGTATATTTTGGTACAGATACAAGATTACAAACGTTACTTCTAGGTTGTATTTTAGCATTTATATGGCCCCCATTTTCTTTCAAGAAAAATATTTCAAAAAAGGCTAAATCAAGTATAAGTATAGTTGGCTTATTGGGGTTATTAATTTTAATATACCTATTTATAACTGTAAGTGATCAAGATAAGTGGATATATAGTGGTGGATTTTATGCCATCTCATTTTTAACTTTGTTTGTTATAGCAAGTGTAGTTCATCCTTCAAGTTTATTGAAAAAAATATTAAGTTTTAATTTATTTATTTATATAGGGAAAAGATCATACAGTCTTTACTTATGGCACTATCCAATTATAGTATTTATGAATAGTTATTTTGTTCAAGGTCAAATACCTTGGTATGTGTATATTTGTGAAGTAATTTTGATGTTTATTATGGCAGAAGTTTCATATCAATTTATAGAAACACCATTTAGAAAAAAAGGTTTTAATGCATTTACTATTTTACCGACTAAATTTGGGAAATTCACTCGAACGGTAGTCGTAGTGATATTACTTATACCTTCCATTTTTATAGTTTGTGGAGCTTATGACAGTTTAGGTAAAGAACATGAAAAACAACAAGCTTCTAAACAAAAATCTTTCAAAACTAATCATAAACCTAAACCAAAAGTATCAGAACCAGATAAAAATTCGAAAAAAGAATTCAATGTTAAAGAGACTTCACCTCTATTGTTAGGTGATTCGGTTATGGTTGATATTGGTGAAGTATTTAGTAAAAAAGTTCCCAATGCTAATGTGGATGGTAAAGTTGGGAGACAATTAATAGAAGGGAAAGATATTGTTAATCAAAAATATCAAGATTATACTAAAAAAGGACAAAACGTAGTAGTAGAGCTTGGTACAAATGGTGAATTTACGAAAGATCAACTTAATGATTTAATTAAGAGTCTAGGTAATGCAGACATTTATTTAATTACTGTCAGAGTACCAAGAGATTATGAATCAAATAATAATAAGTTAATGGAAGAAGCAGCCAAAAAGAATAAAAACGTTCATATAGTTGACTGGTATAAGGCTTCTGGTGGTCACCAAGAATATTTTGCATATGATGGTATACATCTTGAGTATAGTGGCGATAAAGCATTATCTAATGAAATAATTAAAAAAATGAAGGAAGTTAATGAAAAAGCTAATTAAATATTATCATTCGTGCATTCATTAAGTTATGAACGGTGTAGATTGATATTTTTAGTTGATCTTTGTTCTTAAATATTTTCGATTAAAAATACCACGGAGACATAAAGATCTTGAACAAGTGTTAAAAAAGGCAATTTCTATTGAAATAATATAGAAATTGCCTTTTTCGTTAGTTATTTGATTATTTTTAGCTCGTTGAGTTACTATTTTTCTTATATTAAGTGCTATTAATACAATTCTAAGTTCTCTTTTAACCTTGTTTATTCCTCGAACTGACATTCGAGTGAACCTCAAAATAGCTTTCATAAATCCAAAAACAGGTTCTACGTCAATTTTTCATTGACTATTTTTCATATTATCATCTTTCATTCTCATAAATGTCGCATCATGGTCGGTTTTAGAATAACTATTTCTATCTTTGAGAATAGATTTTTGCTTTTCATATTTGTACTTTCGTTCAGAATAATCATTGATTTTCTTTTTATATTTTTTGATTTGAGTTCACTTTTTACGTGTTTGCTTTCTTATCTTACTACAATTTTCATGTTTGATTTGATGAGTTAAATCTTCGATTTCTTTATCCAAATGCGTACCAATTAAATCAATGGCTTCATGAGTTAATTCATCATCGTTACCTTCTTTAATCTTAGGTATGATTTTGCTTTTCACTAATTCATGATAGAGCGCTTTTGAATCTTCACTCATCTTTGATTCAGAATTTTGAATACGCTTTTTCCATACAAATGTATATCTATTGGCATTAGCCTCAACTTTTGTACCATCAATAAAAATAGCTTTCTCATCTATTAAGATTTTGTTTTAGACATTGACTATGAAATTGAATAAATAAAGATTCTATTAATGCATCTACTTTAGGATTGACTCTAAATCGATTAATTGTTTTATAAGAAGGTGTTTTATTTTGTGAAAGCCACATCATTCGGATACTATCATTAAGTAGTTTTTCGATTTTACGACCAGAGAATACGGATTGAGTGTAGGCATATAAAATAACTTTTAACATCACTATATACGTAACATTTGTTGTTCTTTATATAAAAAAGGGCTAATCACAAAACTGTTGTTTTATCTTTCTTTGTGATTAGCCAATATCATTTGACACTAAATCATAAGATTTATGATTAAATTTTAAGATACTATTTTATTCTAATAGTTTCAATCAATTTAAATATATAATTAACTATTTTATAAAGAGTATCATATGATATTCTCAAAAGTTTTTTATTATAATATAATAGTGATTGAGTTATATTACTTCTACTATAAAGATAAGAGGGATTAGAGTACATGAAAAAAAAGAGTATGAGAAAGTTAATTTTTAAAATACTAACAATCATTTTTATAGTATTATTAATACTTGCAATTTTAGCACTTATATACTTAATTTCAAAAATATATATAATAGGCGATAGAATACACAAACCTTTAGATAGAAAACACTCTGAGTTAAGAAATCATAATGTGAATTTTAAGGATAAAGAACCATTCACAATAGCATTATTTGGTATAGATTCAGATAGCCAAAGGACGCAAGAAAGTCTAGGCCAACGTAGTGACTCTATAATGATTCTTTCAATTAATGAGAATAAACAGAAGACTCAAATATTAAGTATTCCAAGAGATACTAAGGCAAGAATAATTGGAAAAAGAACAGAAGAAAAAATTGCCCACGCATATGCATATGGTGGTCCAAATATGTCAGTAAAATCCCTTGAAAATTTAATGAATGTGCCTATAGATCATTATGCGACAATCGATATGGATGGCTTAAAAGAAGTAATTAATGATTTAGATGGTATAAATGTTGTAAGTAATGATACTTTTACTGTTGATGGATTGAAATTTAGAAAAGGTCAAAAAACACACGTTAATGGTACTGAAGCTATGAAGTTCATACGTAGTAGAAAAGAAGAAGGTGCAGGTGGTGATTTTGGACGCCAAAAGAGACAACAGTTAATTTTAGAGGCGATGAGTGAAAAATTGAAAAATATATCCTCACTTAAACATTTCGACTCTATAATGACTACAATACAAAAGAATGTTAAAACAGATTTAACGGTAAGTGAAATGAATACTATAAAGAATAATTATAAAGACGCAAATAAAGATATAGAAAAAAAACAATTAGAAGGTAATGGAGGTATTCAAAATGATGGCTTGTATTACTTTATACCTAGTCAAAACTCTAAAGAAAAAAATAGAGATTTAATTATAAATAATTTAAAAACAAATTAATTTTAGATTTTTACAGATAGATTGCATCTAAATTTAAAACTAACTATAATTAACAGGAGATTACTCTTTACAATAATATACTTTTATGTTTATTATATTATTAATTAAAAGTATTTAAAGTATCTAAATGCATGTACTTTAACGATATGATAGATTATTAATTTAATAGTTTCTAATGAATTGTTATCGTTTACTCGTCTGAAATATATCTTTCTATTTAAAACCAAGCATTTGATATGCTTGGTTTTTCGCTGTGAAATATTTTTAATATACTTTAATTAAGAAAGTAGGATTTTTTATGAAATTTACTACATTATCTGTTGATGAATATGAAAAATTTATAAATGATAACTTCTCCCATTACACTCAATCTTCTTCACATTTTAATTATAGATATAAATTTCAAAATGACGTTCACTTATTAGGAGTTAAAGATTCAAATAGTGAAGTAATAGCTGCTTGTTTATTAACAGAAGCTAAAATTTTTAAGCTTTTTAAATACTTTTATACTCATAGAGGTCCAGTTATGGATTTCAATAACCATGAATTAGTTGAATATTTTTATACTAACTTAACTAATTATTTAAAAAAATGTAATTGTTTATACGTTTTAACTGACCCTTATATATTACAAAGCATAAGAAGTTCTAAAGGAGATATAATAACTAGATATAATAATAAAAAATTATTGAATTTAATGCATAACTTAGGATATATACATCAAGGTTATTCAATCGGTTATTCACAAAATAGTCAAATACGATGGCTTTCAGTCTTAGATTTAAACGGTCAGTCTGAAGAAATAATATTAAAAAATATGGATTATCAAACTAGAAGAAACATCAAAAAAACTTATGAGATGAAAGTAAAAACAAAGACACTCGATATTAGTGAAACTAAACGATTCTTTAAACTTTTTAAAATGGCAGAAGAAAAACATGGATTTAAGTTTATGGGCATTGATTATTTTGAAAAAATGCAAAATATTTATAATAAAAATAGCAAGGTGAAACTAGCATATATAAATTTGAAAGAATTATTAGAAGCACAACAAGAAAAATTGAACGAATTAACTCATAATTTAGGTGAAATTAATTTAACCTTAAAAAATAATCCTAATTCCAAAAAGAATAAAAGAAAACATAATGAAATTATTCAACAATTAGAATCACAAGAAAGAAAAATATCTCAAACACAGAACTTAATAAAAGAAGATGGAGAAATTTTAGACCTGGCTGCTGCATTTTTTATTTATAATAAGCATGAGGTTTATTATCTTTCAAGTGGATCAAATCCAAAGTACAATGCATATATGGGGGCATATAGATTACAATGGGAAATGATTAAATTTGCTATAAATAAAGGTATCCCCCGTTATAATTTCTATGGTATTACTGGCGATTTTAGTGAAGAAGCAGAAGATTACGGGGTACAAAGATTTAAAGAAGGTTTTAACGCTTATGTTGAAGAATATATAGGTGATTTTATTAAACCAATAAAGCCAGGTTTTTATAGGTTGTATAAATACCTGAAAAATAATTAACTAAAAATTTATTATAATATATATGACAAATGTTCTGGTATATATACAGAATTTAAAATTTGTGTTAAAAAATTAACTTATATCACAACATCCCTAAATTCATAAAAAATGTATTTACTTTTATAAATATATTTTAATATATCTGGTTAAATATAGGAATATCTTGATATATTTATTTTGAATTTAATAATTAATCAGGATTTTCTTAATGTACAAATAAAAAGTTATAGTTCTAGTCTTTTTATTAATAACCCTATTGATAATACCTGCGTGAAGTGTAAATATCCTCTTTATTCCCATTATATAACCATTAGTTTTAAGGACATCAGTCCGATTTAATTACAAAAAACCATACCAAAAGCATTCATTCTGAGATTAGAATGAATGCTTTTTAATGAAGTGGATGTATTAGTGAATATAATTGTATGAAGTGGCTTGGCTAGCAGAGATTGTACGAGAAGTTACAACGCCTGGACCATGGCCGTAGTTCATTTCTGAAACAGTAATTGTACCA
The DNA here is from genome assembly GCF_002902725.1 of Staphylococcus caprae. Taxonomy (GTDB): domain Bacteria; phylum Bacillota; class Bacilli; order Staphylococcales; family Staphylococcaceae; genus Staphylococcus; species Staphylococcus caprae. The sequence goes on from NZ_PPRT01000023.1 coordinate 6,502, forward strand.
TTGTTATTTACACTTTCAACATATGCTACATGACCGAATGCACCTTGTGAAGTTTGTAAAATCGCACCTTTAGATGGTGAATTATTTACAGTGTAACCTGCTGCAGCGGCAGCGTTTGCCCAGTTATTTGCATTGCCCCAAGTTGAGCCGATTTTTCCGCCAACTCTATCGAACACATAATACGTACATTGACCTGAAGTATATAAATTACCGCCTGCTGAAGAAGCATTTGATAATGAAACGCCATTTGAAGATGGTGCTGATGTAGAAGTAACGTGAACATTTCTGCTAGTTGAAGAATAGCTAGAACCTAAACCACCAGTTTGATTATAAGCTTTTGAATAAGATTGATTAGTATTACTATAATTATTGTAGTTGTAGTAATTATTTGAATTACTATAGTTAGAGTAGTTGTAATTATTGTAGTTATTGTCTAAACGATCTGGGCTCCAGTTACCTTGCCAAGTGTAATGATAGTTACCTTCTTGATCGATTGTGTATG
>NZ_PPRT01000024.1 GCF_002902725.1 Staphylococcus caprae
AGCATACTATGCTCAATATATAAATAATTAATATAAATTCATGAAATCTAATAAACAGGGTTTCTTGCATATTATCACCATATTAATATGCTTATTCAAAACTAAAAATTCGACGAGCAGAAATTTCCTTTGCTTTACTTTCTTTTTCTAGCTTAGCCTTTTCTCTAGGATCTTCGGCTTCAATGTCAAAAATGTTTTGAAATAGCTCTAATTTTTCAGTACTTTTCTTATCACTGCTTAATTCTTTAGCCTGTTTGATTGGATCTTTCAACATTTGGTTAATAATACTTTTTGTATGTTTAGAAATAACCTTTCTTTCTCTCTCTGAAAGATTCGGCAACTTGTGATCGATACTTTCCATCGTTTCAGATTGTATATTCATCGCTTTTTCTCGTAAAGCACGTATAACAGGAACAACACCTAACATATTGACCCATTCATTGTGGGAATCAATTTCATTAGGGATTTGTTGTGCAATTGCTTCGGCTGCAAGTTGACGTTCTCTTAAGTTTGCATCGACTAAACCTTTTAAATCGTCAACATCATAATTGAAGATATTCGTAATCGCATCAATTCCTGGTTCGATATCACGAGGAACAGCAATATCAATCATGACTAATGAATCGCCTTTCCTACGATCAGAAATTTGATCAATCATGTGATTGGTAATGATATAGTCTTGAGAACTTGTAGAACTAATCACAATATCAGTTTGCTCTAATAATGATGGCAAAGCATCTAAAGAATCGTAAGAGACATTGTGCTTATTAGCTAACACTTCAGCTTTAGCTACTGTACGATTGACGATAGTGATATTTGAAATTCCAGAACCTAACAGATTTAAGAGTGATAATTCGCTCATTTCCCCTGCACCAATAATGACAGCATGTTTGCTTTTCAATTTTCCGAATACCTTTTTAGCTAATTCAACGGCAGCATAAGAAACACTGACAGCATTATCTGCAATATCAGTTTCACTGTGTGCGCGTTTAGCAAAAGTAATCGCCTGTTTGAATAAATGATTAAATATTGTTCCAGTAGTACCTGTTTCTTGTGCTAAGAAAAATGCATCACGCATTTGACCTAAAATTTGAGTTTCTCCAAGTACTATTGAATCAAGGCCAGAAATCACACGCAATAAATGTTCTACTGCGTCGTCCCCCACTTTGACTTCTGACATTTCTTTAATATCATCTACTTCAAATCCAAAAGAACGTGCTAAGAAACGTTGAATATAGTAACGTCCTGTATGAATTTGGTCAACTACGGCGTATACTTCAGTACGATTACATGTAGATAATATGACGTTTTCTAAAATGGATTTCGTTTCATATAAATCTTCATGGGCTAATCGCAAGGCATCATCTCTAAAAGCAACTTGCTCTCTTAGTGCTACATCAGCAGTACGATGATTTATGCTAATTGCAATAAAATGCATTTATAACGCCCTCCATATACTAACAATAAGCCAAGTATAACACATTTATTTACACAATTAAGTTGAATGCTCAAATAAATTAGAAATATTCTAATGTAATTTCAAAAATTTGTCAAAATAGTAACAAATCATTCAATCGTAATTATAAGATTTTATATTTCTATGATTTTAATTACTTATACATAAGAATAGTTATAAATAAGAAGCAATGATATCCCAAACTTGCTGTTGTTTACTATTTTTAATAGAAGAATAGCTGATTATCTCATCTTCCGGTTCAAGATCTAATTTTTCTTTAATATTTTTAATGTGTTTTTGAACTTTACCTTTAGCAATTTTATCCTCTTTGGTACAAATCACTAATGTTGGAATATCAAAATGTTTCAAATAATTATACATGAGTACATCATCTTCAGTTGGATTATGTCGTAGATCGACCAGTTGAATAACAAGCTGTAGATTTTCTCGTTGTGTTAAATACTCTTCAATCATTTTACCAAACTTTTCTCTTTGAACTTTACTCACCTTTGCATAACCATATCCAGGTACATCGACAAAGATAAGCTGTTCATCTATATTAAAGAAATTGAGCGTTTGCGTTTTCCCTGGTTGTTGGGAAGTACGAGCCATATTCTTACGTCCTATCATACTATTAATGAAAGTCGATTTACCCACATTAGAACGTCCGCTTAATGCAACTTCGGCCATCTCTGTTTCAGGGTATTGAGATTTTTGCACAGCACTGATGATTAATTCGATATTATTAGGATTGATATTCATATTTTATCCTCTCTTTATCACTTAAATTTAACTTAACTCTAACATTATAAATGATTTTATGTCGATAAGATATGTTTGAAATCGTATTACGGTATGATTTACATAAAAAAACTGAGCCACAACTTATGTGGCTCAGTATGTTTCATCAATATGAATTATGCTGAAGTTTTACTTTCGTTAACAAGATTACCTTCAGAATCGTATAGTTCAGGTTCAATTTCTTCATTAATTGTTTGTTCAGTAATAACAACTTTGCTTACATTTTCAGTTGAAGGAACATCATACATGATATCGATAAGTGCTTCTTCAATAATTGAACGCAAGCCACGTGCACCTGTTTTACGTTCGATTGCTTTCTCACTAATTGCTGATAATGCTTCATCAGTAAATTCTAATTCTACATTATCTAATTCTAGCATCTTAGTATATTGTTTAACTAACGCATTTTTCGGTTGCGTTAAGATATTTTTAAGTGCTGCAATATCTAATGTTTCAAGGTTAGCAACAATTGGTACACGTCCAATAAATTCAGGAATTAAACCATATGATTGTAAATCTTCTGGTCGAATTTGTTCTAATAAAGCTTCTTCATCATATTTATCAGCTTCATTACTAGCAAATCCAATTACTTTCTCTCCTAAACGACGTTTGATTACTTCATCAATTCCGTCAAAGGCACCACCCAAGATGAATAAAATATTCGTAGTATCAATCTGGATTAACTCTTGGTTTGGATGTTTACGTCCACCTTGTGGAGGAACGCTTGCAGTTGTACCTTCTAAAATTTTAAGTAAGGCTTGTTGAACACCTTCACCAGACACATCACGTGTAATAGAAGTATTCTCAGATTTACGAGCTATTTTATCAATTTCATCGACATATATAATACCTTTTTCAGCTTTATCTATATCAAAGTCAGCAGCTTGGATTAAACGTAATAGAATATTTTCAACGTCGTCGCCTACATAGCCTGCTTCAGTAAGACTTGTAGCATCTGCAATCGCAAATGGTACATTAAGCGTCTTAGCTAATGTTTGCGCTAATAATGTTTTACCGCTACCTGTAGGACCAATTAATGCGATATTACTTTTTTGTAACTCTACATCATCTTCACTAGGGCCTAATTGTTGAATACGTTTATAGTGGTTATAAACTGCAACAGCCAATGATTTTTTTGCTTTTTCTTGGCCAATGACATATTCATTTAAATGATCCATGATTTCTTTAGGAGTTGGTAATTCAGTAAATCCTTCTGACGTATTTTGAGCTAATTCTTCTTCAACGATTTCTGAGCAAAGCTCAATACACTCGTTACAAATATATACGCCACTTCCTGCGACTAATTTTTTAACTTGATCTTGGTCTTTACCGCAGAAAGAACATTTTAAGTTTTCTTCATCTTCATTGAATTTGAACATTCTTTTTTACACCCCTATTCCTTAAAGACTATACTAGATTGCATTCTACAATGCAACTTTGTGCATTTACAATTTATCTGCTTAAATAGTTATAGCAGATACACATTACATGTATCTGCTACCTTTTTCACTTAGTCATTAAATATGAACAATCTTTGATTAATTATACTTTATTGACGATATCGTCAAAGTAACTTCACCTAATAATTAGTCTTCTTTTGTTGATTCAACATATTTAGCGTTATCTCTTAATAAATCGATAACTTTTTGAATACGTACATCATTTTTCACGATATCTGTATTACCTAAAGTTGATTTAATATCTTCAACTGAAATATTAAACTGTTCACTCATTTTTTCTAGTTCTTTATCGATATCTTCGTCAGAAACTTCAACATTCTCAGCATCTGCAATAGCTGTAAGCGTTAAGTTTGTTTTAACACGTTGTTCAGCATCATCTTTCATTTGCTCTCTTAATTGTTCTTCGTTTTGACCAGAGATTTGATAATACATTTGTAAGTCTAAACCTTGTTGTTGAATTCTTTGACCGAATTCTTGAATCATACGGTCTAATTCAGTGTTAACCATAGCTTCTGGGATATCAATTGTTGTGTTGTCAGTAGCTTTGTTGATTGCTTCTTCTTTTTCAGTATTTTCAGCTTCTGTAGCTTTTTGTTCAGATAAACGTTTACGTAAGTTTTCTTTATATTCATCTACAGTTTCAGCATTTGAATCTAATTCATTTGCTACTTCATCAGTAAGCTCAGGCACTTCTTTATATTTGATTTCATTTACTTTTGTTTTGAAAGTAGCTTCTTTACCTGCTAATTCTTCAGCATGATATTCTTCTGGGAAAGTTACAACAACGTCTTTTTCTTCTCCAGTTTTCATACCTTCTAATTGCTCTTCGAATCCTGGGATGAATGAACCTGAACCAACTTCTAGGTCATAGCCTTCAGCTTGACCGCCTTCAAATTCTTCACCATCAACTGAACCACTAAAGTCAATGTTTACTGTGTCGCCATTTTCAACAGCGCCATCTTCTTTAACAACCATTTCAGCTAAGTGGCCTAAACTGTGGTCGATAGATTCTTGTAATTCTTCATCAGTAAGTTCAGTGTCTTGTTTTTCAATTTCAAGACCTTTATATTCACCTAATTCAACTTCTGGTTCAACTGTAACTGTAGCATCGAAGATAAAGTCTTTACCTTTTTCGATTTGAGTGACACTTACTTCAGGTTGTGCTACTGGATTAATACCAGTTTCATCAATAGCTTCCCCATAAGCTTCAGGTAATAAGATATCTACTGCATCTTGGTATAATGCTTCTACACCAAAACGTTGTTCAAAGATTGGACGAGGCACTTTACCTTTACGGAAACCAGGCACATTAATTTGTTTAACTACTTTTTTAAATGCTTGATCTAATGCTTTGTCTACTTTTTCTGCAGGAACTGTAACTGTTAATACGCCTTCGTTACCTTCCTTTTTTTCCCAAGTTGCTGTCATGTATAAATACCTCCATGATTGACTAATTTATTTTTTTCAACTTCCCTATTATATCATAGGTTTAAATCGTAAACAAACATTGAAAACACTGAGTTTTTCAAGTTTATTTATTATCAATAGATACTATATTAAATTTCTTTTTCTAAATTTGCAACAAATGAATTTCAGTTCTCAATATCTAAAGATTTAATAAATTCTAATGTGTTTAAATTCTCAACAGTTATTTCTATACCAATTAATGATTTAAAATAAACATCATAAGCATTAATCCATTCATCAATATGGTATAGAGATTTAATTTCTAATGGATATAAGAGTATTGAATGATTATTCATAATATGATGCGCTTCATCTACAATGTGTAATGCGCCTTCTTCAAGCCTTTGTATCACTTGAGGAATCACAGTTTCTTTCATCGTTGTATGTTCTAATCCAGTTAGGTTTGAAGGTATGACGTTTACCTCTTGATCGTACTTCCTGATTACAATTTCATTATCGTATTCAGCAAATCTTAAATATTCTAACATGAGGCTCATAATATTATGAGGTAATTTCAATGTTGATAATAAATGCGCAACACTCTCTTTAAATTGATAATGTCCATTATCAATCAGTTGTAAAACTAACGCTGTTTGTTCTCTACTATTATAATCTTCGAATTTTGCAAGAGATGATGAAATCATTTGTCGATCTACATCTAATTTAGATTGTGCATACTCTTTTAAAGGAAAGAGTGCCATTCTTGTTTTATGATCACGCACTTCATCAATAATTTGATTGATTACTTCAACTGTCTGATAATATTGACCTAAACCATTTAAACTCTTAACGTAATAAATCATTAAGTCATCATAGCAACTCAATCCACGCTTCAATAATATAATGGCTTCTTCTCTTAATTCTAAAAATGAACTCATTTGATTAAGCATCCAACATTTTTTCAAAGCAAGTTCTTCAGTAAGTTCGAAATGTCTTTCGTAGGTTTCAAATAGATCATACATTTCTTCATAATCATGATTGTGTTGAGCATTTTTTATTTGCGTGATTATTTTTTGTTCAGATTGTGGAAAAGGAATTACATTCGACAATTATTATGCACTCCAATCTTTATAGGTCTTGAAGAATTAAAGCACTCCATGTCTCAAAATCATCGTAAGATTCAATACTTCCTTTTTCTACCCACTTTATTCTAAGTGTATCAGTTTCTTTTGCTTCAACATCAGAAGTTTGGACAGTGATTTTAAACACCACCCCCATATGAACTTTACCTACTTCGTTAGTATCATCATTAATAAAACCAATATATTCCATATTTTGTGAATCTTCACTTGCTAGACCTACTTCTTCTTCCAATTCTCTTTGTGCATTAACTCTTAAAACTTCATTAATAGAATCTGCACCAACGACGTCATTCATGTGACCTCCTACACCAATAGAAGATTGACCGTGTAATCTCTCTTCTCCGCCACCAGATAGACGTTCGTAGACAAGAATTTCTCCTTTTTCATTTTCTAATAAACAATAAGAGATAAGCTGTTTAAACGTAGGATCTTCTTCCATATCACCACGTCTTTTGACTTCATATTCACTTAAAGCATTAAAGATGTCTTTTCCTTTAATATTATTTTTATGTAAAAAACCATTGAAAGCATTTTTATCATCATTAAATAATACACTTCTTGGTACAACGATAATTTGTTCATCAAATTTAGACATTTTTATCTCCTTTTGAATTTATACTTTTATACCTGTCATTTTAGCAAAAATCATTATATTTTGCGATTTAACACTTGCGATTTGGCAATAAAAAAAGAGATGACCTCTACATCATCTCTTAATCACAATTATTATTTTAAAGCTTCTTTAGCTTTAGATACTAATTCACCGAAAGCTTTGTCGTCAGAAATAGCGATTTCTGATAACATTTTACGGTTAATGTCGATTTCAGCTTTTTTCAAGCCGTTCATTAAACGAGAATAGCTCATGTCATGTTGACGTGCAGCCGCATTAATACGAGTGATCCATAATTTACGGAAATCACGTTTACGTTGACGACGGTCACGGAAAGCATATTGATCTGATTTCATTACTTGTTGTTTAGCTACTTTGTATAATGTGTGTTTCGCACCGAAGTAACCTTTAGCTAATTTAATCGTTTTTTTACGACGGGCTCTTGTAACTGTTCCACCTTTAACTCGTGGCATAATAAATTCCTCCTTAGATATTAACTATCGTACTATTTCTTATTTTTTGTATGCTAATAATTGTTTTACACGTTTCATATCACTTTTAGACACTAATTTAGCTTTACGTAATTGACGTTTTTGTTTAGTGTTTTTATTTGCGAATAAGTGAGATGTGAAAGCTCTTGAACGTTTTAATTGACCTGAACCAGTTCTTTTAACACGTTTAGCTGCTCCACGGTGAGTTTTCATTTTAGGCATGATTCATTTCCTCCTATTAATTGACGATTATTTTTCATTGACAGGCGCTAACATAATAAACATTTGGCGCCCTTCCATTTTAGGTTTTTGTTCAACAGTTGCGATATCTTTACATTCATCTACAAATTTTTCTAATACGCGTTGACCAATTTCTTTATGCGTAATCGCACGTCCTCTGAAACGAATAGAAACTTTACATTTATCGCCTTTAGATAAGAATTTACGTCCATTTTTCAACTTAGTTTGGAAGTCATGTTCTTCAATAGTTGGACTTAAACGTATTTCTTTAACGTTGATAACTTTTTGTTTCTTTTTCATTTCTTTTTCTTTTTTCTGTTGTTCGAATTTATATTTACCGTAGTCCATAATTCTCGCAACAGGTGGTTTAGCGTTTGGTGCTACAACAACTAAATCTAAATCTACACGTTCAGCCATTTCTAACGCTTCACGTTTAGGTTTCACACCAATTTGTTCACCATCTTGGCCTATTAAACGTAGTTCTTTTGCACGAATTTTCTCATTAATTTGAGTTTGATCTTTTGCTATGGTTGACACCTCCTAAAGTTTTACGAAATTGTCCCAAGCAAAAAAGAAGAGCGAGTATCACTACCCGCTCTTCTTTCACACATTTATTGTGTAACATGATTAACCTGCCAACTGCATTAGCGTCGCTACAGGTGAGAAGCGGGTGCTTCTACTTGGTTCGTTTCGTATTCAACGTTTACAATCATATCAGTAATAAACATGTAAGTCAATTGTTTTTTTATTATTTATCATGATGTCTAATTTCTTCCATTGAAACATCTTGTCTTAGATCCACTTTATTAAGTGGAATCATTTTAGTTTTATAGCGTAATTTATGATAAAGGAAGAAGATTAAAAATACAGGTATACCCATATAGGTAATTACAAATCTATTTAGATCAAAATGTCCTGTTTTAATAAAATCAACATCTTGCCCGATAATAACAATCACACATAATATACCTGCGAATATAGGACCAAATGGGAAAAGTTTGGCTTTATATTTAAGCTTACTTTTATCGTAATCTTGTTTATCAAAAGCGCGTCTAAATCTAAAGTGACTAATCGCTATACCTACCCAAGCAATAAATCCTGTCATTCCACTCGCCGCAACAATATATTCATATGCATCGCCACTGAGGTGTTGTAAAGCGAAAATAAGTACAACTAGTACGCCAGTAGCAATTAATGATAAATAAGGTACACCACTTTTGTTTGTTTTGCCAAATGAAGCAAACGCAAGTTTATCTTTACTCATTGAATATAACATACGAGTAGACGCGTACATTCCTGAATTTCCGGCTGATAGTACTGATGTAAGTATAACAGCGTTCATGAACGAAGCTGCAAAGGCAAGACCTGCATTCTTAAATACAAGTGTAAATGGTGAAGTAGAAATACTATCTCCGCCACCCATTAATGCCTTACTATCATAAGGAATCAACATACCTATGATAAATATTGCTAAAATATAAAATAATAAGATTCTCCAAAATACTTGTTTGATCGCCTTCGGAACAGCTCTTTCAGGATTTTCAGATTCACCAGCTGTAATACCTATTAATTCAGTACCTTGGAATGAGAATCCAGCTACTAGGAATACACCTAAAATAGAGAGAAGACTACCTCCAAGGTTTCCACCTAGGATAGGACCGTCACCTTTAGTGAATGTATCGAATCCTACAAATTCTCCACCCATGATACCTAGTATTGTTAATAAACCTATCACAATAAAGATAATTACAGTAACAACTTTAATTAAAGCAAACCAATATTCACTTTCGCCATACACTCTCACTGATAAAGAATTTAATGCGAAAATAATAACTAAGAATATACAACTCCAAACCCAAGCAGGCATCCCTTGCATTGGAGACCAATACTGTATAACTTGAGCTGCAATCGTTACATCAGCTGCAACTGTAATAACCCAGTTAAACCAATAATTCCAACCTAAAGCAAACCCTAAAGAAGGATCTACGAATCTTGTAGCATACGTACTAAAAGATCCTGAAACCGGCAAATATGTCGCCATTTCACCTAGTGAAGTCATTAGGAAGAATACCATCGCACCAATAATCGCATACGCAATTAATGCACCTAATGCACCAGCATCATGAATGGCACCACCTGAAGTCATAAATAGACCTGTCCCAATACAACCGCCAATTGCGATCATAGAAATATGACGATCTTTTAATCCTCTTTGAACACCGCCATTTTGATTTTCATTTTTACTCATAGAAGTTCCCTTTCCTTGTCTTAGAGGCTAACATGTAACTATTTCTCTGTGTAGAATAACTATACATGTCTTGTATGAAAATTTGATTAAAATCATACATAGTTATGAGTATGCTTAATTTCATCATCATTGAATTGAAATTATACGAACTTTAGTTACACACAGAACTCAAACAAAAAAGTGGTTACATACCTTTAAGATATGCAACCACTTTGCTTTTATCTATATAAGGTAGCACATCACATTCAGTGACAGTACAGCTTCTTATCGAAAACTGTCCCAACAAATGTAAATTATGGTTTTACATTTGTTTCGGCATTGTTACCTTTTGCTAATTCAACATATGTTCCATACAACTTCTGATTAGCTACTGATTAACAATGCAACCTCTAACTCTAATTTATATTTGATTCAATTGTAATATACATGATACAGCCTGTCTTTTCAAGCTTATCTATGTTTTTTCAAGCGGATTTCATCAACAAGATTCCAAATGAACTCATCTTTTTCAAGTGATTCTTGGTCTTCTGAACCATATTTTCTAACATTCACTTCGTTATTTTCCACTTCTTTGTCACCGACTACAATTTGGTATGGGATTTTTTGCATTTGTGCTTCACGTATTTTATATCCCATTTTTTCATTACGGTCATCAATTTCGACACGTACACCTTGTGATTTGAGCTCATCTTGTAATTGACGCGCATAGTCATAATGAATATCAACATTTACAGGAATAATTTCAACTTGTTTTGGCGCTAACCAAGTTGGGAATGCCCCTTTAGTTTCCTCAGTTAAGAATGCAACAAAACGTTCCATAGTTGAAACCACGCCACGGTGGATAACAACTGGTCGATGTTGTTCGCCATCGCTTCCTATATAAGTAAGTTCAAAGCGTTCTGGTAATAAGAAGTCAAGTTGAGCTGTAGATAATGTTTCTTCTTTACCCATAGCTGTTTTAACTTGGACGTCTAATTTTGGACCGTAGAAAGCCGCTTCACCTATAGCTTCTACATATGGTAAGCCCATTTCATCAACTGCTTCTTTAAGCATTGATTCAGCTTTATTCCACATTTCGTCATCGTCCATGTATTTCTCTTTATCTTCAGGGTCTCTATAGCTTAATCTAAAAGTATAATCCTCGAAACCGAAATCTTCATATACTTCTTGAATCATGTTTACAACTCGTTTGAACTCTTCTTTAATTTGATCTGGTCTTACGAAAATATGAGAGTCATTTAAAGTCATACCACGAACACGTTGTAATCCAGAAACAGCACCGCTTGCTTCATATCTATGCATTGTACCTAATTCAGCAATACGAATAGGTAGTTCACGATAAGAGTGTGGTTTATTGTTATAAATCATCATATGATGTGGACAGTTCATTGGTCTTAATACCATTTCTTCTGTTTCATCTAATTTCATTGGCGGGAACATATCCTCTTGATAATGGTCCCAGTGTCCTGAAGTTTTATATAAATCAACATTTGCGAGTACAGGAGTATATACATGGTCGTAACCCATGCTTACCTCTTTATCAACAATGTAACGTTCAATTTCACGTCGAATTGTAGCCCCATTAGGTAACCATAGAGGTAAACCTGCACCTACGAGTTGGCTATTAGTAAATAACTCTAAGTCTTTACCAATTTTACGATGATCTCGTTCGCGACGTTCTTCAAGCATTTGTAAGTGCGCTTTTAGATCTTTTTTATCGAAAAATGCAGTACCGTAAATACGTTGTAACATCTTGTTATTACTATCACCACGCCAATAAGCACCAGCAGTGGATAATAATTTAAATTCTTTAATTTTTGAAGTTGAAGGTACGTGAACGCCACGGCATAAATCAGTAAACTCACCTTGTGTGTATAGAGTAACATTCTCTCCTTCAGGAATTGCATCAATCAATTCCAATTTATAAGGATCATCTTTGAAAAATTCTTTAGCTTCGTTTCTACTCACTACTTTTCTTTCAACTTTATAATTTTCATTAACGATTTGTTTCATTGTTTTTTCGATTTTGTCAAAGTCATCTGATGATACCTTTTCATCCATATCAAAATCGTAATAGAACCCACCTTCAATAACTGGTCCTACACCAAACTTCACATCTCCATATAAGCGTTTTAAGGCTTGAGCCATTAAGTGAGCAGTTGAATGACGTAATACTTCAAGTGCTTCTTCACTTCCAGGTGTAACAATTTCAATTGATCCATCTTCTTCAAGCGGACGAGTTAAATCGACCATTTGACCATTAAATTTACCTGCTACAGCTTTCTTTCTTAAACCTGGGCTTATAGATTGAGCGATATCTTCTGTAGTTGTACCTTTATCAAACGCCTTTGAATTACCATCTGGAAATTGAATATTAATTTGATCCATACTTAACCCTCCTAAATAATAAAGCATCTGATCGTTGACTTGTTTAATAAATATCCATAAAACACAAAAAATCCCGCCCCAAACAAGGGACGAGATTATCGCGGTACCACCCTAGTCGTTTAACTCTTATTCTCATTAAAGAGTTAAACTTCTCTACATAAGATAACGGTCTTGAGCCGGATATTCATTACAAATATCATTTACTGAAGTAGTAATCATTTAATATGTTAGCCATATTCTCATTAGCTAATGACTTTCTGTGTAACAGTGATTAAATTATCTTGTCTTCAATAATTTCAACGATTTAGATTTAAGTCTATTATACACCTCATAAGATAAAATTCAATTGTTTCTATAATTTTTACCTTCAAGATAATATGAGTTGGATAGCGTCTTAACACGTTCGATAATACGAGCGGCTTTCGTTTTTTCAGATCCATCTCTTGTAATAGATAAGTGATGCTCAAGTTCACTATAATCAAAGTTAGAACTAAAGAAAGTTGGTAGTTCATGTACCATTCTATAATGTAGCAATGGCCCTATGATTTCATCCCTTACCCACGGCGTAACTTCTTCAGCACCAATATCGTCTAACATTAATATATTAGCTTCTCGCACACGTTCTAATTTCCTTTCGAAGCTACCATCCTTAAATCCACTCTTTAAAGTACGTATAAATTCAGGTAAATACACGATAGTAGAGGAAATCTTTTTAGACTTAAGTTGATTGGCAATTGCGCCTAGTATGAATGATTTACCTGTACCAAACGGACCATGTAAATATAGCCCTTTTACTTTTTCATCATTAGCAATAGCAGTACAGATTTCTTCTGCAGCCATCGCTACATCTAAACGATCGCGTTGGTCCATATAGATGTCTTTCAACTTGGCATTTAATGTATCTCGTTGCATATGATGAGAGGTTATGAGTTGAGAATTAAACCGTTCTTCGTCATGTTTAATTTTGCAAGGACACATTAAATATCGAATTTTTATTCTATCATTTTCTATGTAGAGTTCAGGTACATGTCCTTTTACAAAATTGGGGCAATCTTCGAAGCGATGACCATCGTAATGCTTTTGTTGATCTTTATATTCTTGCAATACATTTAAATCTTCATCAATCATTGCATTAGTAAGTTCAGATTGATGATGCTCTAAAAATTGTTTAACATCTGGGTCATTAATTACGTCTTTTTTTATTTTTTCAATTCTTTTATCTAAGTCTTGTGACGACCCCATAATATTTTTGAAGCTTTTCATCACTCATCACCTTCCTCCCATTTTTTATTTAATTTCTCTAGGAATGCTTGACGGTCTTTTTCTAATTTATCATCATTTTGTTTTGATTGTTTTTCAGAAGTGTTTGCAGATTGATTATCTCGATTTTCTAACCATTTTGGTGTTTTTTCTTTAGATATCAATTGTTTGTTTTGTCTTGAATAATTTCTACTTCCTTTATAATTCTGCTCATAATTTTTAGGTTGATTGACTTGAAGTGCATAATCATAAGCCTGTTTCGCAGTTTTAATGTCTTTTTTATTCCAATTTGACGCTATCTCAAATATATAAGATTTCGGCAACTTCATATCTTCTTTAAGCATAACAAATTGCAATAGAATATTAATGACACCAAAATTCATCTTCTCTCTATTCATTAATTCTTCAATCATACTCTTCTGAGATTGTGTAGGTTCTGACCCAGACCAACTTGCCAACATATCAATTGGACTTGTTTCATCAAGTAATTTCAACCATGCTTCAGTATCATTTTGAGGCGAGATTTCTTCACTATTTGATGAGATATCTGATCGTTGCTCTTTTAATTGTAATTTGGGTAGATGATTTTCATGTTCTATTAAATAATAAGAACGCGCCTGTTTCCGCATCTCTTCAAAAGATAATTGTTGCGCACTAGTAATTGAATTTAATATAACCTTTTTCATACCATCTGGGGTTAATCCATATAATGTGGCGAGTTGAATGATGAGTTCTTTGGCATCCTTATCAATGATTTCATTACTGATAAAATGATGATTTAACATTTGTTTTAATAAATCGAAATCGAATGTCTCATTAGATAAATCAACACCATCATAGTGCTTAATTTGCTTAAGTTTGGATAAATCTTGGTCCATCATTTTCTTAGGAACGCTAAATACTTCAGTAAACTTTCGTGTTGTTTGTTGATAACTACTTAAATCTTTTTTATCCCTTTCAAAATGAGCTTTAAGCATTTGATAACGATTCTTATCAACCTCACTATATAAAAATACAGAAAGCATCGGATCATTAAAAAATTGATATGCTGTTGGAGGTTGAATTAATTGATACACAAAATGTGTTTGTTTATCTTCGTGATTTACGAAAGTTTTGACCAATCCTATTGCTTCTAGGTAATCCATTTGCTTCCTAAAATCTAGAAGGTTAATTTTTAATTCATTCATAAATACATAATGTGTTAGCGGATAATGATTATTGTCATCAGTAAACTGATTCATAAAATGATAAAGTCCAATAGACTGGGGCCCAATTAAAGGCGTAAACAGACGATTTAGTATTTCTAAGTGTTCTGTCGTTATTTGAAATTCTTTAATCACTTCAAAGCCATCTTGAGGCCTCAAACCATATTCATAGGATTGTAATCCCATTGATTAATCACTCCGTTTGTTATCATTCAAAATTCCTTGCATGGAAGCAAGTAGTTGGTCCACATCTTTAAATTCTTTATAGACGGAAGCAAATCTTACATAGGAAACTTGATCTACATGCATCAATAATTTCATTACATGTTCTCCAATATCTCGGGAAGATATTTCAGTTTGTCCTTCATCTCTTAATTGCCACTCTACTTTATTCGTTATATCCTCCAATTGTTGATATCTTACCGGTCTTTTTTCACAAGATCTTACTAGGCCATTTAATATTTTTTCTCTTAAAAATTGCTCTCTAGTGCCATCTTTTTTAACAACGATAAGCGGACTTACTTCAATATGTTCAAATGTGGTAAATCTAGTGCCACAATTTTCACATTCTCTTCTACGTCTTATTGCATTAGCTTCATCAGCATGTCTCGAATCGACTACTCTTGAATGCGTTGAATTACATTTTGGGCATTTCATTTATGTCACCCTCTTAAGTTTGATTATCGTTCATTATACTATAAAATTGGCTTGTAAAAAAGAAAGGTCCTTTAGACTAATAATCGAATTATTATACTTAATAACTGAAATATTTTAGAGTGGATGTCGTAGATAAATACAATAATAATAAAAATGCATGTCACAAATTAAAATTTCACTTTTATAAGACAATATAAATTTTTTTGACATAGAAAATCACTTTGAAGCAACAGGATTTTACTACTTTAAAAATGAGTGTAGTAATAAAAAAGCTCTAAGACAATTCTAAACTGAAATTATCTTAGAGCTATCGTATCGGATCTTATATGCCAAATTGATTAACTATATATTTAATTAAACTGCTTTAACTGTTGCTTCATCTTCAATAAGCTGACCAATTTGTTCAGCAACTTCAACAACTCGGTTTGAATATCCCCATTCATTATCGTACCAGGCGATAACTTTAACTTTATTATCTCCCATCACCATTGTAGATTGTGCATCTAACACTGCTGAATTAGGGTTTGTATTAAAATCAACGGACACTAAAGGTGCATCTTCAACGTCTAATATGCCATCTAAGCCAGAATTTCTGAATGCATCATTTACTTCTTCAGCGGTTACATTTTTCTCTAAATCAACCACTAAATCCACTAGGGAAACATTCTTCGTTGGAACACGTAGT
The DNA here is from genome assembly GCF_002902725.1 of Staphylococcus caprae. Classification (GTDB taxonomy): domain Bacteria; phylum Bacillota; class Bacilli; order Staphylococcales; family Staphylococcaceae; genus Staphylococcus; species Staphylococcus caprae. Next base: position 16,051 of record NZ_PPRT01000024.1, read on the forward strand.
GCCATACCATGAAGTTTGCCTTCAACTTCTGGTAATACCTCTTTAAGTGCTTTAGCTGCACCAGTTGAAGTAGGTATAATACTTTCGTTACATGAACGTGCTCTACGTAAATCTTTATGTGGATTATCAATATTTTTTTGGTCATTTGTAATAGCATGAACCGTTGTCATTAAACCATTTACAATTCCAAATTTATCATTTAAGACTTTGGCTACTGGACCTATACAATTGGTTGTACATGAAGCGTTACTAAAGATATCATATTGATTAATATCTAGTTGATCATCATTAACCCCTTTTACAATCATTTGCACTTCTCCGCCTTTTGAAGGCCCTGTTAACAACACTTTTTTAGCCCCTGCGTTAATATGCGCAATCGCTTTATCACCATGATTAAATTTACCAGTTGCTTCGATAACAAGATCAATATCTAATTCTCTCCATGGTAAGTTTTCAGGGTTTCTATCAGATACTAATTTAATTTCATGATCTCCAACTTTGATACCATTTTCTGTTGGTTCTACTTTCTTATCATATGTACCATGAGTTGTATCATAATTAATTAAATGTGCAATTGTTTCAGAAGGATAGCTTGCGTTGATAGCAACTACATTTAAATTTTCATTTTTTAAAGCTATACGTAATACCATTCTTCCAATTCTACCCATTCCATTAATTGCGATATTCGTTGACATTAAAAGCACCCCTTGAGCATTTATTTATATGTTATACTTTATAGGATTAGTATAACATAATTATTTATTTTTGAAAGCGTTTACTAATTGAAATAAATTACGTTTAGCTATCATTTTAAATAAGTTATACTTATGAGTGATTTTCTATTTTCACGTAATACAAACAAAAAGCGTACACGATATCTTAATTCGCATACGCTCATACTCTTATTTAATTGAAGAATCGATATATCCTTGTTCTTCAAGAAGTTGTTGTAAGTTTTGTTTTAATTCAAGTTTATCTCCTAAATTATCTATCACATGATCGGCCATTCTACTTTTCTTATCTATAGAAATTTGGCTATACACACGTGCTTTCGCATCTTCTTGAGATAAGTTATTTCTCTCCATTAAACGTTCTATTTGAATACTTTCGGATGTATATACCACCCATACTTCATCTACAGTATCTTGCAAATCATTTTCATAAAGTAAAGGAATATCCATAATCACATGATATCCTTCGTTTAAATAACGATTTTTCTCATTTTCCATAATTTCACGTACTATGGGATGAACAATCTTATTAAGTTCTAATCGTTGTTCTGGATGTTTAAATACAAGTTCTCCCATATATTTACGATTCATTTCTCCATTTTCATCAATCGCCTCTGGACCAAATTTTTCTTTAATTTGTTCTAAACCCTTTGATCCTTTTTTAACCGCTTCACGGGAAGCAAGGTCTGCATCGACAACTTTAAAATCATATGCTGTTAATAATTCTGACACTGTTGATTTCCCAGTTGCGATGCCTCCTGTTAGTCCGATAATCTTTGGCATAGTCTCACGCTTCCTTTATTTCTGACAATTTGGGCAAAAATGACTATTTCTAGTGGCAATCACTTTTGTTTCTATTTCATGCCCACAAATTTTACAGTACTTTTGCTTATATACATTTAAATGTAATTGCATCTCTCCTGTTTTACCGTCAGCATGGCGATAATCAGAGATACTCGTTCCACCGTATTTTATACCCTCTTTTAACACTTCTCGAACATAATAAAATAACATTTCTCTTTCTTGATGATTCAACGTGTGTGCAATTTTATCAGGACGAATTCCCGCTCTGAAAAGTGCTTCACAAGCATAAATATTACCGGCACCTGCAATCACTTTGTGATCAAGTATCATTTGCTTAATAGGTTTGTTTGCGTATTTATTGATATCAAAGCAACTTAAATAATGCGCTAACGCTTCTTCTTCAAATGGTTCAGGTGCTATTTCTAAAAATGGAGGATAACTTTCAAATCCTGCGACATTTCTAATTTCACCGAAACGTCTGATATCTGAGTAGACTAACTTTTTCTCATTTTCAAGTTCAAAAATAACTTGCCAATGTTTACGGTAATTAGGTGTAGCAATGTCCTCTAGGTCGTCAACAACGAAGAATCCACCCGCCATGCCTAAATGACTAATTAAAATTCTTTGATCGTTATCTCTTTCGATATGAAGCACAATATATTTACTACGTCTTAACACTTGAGTAATTGTGTAGCCTTCGGTAAGCTTTGCAAAGCTATCTAACTCCATACCTTTAATGATTGTTTCTCTATTGTCTTTCTTACCTTTAATGACATTATCTGAAAAAATTACTTTTTTAATTCTTTCGTTTTTAATATAAGGTTCTATGCCTCGTTTCACATGTTCTACTTCTGGTAATTCTGGCATATTTATGTCCTTTCTTTATTTGGCATCATACCATGTTGGTCCATAGCTTGAATCTACTTTTAACGGTACATCTAAATCAAGCGCATTTTCCATAATTCCTTCAACAAATTCACTAAAGTCTTCAACTTCTGATTTAGGTAATTCAAAGATTAATTCATCATGAACCTGTAATAATAATTTTGCATGGTAGTTCGTATTTTTTACCTTTTCATTAAATTTAACCATAGCTAATTTAATAATATCTGCTGCACTACCTTGAATTGGAGTATTCATAGCAGTTCTTTCTGCAAAACTTCTTAAATTGAAGTTTCGGCTTGTAATATCTGGAATATAACGGCGACGATGTAACAGCGTTTCAACATAACCCTGCGCTTTAGCATCTTTGACGATATCTGACATATATTGCTTAACGCCTGGGAAACTAGCTAAATAATCATCAATAAATGCTTTCGCTTTCTTACGCGTAATACCTAGACTTTGACTTAAGCCATAGTCACTAATTCCATAAACAATACCGAAATTAACAGCTTTAGCTTGTCTACGCATAAGGCTGTCTACGTCATTTGCCTCTACATTGAAAACTTTCATCGCAGTAGCTGTATGAATATCATGGCCATGTATGAAAGCTTCTTTTAAACTTTCATCTTGAGTAATATGCGCAAGCACACGTAGTTCAATTTGTGAATAGTCAGCTGATAATATCACACTATCTTCTGAAGTAGGTTTAAACGCTTTTCTAATTTTTCTACCTTCTTCTAAGCGGATAGGAATATTTTGTAAGTTCGGATCTACACTTGATAAACGACCTGTTTGTGCAAGCGTTTGATTGAAGCGCGTATGAATTCTATTATCTTTGCTGATTACTTTTTGTAAGCCTTCTACGTAGGTAGATTGTAATTTAGAAAGTTGTCTATATTCTAAGATATGTTCAATAATTGGATGCTCACCTTTTAATTGTTCAAGTACATCAACAGCCGTTGAATATCCGGTTTTTGTTTTTTTAATCACTGGAAGTTTTAATGTTTCAAATAATACGACACCTAATTGTTTTGGTGAATTAATATTAAATTCTTCTCCAGCAGCTTCATGGATATTTTTAATAAGAACATCTAATTTTTCTTGAATTTCATTTTCCATATGCTTCAAATCATTCACATCAGTGTAGATACCAATTTCTTCCATTTCACTTAAAATTTTAGCAAGCGGAAGTTCTAGATTTGCAAGAAGTTCAACTTGATTATACTCTTTTAATTGTTCTTCCATTAATGGTTTAGCACTCGCAATGGCTTCTGTAATTGACGCAACGTGTTCATTTAAAATATTGTCTTCTGGAATATGATGTTTTTTTCCTTTTCCATAAATAGAAACATTATCTTTAACGTAATTCTGTCCATATAAAGAGACGACTGATTTCACATCATCAATTGCACGCGATGGATCAATAATATAGCTTGCGAGCATAACATCAAATTGAACGTTCTGGATGTTAATATCTAAACGATGTGCAGCTACATACGTTTTTTTAGCATCATACACAGTCTTAACAGTTTGTGCATCTTCTAACCATTCGATTAAGTCTGAATGTTGTTTAATATCTTCTGCATTGATTACGATGTGCGTATCATCTGTGTATAATCCAAATTTTAATATATTATCTTTTAGATAATTGGTATCTTCTAACTCAAAATGAATTGTGGCATGAGATAAATTTTTAAAATCAATGTGTTGAAAATCTGTTTCAACGTCAAACGTTTTATCTGTAACTTCCTCGTTATTCGCATCTTCATCAATATCTGATAACAATTGCTTAAATTCTAGCTTTTTAAATAACTCTATTTTTTCATGATTATCATCTTGGTTTTCCAATTTTGTATCTTTGAGAGAAACTTCAATTGGACTCTCAACATTGATTGTAGCTAGGTCTTTACTCATCAATGCATCATCTTTACTATTGATAAGTTTTTCTTTTAATTTTTTAGCAGTGACTTCGTCGATATTGTCATATACGCCTTCAACAGAATTAAATTGATTAAGTAATTTAATTGCCGTTTTCTCACCTACGCCTGGAACACCAGGTATATTATCAGAAGTATCTCCCATGAGACCTTTCATATCGATAATTTGCTTAGGTTCTAAGCCGTTATATTTTTCAGCAATAAAACTTGGCGTATAGTGATCGACATCCGTAACACCTTTCTTGGTGTAATAAATAGTGACATTATCAGTAGCCAATTGTGTTAAGTCACGATCCCCAGTAATAATAATTGTTTCGTAACCCGCTTGATCTGCTTCTTTACTTAAAGTACCGATAATATCATCCGCTTCATAATTCTCAAGTTCATATCTTTTAATATGATACGCATCTAATAATTGACGGATATAAGGAAATTGTTCACTTAGTTCAGGTGGTGTTTTTTGTCTACCACCTTTATACTCACTGTACTTTGAGTGTCTGAAAGTCGTTTTACCAGCATCAAATGCAACTAAAAAGTGATTAGGTTGTTCTTCTTTAATTATTTTTTCAAGTAACATTGCAAAGCCATACACAGCATTTGTATGAATACCAGCTTTATTAGAAAGTAATGGTAAAGCATAAAATGCTCTAAAACTTAAACTGTTACCATCTATTAACACTAATTTATCCAAAATACGTAACCTCCAGAACAGATTTACATACATTTTAGCATATAAAGTGGTACTTGTATTTCAATTGAAATACATAGTACCACTTACGCATGAGTTTTTAACTCATGTGTTCCTCTTTTGTCATTTGACGACTATAGTGCGTTTAGCTTCCCTTAGTGCATTTAACCTGAAGTTAAATGCAAACATTAGATCTACCACCTCTTAATAAAAAAGCTGAGACTTAATTGTCTCAGCTCCTTTAAAAATTTATTCATCTATAAACGTTACTTTAAATGTTGAACCTTCTCCTGGCTTACTACTTACACTAATTCGACCATTATGCGCTTCAACAATATGCTTCGTAATAGACAGTCCAAGACCTGTACCTCCAGAATCTCTACTACGTGCCTTATCCACTCTATAGAAACGTTCAAAGATATGTTTTTGATCTTTGGCACTAATTCCAATACCAAAATCTTGAATTTCTAAATTAACTTTTTTACCTTCTCTATAAACTCGAACAATAACTTTACTGTCTTCAAGAGAATAATTAATTGCGTTAGAAAGTAAATTTGTAATCACTTGAGCAACTTTATTCTCATGCGCTTCGATAATCACATCTTTTTCAATTTCTGACCTAATTTCGATATTTTTATTCGTAGCTTGAGTTTGTAAATTATCAATCGTATTATAAGCTAACTCAGACAAATTCATATAGCTCGTTTCAATTTCATTTTGCTGTTCTATATGCGATAAATCTAATAAATCCATGACCAATGATTCAATTCTGTTCGATTCTTTTAAAATAATATTTAAAAACATCTCGAGTGATTGTTCATCATTTTTAGCCCCTTCAATGAGGGTTTCAGCAAAACCTTTGATAGAAGTAATTGGTGTTTTTAATTCATGAGAAACATTTGCTACAAATTCTCTTCTAAGATTTTCTAACTTTTGGAGATTCGTAATATCATGAAGTACAACAACCATACCTTGTAATTTCTTCTTAGATTTAGATAGTATTGGCACACAAGAAACATCAAAGTATTTCGTATGTACATTATTAATATCTACCTCTATTTGATCATAGATAACCTTTTCAGTTCTGAAACTTTCGATAATGAGCTTTTCAATACTATCATCAAGAAATCCAATATAGCTCTTATTTTCAACAATTTGCTCTGGACTAAAAACTTCATAATAAGCATGGTTGGCAACAACAATTTCTCCATGCTTGTCGATCATTAAAACAGAACTCGGTATATTTTCAAGTGTCGTTTTCAAACGATTTGACTGTATCTTTTGTCGATTATTTAACTTCTGTAACCTTCTAGCTAACTCATTCGTAGTCACAAATAATGCACGTGTTTCTTTAACATTACTTTCAGGGACACGAACATGATAATAACCATCTGCTAATAGAGATGTCGCATACGTCACTTCATTAATAGGTCTTATATATGTTCGATTAATACTTCGTGAAGCTAAATAAACTGTGAACAATACGATGACGCCTATTATAGATAAGTATTTCCACATCTCTCTTTGAAGATTAATAATTTCATCATTAATACCACTTATGTATACAGTTTTATTACCTATACTTTCTTTAAAAGTATAGCGCATACCGATTTTTGTTTTCTTAGTTATTAAATCAGAAGGATTAGCCTCATTGTCAATTCTTTGATCAATTTTACTTTTATCACCAGAAGAGAATATGACGTGATTATCATCTGCATTCTTAATGACAACGACATTTTGTTGATTATCAGCAAGGTTATCGATTTCTTGACCTTTATTATGATTAAGAAGGTTCACATAGTTATGTGCTTCGTTTCTTAATTCACTAGTTTGATTGCTAGTTAAAGTTTGATAAATCGTATTATGAATAATCGCTCCTAAACCAATAAAACTAATAATCGTTATCGTACTAATTAATAATAATAAACGGTGATGGAATTTTAGCATTAAGCTTTAGGTCGCTCCAATTTATATCCTAAACCGCGTACCGTTTTAATTAATTTAGGTTGTTTAGGATTTTCTTCTAATTTATCTCTTAGGTGACTAATATGTACATCTACAATTCTAGAATCTCCAGCAAATTCATAATTCCATACAGAATTTAACATATGTTCTCTTGTAATCACGCGCCCTTGTCTTTCGATTAAGTATAATAATAATTCGAATTCTTTAGGTGTGAGTTCTAACAATTCTTCATCTTTATATACTTCGAAAAATTCAGGACGAATACGAATGGAATCAATGATAATATCTTCCTCATCCGTATCTTCTTTTTCAATTTCACTAACAAATTTTGAACGTCTTAAAATAGCTTTTACTCTCGCAACCACTTCTCTAGGTGAGAAAGGCTTAGTCATATAATCGTCAGCACCTAATTCAAGCCCTAAAACACGATCAAATTCGTCATCTTTAGCAGTTAACATTAAAATAGGTACTAAATTTTTATCAGATCGAATTGATTTACACACCTCAATACCATCTTTTTTAGGTAACATGACGTCTAATACTATTAGCTCAGGTTGTTCATCTTCAACCTTTTGTAGTGCCTCTTCGCCGTCATAAGCGACTTCAACTATGTATCCTGCTGTTTCTAAATTATACTTTAGTAAGGTCACGATTGATTGTTCATCATCAACCACTAGTACTTTTTGTGACATGGTGTGCCTCCCTATTTTTTATTACATTTACATTATAACTGAAGTTCAAATAAAAATAACATAGCTACACATCAATTTTACATAAACTTAACAAAACATATAGATTTATAGTTATATTAAGAAAATATTTCTTTAATATTGCCTTAACATTAATTAAGTTATCACCTTTTGAATCAAAAAGATATTGATAAATTAAAAATTTACATAATCTTTAAAAAAACGGATTGGCAAGAGCCAATCCGTTTGATAACGCTATCGATTAAAGCGTTATTATTTTAAGTTTTTGATTAATTCATCAGCAAATTCTGAAGTTGAAACTTCTTTTGCACCATCCATTAAACGAGCAAAGTCATAAGTTACAATTTTAGAAGCGATAGTAGCTTCGATTGAATCAGTGATTTTATCAGCAGCTTCTTGCCATCCTAAGTGTTCTAACATTAATACAGAACTTAAGATTTCAGAAGATGGGTTAACTTTATTTAAACCAGCATATTTAGGAGCTGTACCATGTGTAGCTTCGAAAATAGCGTGACCAGTTTCGTAGTTAATATTTGCACCTGGAGCGATACCAATACCACCAACTTGTGCAGCTAAAGCGTCTGAAATGTAGTCACCGTTTAAGTTCATAGTCGCTACAACATCGTGTTCAGCTGGACGCGTTAAGATTTGTTGTAAGAAGATATCAGCAATTGAATCTTTGATAATAATTTTGCCTTCTTTTTCAGCTTTATCTTGAGCTTCATTAGCTGCGTCTTTACCTTCTTTTTCAACAATTTCATCATATTGTTGCCAAGTGAATACTTTGTCACCAAATTCGTTATGAGCTAAATCATAACCCCATTGTTTAAATGATCCTTCAGTAAATTTCATAATGTTACCTTTATGAACTAAAGTAACAGATTTACGATTATTATCTAATGCATATTGAATTGCAGCTCTTACTAAACGTTCTGTACCTTCTTTTGATACAGGTTTAATACCAATACCTGAAGTTTCTGGGAAACGAATGTTTGTTGCACCCATTTCGTTTTGTAAGAAATCAATTACTTTTTTAACTTCTGAAGTACCTTCTTTAAATTCGATACCTGCATAAATGTCTTCAGTGTTTTCACGGAAAATAACCATGTCAACATCTTCTGGACGTTTAACTGGTGAAGGAACACCTTGGAACCAACGTACAGGACGTAAGCAAGTAAATAAATCTAATTCTTGTCTTAAAGCTACGTTAAGTGAACGAATACCGCCACCGATTGGAGTAGTTAAAGGACCTTTAACAGCAATTAAATATTCTTTAATTGTGTCTAATGTTTCTTGTGGTAACCATTCTCCAGTTTCATCGTAAGCTTTTTGTCCAGCTAAAACTTCTTTCCATTCGATACGTTTCTCACCGTTGTAAGCTTTTTCAACAGCTGCATCGATAACACGGCTAGCTGCTTTCCAGATATCTGGGCCAATTCCATCGCCAATAATAAATGGAATAATTGGTTCATTAGGTACATTCAAACCTTCATTAGTACGAGTAATTTTTTCTGCTGACATAAATCTAACCTCCAAGTATATTTAAGCTTTCAATTAATACTATATGTGATTTTATTATCTTTCTTCAATAGGAACATACTTACGATTTTTTTCACCAATGTATTGTGCTCTTGGTCTCATGATTCGGTTGTCTCTATATTGTTCTAAGATATGAGCAATCCAACCTGATGTACGACTTACTGCGAAAATTGGCGTGAATAAATCGTGAGGAATATTCATACTGTGATAAACAGTTGCACTAAAGAAGTCTACATTTGGAATTAAACCTTTTTCTTCTTTCATGCGTTTTTCGATTGCTAGTGAAATATCAAATAATTCACTTTGACCTGTTTCTTCAGTGATTTTACGGCTCATTTCACGTAAATATTTAGCTCTAGGATCGCCATCTTTGTATACACGGTGACCAAAGCCCATGACTTTATCTTTATTCGCGAATCTTTCGTCTAAATAGCTATCAACATTTTCAATACTTCCTACTTCTTTTAACATAGCCATAACACGTTCGTTTGCACCACCGTGAAGAGGTCCTTTTAATGAACCAACTGCAGCAACAACACCTGAATACATATCTGAAAGTGATGAAACCGCACAACGTGCAGTGAACGCAGATGCATTTAATTCGTGATCAGCATGTAAAATTAATGCTTTATTAAATGCTTCAACTTCTATATCTGTAGGAAGTTCTCCTCTTAACATATATAAGAAGTTTGCCGCGTAACTTAAATCTGAATTTGGTTTTAAAGGTTCTTTCCCTTCTCTAACTCTTGCGAAAGCCGTTACTAGTGAAGCAATTTTCGCTTGAATGCGAATTGCTCTATCATATTTCTTCTCATCAGATTCATCTTCAGCATCTGGATCAAAGTGAGCAATATAAGATACAGATGTACGAACTGCTGTCATAGGATGAACATCATCAGTTACGTACTCTTCAAAGTGTTTGTAAACTCTTGGATTAAGAGTCATGTACTCGAATAATTTCTCTTTCAATTCTTTAAGTTCATCTTTATTAGGAAGTCTATAATTCCATAATAAGAAAATGATTTCTTCGAATTGGGCATTTTCTGCGAGATCGTCAATATCATAGCCCGCATATGTCAATTGACTGTCAATTATTGAACTGATTTTAGTTTCAGCTGCAATAACCCCTTCTAAACCTCTTTGTAATTCTGCCATGATAAATTTCCCCTTTACTGTTTCTTTATGAAATGGCTTTCAACTAGTATTATAGCTAAATTCAAACAATTTGTGAAACATTATAAATCACTTTAAACATGTAAAAATGGTATATTGGCTTGACCTTTTTGTGTGTTATTATCTCTAAAAGAGCGTGAAATTCAACTTCAAACCATACTATTATTATTAAATTTCAAAAATGTAGTTATATTTTCGTTTAGTTATCAAGAATGATTACAAAAAAGAAATATACATTTTAGTGAATTTTCACACTTTTTTGCGAAAAGAATTGTATAAATAGCCTTATAAGTGCATAATATATATTATCTTATAGTAAGGGAGATGTCTTATGGCTGAAAATTTACAAAGAGAATTGAGCAATCGTCATGTTCAATTAATCGCCATCGGAGGCGCTATAGGAACGGGGTTATTCCTTGGTGCTGGTCAAACAATTGCAATGACGGGTCCCTCAATATTACTCACCTATATCATTATAGGTTTTATGTTATTCATGTTTATGCGTGGATTGGGAGAAATCATCATTCAAAACACTAATTTCAAATCATTTGCGGATGTTACGAACAAATACATAGGTCCATTTGCTGGCTTTGTTACTGGTTGGACTTATTGGTTATGTTGGATTATTACAGGTATGGCTGAGGTTACAGCTGTTGCTAAATACGTAAGTTTCTGGTTCCCAGAGATTCCTAACTGGATTAGCGCGTTATTCTGTGTACTTATTTTAATGTCATTCAACTTGTTAAGTGCCAAATTATTCGGCGAATTAGAGTTTTGGTTTGCTATCATCAAAATAGCTACAATTATTGCATTAATAGTTGTTGGTATTGTCATGATTTTATTTGCCTTTAAAACTCAATTTGGACACACAAGTCTAACTAACTTATATCAACACGGAATATTCCCTAAAGGAGCATCTGGATTCTTTATGTCTTTCCAAATGGCACTTTTCTCATTTGTCGGAATAGAAATGATAGGTGTTACTGCTGGTGAGACTAAGGATCCTGAACAAACAATTCCTAAGGCAATTAATAGCGTACCTATTAGAATATTAATCTTTTACGTTGGTGCTTTAGCAGTCATCATGTCTATTATTCCTTGGTACAAAGTTGACCCTGATAATAGTCCTTTTGTTAAACTATTTACTTTAATAGGTATACCTTTCGCTGCTGGTTTAATCAATTTCGTAGTATTAACTGCCGCAGCATCATCTTGTAATAGTGGTATCTTTTCAAATAGTAGAATGTTGTATGGATTATCTAATCAAAGACAAGCGCCACCAGCGTTCTCCAATACAAACAAAAATGGTGTACCACACACAGCTATTATTGCGTCATCTGCATTATTATTAATTGCAGCGTTATTAAATTATATCTTCCCTGACGCAACAAAAGTGTTTACGTATGTTACGACAATCTCTACTGTATTATTCTTGGTTGTATGGGCTTTAATCATCGTTGCCTATATTAATTACAGTAGAAAGAATCCTGAATTACACAAGAAAGCTACTTATAAATTACCAGGCGGGCAATTTATGGGTTATGCAATTTTAATTTTCTTTATCTTCGTATTCGCATTATTATTTGTTAATGTTGATACAAGAAGAGCCATTTATATAACTCCTGTATGGTTCGTTATTTTAGGATTAATGTATTTGAGATATAGAAAAGAAAGCAAACACGCATAAATAATCATAAAGGAGGATGAGATCACTTATAATCTCATCCTCCTTTAATGTATTTGCAGTAAATGTCTGAATTGAGAGCCTGCTTATATCAAGCGTATATCTATCTCTACATACTCAATAAAAAACACTCTCCAACATCATGTCGGAGAGTGTTTTCTCTAAATTGATTATTAAAGTACGTTTGCATAGCCTTCAAAGATTTTACCTTGAGCTGCGTCAACTGTAACTAACATATCATTTTTAATTTCTTTTGTTGCTTTTTCAACACCTACTACTGTTGGAATACCTTTTTCTAAACCAACGATTGCACTTGGTGATGTAATTCCATTTTCTTCAGTTACTAAACCGATTGCATTTTCAACATATGGAACTAACGTTTCGTCTACTGAATTAGTGATGATAACTTTATCAGATAAATCTTTACCTTCTAAGTCACTTGCACTGTCAGCAATAATGGCATGTCCTACTACAGAGCCACGACCTACACCTTGTCCACGAGCGATTTCATCGCCAACTAAGTGAATTTTCATCATATTAGTTGTGCCTTTTTCACCAGTTGGAACACCAGCAGTAATGATGATTAAATCACCGTTAGAAACTCTTCCAGTTTCAACTGCTGTCGCTACCGCATTGTTAAGTAATGCGTCAGTGTTTTTACGTCCCTCTTTAACAACTGGGTTAACACCCCAAACAATTGCACATTGGCGTGCTGTTTCTTCACTAGGTGTTACAGCGATAATATCTGAATGAGGACGATATTTAGAAATAGTACGTGCTGTTGAACCACTTTCAGTAGCCGCAACGATAGCTTTAACATTTAAGTTAAGTGCTGTATGTGCAACAGAAACACCAATAGCGTTAACTAATGAAGTTTCAACTAATTTCGTACGGTCAGATAATAATTTTTTATAATCTTGAGCCGCTTCTGCTGAAACTGCGATATTTCTCATTGTTTTAACTGCTTCTTCTGGATATAATCCTGCAGCTGTTTCACCTGATAACATCACAGCATCAGTACCATCGTAAATTGCGTTAGCTACGTCACTTGCTTCCGCACGAGTAGCACGAGGGTTACGTTGCATTGAATCTAACATTTGAGTTGCAGTGATAACTGGTTTACCTAATTTATTACATTTTCTAATTAAGTCTTTTTGAACCATTGGTACTTTTTCAGGTGGAATTTCAACACCCATGTCCCCACGAGCAACCATTAATCCATCAGAAACTTCAAGGATTTCATCAATGTTATCAATACCTTCTTGGTTCTCAATTTTAGGGAAAATTGTGATATGTGCTTTTTCTTCTTCAAGAATTTGGCGAATATCTAAAACATCACTAGGACGTCTTACGAAACTTGCAGCGATAAAGTCAACATTTTCTTTGATACCGAAACGAATGTCATCAGCATCTTTATCAGTAATACCAGGTAAGTTAACTTTTACACCAGGTAAATTAACACCTTTTTTATTTTTTAATTCTCCAGTATTTAAGATGTCACATTTAACTTCGCCTTTATCTTTATCAATTTCTTTAACTTGTAACTCTACTAAACCATCATCTAATAAGATGTAAGAGCCAACATGAACATCGTTGATTAAGTCTTCATATGTTACAGAGAATTTCTCAGGCGTACCTTCTACTTCATTCATACTCACGATGACTTCTTTACCTTTTTCTAATTCGATAACACCATCTTTCATGTTATGTGTACGAATTTCAGGTCCTTTTGTATCTAATAAAAGTGCAACTGTTTTATCTAAACGTTTTGCAACTTTACGAATTGTATCAATTCTACCTTTATGTTCTTCATGACTACCATGAGAAAAGTTTAAACGCGCCACGTTCATTCCTGCATTTATTAATTTCTCGATCATTTCTTCAGATTCTGAAGCTGGTCCAATTGTACAAACAATTTTAGTCTTTCTCATTATATAATCCTCCCAAAAATTTATATTGATAATTCCTTAGCTAATTCATAAATATCTTTGTCAAATTTATGATGACTTTCACCAAAGATATCTTCAAATGGTGTAGCAGTTAATTGGTTATTTTTAATACCTACACCTTTAGCTGTCACACCTTGTTTAAGTAATTCAACGGCATGACCACCTAAACGTGAAGCTAATACGCGGTCAGCACCTGATGGGCTTCCTCCACGCTGAATATGTCCTAATACTGACACGCGTGTATCAATATTGATATATTTCATTAATTCATCAGCACATTCTTGACCACTCATACAACCTTCAGCGACCATAACAATAGAATGTTTCTTACCTCTTTTAATACCCTGTTCAATTTTTTCAGCAACATCTTTAATGTCGGTATGAACTTCAGGTACTACAATAGTTTCAGCACCAACAGAGAGTCCTGCCCATAAAGCTAAATCTCCACAATCACGTCCCATAACTTCAACGATAAATGTACGTGCGTGACTTGATGCAGTATCTCTAATTTTATCGACGGATTCAATAATTGTGTTTAACGCAGTGTCAAAACCTATAGTGAAGTCCGTACCATTGATATCATTATCAATAGTACCTGGAATTCCAATCGTTTGAATTTCCTTACACTCTTCACTTATACGTTGCGCACCACGATAACTTCCGTCTCCGCCGATAACGACTAATCCTTCGATGCCTCGTTTACGTAAGTTTTCAATCCCCTTCTTACGTACATCTTCTTCTTTAAATTGAGGACATCTAGCAGAGAATAGGAACGTACCTCCGCGCTGGATTGTATCCCCGACTGAGCCTAACTCAAGTTTATGAATGTCATCGTCTAGTAAACCTTGGTAACCATGATAAATCCCATAAACTTCAATATTATTGTAAATTGCTGTACGAACAACTGCACGAACGGCAGCATTCATACCTGGAGAATCCCCTCCGCTAGTTAAAACTGCAATTTTTTTCATGACGACATACCTTTCTTTAACTAGATTTATCTTTAACTATAAATTACCACAATTTTTTTTACTGTTCCATCAAAAGAAAGGCTTTCAATTGATGTAAACGTTTTAAATAATGAATTTTTTCTAAAATAAATAAAAAAGAGCTAATAGCCGTAATCATGACTATTAGCAAGTAACTAAATTATTCTACAACTGAGCCAATGTGTCTAAATTTATCAAATCTATCATTGACTAATTCTTCATTAGACATTTGCTCTAATTCATTTAAATGTTTAACAAATGTGTCTTTAATCGTAGCAGCTTGTGATTCAACATCTTTATGTGCGCCACCTAGTGGTTCGTTAATTACTTCGTCTACAATATTTAATCCTTTAAGATCATTTGCTGTAATTTTCATCGTTTCAGCAGCAATTTTTGCTAAATTACTATCTTTCCATAAAAGTGCAGCAGCACCCTCAGGAGAAATAACTGAATACGTACTATTTTCAAGCATAAGTACACGATTAGAAATACCAATTCCTAATGCGCCACCACTACCACCTTCACCGATAACAATAGCGATGACAGGTACTTTTAATGATGCCATTTCAATTAAATTTGTAGCGATTGATTCACTTTGACCCCGTTCTTCTGCTGCTTTACCAGGATAAGCGCCTTTTGTATCAATAAATGTAAAAATTGGACGATTAAACTTTTCAGCCTGCTTCATCAAACGTAGCGCTTTACGATAACCTTCAGGATGTGCCATACCAAAATTTCGATAAATATTATCTTTGGTATCTTTACCGCGTTGTTGACCAACAACAGTTACAGTACGTCCATTAAGATAACCAATCCCGCCTATCATTGCAGGATCATCTCTAAAGTTTCTATCCCCATGAAGTTCTATAAATGAATCGAAAATATATGGAATATAATCTAAAGATGTAGGTCGTTCTTGTAAACGTGCGATTTGCACACGATCCCACGGCTTTAAATTGGTATAAACTTTTTTGGTTTCTCTTTCTAGAGACGCTTCCAACATATCAATCTCTTCTTGTAAATCCACTTCATTCTTTTCTTGGGATTCTTTCAATGATTCAATTTTATTTTTAATTTCAAAAAGTGGCTTTTCAAAATCTAGCATTATCGACTCACCTCTTGATGGATTTTTAGAATATTAGATAACGTCTCTTTCATATCCTTACGATGAACTACTTTATCTAATTGACCATGTTCTAAAAGGAACTCGGCTGTTTGGAAATCATCTGGTAATTTCTCATTAATTGTTTGTTCAATGACACGTCTACCAGCAAATCCAATGAGCGCTTTAGGTTCACTTAAGTTAATGTCACCCACTGAGGCAAAGCTTGCAGACACACCACCGGTTGTTGGATTCGTTATGTACGAAATATATAATAATCCAGCATCAGCATGGCGCTTAAGTGATACACTTGTTTTACCCATTTGCATGAGTGAAATAATACCTTCTTGCATTCTAGCGCCACCACTAGCTGAGAATAGAATGAAAGGTAAATGATGTTCAGTACAATAATCAATGATTCTACAAATTTTTTCACCAACAACTGAACCCATACTTCCCATTCTAAAACGTGCATCCATCACTGCAACACCGTATTTAATACCATCTAATTCAGAAGTCCCAGTGACAACTGCCTCATTTAATCCAGTCTTTTGCTGATCTTTTTCAATCTTTTCAATGTAGCCAGGAAAATCTAATGGATTCGCAGAGGTCATGCCCTTATCGAATTCTGTAAATGTTCCTTCATCTGAAATCGCTTCTATTCTTTTATGTGCAGTAAGTGCAATATGATGATCACAATTGAAGCACACATTTAAATTTTCAGCTAATTCTTTAGTGTACATGATCTTTTTGCACTTCGGGCATTTAGTCATAATCCCTGCTGGCACATCATTTTGTTTAGAATCTTGAACTGTTAAATATTTCTTTTTCTTGCTTCGATTAAAAAAATCTTTAAACATTGGTAAACCTCCAAATAACCTCTGTTACTACCATTTATATATTCTCCTGAAAAATTTATCAAGATGTTATTTCTTGAAAATGTCTCTTAAAGAATTTCTATATAGAATTATTTTAAATCAGTTGCTTTCATTGTTTTGTCATAAACTTCTTGTGGATCAATTTCAATTCTTGCTACACCTGATTCCATAGCTGCTTTAGCTACGCTACGTGCCACTGATGGAGCAACTCTCTTATCAAATGGTCCAGGTATACAATAATCAGGGTTGAGTTCATCTTCTTCGATTAAATCAGCAATAGCTTCAACAGCGGCTTTCTTCATATCTTCATTAATATGTGTAGCTTCAACATCTAACGCACCTCTAAAAATACCAGGGAAAGCTAACACATTATTGATTTGGTTAGGATAATCAGAACGACCAGTTCCAATTACTTTAGCCCCTGCTGCTTTAGCATCATCAGGTTTAATTTCAGGATTTGGATTGGCCATAGCAAAAATAATCGGATCATCTGCCATACTCTCAACCATTTCTTTATCTAATAAATCTGCAACAGAAACACCGATAAATACGTCTGCATCTTTAATAACTTCTTTCAATGAACCATCAATTTTATCTTTGTTAGTCCATTTAGCAACATATTCTTTAGTATCATTCATGCCATGAGGGCGTCCTTCGTAAATAGCGCCTTTAGAATCACACATAATCATGTCTCTAACACCGTATGAATGTAACAATTTCACAATTGCTATACCTGCAGCACCTGCACCATTTAAAACAACTTTAATATCTGATAAATCTTTATCGACAATTCTTAAAGCATTAATCAAGCCGGCCATTGTAACAATAGCAGTGCCGTGTTGATCATCATGAAATACTGGAATATTTGTTTCTTTTTTTAATTTTTCTTCGATTTCAAAACATCTTGGCGCTGAAATATCTTCAAGATTAATACCGCCATAATTGGGTTGTAATAATTTCACTGTATTAATAATTTCATCAGTATCTGTTGTATCTAAAGCGATTGGTACGCCATTTATTCCGGCAAAACTTTTAAATAAAACCGCTTTCCCTTCCATAACAGGTATACTTGCTTCAGCTCCAATATTGCCCAGTCCTAAAACTGCAGTACCGTCAGTTACAACTGCAACAGTATTTGCCTTGATTGTATATTCATATACTTTTCTTGGATTTTCATGAATTTCTTTACATGGTTCAGCAACGCCAGGAGAATATGCTAAACTCAATTCTTCCTTATTAGTTACTTTTATATTTGGTGTGATTTCTAATTTACCTTGATGTTCTCTGTGCATTTCCAATGCATCATCTCTTAAAGACATGGAATCAACCCCTATTTTAAATAATTTAAGTTAAAATAACCGTTCCTATTAATTAAAAATCGTGTATGTTGAATCTAATTTACTAGTATAAGTATACCCAATACATGATAAATTAAGAATAAACAAAGGTCATACATCATATTGATGCTATAAACTTGATTGTC
>NZ_PPRT01000025.1 GCF_002902725.1 Staphylococcus caprae
ACTAAGTCCATTACGGATTATTTAGAATTCACGACTAATATGTACATAAATGTATTCATATTACTATTAACTATATTACCTACTTTAGCATTTAAAAATATTTTTGATAATAAGAAGAAAAAATTAATGATTAGATCAACCGAAGTACAAGCCTATGCTTTTGTTTTGCCAAGTAAAAAATACATATTTCAGAACATATTCCTTTATACTTTTTTTATATACATGTTCATTATAAGTGTAGCAGGAGTATTAACATTAAAGCACACTAATATATTTTTGGTGGTTGGAATTATAATTACATTCATGGTGATTTTATTTCAAAATTTAGTGCTTTATGCACAAACAACTATTCACGGAAAAATAGGTAGAATTAAAATTAAAAAATAGGGCGGATTTTTATCTAAAATGAGGTCTATAAAATGAATGATTATAAGTCCTGGCTCTATTATATAAATAGAAGACCAATACATGTTGAAGGTAGTCTGATAGAAGGGTAAGTACGAGGGTTGTCTGAAGTAAGACAAACGACATGGTTAAATTGACCTCGTCATGATGATGGAACTCTTCACACCTCATACACATTTCACTGAAAGTTCTACAAACCTAACTCAATCATTACACCACATTATAAAAAGCCTGTTGTCACGAATGAATGAACACGTCACACTTCAAAGACGTTTCATCATCTATCTCGTGATGACAGGCTTTTCCTCTTATATCTTCATTAATCTCTCTTCTTGTTTAATACGTACGTATAAGAAATATGCATATGGAATTAATAATATCGTTGTATACGTAGCGTGTGTTAACAACAACACGCCGATTAACTCTGGAACGATATTTAAGAAGTAATTCGGGTGCTTCGTCACTTTATATAATCCAGATTTAATAATAGGATGATTTGGCAAAATAAATAATTTCAATGTCCAAATTCCGCCTAATGTTCTAATGACTACAAATAACATGATATATGCAAAAATTAATATCATTAAGCCAATGCCATTGACTAAGCTAAAAGTATCTTTATTCATCATTGCCTCTACGCCTGCACAAACATAGATGAATACATGAGTGATTGCTAGAAATTTTGAATTGTTAACGCCATATTCAACTGCACCGTCTACTTTTAATTGTTGCGAATGGTTAATGGATATCTTTAAACTGATGAGTCGGATACAGAAAAAGATAAATAATATAGTTAAAATCATGATGTCCTCCGTTTTTGTTATATATATAAACTTTGATAACATAAAGTATTTTATAGAGGAAACGCATGAAATACTATTAACTATTTATTAATTTTAGTAAACGTGTGCAGTAAAAGAAATATAATTTTATAAGATTTAATTTTGAAAAATGTGGTAGAAAGAATTATAAAGGAGGCAGATTGATTATGAAAATAGCTATTTACGGAGCAGGATCTCTTGGAACAATTATGTGTGCGTTCTTATCTGAATCAAACCCAGACGTTGATTTAATCGATGTGAATGAAGCACATGTCAATGAATTAAATAATAACGGTGCACATATCGTAGGCAAGGTAGATTATTCACAGAATGTAAAAGCTCTTACACCTAGTCAAATCAACGATAAATACGATATCGTTCTACTTTTAACTAAACAAGTCTTTAATAAAGATGTATTGCCAACAGTAAAAGAAATTCTCAAAGATGATGGTGTATTAGTTTCACTACAAAATGGTGTACCAGAGGAATTTATTCAACAAACAATTCCAAAAGAACAAATTGTAGCTGGATCAGTTGAATTCGGTGCAACGTTCGAAGGCCCTGGTAAATCCAAACTTACTACTGAATTTGAATCTTTCAAAGAAAATGCAATTCAAATTGGTGAATTAAACGGAGAAATCACTGAACGTATACAAAATATCCAAAAAGCACTTTCTCCTATTGGTGGTATTAGTATATCTGAAAATTTACCAGGTACTAAATGGGCTAAATTAATTATTAACAGTGCCTTTAGTGGTATGTCTGCAGCGACTGGAGGAACATATGGTGACGTTGTAGATAGTGATACAGGCGCTAAAGCAGCACTCTATGCAATTAATGAAGTGATTAATGTTGGTAAAAGTGCAGGAATTGAATTTGTAAGCTTAAGCGTACTAGATTATAAATATTTTGAAGAAATTACAAATGTTGAAAAACAAATTGATGAAATGAGAGAAATGATTAAACACTCTAGATCATTAGAAGCAAGTATGCTTCAAGATTTACAAAAACAACGTCCAACAGAAATCGATTATATTAACGGTATTGTTACAAAATTAGGCAAAGAAAATAACGTTAACACACCAGTTAACGATTTAATTGTAGAGATTGTTTCAGATGCCCAAAATCAAAAAACAGTACCTGATTTCAATGAAAGTATAGAAAAATTTAAATCAGTTGTAGAATAAAATTGGAATGATTCATTTAAAGGAGCATTTAAACAATGAAAAAAGAAGACGTTCAAAACGTTGCTTCAACACCAGTGAACTCACCTATTTACCCACTCACTGAAATATATTTCAGAGACCGCGAATATTTAAATATTGTATATGAAACTGATAAAGAAGCTTTAGAAAAGGTTGTTCCAGAACCCTTAAAAGTCATTGATAATAAAATTAAATTTGAGATTATTAGCATGCCTGACGCTACAGGTCTAGGTAGTTATATGGAAGCAGGTCAAGTTATTCCTGTTGAATATAACGGTGAACAAGGTGAATTTTATCTATCAATGTATGTAGATAATCAAGCAGCTATCGCATCAGGACGAGAAATTTCTGCTTTTCCAAAAAAATCGGGTGAACCTAATCTTTATGTAGACAACGATGTCATCGTAGGTACATTAGATTATCGTTCTCTAAGAGTAGCTCAAGCGACTATGGGATATGATTACTATAAAATGTAAGATCAAGAAGCAATTGATGCGATTACACAACCACAATTTATGTTAAAGCAATTCAGAGATTATGATACGACTTTAATTAAAAATGAATTAACACGTAGCCAAATTACAGATATTCACTTAAAACGTGCTTACAGAAGTCCAGCTAGATTACAATTATTCGAACATGTAATGGCACCACTGGCTGACTTCCCAGTTAGAAAAATTGTTGATGCACAACACATCATTGCGGATTTATCTTTAGGACAACCCGAACCCATCTATGATTATTTAAAAGACGAATAATCTAAGTTAGTATTAAAAACTTCTTATAAAAATAACTATATATAAGCTCTAAAAGTTAGGCGCGTTAATCCTACTTTTAGAGCTTATTTTTATACAATAAAACACCCCTGTTAACCGAGTGATTAACAGGGGATATTTGTGCGATTAAGTTTACAGTTATAAGTGATAACCATTTACTTCTTAACTTGCAATGGCGAATATTAAGACTCTACACTACTGTCCATTCTTGCTTCAAATTCATCAAGCAATGCACGTGCTTCGTCTACAGTTTCGGTGCTCATCAATTGATGACGTAGTTGGCTCGCGCCTTTAATACCGCGGACATAGATTTTAAAGAATCTGCGTAAAGCTTTGAATTGTTGAGTCTCTTCAGTAGAATGCTTTTCAAACAATGTTAAATGTAATCTAAACAAGTCTAATAACTCTTTGCTTGTATGTTCGCGTGGTTCCTTTTCAAAAGCAAAAGGATTATTGAAAATACCTCTCCCAATCATGACACCATCAATGCCATATTGAGTTGCAAGTTCCATACCTGTTTGTCTATCTGGAATATCACCATTAATTGTTAATAACGTATCTGGTGCAATCTCATCACGCAAGTTCTTGATTGCTTCGATTAATTCCCAGTGAGCATCTACTTTACTCATCTCTTTACGACTGCGGAGATGGATAGATAAGTTTGCAATGTCTTGTTCAAAGACATGTTTCAACCAATCCTTCCACTCGTCTATATCATAGTAACCAAGGCGTGTTTTAACACTTACTGGTAAACCGCCTTCCTTAGTGGCTTGAATAATTTCAGCTGCTCTTTCAGGACGAAGAATTAAGCCTGAACCTTTACCTTTTTTCGCAACATTCGCTACAGGACAGCCCATATTTAGATCAATGCCTTTAAAGCCCATCTTTGCTAAGCCAATACTCATTTCTCGGAATTGCTCTGGCTTGTCTCCCCATATATGAGCGACCATAGGCTGTTCATCTTCACTAAATGTTAAGCGTCCACGCACACTGTGTATACCTTCAGGGTGACAATAACTCTCAGTATTTGTAAATTCAGTGAAAAACACATCCGGTCTAGCTGCTTCGCTCACAACATGACGAAAGACGATATCTGTCACGTCTTCCATAGGAGCCAAAATGAAAAATGGACGTGGTAATTCACTCCAAAAATTTTCTTTCATAATATATTTAAACCTTCTTCATTATAAGTATCTCGAATTTTTACGCATGATGATATTACCACAAAAGATGAACTTATACAAAAGGAATTTTCCAGTTATAACCATGAAAGCGGGAGGTCTTCCAGTAGTCTAAAAGATTGTAATATTTAAGGTGATTTGCATAAAATTTATCTTAAGACTAGTTAATTCTTTCTCTATTACCACTATATTTAGTACGTTGACAAGCTAGGACTATAAATACAATTGCAAATGGAAAAGCGATTAAATTGCCAAAACTACTTACGTAATCACCAACCATGAACGGTTGAAAGAACCACTGTAAACCTATAGGTATAATTGCCCAATAGATTGACTGATTGGTGTCACGCATTCTTCTTGCACCAATTGATGTTAGAGGTAAATAAAAAATCGTTAATGCAAGTTGATCTATAAAACTGTCTTGAGCTGATAACAGGTATAAGAAGAGAAAAACTAAGACGCCTGTTAAAGCATTGAATAAGTAGAACCACCAAAACCCTCTACGTGATGTTATCCCTTTGTAATTAAAAATATGTTTCCAACCATCTATGAAAAGTTCGAAAGGATTTTTCTTACTATGTTGATTGTTAGTTTGAAAATCTTTATTAGAATTCGAGTTTAACTTTTCTATGTTATGTCCACAATTAGAACAAAATCTAGAATCTCCTTCTATTTTAGTACCACAATTAGAACAATACATTTTATTCATCTCTTTTCATTTTATTTATCAGTTCTCTTTTTTATTGCTAACTTGATTCTTGTTAGAACTATGAGCATTTGTATGAGTATTAAATAGCGTATCTCTTGCAAAACTTACTACAAATAATACTAGTCCAATAAATACTAATTATAGAATTGCAATTAATAGAATATTAATAGCTGTTTTCATTGTTTATCCCCTTTACTGTAATAGTTTGAATTTCAGTAAGCTCATTTTATACAATTTTTATAGTTTTATCCACTACATTTTTTGGGTTTTATTAATGAATTAATTTTTATACTAGCTCTTAATGAACGCTTATAAAATGTCATTGATTATAAATATGATTAATGATAAAACACTCTTTCATAATAATTTCCAACTCGATTTTAAACTGTAAAAAACTTTATTAATATCATGCTGTTTATATTGTGCCAAACTCATTTATACATTATAGTGAAAATACATATAAAAATTATACCTATGTTTTAAGAAAGTGGGGAAATACATAGTGAATAAAGGGGATATATTGGGAAGATTCACTCGTATCATCGTTGCATTGTTAATGGTGATTGGTTTATCTGCGTTATTTCAAAACAATGAAGCGGGTGCCGCAACTAAAGGGAATGTTGTAAAGGTGAAAGGGACGCTTAAACAACAAGTAGATATTCAACACGATCATCATGTAGCTAAAACTAAAAGTAATATTCAACCGACACAAGTCCTTCATAATAGTAATTATCGTACGCCAAAGACTAAATCAACTTCAACACAATATGTAAAACACACACACTCATCTTCGAATCATGTGGTACCAAATAATAGTCAGAAATATCGTATTGTCAATCGTAAGGGCACGTCATTTTCAAGACAAACTGCGAAACCTCAGCATCGAACAATAGTTCATCACAAAGTAACACCAGGCACTGTTAAATCTCAAAAGAAAACGAAGGTCGTTCATCCAGCACATAAACATCCACAATGGTTATCGCAAGCAACAAAGACGAGAAAGGTTTCGTCATCTTCAAAAGTCTCAAAATCCAAGACATCACGAACTTCAAAGACAGCGACAAAATCTAAAGCCACAACGTCTAAAACTTCAAAATCAAAAGTCACAAAAGCTAAACCTGTAAAACCGAGCGTTAAAACTTCAGTTAGAACTGCGACTTCACAATCTCAAAAAAATTACTACAATAAGCCACCTAAACGTTGGCCATCCAATGTACCAGGCGGTGACAACGTGCGTGATTTCGGGCAAACGACGAAAGAATCAGGCCTTGATGACGCTTTGAAAATCATGAAGAAGTCTGGCAATAAAGGTGTTTCAATTGAACATACTAAGGCGAAAGACGCTAATATCGGGATGGTATTTAACTGGAATCCAACAGCCAAACAATTAACTTACGGTACGGGAACAGCAATTGGCAGACATACAATTTTAACTGCTAATCATGTAGTCAATGATCAACGTGCACATAAACCTTTAACACCTTCACAGCCACAGAATATGAGAATTAGCTTGCTACAAGAAGGTTCTAAAGTTGGGCGTTCGCTTGAAGTATTCGGCGTTCAAATGCTGCAATATGGTGATGTCGCATTAGTTTACACATATGAAGACATTTCAAAATATATGAAAATACGTAAAATCGCATCAGAAACTACCATTAAATCAATGAAAGCCAACACGCCTATCCATATGTATCACTATGGTACGCCGAGCGGAAAATATAAAAACGATCCAGCTGGCACAATGTACCATTCCAAAGGTAAATATTCGATGACAGCACGTAATGTCAATCCTATTGGTTACTATCAAATGATGGCTGAACCTGGTTCGTCTGGTGGGGCAGTCTTAAATAGTAAAAATGAAATTGTCGGTGTCCATGCGTTCAGAGTAAATTCAGGAGAGTATAAGACGTATCATTTAAACACTATGGCAGAAATCAGAGGGAAGTTACGTAAAGAAATTATTGATAATATTTTATAGGGTTGATTGAGCACGAATTGAAAATATGAAGTAATTTAAGTTTGGACCTTCAAAGGAGTATAAACTCTAAATTAGAACTCGGCTAGGCAACGTTGTGTTGCTTAGCTTTTTTCATATTTAGCTTGTAAATTCATATAAGTGTATTTATTATATCCTGTAACTTAATCATTGCTATACTAGGGTAACGATATAAACGAAGGAGGTACTATATGTTTCTTGCATGGAATGAGATTAAACGTAATAAGCTTAAGTTTGGTCTAATCATCGGTATTTTAGTTCTCATTAGTTATTTATTATTTTTACTTTCAGGCTTAGCTAATGGCTTAATCAATATGAACACAGAAGGAATTAAGAAGTGGAAGGCGGACGCCATTGTTTTAAATAAAGATGCAAATAAAACCGTTCAACAATCTATTTTCAAGACGTCTAAAGTAGGAGATCAGTTTAAAGAGACGTCATCATTGAAGCAGATGGGCGTGATCGCCTCCAATGGTAGTCATGAAGAGAATGCATTACTCTTTGGTGTTAAATCAGATTCATTTTTAATTCCGAAAATCACTAAAGGCAAAAAGTTCACTAAAGATAATGAGGTTGTGATTGATCAGACACTTAAGGATAAAGGCTTTAAAGTAGGAGATGAGATTAAATTGTCTCAGTCTGATGAAAAGTTACATATCGTAGGTGTCTCAGAAAGTGCTAAATATAATGCTTCGCCAGTCATTTTCACTAATAATAAAACAATACAAAAAATTAATCCGGCTCTAACATCAGAGAAAACAAATGCGGTGGTTGTACGAGATAAACATTGGAAAGATAAAAAAGTGAATAACGACCTTGAAGTCATAGGTATAAATAAGTTTATTGAAGACCTCCCTGGATATAAACCACAAAATTTAACAATGAACTTTATGATTACATTCTTATTTGTGATTTCAGCAACAGTGATTGGCGTCTTCTTGTATGTCATTACATTGCAGAAGAAGAACTTATTTGGCGTATTGAAAGCGCAAGGATTTACCAATGGTTTCTTGATGAAGATGGTTTTAGCACAAACATTTATCCTTGCATTGATTGGTACTTTGATAGGTTTAGTACTTACATTACTCACAAGTTTAATTTTACCAGAGGCAGTGCCGGTACAATTTAATATGATGACGCTGATTCTGTTTGGAATAGTCTTGATACTGACTTCTCTCGTTGGCAGTTTATTCTCAGTGGCATCTATTAGAAAGATTGACCCACTTAAAGCAATAGAATAAGGAGGTGCGACAATGTTGAAATTTGATAAAGTATCGAAAGAATTTAAAGACGGAAATCAAATGATTGAAGCAGTTAAATCGACATCTTTAACCTTTGATAAAGGCGAATTAGTAGCTATTGTAGGACCTTCAGGTTCTGGGAAAAGTACATTCCTTACAATGGCTGGAGCACTACAGACGCCAACACACGGAGAAATACATATTAATGATAATAAAATTTCACAATTGAGTCAGAAGCAACTAGCTAAAATGAGAATGCAAGAAATTGGCTTTATTTTACAATCCACGAACTTAGTACCTTTTCTAACTATAAAGCAACAATTTCATTTATTGAAAAAATATAAAAAAGACGTGTTAAGTACTGAAGAATTCGATAAATTATTAAACGATTTGGGTTTGAAAGCAATTGAGAATAAACTACCTTCTGAAGTATCAGGAGGTCAAAAGCAACGTGTCGCAATTGCTAAGGCAATTTATACGAAACCTTCTATTATATTAGCCGATGAACCGACAGCTTCATTGGATACTGATAATGCAATGGCAGTGATGGAAATTTTAAAAGAACAGTCTAAGCAACGTCATAAAACCTGTATTATCGTGACACACGATGAACGGTTAACACAATTTTGCGATAAGACATATCATATGCAAGATGGTTACTTAAAAGAACAGTAACTCAACTTCGGAATATAAATTAATTTTGATTTAGGTAAAACGGTAATTTCTAGCTATTTTAATGTAGAAATTATCGTTTTTTCTTAAAAATAAACAGATGCAGACTTCTAAATTGACTTTATAACTAACTTGTAACTATAATAGTTACATGAGGTGAGATATTTGAAAATTAGTAGTCGATTTACTGTGGCTGTTCACATATTATCTCTAGTTCACATCGAGCGTAATCAAACACTCACTTCCGCGTATATTGCGGGCAGTGTAAACACAAATTCAGTTGTAATCAGAAGATTGATTAGTAAACTAAAACAAGCAGGTTTCCTTGAAACACACCAAGGAAGTGGTGGAATCCAATTATTGAAACCACTCACAGACATTACATTACTTGATGTCTATAGAGCAGTAGAGGTCGTCGAAGAGGGCGAACTCTTCCAAATGCATGAGGATACGAATATCAATTGTGTTGTAGGTGCGAATATTCAAAGCGTACTAGAAATAGTGTTACTTCGAGCACAAGATGCGATGGAAACAGTGTTAGCCAATGTCACTATGGATGATATTGTGTCAGGCATTGTACAACAAAACGGATAAAATCTATCCGTTATACCCAACATGTAACTAATTAAGTTACATGTAGAGCGCAGAGATATAGGTGGAAACTAAGTTAGAATCGAAGACACCCTTCAAATAGAATCATAACAATCACTCTAAAAAAGAAAAAAGTGGAGGAATTAAGCATGAAAATCGGTATTATTGGAGCAACAGGTAAAGTAGGAAATAAAGTATTACAAGAAGCAACACAACGTGGTCATGAAATAACTGCCATCGTTAGAAATGCAGCTAAATTAGATCATCAAGTTGTGAAAGTGATAGAGAAAGACATCTTCCATCTCACAGTTGATGATATTAAAGATCTTGATGTAGTCGTTAATGCATTCGGTGCACCACTAGGCGAAGAAGATGCACATGTTGAAGCAGGTCACGCTTTAATTAACCTATTAAAAGACGTAGATACTAGAGCGATTATTGTCGGTGGTGCTGGTAGTCTATTCGTAGATGATGCACAAACGACACGTTTAATTGATACACCAGAATTCCCAGATATGTTTAAACCAACAGCTGCAGGCCAAGGCCGTAACCTTCAAGAACTTAAAGACACAGAAGGAATCACTTGGACATTTGTAAGTCCGTCAGCAGAGTTTGATCCAGAAGGTCAACGTACAGGCACGTATACATCAGGTAAAGATCAATTACTAGTTAATAGCCAAGGTAACAGTTATATCAGCTATGCAGACTATGCGATTGCAATTGTTGATGAAGCTGAAAATGCAGACCACGTTAACGAACGATTCACAGTTGTTGGGGAACAAGAATAATCAATTTAATAAATAAAGACATGTAAAACTAACTTTATACAATACTAAGTCACAGAATGATGTTAATTCTAACTCATTGTGTGGCTTTTTTGTTTTTAAAGTAAGTTTGTGTGTTGGGTTCGATAGTTCGAAATTAGCCAACGTGTATACTTAATTTTTATAAAACATTAATATTTTCTTTATACTAGTGACAAATTTCATATTTTAAATATGAACATATTAATAAATTTAATGTAAATTTACATATAAAAATTGAATTTACTCTTTTTTGGAATTATAATGAAAGCGGTTGCTACCCTATAACATCAGGAGGAATTATATATGGAAAATATTTTATTCAACGGATATAGTCGCTACACAACATCAAATCATATTCAACGAAGCGCATTAGAAGAAAGAGATTTAGGTGATGGTCGCACATCATCCATCTCAGCTTCCGTGTCTTACACAGTTACTTGGAGTGCCGCATAACGCAGTTCATGATCAATAATATTGTAATTTAAATTATCAAGATTATAGGGTAGTAACTTTTAAATATGAAAAAAGAAATGACTACATGAGATATTGGAATCTCATAATAGTATCAATGATTACATAAAAACAATCATACCATACCCATTTTAAAATAAATAACCGAGACTTACATGAAAGGAGTATGAAGATGTCGATGCTAAAGGATAAGGAAGGTCGTAATATCATTAGTCTTGAAGAAGATGGAACAACGCAATATTTACATAAAGTAATTAAAGGCCCTAAAAGTGATGCGCTCAGAAGGTATCATAATTGCTTGAAATGGGAGGACTTACGCACAAACGATATTCGATTGAATTCTCCTAAGTTGATTGGCTATGAAGAGAACGATTTATCACTAAAATATCAATGGATTGAGAATGCTACATCATTAGAAGATGAATTAGAACAGCCGTCTCCAAATTTTAAAAATAAAATTGCAGAAGCTGCAGATATGTTAGTGACATTACATTTAGCTGATATTACTGATTTGAATATAGATTCAGAAAATGAATTACCCCAACGCGAATCGTTATTTTATGCACTAAATAAATATGAATATGCCGGATGTACAGGTGCAGAATTAGAGTTATTTCGTCTATTGCAACAAGATTTACAATTTATGAAAACGATAATGAAGGAATCTCATGATAATGACGTTTGTATTTGTCATGGTGATATACGGTTGGATCAGTTTATATATTCGGATGATAAGCTTTGGATTATAGATTTTGAAGAATTACGCAAAGGTGATCCAACTAGAGATTTAGCTGGTTTAATAGGTTCAATTTATTTTGATTGTTTATTAAAGACTTTTACCGAAACGACTCAAGACACTTCAAATGCCAAAGAGATAGAAGATCAATTTATAGAACGAGGTGTCAATTATATTGAGGAAATGCGACCGTTAATTCAATTAGCTTATCAAACCTATGTATCTAAAAAAGCGATTAATATAATACATTTTTCTAAAAATATAGGGTGGTTTCTCGTAGAAAGAATCATGAGTAGAGCTAAATTTTCATTTCGTTTAACTGCCATAGATAAAGCAATACTCGGAATAGGCAGAGAAATCATAGTGTTTCCAGAAAATCTAATAGAGCTATTTGAATAAAATAGGAGGCCTTACTATGTCAGAAAAAGTAAATACGTTAGAAGATTTAGCGCTGAAAATAGAATTAGAAACGGATTTGAACAGAGTTAAAATAGATAATGAAACATATGATGACGCGCTTGAAAATCAAAAAAGTAAATTGAAACAGTGGCTTTATTCAATGCTACATACTGGAAATTTAAATAATCAAGTCAAACAAACAACAAAAACATTTAATGATTTGAACCAACAAATAGTAAGTCGTATTAAAGACCCAGGTATTAGGGTAGAGACGAGCACTCAGAGTTTCAACGGTCACACTTATCATGTCATTCAAGGACTTCGAATCAATGAAGAAGTAAATGAAGATAATAGCCTTGTTATACCTTGTTCTAGACCTAATTTGACTCCTGGATTTTTCATGTTTGTACATACAAACAATGGTTTACATATGAATAAGATTACACGTCATTATATTTATTCAGACACGCCCCAATATGCGATAGAGCTATGGAGTCAATGTGTCAATGAGTTGGTTGAAAAGAATGTAAGCTTTTCCGCTAAAGTTTTGTCATCTTCTGATAGTTATCCAAGAAATGATGCACTTGTTTTTTACAGTAGTGAAGATAAAGAAAAAGTTGAAAAAGTATTAATTGAACATATTGAAAACTCTCCTATAAAGATTCAAAAAGGTTCTCAACTTGCTAGCCAATTAAGATATAACCTTTACACAGCTGAGGAACCTATTCAAATCAATGGTATCCAACAAAGCTTTGGTGAACATCGTTGTAGTGCCATAGCAGATGCCATTCAGGATTACTTTAATACAGGTGCAGCCTTCCAATTGTTACTGAAACAAAGATTGATTGCGAATCAGATAGATATTAATGATTTATCTAAAAATGCCGTGCAGTGAACTTAAATGTGGGATGAGCGATTCGCTTATCATAAATTGTTTCATTCATTTGTGTGTAAATCTTCGGCGCTTGAGGCAGATGGAGCACATGCAAATGGTCTTATTTTAAAAAGCGTGTGTTTCATATTGAACAATGCTCTAACCAAATTATGACTTATATTGACAGGAGTGATTCAACTTATGAAAGTATTGGCTTTAATTAATACAAATTTAGTATCAGAAAATGATGTAACCATGTTGTCTGATGTAAATATTGCAGGAACACCCATTCATTGTGGTTTGATTGAACTAGAACGACCAAGTTTCAAAGAATATGAGCTAGAGAACGAACATTTCGTGTTAGTAAAAGTTGATGCGTTTTCTTGTAATTACAGAGATAAAGCCATTATTTTAAAAGCTGCATTAAACATGCAAGAAGACGTGAACTTTCAAGCTCCGCCATTTGCTTATTTTGGTTCAGACTTTGTAGGGACCATTGTTGCTAAAGGGTCTTCAGTAGAACAATTTGAAATTGGACAACGTGTGATACCCAATTGTGCGTATCCGGATCCTCCTTTTCCTGGTGTGGCACCTGGAGCAGTAACAAATGAAGCTTCAAGAGGATGGCTCAGGTTACATAAGTCAAAGCTTATTAAAATACCTGATCATATGGATAACGCTGTGGCAGCAGGCTTTTCAATAGGTGGTCAAACATCAACAAGCATGGTAAGACGTGTAAATCTCAAACCCAATGAACGCGCGCTAGTACTAAGCGGCCGCTCTAATACGTCTATGTTCATTATTAACAACCTAACCAGAATGGGAATAGATACGACCGTATTAAGCACATCTGAATGGACGCCCGAAGAACAAGAACTCATTAAGCCAGCTAAATTGTGTCACATAGATAGAAATGTGCATAAGTGGGAAGAAGCGGGTTTGGGCAAATTTGATGTTGTATTTGATCCTTATTTTGATTTGCATTTAGAAAAAGCAGTGAATCAAATGGAAACAGGAGGACGTTACATCACATGCGGTTATAAGAATCAGCATCCCGATTTTTCCGAATATGAAGATGAAAATGCCCCCAATCATCTTAAAAATATAATGTTAAAAGTAATGCTTAATAATCTGTCATTAATCGGTAACTGCATTGGAACGTGGGAAGATTTGGAAAACGCCATTTTAGACTATGATGAAAATGAATTTATCGTACCCATCGATAGAAGCTATTCAATTGAAGAAGGCAGTGAGTTTGTTAACCGTACCTATAACACGAGAGGTCGTTTAGGCAAAGCGATAATGCTATATGAGGAAGAGTCTAAAGTGGTTAATTAATGCCCTTTATTACGGTATTGAGAGATTGCCTTTAGAAATGATTACCGTCATTAAGGAACTAGAAGATGAGTTTTAGAAATGCTTACTAATAAATCATGAAACAATTTAAGAGTAAAAATAATTGAGGAACCACGTAGTTATACAAAAAGATGACTATGTGGTTCTTACACTATATAAACACAACAATAATATGCAAAAATAAATTAAATTGAATGGGTATGTATTGTTTGATAATATAAAAGAGAAATTTGTATTATAACTCAATATTTATATGAAGATACCATGATTTTAGAAAAAAATTCAAAAACAGAGAGATGTGAAAATGTGAAACATTCGAAACAGTTACTTTTATGCGTAAGTTTTTTAATAATAACGATTTTTATTGGAGGATGTGGATTTATGAATAAAGACGATAACAAAGAAGCACAAATCAAAAAAAGTTTTAATAAAATGTTAAGTATGTATCCGACTAAAAACCTAGAAGATTTTTACGATAAAGAGGGCTATCGTGATGAAGAGTTTGATAAAGATGACAAAGGAACATGGATTATTAGGTCTGAAATGACAAAACAGCCAAAAGGTAAGATTATGACTTCAAAAGGTATGGTGTTACATATGAATAGAAATACTAGAAGTACAAATGGCTATTACGTTATTAGGAAAATATCTGAAGATAATAAAAGTAAAACTGATGATGAAGAAAAAAAATATCCTATAAAGATGGTGAATAATAAGATAATTCCAACTAAAAAAATTAATGACACTAAATTGAAGAATGAAATAGAAAACTTTAAGTTCTTTGTACAATACGGAAGTTTTAAAAATTTAGATGATTATAAAGACGGTGATATTGCATACAACCCTAATGCACCAAATTATTCCGCACAATATCATTTAAGTAATGATGATTATAATATTAAACAATTAAGAAAAAGATATGATATTAAAACGAAAAAAACTCCCAGATTATTAATGAGAGGTGCTGGTGATCCAAAAGGCTCATCTGTAGGTTATAAAAATCTTGAATTTACATTTGTTGAGAATAATGATGAAAATATTTATTTTACCGATAGTATTAATTTTAATCCAAGCAAGGGTGAATAATTGTGAAACAACTTGACTATCAAATAAAATCAAAAAATATTAATGACAAAACAGAAGAAACAAGCGCAGTATCTATGATTAGTTATGAAATAGAAAATGCAAATAATAATGGCCTGAAAAAAGGTAAAATTAGACAACAAGTTGATGGATTAAAATCAGATAATAAATTTCCTAACAATCTTAAATACATTGATAGTTATACTGATTCGAAAACTGGCACTACAACAACAGCCTTTTTAAATAAAGATACAGGTAAACTTACTGTTGGTATGACAGGAACTAATTTTCATGGTAAACAACTAAAGAGGATAGGTGCTAGCTTAGTTAATCCACAGGTCAAAGCATCTAAGCAAGATTATAAGGATGCAGCCGAGACGCTAAAAGATCTTAGTGCAGATGCAAATATTGGATTGCGTTCAATAACCAATAAAGATGCTCAATTTAAAGGTACGCAACAATTCATAAAAAAATTGCAAAAGGATTATGATATAGATATAATCACAGGTCATTCTTTAGGAGGTAGAGATGCTATAATTATAGGCACAAGTAATGGTATTAAGAAAATTGTTGTCTATAATCCAGCTCCATTGGCGGTAAAAGAAACCCGCATATTAAAAACACCTCTATCACTCTTATTAAGTAGCTATTTTGATAAAAAATTAAGTAGCGATTTTGATACGAAAAATGATGCTGATGTAGACGAATTGTTGAAAAAATATGATGGGAATATTCTTAGAATTGTTTCAGATAAAGATTGGTTGGATGGAAATGTTAAACATTTGGATTATGTATCAGCTGGGGATGAGTTGATTCTAAAGAATGGTAAAAGTCATTCGATGGATGGTTTTTTGTCGACAGATGAACAAAAAGTAATAAAAAAAGTGCTTAAAAAATTAGAAAAATATGAAGAGGCGAATGATAAAACATATATAAATGCGAAAAAGCAAACTAAAAATAAACTAGGAAAAGTTGATGAAGTTAGAGCCAATCTACTCCAAGCAAGTGGAGGTGCCTTATCTTCTTCCCAACAAAAGTTATTAGAATGTTTAACTGCACTTTCAATAGCTGAGGGCTTAAATCAATTAGTTGAAGAAGAATTCCAACGTTTGAAAAAAATGTACCATGAGATGGATAAGAAATTTGAAAAAAACTGGGAAGAAGCTCAAGAATCTGGAAATGAGATAGGAAAACATCTTTCTGGTGATGAAGTATTAAGCGCTTTAGATGCTGGAAATGTTAATGAATATAAACTTGTTACCACGCCTCAAAATAAAATTTCTATTAAATTAAGCCAATTATCAAACGTTTCCTTACAATATAGTATGTATGTATCTAAAATTAAAAATAGTATTAATGAAATAGTGAATAAAGACCAAATGTTAGCAAGTCAAATAGGGAGCTTGATGTGATGTTTTCAAATTATAAGAAGATAGAAGACCTGGAAGATGCCTATGACGCAGAAAAAAAGAAAATTGATATCGAATTACAAAACCTTAATGAACAAAGATTTCAATTAAAAAGAGAAAATGATCAAAGTTACGAAGCGTTCTTATATTTAAAAAGTAAAATGAATTATAGTGATGATTCTAATACTAGAATGATGAATATTATTGAGGAATGTGATCAAGAAATAAATGATCATATTAATCATAGAGAGAGAAAGTTGGAAAATTATAAAGATGAAGTAAGAAAAGAATATTTAAAGCAATCTGAAAAGATAATGGAGGCTGATTAAAATATGTTAATGCCGAATCCTGTCTTAGGTGATGAAGTTACAGATAAATTAAAAAAGGAAATGGAGAAAAAGAAAATTACAGGTGTAATTGCTCCAGAGCATTTTAAAAGGCACCATGATCATGAAAATGAGATGAAGGCTGAAGAAAAAGCACTGATAACACAAACAATGAGCCATTGCCACGCTTTCAGCAAAAATTTTAAAGGCTCAGCTAAAGGCGATTGGGTAGATAGTGCAATGTCTGAATTGGATAAAATAAGTAATAATTTAAAGAATATTATGGACTAATGAATTTAGAAGCGTATCAAAGTGATGCGCTTTTTTTACACTGTGCATTTTTGTAAAAGTATAAATAAAGTAAAATCAGAAAGATGTGAGCCAATGCATTATCTAAAGAAAGTAACTATATACATAAGTTTATTAGTTTTGATAATTTTAGTCAGTGGATGTGGAAATGGTAAAGAAGCTGAAATTAAAAAAAGTTTTAAAAAAACGTTAAGCATGTATCCAACTAAAAATCTAGAAGATTTTTACGATAAAGAGGGCTATCGTGATGAAGAATTTAATAAAGGTGATAAAGGGATGTGGATTATTAATTCTGAAATGAATATACAAAAAAGGGGAAAAGCGCTGGAATCAAGGGGAATGGTTTTATATATGGATAGAAATACAAGAAGCACTCACGGCTATTTTATTCATACGAAAATAAAAGATACAGGTAAAGTCAAAACAGATAACAGTAAAAAGAAATATCCAGTAAAGCTAGAAAACAATAAAATAATTCCAACAAAACAAATTAAAGATGAAAAGTTAAAAAGAGAAATAGAGAATTTTAAATTCTTTGTGCAATATGGCAATTTTAAAAACTTAAAAGATTATAAGAATGGAGATGTATCTTACAATCCTGAAGTTCCCAGCTACTCAGCTCAATATCAACTAAACAATGATGATTATAATGTAAAACAACTAAGAAAAAGATACGATATTCCCACAAATCAAGCCCCTAAATTATTATTGAAAGGCGACGGCGACTTAAAAGGTTCTTCTATAGGATATAAAGATATTGAATTTATCTTTGTAGAAAATAAAGAAGAAAATATTTATTTCACTGATAGCTTGAATTTCAATCCGAGTAAGGATAAGAAATGACCAATATAACTATTGAATAAAATTCCAAAGTTTAAGAAAGATGTGAGATGATGCACTATCTAAAGAAAGTAACTATATTCATAAGTTTATTAGTTTTAATAATTATGGTCAGTAGTTGTGGAGACAATAAAAAAGCTGAAATTGAAAAAAGCTTTAATAAAACGTTAAGTATGTATCCGGCTAAAAATCTAGAGGATTTTTATGATAAAGAGGGCTACCGTGATGAAGAGTTTGATAAAGATGATAAAGGGACTTGGATAGTGCATTCTGAAATGACTATTGAACCCAAAGGAAAGAATATGGAATCCAGAGGAATGGTTCTGCGTATAAATCGTAATACTAGAACAACAAAAGGTTATTTTTTAATTAGTGAGATAACAGAAGACAAAAAAGGCTATGCGCATAATAAAGACAAAAAATATCCTGTCAAAATGGAACATAATCAAATTATTCCAACGAAGCCTATACCTAATAACAAATTAAAAAAAGAAATAAAAAACTTCAAATTTTTTGTACAATATGCCAACTTTAAAGATATTAAAGATTATAAAAATGTCGATATTTCATACAATCCTAATGTGCCAAGTTATTCCGCAAAGTATCAATTGAATAATAATGACTATAACGTTAAACAATTAAGAAAGAGATATAAAATCCCAACCAAACAAGCACCAAAACTATTATTGAAAAGTGATGGGGATTTAAAAGGATCATCCGTAGGTCATAGAGACTTAGAATTTACCTTTGTAGAAAATAAACAAGAGAATATCTTTTATACGGATAGCTTGAATTTCAAACCGAGTAAGTAGAATTAAAATTTAAATTTACTATTAACAAAGTAAATTTAAAAACAGAAAGATGTGAGCAAATGCAAAATATGAAGAAAACATATTTATACATAAGTCTAATAATTTTAATTTGTTTGGTCAGTGGTTGTGGAGATAGTAAAGAAGCTGAAATTAAAAAAAGTTTTAATAAAACGTTAAGTATGTATCCTATTAAAAACTTAGAAGATTTATATGATAAGCAAGGCTATCGAGATGAAGAATTTGATAAAGACGATAAAGGAACATGGGTAATAACGTCTAGTATCAATATCCAACAAAAAGGGGAGGGGTTAAAAACTAGACGAATGGTTTTATTTATGAATCGAAATACAAGAACGTCCAAAGGTAAATTCATGATAACTGAAGTAAAAGAAAAAAGTGATATAGGATTTCACACTCGAATGAAAGAATATCCAGTCAAATTGATTGATAATAAAATCATTCCAACTAAACAAATAAAAGCTGAAAAATTAAAAAAAGAAATAGAAAACTTTAAGTTTTTCTCACAATATGGAAATTTTAAAGATTTAAAAGATTATAAAGATGGCGAGGTATCATATAATCCCAATGCCCCTAATTATTCTGCTAAATATCAACTTAGCAACAATGATTTGAATGTTAAAAAACTAAGAAAAAGATATGATATCCCTACGAAACAAGCACCAAAATTATTATTAAAAGGTTCTGATGATTTAAAAGGCTCATCCATAGGTTCTAAAAATATTGAATTTACCTTTGTAGAGAAAAAAGGAGAAAACATTTATTTTACTGATGATGTTGAATTTGCCCCGAGTGAGAATAAGTAATGATTGAATAAAATTTCAAAAATTAAGAAAGACGTGAGCCAATGCATTATCTAAAGAAAGTAACTATATACATAAGTTTATTAGTTTTGATAATTTTGGTCAGTGGTTGTGGCGATAGCAAGGAAACTGAAATCAAACAAGACTTTAATAAAATGTTAAGCGTATATCCGACTAAAAATCTAGAAGATTTTTACGATAAAGAAGGTTTTCGAGATGGAGAATTTGATAAAGACGATAAAGGAACTTGGATAGTTCATTCTGAAATGACTATTGAACCAAAAGGAAAGAATATGGAAACCAAAGGAATGGTTTTGTATATCAATCGTAATACTAGAACAACCAAAGGGTACTATTTTATAAGTGAAACAACAGATGACAGTAAAGGTAGACCAAAAGATGATGAAAAGAAATATCCTGTAAAAATGAAACACAATAAAATTATTCCAACGAAGCCAATACCTAATGACAAACTAAAAAAAGAAATAGAAAACTTCAAATTTTTTGTACAATATGCCAACTTTAAAGATATTAATGATTATAAAAACGGAGATATTTCATACAATCCTAATGTACCTAGTTATTCCGCGAAGTACCAACTGAATAATAATGACTATAACGTGAAACAATTAAGAAAAAGATATGATATTCCAACCAACCAAGCACCTCAATTATTGTTAAAAGGGGACGGCGACTTAAAAGGCTCATCTGCGGGTTCTAAAAGTTTAGAATTTACTTTTGTAGAAAATAAAGAAGAGAATATCTTTTTTTCAGATGCTGTACAATTTACCCCAAGTGAGAACAAGTAATGATTGAATAAAATTTCAAAAAAATAAGAAAGATGTGAGATGGTGCGAAATCTAAAGAAAGTAACTATATACATAAGTTTATTAGTTTTAATAATTTTGGTCAGTGGATGTGGAGATAGTAAAGAAGCCGAAATCAAACAAAACTTTAATAAAACGTTAAGCATGTACCCTATTAAAAACTTAGAAGATTTATATGATAAGCAAGGCTATCGAGATCAAGAATTTGATAAAAGTGATAAAGGTATGTGGATTATAAATTCTGAAATGACTATTGAGCCTAAAGGAAAGAATATGGAATCCAGAGGAATGGTTCTCTATATCAATCGGAATACTAGAACAACTAAAGGTAATTTTATTATTAGAGAAATTACAGAGGATAGGAAAGGATATTCACACAGTAAAGAGAAAAAATATCCAGTGAAAATGATTGATAATAAAATTATTCCAACGAAGCCAATACGTAATGACAAACTAAAAAAAGAAATAGAAAGCTTTAAATTTTTCTCACAATATGGAAATTTCAAAGATATTAAAGACTATAAAAATGGCGATATTTCATATAATCCCAATGTCCCCAGCTATTCAGCTAAATATCAACTCAGTAATAATGACTATAACGTTAAACAATTAAGAAAGAGATATGATATTCCAACTAACCAAGCTCCTAAATTGTTATTAAAAGGGGATGGGGACTTAAAAGGATCATCCGTTGGTACTAAAGATATTGAATTCACATTTGTAGAGAATAAAGAAGAAAATATCTTCTTTACTGACAGTGTGGAATATATGCCAAGCAAGTAAGAAAGACTCAAAAAATTATCATTCTTAATCATAAAAAATAGAACTGATGAGATTTGTACGCTCATGAGTTCTATTTTAGGTCAGCAACTTTATTTCCATCATCACCCTAAATGTTGCATTTGATATCCGATTCTCGGGTGGGTGATGATCAGTTTTTTATCCATACCATCAATGTTTTCACTATAATTTAATTTCTTACGTAACGACGCCATGTGCACACGTAATGAAGCCATTTCGCACTTATTGACGTATCCGAACAATGATTTTAATAAAATCTGATAAGTTAACACTTTCCCAACGTGACGACTTAAGATTTCCAACAATTGAAATTCATTAGGGGTCAAATGAATAGACTGTCCCATGATATAAACAGACTTGCCGTTGAAATCAATCGTCAACGGACCATTTTCAAAGTTATTCTGCTCTGTATCAATCTTTCTCGAGACGCGTAGCGCAACTCTAATACGTGCTTGTAATTCATCAATATTAAAGGGCTTAGTCATATAATCATTTGCACCACAATCTAATGCTTTCACAATGGTTTCTTCTTCTGTGCGTGCACTAATGACAATAATAGGCGTATCAACGCATTCTCTAAGCTGCTGAATTAAAGATAATCCATCGATGTCAGGTAAGCCGAGATCAAGTAAAATAATATCTGGATGCTCTGTTCTGATGCGGAATTCCGCTTCTCTGCCATTTTTAGCTTTAATGACTTTATAATAATTCATTGTTAATGCAACATCGATTAAATGTAAAATCGCTTCATCATCTTCAACGACTAAAAGTGTAGATTTCATAACCTCACCCTTCCATTTCTATTTTCTCTATGTCTAAATAAAAATAAAATATACTACCCTGCGGATGATTAGGTCGGTATTCCAATTGACTGTGATGTTGTTTCAATATTAATTGTACTAAGTATAATCCTAACCCTAAACTGTCTTTTTTATTATCTTTAAAATAATCTCCTGAATAATAAGGATTAAAGATTAAACGTCGTTCTTCTTCGGGAACACCCTTGCCACAATCAACCATTTCAAATCGTACTTTCGAACGTTGTTCATGTACACGTAGCGTAATGTCTGAACGTGATTTAGCATGCTTTAAAGCATTATCGACCAAGTTAAATAATACTTGTAGAATCAATTTACTGTCGATATGGACCAACGCCAAAGTACCGTCATCTTCAATATTTACTTTTTGGTTTTGATGTCTACGCACAAGTCCTTCCTTAAATTCTTCTAATAATTCTTCTATCAAATAGGAGGTACGTTTGATTTGAATATCTGAACGCTCTAACTTAGTTAAAGATAGGATGTTTGTGACGAGTGTATACAGATATTGGGCTTCCTCGTAAGAAGCGGTTAACAAATGTGCGTGTTCTTTTTTATCCAAGCCTTCGCCATGATATTTCAATACATCTAAATTTCCGATAATAGATGTTAAAGGTGTTCTAATATCATGCGAAATAGAATGTAAGAAGTTAGAACGTGTGGCCTCCCTTTCCGCTAATAGCATTGATTGTCTTGTTTGTTTCAGTAGGTCCACATTTTCCACAGCGAGCGTAATATCATTCAACATTGAATCTAAGATAGAACTGTCGTACGTATCGATGAAATCTTCATCCGTGAACTGAATTGAAATGATGCCCTTAACCGGCTTGGTACCAATTGGAATACATAAATATTTACTTCCGGGGAAGGTATCGGTAAGTCTTCCCGCACGGCTTTCATTCTCAATGACCCAACTTAATGTCTCGGCATCATCAGTTCCGTGATTATTCGAGATGGTTCTATTGCCAAATGAAGAGGATTTAATCACCTTCTTAGACTCCACGAGGAAGACGGTAACATCTTGATTTAACAGTTGATGAATTTGTTCACCGGCAATTGTCAGTAACCTCATGATAGAATAAGATTCCTTAATCGACTGGTTGAATTGCAACATAATATCCGTACGATATAACTGCCGTTCCGTTAATGAATGTTGATATTTTAAATTTTTCAATATGGCACTCGTGAAAATGCTGGCAAAAATACTTGTCACAAACGTAATTGGATATTCGAAACGATACATTTCAAGAGTAAACCTTGGCACAGTAAAGAAATAGTTAAAGACAAAGACATTCAGAATCGACGCAAAGAATCCGATGAGATACGACTGCGTCCAAATAGACAGCACAATAATGCCGATAAAGAATATAAGTAAGATGATCGCACTCGATTCGTTCTTATCCATTTTATAAATCCAGATTCCAAGGAGTACACATAAAGATTGAATGATTAACATTTTGACAATATCTAC
The DNA here is from genome assembly GCF_002902725.1 of Staphylococcus caprae. Lineage (GTDB taxonomy): Bacteria > Bacillota > Bacilli > Staphylococcales > Staphylococcaceae > Staphylococcus > Staphylococcus caprae. The sequence goes on from NZ_PPRT01000025.1 coordinate 23,757, forward strand.
AGATAATGTAAGTTGATAAGGTTGTTTATCCATCTTTTGTTTACGGTCTTGTTTGTCTGAATAAATTTTATGGATCGGAACAATCTCTAATTTGAAATGGTGCGGGGTATGATTGATTTGTTCGATGAGCGACTTCTTAAAATACTCTTTCCATCGTGGCCGTTCTGATTGCCCGAGTACTAACTTGGTAACAAAGGCTTTGTCACACCAATGGATTAAGGTTTTCGCGATATCTTGTGCATACAGTACTTTGATTTCAGCACCTAGTGATTTTGCGAGCATGAGATTTTTATGGACATAGTGGTCTTGAAGTCTACTCTCAGAACGTGTTTCAAATGTGTCGATATACACCGCTGTAAATTTCGCATGTTCTTTATAAGCTGCACGTCTTGCTTCACGAATCACACGTTCATTATAAATGCTACCACTCACTGCTACTGCAATATGAGGCGTGATATCCGTATGTTTCGTTTTATACTGTTGCTCTTTTTGACTCATGATATCCGCCACAGTTCTTAGCGTAAGTTCACGTAACTCAGTCAGATTCTCATATGTGAAAAAGTTAGAAAAAGCAGTATCTAAACGTTCCTTTTTATAAACCTTTCCAGCTTTCAACCGTTGAATCAACATATTCGGCGAAATATCCACAACTTCGTACGCATCTGCAGACATAATAAATTGATCTGGTACACGCTCTGTGACTTGGATACCTGTCATTAAAGCAATTTGGCCACTTAAACTTTCAATATGTTGAATATTAAGCGTTGTCCAAACATCAATGCCATGAGATAAAATTTCTTCAATATCCATATAACGCTTCAAATGACGTTTCTTAGAAATGTTGGTATGTGCCAATTCATCAATAAGGACGACATCAGGATGTACTTCTACAATCTGCTCAACATCTATATAGTGAAATTGATGACTGCCAAATCTTCGACTAGATGGCTCAATTTCTGGCAATTGTTTCGCAAGTGCATCTGTCTCGGGACGTTGATGGGGTTCAATATACCCAATCTTAATATCTGCCCCTTCTTTATAAAGATCAATGCCGTTCGACAACATTTCATATGTCTTACCGACCCCGGGGCTATAGCCTAAATAAATGGTGAGTTTGCCTCTTTTTTTATATGAACTTTCCATCTGCCAACACCTCTTAACTACATCTTAATTAAGATTATTATAATTATCCATTTTTATTTTAATTTTATACCTCATCTTTATATTTTCTTAATAACTTTGTTCAAATGTTAATACTTTGATTATATCGCTCTTGCTAAGATGACCATGAAAGTGAGGAGAGCACAATGATTACATTATTAGCCTTCGTGGTCATCGGATTAATTCTATTCCTATTTTATGCATTACTTTGGAGTGAAAAATTCTAATAGCGAAAGAGGGAAGCATCATGAGTATTGTTCTATTCTTAATTACATTTATCGTTCTTGCATATTTTGTGAGTCGATATTTATATACAGTAGCGCTCACTGTTCCGACGAAGATAGATATCTTATTTCATCCTATTGAAAAGTTAATTTACAAATTGATCGGTACACAATTAGAGCATATGTCAAGTAAAACATATTTGAAACACTTTTTATGGTTTAACGGTTTAACGGGTGTATTTGCCTTCATCTTACTACTCACACAGCAATGGCTATGGTTGAACCCGAACCACAACTTAAATCAATCGGTGTCGCTAGCGTTTAATACGGTAGCGTCATTTCTAACGAATACCAATTTACAACATTATGCGGGAGAAACAGGCTTAACCTATTTCACACAAATGGGCGTGATTACATGTTTAATGTTCACCTCAGCTGCTTCAGGTTACGCAGTATGTATCGCAATGTTGAGAAGATTAACTGGCGTGACAGACGTCATTGGAAATTTCTATCAAGACATGACGCGCTTTATTGTGCGTGTCTTAATTCCATTTGCGTTTATCATTAGTTTATTTCTAATTAGCCAAGGCACACCACAAACATTGAAAGGTAACTTAGTTGTAGAAACGATGTCAGGCGTTAAACAAACTATTGCTTACGGACCGATTGCGTCACTTGAAGCAATTAAACATCTTGGAACCAATGGTGGCGGTTTCCTAGGTGCGAACTCATCTACACCTTTTGAGAATCCAACATACTGGTCTAATTTCGCAGAGGCTTTAAGTATGATGCTTATTCCGGGTTCGTTAGTATTCTTGTTCGGTAGAATGCTGAAAACGAAAAAACAAATTCATCCGCATGCACTGATGATATTTATTGCCATGTTCACATTATTTATTGCGTTTTTACTCGTCTGCCTGCACTTTGAATTTGCAGGTAATCCTGTATTACATCATTTAGGTATCGACGGTGGCAATATGGAAGGTAAAGAAACACGCTTTGGCATTGGTCAGTCGGCACTATTTACAACAATTACGACAGCTTTCACAACAGGAACGGTCAATAATATGCACGACAGTCTAACGCCCTTAGGTGGCATGGTGCCAATGATATTAATGATGTTAAACGCAGTCTTCGGCGGTGAAGGCGTCGGCCTGATGAACATGTTGATTTATGTCATGTTAACCGTCTTTATATGCAGTTTAATGATTGGTAAGACACCAAGTTATTTAGGAATGAAGATTGAAGCTAAAGAGATGAAATGGATTGCTTTGACATTTTTAGTACATCCATTATTGATTTTAATATTTTCAGCATTGGCATTTATCGTTCCGGGTGCTAAAGATGCGATAACAAATCCACAATTCCATGGTATATCACAAATGTTATATGAATTTACATCTTCATCTGCTAACAATGGTTCAGGCTTTGAAGGGTTAAAAGATAATACGATATTCTGGAATATTTCTACAGGTATCGTCATGTTAATCGCACGGTATGTGCCAATCGTTTTACAATTATTGATTGTCTCAAGTCTGGTAAACAAGAAAACGTATCAACATCACACCCAAGATGTTCCTATTAATAATGCATTCTTTAGCACTGTATTAATCATCTTCATCATTTTGTTCAGTGGCTTAACCTTCTTGCCAGATTTAATGCTTGGACCTATAGGCGAACAGCTATTGATGCATTCTTGATGAAAGGAGTATTTGAAAATGATGGAAACGACAAAAATATTTGAATCCAGCTTGGTTAAACAAGCATTAAAAGAAAGTATTCTAAAATTAAATCCTAAATATATGATTAAAAACCCGATTATGTTTGTTGTAGAAGTAGGTATGCTACTTTCATTGGTTTTAACATTCTTTCCCGATTTATTTATTCAAGAAAATGTATCACGCATGTATGTGTTAAGTATCTTCATCATATTATTATTAACTTTAATCTTTGCAAATTTCTCAGAAGCATTGGCAGAAGGTCGCGGGAAAGCTCAAGCCAATGCTTTACGTCAAACACAAATAGAAATGACAGCACGTCTGATTAAAGATGACGGTAGTTATGAAATCATCGATGCCAGTAAATTGAAAAAAGGCGACATCGTCCGTGTTGAAACAGGTGAACAAATTCCAAATGATGGTCAAGTCATTAAAGGTTTAGCAACAGTAGATGAGTCCGCAATTACAGGCGAATCGGCACCTGTGATTAAAGAGAGTGGTGGAGATTTCAATAATGTCATTGGTGGTACATCTATCGCATCTGACTGGTTAGAAATAGAAATTACATCTGAACCAGGACAATCATTCCTTGATAAAATGATTCATCTCGTTGAAGGCGCGACAAGAAAGAAAACACCAAATGAAATTGCACTTTTCACACTTCTAATGACATTAACTATTATCTTTTTAGTCGTGATTTTAACCATGTATCCGTTAGCCAAGTTTCTACACTTTGATTTATCCATCGTGATGTTGATTGCTTTAACCGTGTGTTTGATACCTACAACCATTGGTGGTTTGCTATCAGCTATTGGTATCGCTGGGATGGATCGTGTGACTCAGTTTAATATTTTAGCTAAAAGTGGTCGTTCAGTAGAAACATGTGGCGATGTGAATGTATTAATTTTAGATAAAACTGGAACAATTACGTATGGAAATCGTATGGCAAACGCATTTATACCTGTTGCATCATCAACATATGAAAGATTAGTCAAAGCTGCATATGAAAGTTCTGTAGAAGATGACACGCCTGAAGGTAGCAGTATTGTCGAACTCGCTAAAGGACAAAATATTGATTTACCGCATGAAACAGGTGAATATTATCCATTTACTGCTGAAACACGTATGAGTGGCGTGAAGTTTGCCAACCGTGAAGTCTATAAGGGGGCGCCTAACAGTATGGTTAAACGTGTGAGAGAAGCGGGCGGACACATACCTGAAGATTTAGACGTCCAGGTCACCGAGGTGTCTAAAAAAGGCGGCACACCGCTTGTCGTGATTGAAGATAATGAAATCTTAGGAGTGATTTATTTAAAAGATGTGATTAAAGACGGACTCGTTGAACGATTTCAAGAATTACGTGAGATGGGCATCGAAACCGTTATGTCCACAGGTGATAACGCACTTACCGCTGCAACAATAGCTAAAGAAGCGGGCGTAGATCGGTTTATAGCCGAATGTAAACCTGAAGATAAAATTAAGGTCATTAGAGAAGAACAAGCAAAGGGGCACATTGTTGCAATGACAGGTGATGGTACGAATGACGCGCCTGCTTTAGCTGAAGCCAATGTAGGATTAGCTATGAACTCTGGAACTACGAGCGCAAAAGAGGCTGCCAATTTAATCGATTTAGATTCTAATCCTACGAAATTAATGGAGGTTGTCTTAATAGGTAAACAATTATTGATGACACGAGGGTCTTTAACCACATTTAGTATTGCCAACGATATTGCGAAATACTTTGCGATATTACCAGCCATGTTCATGTCTGCTATGCCAGCAATGAATCATCTAAACATTATGCACCTTTATTCACCCGAATCAGCAGTGCTTTCAGCATTAATATTCAATGCCTTGATTATTGTGTTGTTGATTCCAATTGCGATGAAAGGTGTGCAATTTAAAGGCGCGTCTACACAAACAATTTTAATGAAAAATATGTTCGTTTATGGTCTAGGTGGCATGATTGTTCCATTTATCGGTATCAAATTGATTGATTTAGTGATTCAATACGTCGTTTAGAGGAGGAGGAGAAAAATGATACAAACAATACGAAAAAGTGCTGGACTTATGATTGCCATGTTTGTGTTATGTGGATTGTTATTTCCACTCACAGTGACAGCGATAGGCCAAATCACATTTCCCCACCAAGCGAATGGGAGTTTAATCAAACAAGACAGTAAAGTAATCGGTTCAGAATTGATTGGTCAACAATGGCATAGTCCTAAATATTTTCATGGTCGTATAAGTGCAGTGAATTATAATATGGATGCACAACAAGTTAAAGATAACGGAGGACCTGCATCAGGAGGCTCAAACCTTGCCAATTCTAATCCTCAACTTAAACAACGCGTTGAAGAGACGATTCACAAAGAGGGGAATCATCTTACTAACGATGCCGTTAGTGCTTCAGGTTCGGGATTAGATCCAGACATCACTGTGACTAACGCTAAAGCTCAAGTGAAAAGAATTGCTAAAGCACGAGGTATCGATCAAGTCACAATTGAGCGAATCATCCAACACAACAAACAAACCTCACCCATGACCGAAGACTACGTGAATGTATTAAAAATAAATATTGAATTAGATAAAGTAAAATAGAAGTATTTTAGGAATACCCTTGCTCAATGAAAAATGCTATTTTAATTAGCTCTTATTTGCAGAAAAATAAAAATATTCGTTTTTTGTGACTAGCGTCACATAAATTTATTAATAGATAGCCTAAACTTAGAATTAGAAGTCAGACACGAGAGGAGGAAGTGCTATGGAACAAGGTGTAATGGTTAGCAACAAAGGTTGCTCAGCATGTGCGGTTGGTGCTGCTTGTCTAGCTGATGGTCCTATTCCTGATTTTGAAGTAGCTGGTATTACAGGTACATTCGGTATGGCTTCTTAATTGAGTATTTACTATGGGTGTAGCGACTTGTCGTTACACTCGATTTTTAAAGGGGATTTCTATATGCAAAGATATATAAAGTTTAATGAAAACGTTAGGTTGCATCAACTCCCAGAAGGCGGAGTAATAGAAATGAGCTTCAGAGATGCCAAATTCGATATGTTAGAGTTTGAATATTTAGATTTAAATTCTTCTGCGTTTGAAGCATGTACCTACTTTGATGGTAGTAAAAAGATGATAGATATTATTCAAGACATGTGCATTAAGTATGATTGTGAACTTAAGGACCATATTAATTGGTACAGTGAGTTAATAAAAGAATTATACAGTAAGGAATTAGTTACACTCACACAAAATAGTAATAAAGGCCCAATTAACTTAACAGGTTCTAAAGAGCATATTACACCACTTCATACAACTTTTGAGATAACTCACAAATGTAATTTAGAATGTAAACACTGTTATTTAGAAAGTTCTCCATCTGTTAAAGATACTTTAAGTTTTGACGAGTTTAAAAAAATAGCAGATGAAATGTATGACAAAGGGGTTTTAACGTGTGAAATTACTGGGGGAGAAACATTTGTCCACCAAAATGCAAAAGAGATAATAGAATATGCATTAAATAAGTTTCATAAAGTAGGCATATTAACCAATGCTACTATTTTAAGACAAGACGTATTAGATTTGCTTACAAAATATAAGGATAAGATTATAGTAGGTATATCATTAGATAGTGTTAATCCAGAATCACATAATGAGTTTCGACAACATCCTAGAGCACATCAACTAACTTGTAAAAATATTAAAAGATTAGCCGATAGAGGTATTTTTGTAAGAGTAGGTATGTCTATTTACGAAGATAATATGTGGGAAATAAAAGACATGGCTAAATTAGTCAGAGAGTTAGGAGCACAAGCATTTGCTTACAATTGGATTGATGACTTTGGTCGAGGAAAATCAATAGATGAAATGAAGTTAAATAAACAAAATGATATTTCATTTAAAGAATTTGAGGTAAATGTTTTAAAAGAAAATAAAGATATTATTCCACTTATACCAATTAATGAAAATAAAGCTAATAATTGTGGCGCTGGATGGCGGTCAATAGTTATGGATCCTAACGGTAATGTAAGACCTTGTGCATTATTTCCAAAAGAATTTAAAATTGGTAATTTAAAAGATTCTAGCTATGAAGAAGTTTTCTCTAGTGATATTGTCAATAAGTTATGGAAATTACAATCGCCTCAAAGTTCTAGTTTGTGTTCAAAAGAATGTCCATTCAGTGATTACTGTACAGGATGTTACTTAAAAGGACTAAACACAAATAAAAATCATCGAAAAGATAAATGCAGCTGGGTCAAAGAACAAAAACTTGAGCCACTGATGGAAAATATTTAGGAGTGGTAATATGTCAAAAAATTTATTGAGATTAATAATAGTTATAATTTTTGTGATTTCAACAATAGTGTTCATAGTGAAAAAAGATTGGGTTTTCTCAGCTATTTTTGGAATTATCTTTATCGTATTTTTATTAAGATTAATACAAGGTGTTAATAATGATAAAAATCTCTGACTTATATGTTTGGTACGACAAAGAATTTATTTTAGAAAATATAAATTTACAAC
>NZ_PPRT01000026.1 GCF_002902725.1 Staphylococcus caprae
AGTTACAAACTATTTAGTATTTATGAGCTAATCAAACATCATAATTTTTTATGGAGAGTTTGATCCTGGCTCAGGATGAACGCTGGCGGCGTGCCTAATACATGCAAGTCGAGCGAACAGACGAGGAGCTTGCTCCTCTGACGTTAGCGGCGGACGGGTGAGTAACACGTGGATAACCTACCTATAAGACTGGGATAACTTCGGGAAACCGGAGCTAATACCGGATAACATGTTGAACCGCATGGTTCAACAGTGAAAGACGGTCTTGCTGTCACTTATAGATGGATCCGCGCCGCATTAGCTAGTTGGTAAGGTAACGGCTTACCAAGGCAACGATGCGTAGCCGACCTGAGAGGGTGATCGGCCACACTGGAACTGAGACACGGTCCAGACTCCTACGGGAGGCAGCAGTAGGGAATCTTCCGCAATGGGCGAAAGCCTGACGGAGCAACGCCGCGTGAGTGATGAAGGTCTTCGGATCGTAAAACTCTGTTATTAGGGAAGAACAAATGTGTAAGTAACTATGCACGTCTTGACGGTACCTAATCAGAAAGCCACGGCTAACTACGTGCCAGCAGCCGCGGTAATACGTAGGTGGCAAGCGTTATCCGGAATTATTGGGCGTAAAGCGCGCGTAGGCGGTTTTTTAAGTCTGATGTGAAAGCCCACGGCTCAACCGTGGAGGGTCATTGGAAACTGGAAAACTTGAGTGCAGAAGAGGAAAGTGGAATTCCATGTGTAGCGGTGAAATGCGCAGAGATATGGAGGAACACCAGTGGCGAAGGCGACTTTCTGGTCTGTAACTGACGCTGATGTGCGAAAGCGTGGGGATCAAACAGGATTAGATACCCTGGTAGTCCACGCCGTAAACGATGAGTGCTAAGTGTTAGGGGGTTTCCGCCCCTTAGTGCTGCAGCTAACGCATTAAGCACTCCGCCTGGGGAGTACGACCGCAAGGTTGAAACTCAAAGGAATTGACGGGGACCCGCACAAGCGGTGGAGCATGTGGTTTAATTCGAAGCAACGCGAAGAACCTTACCAAATCTTGACATCCTCTGACCCCTCTAGAGATAGAGTTTTCCCCTTCGGGGGACAGAGTGACAGGTGGTGCATGGTTGTCGTCAGCTCGTGTCGTGAGATGTTGGGTTAAGTCCCGCAACGAGCGCAACCCTTAAGCTTAGTTGCCATCATTAAGTTGGGCACTCTAAGTTGACTGCCGGTGACAAACCGGAGGAAGGTGGGGATGACGTCAAATCATCATGCCCCTTATGATTTGGGCTACACACGTGCTACAATGGACAATACAAAGGGTGGCGAAACCGCGAGGTCAAGCAAATCCCATAAAGTTGTTCTCAGTTCGGATTGTAGTCTGCAACTCGACTACATGAAGCTGGAATCGCTAGTAATCGTGGATCAGCATGCCACGGTGAATACGTTCCCGGGTCTTGTACACACCGCCCGTCACACCACGAGAGTTTGTAACACCCGAAGCCGGTGGAGTAACCTTTTGGAGCTAGCCGTCGAAGGTGGGACAAATGATTGGGGTGAAGTCGTAACAAGGTAGCCGTATCGGAAGGTGCGGCTGGATCACCTCCTTTCTAAGGATATATTCGGAACATCTTCTACGAAGATGAA
>NZ_PPRT01000027.1 GCF_002902725.1 Staphylococcus caprae
GCATATTAATATGGTGATAATATGCAAGAAACCCTGTTTATTAGATTTCATGAATTTATATTAATTATTTATATATTGAGCATAGTATGCTACTTTGTGGACTTTATAAGAAAAAGTTATAAAGTTAGGACTTTAGGCGTTTATTCACTAGGGATTGTTTGGATATTACAAACAATCTCTTTATCTGTTTTTATCATTCAAACAGAGAAGGTCCCTTTAAATTCTATATTTGATGTCTTTTTCACGTTGACGTGGATTATTATAACGATTTCTCTAGTATTGAATTTAATTAAAGTACTTAATTTTTCTGTATTTTTCTTGAATCTTATAGGATTAATACTTATGGCAATGAATACGTTCCAGCCGAAAAATTATCAAACCCAAATCCAACAAGTAGCAGTTATTAATGAATTGTTGCTTGTGCATATTGGATTAGCTGTATTAAGTTACGCTTTCTTTGCCGTAGCATTTGTGAATGCATTATTATATATTATTCAATATAGAAACTTAAAAGAGAAAAACTTTGATCAAAATTATTTTAGAATCGGTAGTGTAGGTACTTTAGAGTCAATTATTTTTTATTCAACTCTAACAGGTTTTATTGTACTCATTTTAAGTATTATATTAGGCGCGCAATGGGGCGTTTTCGCAGTAGGTAATAAAATATTTATAGATCCTAAAGTCATACTTTCTTCAGTCATTACATTCTTATATGGTGTTTACATTTTTTTACGTATCAAAAAATGGATTACTCAAAGAAATTTAGTGTATTTTAATATCATTTTATTTTGTCTTTGTATGATTAATCTGTTCTTTACAGCCCACTTTACTTAAAAATAAATTTAAGCACTTAAGGACGAAGCAAAATAAACAAAACAGACTGTTAATAATCTTTTGTTAAAATAAAAGAGTATTGAGATTTAAGTTATGTGTTTAAAAGAGTTATCTACAGTCTGTCATCTATGTCAATCATTTTAAGAAGATACTAGTACCTAGGAGGCATTCAACATATGCGTAAACTCGTTGTTGGATCACGTAGAAGTAAATTAGCTTTAACACAGAGTCAACAGTTTATAGATAAATTAAAGGAAATTGAACCTGATTTAGATATTGAGATTAAAGAGATTGTTACCAAAGGTGATAAAATAGTTGATAAACAATTATCTAAAGTTGGGGGCAAAGGACTTTTTGTTAAAGAAATTCAAAACGAATTATTTAATAAAGATATCGATATGGCTATCCATTCATTAAAAGATGTACCAAGCATTATCCCTGAAGGGCTTACGTTAGGATGTATACCGGATAGAGAAGTACCATTTGACGCATACATTTCGAAGAATCATACACCTTTAAGTGAATTACCTGAAGGTAGTATTGTGGGCACAAGCTCATTACGTCGTGGTGCACAAATTCTTTCCAAGTATCCACATTTAGAAATTAAATGGATTCGTGGAAACATCGATACTCGCTTGAATAAATTAGAAACAGAAGACTATGACGCTATTATTTTAGCGGCAGCTGGCTTAAGACGCATGGGCTGGTCAGATGATATCGTTACCACTTATTTAGATAAAGACATTCTCTTACCAGCAATCGGGCAAGGTGCACTAGGTATAGAATGCAGAAGTGATGATGAAGAACTTCTTGAGCTACTTAAAAAGGTTCATAATCACGAAGTTGCACAATGCGTGACAGCTGAACGTACTTTCCTATCTGAGATGGATGGTAGTTGCCAAGTTCCTATCGGAGGTTATGCAACGATTGACGGTAATAGTCAAATTGAATTTACGGGATTAATTATGACACCTGACGGAGAAGAGCGTTATGAACATACCGCTAGAGGTCACAATCCTGTTGAGTTAGGCCAAGAAGTAAGTCGTGTTTTAAAAGAACAAGGTGCTTATGAAATCATTAGAAAGTTAAATGAAGAAAATTAATTATATAACCATACCTTAAAGGTGGCACTAAAATGATGAAACCAGTGATAGTTATGACGCAAACAAGTAAAGTTCAAAGTGATTTAGTGGATATTATTCACAAACCATTGATACAAATTCAAGGACTTTCTTTTAATGAACATTTGCTCAATCATAGCTATGACTGGCTTATTTTTTCGTCAAAAAATGCAGTTAAATACTTTTATGCATATTTAAAAAGCGTTAAAGTTAAAAAGGTAGCAGTTATTGGAGCTAAAACTGCTCAATACTGCAAAGATTTGAATATTCATGTTGACTTTCTTCCACAAGATTTTTCACAAGAAGGATTTTTAGCAGAATTTCAAAATAAGGACCAAAAAATATTACTTCCATCAAGTCAGTACGCACGGCCTAAATTAGCAAATCAATTGAACAAATATAATGATGTTACTAAGATAGATTTGTATCGACCTGTACCGCATCAACAACATATTGAGGAAGTAAAACAATTAGTAAAAGAAAAACACATTGATGCTTTCACTTTCTCTAGTTCATCGGCTGTTAGATTTTATTTTAGTGATAATAATATTCCAGAATTTAATCATTATTATGCGATAGGAAAACAGACGGCTGATACGCTGAAAGAATATCATCAAAATGTGCGGATTGCTGATCAACAAACTTCAGAATCGCTGATAGATAAAATTTTAGAAAGTAGGGACAATAATGAAATTTGATAGACATAGAAGATTACGTTCTTCTCAAACAATGCGTGATTTGGTAAGAGAAACACATGTGAGAAAAGAAGATTTAATTTATCCAATCTTTGTGGTTGAAAAAGATGATGTTAAAAGCGAGATTCAATCTCTTCCAGGTGTATATCAAATTAGTTTAAATTTATTACATGAAGAAATTAAAGAAGCTTATGACCTAGGCATAAGAGCAATTATGTTCTTTGGTGTTCCGAATGAAAAAGATGATGTAGGTTCTGGCGCATATGATCATAACGGCGTTGTTCAAGAGGCAACTCGAATTGCTAAAAAAATGTATAGTGATTTATTAATTGTTGCTGATACATGCCTTTGTGAATATACAGATCATGGTCACTGTGGTGTGATAGATGATCATACACATGATGTAGATAATGACAAATCATTACCTTTATTAGTGAAAACTGCAATTTCTCAAGTAGAAGCAGGAGCAGATATTATTGCTCCAAGTAATATGATGGATGGCTTTGTTGCTGAAATCAGAGAAGGTTTAGACCAAGCAGGTTATGAAAATATTCCAATCATGAGTTACGGTATTAAATATGCATCTAGTTTCTTCGGTCCTTTCCGAGACGCTGCAGATTCAGCACCATCTTTTGGAGATAGAAAAACATATCAAATGGATCCTGCCAATCGTCTAGAGGCTTTAAGAGAATTAGAAAGTGACCTTAAAGAAGGTTGCGATATGATGATTGTTAAACCTGCATTAAGCTACTTAGATATTGTGAGAGATGTTAAGAACAATACTAATGTACCTGTAGTAGCTTATAATGTCAGTGGCGAATATAGTATGACTAAAGCTGCTGCACTTAACGGTTGGATTGACGAAGAAAAAATCGTAATGGAACAAATGGTTTCTATGAAGCGTGCGGGCGCTGACTTAATCATTACGTATTTTGCAAAAGATATTTGTCGTTATTTAGATAAATAATAATACGCTACTAAGGAGGCACTTAATTATGGGTTATGAAAAATCTATTAAAGCAATGGAAAAAGCGGAGCAACTTATGCCTGGTGGGGTGAATAGTCCTGTAAGAGCATTTAAATCAGTTGATACGCCTGCAATTTTTATGGATTATGCTGAAGGTTCCAAAATATATGACATCGATGGCAATGAGTATATAGACTATGTTTTAAGTTGGGGGCCTCTCATTTTAGGACATAAAAATAAACAAGTTATAGAAAAACTTCATGAAGCAGTAGATAATGGTACAAGTTTCGGTGCTTCAACTTTACAAGAAAATAAACTTGCAGAACTTGTCATTGACCGTGTTCCATCAATAGAAAAGGTTAGAATGGTGTCATCAGGTACTGAAGCTACATTAGATACATTGCGTCTTGCAAGAGGTTATACTGGTCGCAACAAGATCATTAAATTTGAAGGTTGCTACCATGGACATAGTGACTCGCTACTAATTAAAGCTGGTTCTGGTGTAGCAACATTAGGCTTGCCGGACTCTCCAGGTGTACCAGAAGGTATTGCTAAAAATACTATCACTGTACCTTACAATGATTTAAATTCCCTTAAACTCGCATTTAAAAAGTATGGCGACGACATTGCAGGTGTGATTGTTGAGCCTGTTGCTGGGAATATGGGCGTTGTACCTCCTGTCGAAGGATTTTTACAAGGTTTACGTGATATTACAAATGAATATGGTGCATTACTCATCTTTGATGAAGTTATGACAGGTTTCCGTGTAGGTTATAATTGTGCCCAAGGTTACTTTGGTGTAACACCAGATTTAACTTGTTTAGGAAAAGTCATCGGTGGCGGTTTACCAGTTGGTGCCTTTGGCGGTAAAAAAGAAATTATGGATCAAATCGCTCCTGTTGGAAATATTTACCAAGCAGGTACGTTATCAGGTAATCCATTAGCTATGACGAGTGGCTATGAGACATTAAGTCAACTTACACCTGAGTCGTACGAATATTTTAATGAATTAGGAGATATTTTAGAAAAAGGTCTTAAAGAAGTATTTGGTAAGCATAATGTGCCTATTACAGTTAACAGAGCTGGTTCAATGATTGGTTATTTCTTAAATAAAGGTCCAGTAACTAATTTTGATGAAGCTAATCAAAGTGATTTAGAACTATTCAGTAATATGTATAGAGAAATGGCAAAAGAGGGCGTATTCTTACCACCTTCACAATTTGAAGGAACATTCCTATCAATGGCTCATACTAAAGAGGACATTGAAAAAACGATTCAAGCATTTGATAATGCCTTAAGTCGCATTGTATGATAAATTTAATTTAATATAAGATAACAATTTAGTGAGGCTGAGACATGATTGATTATCTCAGCCTCATTTAACATATTGACAGTAAATGTCTGAGTGGAATGATCAAGGAATCATATATTTTAAGATTCAACGATTTCTATTTAACTTCCGTACTCAAGAAAGCGGCGTGATAGGATGAATAAAATACAAAGAAATAACTTTATTGTCTTAGTTTTAGCCATTATTTTAAGTTTAATTTTAAAATTCTCACATATATTATTACCGTTTATGTTTGGTCCGATGATTGCAGCAATCTTATGTGTGAAAGTTTTCAAGTTAGAAATCAAATGGCCATTTTGGTTAAGCCAAACTGGTTTAATATTTTTAGGTATACAAATTGGTTCTACCTTTACGAAGACAGTCATAGGTGATATTAGGAATGATTGGTTAACCATCATCATTATTACGGTACTATTACTAGTCCTAGCGTTATTCATTGCTTACTTCTTTAAAAAGATCGCTCAAGTTAACACAGAAACAGCTATTTTAAGCGTGATTCCAGGTGCGCTAAGTCAAATGTTGATTATGGCGGAAGAAGATAAAAGAGCAAATATTTTAGTAGTCAGTTTAACTCAAACCTCACGAATTATATTTGTTGTGATTTTAGTACCGCTGATTTCTTACTTTTTCAGAGATTCTAGTAGTTCTTCTGAAGGAGCTAGCATGAAAGTAGCGCCATTCACGCAAGCGTTAGAAATATGGCAAATTGCACTTCTACTATTATTAGTTGCAATTGTTTATATTTTAATGGCTAAAATTAATTTTCCTACGAAACAGTTACTTGCACCGATCTTGGTACTTATAGTTTGGAACATGACAACAAATCTTACTTTTACATTAGATCATTGGTTATTAGCGTCTGCACAAGTTGTGTATATGATTCGCATCGGAATACAAATTGCGTATTTGCTGAATGACTTAAAGGGCAGGATAGCTGTAGCAATTGCATTTCAAAATATCATGTTAATTCTATCTGCATTTATCATGGTTGTCATTGTGCATGTGTTTACCAATAATTCCATCAATGAATTATTCTTAGGTGCAGCGCCAGGTGGTATGAGTCAAATCGTACTTGTGGCTATGGCAACAGGTGCTGACGTTGCAATGATATCAAGCTATCATATATTTAGAATCTTCTTTATCTTATTTGTTATCGCACCATTAATTGGTTACTTCTTAAAATACAGAGCAAGATATAATGAAAAGTAAAAGAGGCGGGAAACCTTATCGTTTATACTCTGGGAAACCGATTAACGGTGTCCCAAAAGCAGGATTTTCGGCAGTAACACTCACAATTCGACAAAATTTGAGAAACAATTTTGCTCATTGTTCGGTTCTGCTCAAATCCTAAACGCTTTTGTCCCGACCTCTTTTTAATTTTATGCATGTGAAGGTTTGACTGGACAACCTTCTAAATGTGAATCGTATAAGCCAGCAGCCTCTAAAAAAGAAAAGACAGTCACTGGACCTAAAAATTTAAAACCGTATTTCTTAAGATCTTTCGAAAGTTGTGTTGCGCGTTCATCAACTGTTATTCGATCACTTGGCTTTTTATATCCCATATCAATAGGCTTATTGTTTACATATGACCACAAGAAATCACTAAAACTATTATAATCTTGTTCGATTTTTAAATAACCTTGAGCTTGACTCACAATTGCTTCTAGCTTCTTTCTATTATGAACGATGTTAGGAAATTCCATTAATCGGTCGATATCTTTGCTCGTCATTTGAGCAACCTTTTCAGGATCAAAGTTATAAAAAGCTTCTTCGTATGCATCTTTTTTCTTTAAAATAGTTAGCCATGATAAACCTGCATGTTGTGACTCTAAAGCAATCAGTTTAAACAATTCCTTACTATCGTATAATGGTTGCCCCCAAAATTTATCGTGATATTCTAAGTATGTTTCATCCTGTGTACTAAAGGCACACTCATTCATAAATTTTACCTCCAATACATTGACTTATTGATATATCCATTATACTATAAGTGAGTAAATGAATATAATGTTAGGGAAGAGTAAATTCTAATCATTTTATAGAGAGCATATATTTGGTGGAAATATGTAAGTGGTTTGAATTGAAGGTAGCCCGTTAATAACTTTCACTGAACATATATATAGTAGGTGAAAGCGTGTTTGAGCGTTAATCTAATACTTAAGTGCTTGAAGACATTACATGTAACAAATTGAGAATGTAATTCTTCTTGAATATAGGTGGTACCACGGAACATCCGTCCTATTTTTATAGGGTGGGTGTTTTTAATTTATTAGGAGGATTTTTTATGGAAATGAAACCGAAATACGATCCAAGAGAAGTTGAAGCGGGTCGTTATGAAGAATGGGTAAAAAATGGTTATTTTAAACCGTCAGAAGATAAATCGAAAGATACATATACGATTGTGATTCCACCACCCAATGTAACTGGGAAGTTGCATTTAGGACATGCATGGGATACAACGTTACAAGATATTATTACACGTATGAAACGTATGCAAGGTTATGACACTTTATATCTTCCTGGTATGGACCATGCTGGGATTGCAACACAAGCTAAAGTTGAAGCAAAATTAAACGAACAAGGTATTTCTAGACATGACCTTGGACGAGATAAATTCTTAGAACAAGCATGGGATTGGAAAGAAGAATATGCGTCATTTATTAGACAACAATGGGCTAAACTTGGTCTAGGTTTAGATTATAGTAGAGAGCGTTTTACTTTAGATGAAGGATTAAGTAAAGCAGTTCGAAAAGTGTTTGTCGATTTATATAATAAAGGTATTATCTACCGCGGTGAAAGAATCATTAACTGGGATCCTCAAGCAAGAACAGCGTTATCTGATATAGAAGTTATCCATGAGGACGTTCAGGGTGCATTTTATCATTTTAAATATCCATTTGCAGATGACGATGGATATATTGAAATTGCGACAACACGTCCAGAAACAATGCTTGGAGATACAGCCATTGTCGTCAATCCTAATGATGAACGTTATAAAGACGTTATTGGCAAAAAGGTAATTCTACCTATAGTAGGTAGAGAGTTGCCTATTCTTGCAGACGAATATGTTGATATCGAATTCGGTTCTGGTGCAATGAAAGTCACTCCAGCACATGATCCAAATGACTTTGAAATTGGTCAACGTCACGATCTGGAAAATATTATCGTGATGGATGAATACGGTAAAATGAACGATAAAGCCGGAAAATATGAAGGCATGGATCGCTTTGATTGTCGTAAACAACTTGTTGAAGATTTGAAAGCACAAGATTTAGTGATTAAAATTGAGGAACATACACACTCTGTGGGTCATTCAGAGAGAACAGGCGCGATTGTAGAGCCTTATTTATCAACACAATGGTTCGTTAAAATGAAACCACTAGCTCAAAGAGCACTAGATAATCAAAAAACCGACGATAGAATCGACTTCTTCCCTGGACGCTTTGAAAATACGTTCAATCGTTGGATGGAAGAAATCAGAGACTGGACGATTTCTCGTCAGTTATGGTGGGGACACCAAATTCCAGCATGGTATCACAAAGAAACGAATGAAATTTATGTTGGTGAAGAAGCACCAAAAGATATCGAAAATTGGATCCAAGATGAAGACGTATTGGATACGTGGTTTTCAAGTGCATTATGGCCATTCTCTACATTAGGTTGGCCTGCTACGGACTCAGAAGACTTTAAACGTTATTATCCAACGAATGCATTAGTAACTGGTTATGACATTATCTTCTTCTGGGTAGCTAGAATGATATTCCAAGGATTAGAATTTACAGATAGAAGACCATTTAATGATGTGTTACTTCATGGATTAGTAAGAGCTGAAGACGGACGTAAAATGAGTAAGTCTTTAGGGAATGGCGTTGACCCTATGGATGTAATTGATGAATATGGTGCGGATAGTTTAAGATATTTCTTAGCTACCGGTTCATCTCCAGGTCATGATTTACGTTATTCAACTGAAAAAGTAGAATCTGTTTGGAACTTTATCAATAAAATATGGAATGCAGCGCGTTTTAGCTTAATGAATATCGGCGAAGACTTTAAAGTAGAAGATATCGATTTATCAGGTGAATTATCTTTAGCGGATAAGTGGATTTTAACAAGATTAAATGAAACAATTAAAACAGTAACAGAGTTAAGTGACAAATATGAATTTGGCGAAGTAGGACGTGCACTTTATAACTTTATTTGGGATGAATTCTGCGATTGGTATATTGAAATGAGTAAGATACCAATGAATAGTGATGATGAAACTCAAAAACAAACAACACGTTCAGTATTGAGTTATGTACTCGATAAAATTATGAAAATGTTGCATCCATTTATGCCATTTGTTACTGAAACAATTTGGCAAAGTTTACCTCACGAAGGTGAAACAATTGTCAATGCAAGTTGGCCGACGGTTAAGCAAGAATTTATATTTGACGAAAGTAAACAAACAATGCAACAACTTGTTGAAATCATCAAATCAGTTCGTCAATCAAGAGTTGAAGTGAATACGCCACTTTCTAAATCGATATCAATTTTAATTCAAACTAAGGATGAGAATGTAAAACAAACGCTTAAAGAGAATGCGAGTTATTTACACAAATTCTGTAATCCTAGTGAGTTAATAATCGATACAGAAATCGATATTCCTGAAAAGGCAATGACTTCAGTGGTCGTAGCTGGTAAAGTCGTTCTACCACTTGAAGGTCTTATTGATATGGAAAAAGAAATTGCACGTTTGGAGAAAGAACTAGATAAACTTCAAAGTGAATTAGATAGAGTAGATAAAAAACTTTCAAATGAGAACTTTGTAAATAAAGCTCCGGAAAAAGTTATAAATGAAGAGAAAGAAAAACAACAACATTATCAAGAAAAATATGATGGTGTTAAATCACGAATTGAACAATTAAAAGCATAGGAGTATGATCATGAATTACCTAGACAGCTTGTATTGGATACATGAAAGATCGAAATTTGGTATTAAACCTGGTGTCAAGCGTATGGAATGGATGTTAGAACAATTTAATAATCCTCAAGATAAGATTAGAGGTATTCATGTTGGTGGCACGAATGGTAAGGGGTCTACGGTAGCTTATCTGAGAACTGCTTTAGTGGAAAATGGCTATGAAGTAGGTACCTTTACTTCACCATTTATCGAAAGTTTTAATGAGCGCATTAGCTTAAATGGAACACCAATTACAAATGACGAACTTGTTCAACTTGTTGAACGCGTCAAACCTGTAAGCGAAGCCTTAGAAACTGAAACTGAATTAGGTGGCGCTACGGAATTCGAAATTATTACTACGATGATGTTCCTATACTTTGGAGAGATTCATCCAGTTGATTTCGTTATTATTGAAGCAGGGTTAGGAATTAAACACGATTCCACGAATGTATTTAAACCTATTTTATCTATTTTAACTAGCATTGGACTTGATCACACTGATATTCTTGGTACAACTTATTTAGATATAGCTAAAGATAAAGCAGCTATTATTAAGCCTAATACACCGATTATATATGCAGTTAAAAATGATGATGCTTTAAAATATGTTAGGGACTATGCTTTAGAGCAAAATGCGAAACCTATTGAACTAGATCGAGAAATAACGATCATTTCACAAGATGATGAATTTACTTATCGATATAAGGATTATGAGCTAGAGACGATTCTTTTAAATATGCTTGGAGAACATCAAAAAGAGAATGCTTCGTTAGCTATTACAGCACTTATAGAACTTAATGAAGCGCATATGATTGATCTTGACTTTAATAAAATGATTGATGGTATTGAATCTGTAAATTGGACAGGTCGTATTGAACAAGTTAAAGAACATCCACTTATGGTTATTGATGGTGCGCATAATAATGAAAGTGTAGAAGCGCTAATAGACACAATTAAACATTATTATGGCCGAGATAAAATTGATGTACTTTTTTCTGCAATTAAAGGGAAGCCTATCAATAGTATGATGAGTAATCTAAGCGATATTGCATCAAGATTTTATATTGCCGACTTTGACTTTCCCAAAGCGTTAACTAAAGAAGAAATTGCTGAAGAAATTAATTTTGAAAATATAGAACTTGTAGATGATTACGTTCAATTTATAGAAAATTATCAGGGCGAAGGCTTAATCATTACTGGAAGTTTATACTTTATCAGTGAAGTAAAAGCTAAAACAAAATTCAATTAAGTAACTGAAAGAGCAAAACAGGTTGTTATACTTCCTTGTTTTGCTCTTTCGTTGTGTTTAAGGTGCAAAAACTTAAATGATTTTAAATAGGAAATTTCTCTATTTTGTTAACGGAATTTTAGAGAAATACAAGTTATTTACATTGAGTTGAAAATACTTATAATAAATTTAAGGAGGATGATATATGGTTCTACTTGCATATTCATGTAGTGTGATTTTCAGCTTTTTATATCAATTTAGTCATAAAGGTTTTCTCAGTTTGAGATACTTTTATACAAGGTCTAGATGTGATTACTGTGCTGAAGTAATTAAACCTTATGATTTATTACCGATTATCAGTTTTATTACGTTAAATGGTCGTTCACGTTGTTGTCGACAAAAATTACAAATTTACTACTTTATAGGTGAAGTTCTGTCTGTTATTCCGATATTCCTTTATTCGATGACAAATACAAATATTCATTTTGTACTTTTCCTAACCACTTTTCTATTCTTACTTACTATGTCTCTCTACGATATGCATTCAATGACAGTCGATCTAAGACTCGTATGCATCTATATCATTATCACATGTTTGTTTTCACATATTTATTTTTGGAATTTTTTAATTGTATTTACTATAACCCATACATTATATCTATTTATGTATAAACTTATTGGATATGGCGATATTATTATCTTTAATATGCTTGCATTGTTTTTACCGTTGAAACTCTCTTTTTATTTGTTTATCTTCACTTTTATAATAGGCGGATTAGTTGTGATTCTTTTTAAATTGTTTATTAAAAAAGATATTAAATATATTCCACTTATCCCTTTTATATTTCTTTCCTTTGTAACTAACGCACTTTTTTATCAAGAAATAAATCAATTTTTAGGAGGCGATTTTTATTGAAAATTAATGAAATGGCAGTGTCAGAAAAACCTAGAGAACGGTTGATGAATTTTGGTGCTCAAAGTCTTTCGAATGTTGAATTGTTAGCTATTCTTATCAACACAGGAAGAAAAGGTTTCTCAAGCATTGATATAGCGAATGAATTAATAAAGAACCATCATTCAATTCGAGAATTAAAAAAACTGTCAATCAATGATTTGTTAAGAATAAAAGGTATAGGATTATATAAAGCAATCACGTTAAAAGCTGCTTTTGAGTTAGGGGAAAGATTAAATGCAACGAGTACGATTGATAAAGTGAAAATTACAAGCCCTGGAGATGTAGCTGAATTAATGATGTCTAAAATGAAAGATTTGGAGCAAGAACATTTCGTAGTGTTATTACTTAATTCGAAAAATATTGTTATTAAACAATCGTGGATATATAAAGGTACACTCAATAGTTCGATTATCCATCCAAGAGAGGTATTTAATATAGCAATAAGAGAATCTTCAAATGCAATGATTGTTGTACATAATCATCCATCTGGTGATGTGACTCCATCAAGAGAGGACATAACTACAACATTACGTTTAAAAGAATGTGGAGCTATCTTAGGTATCGAATTGTTAGATCATATTATTATAGGAGATAATAAATTTATTAGTTTAGTAGAAGCGGGCTATTTTGAAGATAATTCAATTTAATATCGTCCTTTCGATTGTCTATTTAATCCAAGTAAAAATAAAAAAGTTAGCTAAACCAAATATGAAATTTGAGCATACAACCCAAACATACATAAAATGAATAGCTAACTTATTGACTAATGAATAAAACCTGATAAATTTTGAAAATGATCAAGTAACCAAATCACGCCTTGGTAACCTAAATATATACATAATAAAACAATACCAGCAGATATTAAGAATCGTAAAATAGACAAACCTACTCTAAATAGCAGTATGACTAATAATACGATGAGTATGATTGTTAAAATGCTCAACATGTTGTACCTCCTTATTATGTGTACATTCCATATTATGTATTATAATGTATACAAATAGCAATGACATCAGTCCATAGATATAAAAATCCTACTTCCTTAGTCTGATGCTAAAATGCCATAATTAAATTATACTTAATTTAATATGTTAAGGAGGGCAAATATGAGATTTATTTTCAGTATAGTAAAGAACATCGTTGCAGTGCTAGCAATTATAGCCATTATCTATATAGCACTTAAATACGCCCCTTTCCTTAGAGATCAAGAATGGAATCCACTAAGTGATACTTCGAATAATGTCCAACAAAATTTAAATGACACACAAAATCCAAATGGTTCATCATCGGGAGAGCCTCAAAATGGTAAGCGTTATTCATTAAAAGAAAATGATATTATTAACAATGTACCTTCAAGTCAGATAAAAAATGTTTTTAATATGATAGATAAAAGAGAATTTATGTCTGTTTCCGGTATAGGTAGAATGGGATATAATGACAAATATCTCGCAGGACAAAGAGACGATGAATTCATTATATACAAATTTGGATCTGATTCTATAAGAGTTTACAAAACTGAATTTGAAATGCAACAAGACTTAAATAAACTAGGGCAACATATAGAACTAAAACCAGCCGATGCATACAATTAAATCTCATAAACTATGAATTTGAAATGTGATTTTAAATAAGTTAACCTTTGAATATAGATAAATAGAGTAAAGGTTGGTGTGATTTCGAATGGCTGAACAATCAAAAGAAAAACAAGCAAACGAACAAGCAAAAGCGCAAAATCTTTTTGCTCGTTGGAGAAAAGAAGAAACGTTGTACAGCGAAGACGAAAAGAAAGATAATAAAGATTCTAATGAAGATGAGAGTAAATAATTACAAGCTTGTCTGGCTCTGATAAAAATTTAAAATTAATTTTAACTAACTACTAACGTAACTGTTGGTAGTTTTTTATTATATATATACAGGTTTAACTCACTAAATAACAACGCTCAACTAAATCATTCGTAAAATTTATCTTTAATAATGAGTTAGTGCTTTATTTAAAGAGATGAGTAATATAAAATATAAAAGGATAATAAATTTAGTATTATAGAGGTGTTCTGGGTGCTTAACTTTTTTAAAAATAACAAGCTTGTTGTTGTTTTATGTGCGATTATCGTTTTTATAGCGTTAATAGGTTTATCCATTCGTTCTCAAACTCAATCACCTCCAGAACAATATGTCGGCGACTCGGTTTCTTTGGGGCAAAGAGCTGTAAGTTATCCGATTCATTTTGTAACTGGAGCTATTGGAAATATCTTTAATAAAGATGGATCGAAACAAGATAAAAATAAAATCAAACAACTTGAAGCGGAGAATCAGAAATTAGAGACAGAAAATAAAAAATATAAAAAAGAACTTGATGTGAAGGATTTATCAAAGTATGAACCTATTTCTACAACGGTCATTGCTAGAAACCCAGATCAATGGATGAATACTATTGTGATAGATAAAGGGTCTAAGTCAGGCATTAAGAACAATATGGCTGTGATGACTTCAGAAGGTTTAGTAGGAAGAGTGACGAAGGTAAATCAATTTTCATCGCAAGTGGATTTGATTTCTACTAACACACGTGCAGGTAAACTTTCAGTGAATGTACAACATGGTTCTAAGAATGTTTTTGGTTTAATTGATCATTATGATGCTAAAAATGAAGAGTTAGTCATCAGTGACATCAATAATAAAGATAGCGTGAAAAAAGGAGATAAGGTTGTTACAAGTGGTTTAGCGGATCAATTACCAAGTGATCTTTACATAGGCGAAGTAACTGAAGTAGAGAATGACCAATATGGTCTTGCTAAAGAAGTTAGAGTTAAAACTGGCGCAGATTTAGCCGACTTAAACCATGTATATGTAGCAAAACGTGATGTGAACACGATTCCTGATGATGAAAGTGGGGGTAACTAATGCGTACCCTTTACTATTTTCTTATTGGAATTTTATTATTCTATATTGATACCGCAATTGGATTAGTGATTCCTTTGCATTTTGGTAAAATTGATATCATTTTTGTGCCTCATCTAACGCTGATGTATATTTTAATTATGACAGTGTACAGAGGATTCGGTGTAGCACTTATACTTGCTATATTCTTTGGTATCATTACTGACTTATATTTTGGAAGCATTTATGGCTTATACATGTTTGGCTATATCATTCTTGTCGTACTTATAGATAAATTCTTTAAAGTATTTTATAGAGACTATTCGATGCTATTTGGTATCGTACTCTTAAGTACAATAGTACTTGAAATATATGTTGTTGCGATATACGGTGTCATTGGATTTATTCAATTTAACTTTATTGAATTTATTTTATTCAGACTTGTTCCAACACTGTTACTTAATTTCATATTACTATTGATCTTATTTCCAATTATTATTAAATTTACTAAAAAAGTACAAAACACAATTGACAGTAAAGCTAAGCGATGGTAAGATTCAATAGTTGAGTAGTTTCAGGCTACATACAACCGCTCAAATACAGGTTTAAGAACAATAAAGCATAAAGTTTATATTTAACTTGAGCTGACGTCACCTGTATATGGCGTGACTTATATTATAGGAGGTGCAAAGTATGTTTGCTATTATTGAAACAGGTGGAAAACAAATCAAAGTAGAAGAAGGTCAAGAAATCTTCGTTGAAAAATTAGACGTAAATGAAGGCGACTCATTCACTTTTGATAAAGTATTATTTGTAGGTGGCGATTCAGTTAAAGTTGGTGCGCCAACTGTTGAAGGTGCTTCTGTTACTGCTACTGTTAATAAACAAGGTCGCGGTAAGAAAATCACTGTCTTCACTTACAAACGTCGTAAAGACTCTAAACGTAAAAAAGGCCATCGTCAACCATATACTAAATTAACAATCGATAAAATTAACGCATAATTTTATGATTACTGTTGATATTACAATTGATGATGAAGGCAAAGTGACAGATGTGATCATGGATGGCCATGCTGATCATGGTGAATATGGTCATGACATTGTCTGTGCTGGAGCCTCAGCTGTTTTATTTGGTAGTGTAAACGCAATTATGGGATTGACATCTGAAAAGCCTGATATCGATTACGACGATGATGGTGGTCATTTTCATATAAGAAGTGTTGATACTAATAACAAAGAAGCGCAATTAATTCTTCAAGCGATGTTAGTTTCTTTACAAACGATTGAAGAAGAATATAATGAGAATATCAGATTAAATTATAAGTGAGGTGTATCCCGATGTTAAAATTAAACTTACAGTTCTTCGCATCTAAAAAAGGGGTAAGTTCTACAAAAAACGGACGTGACTCTGAATCTAAACGTTTAGGTGCTAAACGTGCTGACGGTCAATACGTATCAGGTGGTTCAATTCTTTATCGCCAACGTGGTACTAAAATCTACCCTGGTGAAAATGTAGGTCGTGGTGGCGATGATACATTATTCGCTAAAATCGACGGCGTTGTTAAATTTGAACGCAAAGGTCGCGACAAAAAACAAGTTTCTGTATACGCAGTAGCTGAATAATTTTGTCTAGTTAACACCAGAAGTGAATGCTTCTGGTGTTTTATTTTTGTTTAAAACGACATCATATTTAAATATGATTTTTCTAAAAATAGTGATAATGATATAATTATAAAGATGAAAATTGCAGATCAAAAGAGGTGAGATATATGTTCGTCGATCAAGTTAAAATATCTCTTAAAGCTGGTGACGGAGGAAACGGAATCACAGCTTATAGAAGAGAAAAATACGTCCCTTTTGGTGGACCTGCAGGTGGCGATGGTGGTAAAGGTGCTTCTGTCGTATTTGAAGTAGATGAAGGTCTAAGAACTCTTTTAGACTTTAGATATCAGCGTCATTTCAAAGCTAAAAAAGGTGAAAATGGACAAAGCAGTAACATGCATGGTAAAAATGCCGAAGATTTAGTGCTAAAAGTACCTCCTGGCACAATCATTAAAAGTGTAGATACTGAAGAAGTATTAGCCGATGTAGTTGAAGATGGTCAAAGAGCAGTTGTAGCTCGCGGAGGACGAGGCGGACGTGGTAATTCAAGATTTGCAACTCCAAGAAATCCTGCCCCAGACTTTAGTGAAAATGGTGAACCGGGCGAAGAGCTAGATGTTACCTTAGAACTTAAATTACTTGCAGATGTAGGCCTAGTTGGTTTCCCAAGTGTAGGTAAATCAACGTTATTATCTATCGTTTCTAAAGCGAAGCCTAAGATTGGTGCTTACCACTTTACTACTATTAAACCTAATTTAGGTGTTGTTTCCACACCAGATCAAAGAAGTTTTGTTATGGCCGATTTACCAGGTCTTATAGAAGGCGCTTCAGAGGGTGTAGGTTTAGGACATCAATTCTTAAGACACGTGGAACGTACGAAAGTGATTGTTCACATGATTGATATGAGCGGTTCTGAAGGTAGAGATCCTATCGAAGACTATAAAGTAATTAATCAAGAATTAGTGAATTATAAACAACGTCTTGAAGACCGTCCGCAAATTGTTGTCGCGAATAAAATGGATATACCTGAAGCTGAAGAAAACTTAGAACTTTTCAAAGAAGAAATAGAAGATGACGTGACTATCATTCCAGTATCAACGGTTACGCGTGATAACATAGACCAATTATTATATCTCATTGCAGATAAACTAGAGGAAGTTAAAGATATTGACTTCTCAGTTGAAGAAGATGAAAATGTAGGCGTCAATCGTGTACTATACAAACATACACCTTCTCAAGATGCATTTACGATTACTAGAGATGACGATGGTGCATATGTTGTAAGCGGAAATGCTATAGAAAGAATGTTCAAGATGACAGACTTTAATAGCGACCCTGCTGTCCGTCGATTTGCCAGACAAATGCGTTCTATGGGAATTGACGATGCACTTAGAGAAAGAGGATGTAGCAACGGTGATATCGTAAGAATTCTAGGTGGAGAGTTTGAATTCGTCGAATAGGAGTGTAAACCTTGGACAATAAAGATTATAAAAAGTTTTATTTAATTAGAGAAGATGTATTACCTGAATCTGTGGTTAAAACTTTAAAAGTAAAAGATGCTTTGAAAAACGATCCTAAGTTGTCCATTTATGACGCTGTAAAACAGTACGATTTGTCGCGTAGTGCCTTTTATAAATATAGAGAGACAATCTTTCCAGTTGATGAAAAGATGCTCGACCATAGAGAGTTTACATTAATATTGTATGTGAATGATATCGTTGGAATGTTAGCACAAGTGTTGAACACAATCTCTCAATTACAATTATCTGTTCTAACAATACATCAAAGTGTTCCAATGGAAGATAAAGCAACGATTACGTTATCACTGAATGCGCAATCTTCTCATTTATCAGTTGATGATGTGGTTAATGCACTGAGAAAGATAGAACATGTTTCAAAAGTAGAATTAATAAGTATGAGTATGTAAGGAGTGCTAACATGTATGCATATGTAAAAGGGACCTTATCTCAGCTATTTCCAACCCACGTTGTTGTAGAAACAGCTGGAATAGGTTATGAAATACAGACACCGAATTCTTATCGTTTTCAAAAATATTTGGATAAAGAAGTACAAATATATACATCACTGATAGTTAGAGAAGATGCACAATTACTTTATGGCTTTATTAGCGAAGAAGAAAAAGACATGTTCCTTAGTTTAATTAAGGTAACAGGTATAGGGCCTAAATCAGCCTTAGCAATCTTAGCTGCTAGTACTCCAAATGAAGTTAAACAAGCAATAGAGAATGAAAATGATGCATATCTCACACAATTCCCAGGGATTGGTAAGAAAACCGCCAGACAAATTGTGTTAGATTTAAAAGGTAAGGTAACGATTAATGAAGAAAACAGTGAGACACTACTTCAAGTTGATTTAAATTCAACTGAACAAAGTCAAATCGTTAAAGAAGCAATGCTTGCATTAGAAGCACTAGGTTATTCTAAACGCGAACTTTCTAAAGTGGAAAAGGTGCTAAACAAGCAAAGTATTACTTCAGTGGATGAAGCAGTTAAACTTGGTTTACAAACCTTAATATCTTAATATAAATAATAATGATTTAATGGGGGAAACGTATATGGATAAAAGAATGGTCGATCAAGAATTTCATGATGAAGACTCGGCTTTTGAATTGTCATTAAGGCCTACAAAACTTAAACAATATATCGGTCAATCCTCTATTAAAAGTA
The DNA here is from genome assembly GCF_002902725.1 of Staphylococcus caprae. Taxonomy (GTDB): domain Bacteria; phylum Bacillota; class Bacilli; order Staphylococcales; family Staphylococcaceae; genus Staphylococcus; species Staphylococcus caprae. The sequence goes on from NZ_PPRT01000027.1 coordinate 19,257, forward strand.
ATCTAGAAGTATTTATAAAAGCTGCTAAATTAAGAGAAGAACCACTCGATCACGTTCTATTATTTGGTCCTCCTGGACTAGGTAAAACGACTCTTTCCAATATTATTGCTAATGAGATGGAAGTGAATATAAGAACGATTTCTGGTCCGTCTTTAGAGAGACCAGGCGATTTAGCAGCTATTTTATCTGGATTACAACCAGGCGATGTATTATTTATTGACGAGATCCATCGTCTTAGTAGTGTTGTAGAAGAAGTACTCTATCCTGCGATGGAAGACTTTTTCCTAGATATCATCATAGGTAAAGGTGATGAAGCAAGAAGTATCAGAATTGATTTACCACCATTTACTCTTGTTGGAGCGACGACGAGAGCTGGTAGTTTAACTGGTCCGCTTAGAGATAGATTTGGTGTTCATTTAAGACTTGAATATTATAATGAAAATGAACTAAAAGAAATTATCACACGTACTGCTGAAGTACTTGATACAGGAATTGATGAAGAAAGTGCCCTAGAATTAGCACGTCGGTCACGAGGTACACCGAGGGTTGCAAATAGATTATTAAAACGTGTGAGAGATTTCCAACAAGTGAATGAAGATGATCAAATCTATATTGAAACAACCAAAAGGGCATTACAATTATTACAAGTTGATCAAGAAGGTTTGGATTACATAGACCACAAAATGATGAATTGTATTATCAACCAATATAATGGTGGCCCTGTAGGCTTGGATACGATTGCAGTATCTATAGGTGAAGAACGTATTACAATTGAAGACGTTTATGAACCGTTTTTAATCCAAAAAGGCTTTTTAGAGAGAACGCCACGTGGTAGAAAAGCTACGGCATTCGCTTATGAGCATTTTAAAAACATAGATGAAAAGAGGAAGTAAGTTGAATATTGAAGAATTTGACTATCATTTGCCAGAATCTTTAATCGCTCAAACACCCTTAAAAAATAGAGACCAGAGTCGCTTGCTTGTGCTTCAAAGAGAAACTGGCGAAATGGCTCACCTTCATTTTAAAGATGTTATAGATTATTTGAATCCTGGTGATACGTTAGTGCTAAACGATACACGTGTGATGCCGGCACGTCTCTTCGGTTTAAAAGAAGAGACCGGCGCCAAAGTTGAAATGCTAATGCTCACTCAAATCGAAGCTAACGACTGGGAAGTTTTGCTAAAACCAGCTAAAAGAATTAAAGTTGGGAATCGTTTAAGTTTTGGTGATGGTAAGATTGTTGCTGAATGCGTTAAAGAATTAGAGCAGGGTGGACGTATTATGCGTTTACATTATGAGGGTATATTACAGGAACGTTTAGACGAGCTAGGTGAAATGCCACTCCCACCATATATCAAAGAGCGTTTAGATGATCCAGATCGCTATCAAACAGTTTATGCTAAAGAGAGTGGATCAGCTGCTGCGCCGACTGCAGGACTTCATTTCACGGAAGCGTTACTTGATCAAATTAAAGCTAAAGGGGTAAATATAACATTTATTACCTTGCATGTAGGTTTAGGCACATTCCGTCCAGTTAGTGTAGATAATATTGACGATCATGAAATGCATAGTGAATATTATCAAATGACGCGTGAAACTGCAGAATTATTGAATCAGACAAGAGCGAATGGAAAGAGAATCATTTCTGTAGGAACTACTTCTACTCGTACTTTAGAAACGATACGACGTGACCATGAGCAATTTGTTGAGAAAAGTGGATGGACTGATATCTTTATTTACCCGGGATTTGAATATAAAGCAATTGACGGTTTAATTACTAATTTCCATTTACCGAAATCTACATTAGTCATGTTAGTCTCTGCTTTCAGTACGAGAGATAATATTTTAAACGCATATCAAACAGCAGTTGAAATGAAATATAGATTCTTTAGTTTTGGAGATGCAATGTTAATTATTTAATAGAATGTGAGGTTTAACATATGCCTGCAGTAACTTATGAGCATATAAAAACATGTAAACAATCAGGAGCAAGATTAGGTATCGTACATACACCACATGGTTCTTTTGAAACACCAATGTTTATGCCTGTTGGTACGAAAGCTACTGTTAAAACAATGAGTCCTGAGGAATTAAGAGAGATTGAAGCAAAAATTATTTTAGGAAACACATATCATTTGTGGTTGCAACCTGGAAATGATATCATCAAGCGTGCTGGGGGACTGCATCAATTCATGAATTGGGACGGTCCGATACTAACTGATTCTGGTGGATTTCAAGTTTTCAGTTTAAGCAATTTACGTAATATATCTGAAGAAGGTGTAGAATTTAGACACCATACGAATGGGTCAAAACTATTTCTTAGTCCTGAGAAATCAATGCAAATTCAAAATGATCTAGGTTCAGATATCATGATGGCATTTGATGAATGCCCGCCAATGCCTTCTGAATACGATTATGTGAAAAATTCAATTGAAAGAACAACACGATGGGCTGAAAGATGTTTAAAGGCACATCAACGTCCTGAAGACCAAGCTTTATTTGGTATTATTCAAGGCGGAGAATATAAAGATTTACGTGAACAAAGTGCGAGAGAACTTGTTGATCTTGACTTTCCTGGATATGCCATTGGTGGTTTATCTGTAGGAGAGCCTAAACCAGTTATGTATGAAATGGTTGAACATACAGAGCAATTTATGCCTAAAGACAAACCAAGATATCTTATGGGCGTTGGTTCACCTGATGCACTTATAGAATGTAGTATCAGAGGTATGGATATGTTTGATTGCGTTTTGCCTACTAGAATCGCTAGAAACGGTACATGTATGACGTCTATTGGACGTGTAGTGATCAAAAATGCGAAATATGCTGATGATTTAGGACCTTTAGATGAACATTGTGATTGTTATACATGTCGCAATTATTCAAGAGCCTATATCAGACATTTAATCAAAGCGGAAGAGACTTTTGGTATCCGTCTTACTACTATTCATAATTTACATTTTCTGCTAAAATTAATGGAAGATATAAGACAAGCCATTCGAGAAGACCGTCTTTTAGATTTCAAAGATGAGTTCTTTGAACAGTATGGATTAAATGTAGAAAACCCTAAAAACTTTTAAAGAGGAGAATTAACAATGGGCCAATTTGCATCATTAATTTTGCCGATTCTATTATTGGCAGTTATGTGGTTCTTTTTAATTAGACCACAACAAAAGCGTGCTAAAGCACATCGTGAAATGATTAGCCGTGTAGAATCAGGTCAAAAGGTTACTACAATCGGTGGTATTAAAGGAACTGTTAAATCTGTAGATGAAACTACAGTTGTGATCACAGTAAATGGTCATGGTACAGAAATGACTTTCGAGAAACCAGCCATTAAACAAGTAGATCCTTCATAAAACAGAAGTCATTTTGACAAAATTGGAACTCAAGTTGTTGAGTTCCTTTTTTTTATTTAATTATGATGTTTTAATGACAAAACTCCATTCTTTTAGCCAACAATTTCACTATTAAGTGTAGTATGTTAATATAGATAGGTCGTTAAAGTGAACGTAATATCATTTTAACTTGCATGATAATTTATTCATCGAGTATTCTAAATACATAAGTAAATAATGAGGTGTTCATGTGAAGAAAAGTAGTAGATTAGTTGCATTCATACTCCTCGTAGTTCTATTGTTTGCTGGAATGGGACTAACGTATAAGAATGTAGTTAAAAATGTTAATTTAGGACTTGATTTGCAAGGTGGTTTCGAAGTACTTTTCCAAGTTGATCCTTTACATAAAGGTGAGAAGATAGATAAGAAAGCACTTCAAGCTACATCTCAAACACTTGAAAGTCGTGTCAACGTCTTAGGTGTTTCAGAACCTAAAATTCAAATTGAAGACCCTAATCGTATTCGTGTTCAATTAGCGGGGATTAAAGACCAAGCACAAGCACGAAAAATGTTATCAACGCAAGCCAATTTAACAATTAGGGATGCAGAAGACCATGTTCTTATGTCTGGTTCAGATATTAAACAAGGTTCAGCAAAACAAGAATTTAAACAAGAAACAAATCAACCAACTGTTACATTTAAAGTTAAAAGTAAAGATAAATTTAAAAAAGTCACTGAAAAGATTTCAAAAAAACGTGACAATGTAATGGTCGTTTGGATGGATTTCAAAAAAGGTGATAGCTACAAAAAAGAGGCTAAAAAACAGCAAGAAGGTAAAGAACCTAAATATGTCTCAGCAGCAAATGTAGATCAACCTATTAATTCAGACAGTGTTGAAATTTCTGGTGGATTCAATGGTAAAAAAGGTGTGAAAGAAGCTAAGCAAATTTCTGAGCTATTGAATGCTGGTTCATTACCTGTAGATCTTAAAGAAATTTATTCAAATTCTGTAGGTGCACAGTTCGGTCAAGATGCACTCAATAAAACAATATTCGCGTCATTTATTGGTGTCGCAATTATTTATTTATTCATGTTAGGATTCTATAGATTACCTGGTTTAGTAGCGATTATCGCTCTAACTACATATATCTACTTAACATTAGTAGCATTTAACTTTATTTCAGGTGTACTTACATTGCCAGGACTCGCTGCGTTAGTTCTAGGTGTAGGTATGGCTGTAGATGCTAATATTATTATGTACGAACGGATAAAAGACGAACTTAGAATAGGACGAACGCTTAAACAAGCTTATTCTAAAGCTAATAAGAGTTCATTCTTAACTATCTTTGACTCCAACCTTACAACTGTTATCGCCGCAGCAGTATTATTCTTCTTCGGTGAAAGCTCAGTTAAAGGTTTCGCAACAATGCTCTTACTAGGTATCTTGATGATATTTGTTACTGCCGTCTTCTTATCTCGTGGTCTTTTAAATTTATTAGTATCATCTAATTTCTTCAAGAAACAATACTGGTTATTTGGTGTTAAGAAGAAAGACCGTCATGATATGAACGATGGTAAAGATGTTCATGATCTTAAGACCTCATTTGAAAAATGGAACTTTGTTAAGTTAGCGAAACCGCTTATCGCATTAAGTATATTAATCGTCGTGGTTGGTTTAGTTATTTTAGCAGTCTTTAAACTTAACTTAGGTATCGATTTCTCATCTGGTACAAGAGCTGATATTAATGCGAAACAACCTTTAACACAAACTAAAGTTGAAAAAGCTGTTAAAGATGTAGGTTTAGAACCAGATCAAATTCAAATTAATGGTAGCAGCAATAAAGGAGCTACAGTACAATTCAAAAAAGACTTATCACGTGCTGAAGATAATAAATTGAGTGATAAAATCAAATCTGAATTTGGCGATACACCTCAAATCAATACCGTATCTCCATTAATTGGTCAGGAATTAGCCAAAAACGCAATTACTGCGCTTATATTAGCGTCATTAGGTATTATTATTTATGTATCATTACGCTTCGAATGGCGAATGGGCTTATCTGCTGTACTTGCCTTATTACATGACGTCTTTATTATCGTTGCGGTATTTAGCTTATTCAGAATTGAAGTAGACCTTACATTTATCGCTGCTGTCTTAACGATTGTAGGTTATTCAATCAATGATACGATTGTTACATTTGACCGAGTAAGGGAGAACTTACACAAACTTAAAGTCATTACAAGTCCTGAACAAATTGACGATATGGTCAATCGCTCAATTAGACAAACAATGACAAGATCAATTAATACAGTGTTAACTGTAGTTGTTGTAGTTGTGGCAATCCTCATTTTTGGTGCGCCAACAATCTTTAACTTCTCATTAGCATTATTAATTGGTTTAATCTCAGGTGTATTCTCATCTGTATTCATAGCTGTGCCTTTATGGGGCATCATGAAAAAACGTCAATTGAAAAAATCTCCAAATCATAAGCTAAAAGTATACAAAGAGAAGAAATCTAACGACGAAAAAATATTAGTATAATTCCCAATTTATCTGCCAGTAGAGCACATCGCTTTATTGGCAGTTTTTTTATGTAAATTTTCAAACCACAACGGGTTGTACTTTTTATTTTATTTAAATTTCGGTATAATGACTTTTGGAAATGAGGACGATTGTTATGATTAAACCTAAATATAATTGGGATTTAGCTGAACCAACTGAATACATAACAGAAGAACTTGCAAAGGAACTCAAACTTTCTCCGATAGTCAAAAAGGTTTTAGAGAGTAAAAATTTAGTACAAGAAGAAATGATTCAAGATGTACTACAAGATAAAATCATTAATCATGATCCTTGGGCGCTCAGTGATATGCAAAAAGCGGTGGATCGTATTAATTTAGCTATTGATAAAAGTGAGCGTATTTTAGTATATGGTGATTATGATGCTGATGGTGTGACTTCAACCACTATACTTGTTAATACGCTGCGTCAATTAGGTGCGCAAGTAGGATGGTATATTCCTAACCGCTTTAGTGAAGGATATGGTCCAAACGCACTTGCTTTTCAAAATGCATATGAAGAGGGCACGTCACTTATCATCACTGTTGATAATGGTATCCAAGGGCACGAAGAGATAAAAATGGTGCAAGACTTAGGGGTAGATGTGATTGTGACCGACCATCACGAAATAGGTCGCACTTTACCTGAGGCTTATGCGATTGTACATCCCATGCATCCTGAGTTTAGTTATCCTTTTCAATATTTATGTGGTGCTGGAGTGGCGTACAAACTTGCACAAGCTTTAATAAGTCATCCACCTCAACAATTTCTAGCGCTAGCAGCTATAGGGACTATTGCAGACTTAGTATCCCTCACTGATGAGAATCGTTCTATCGTTAAACAAGGTCTAAATATACTTAATAACAATGCACCTGTGTCTATTCAAGCCATATTGAAGCAGGCTGGATATAACGATAATATCAACGAAGAAACGATTGGTTTTATCATCGGACCGAGATTAAATGCTGTAGGACGTTTAGAAGATGCGTCGCTTGCTGCTGAATTATTAATGTCAGAAGAGATAGAAGAAGCAGAATTTTTAGCTGAACAAGTCGAACATTTTAATCAAGAAAGAAAAGACATCGTTTCTGAGATTACTGAAGAAGCATTAGCTTTAGCTGAAGAACAAGTTCAACAAGGACATTTATTCTTATTATTAGCAAAAGAGAATTGGCATGAGGGTGTATTAGGTATTGTGGCTTCTAAAGTTGTCGAAACATACGCTTTACCCACGCTGATACTAAACATTGATTTAGAACAAAATCATGCCAAAGGGTCTGCGCGTTCGATAGATCAAGTATCTATGTTCGAGATTTTAAATGCGCACCAAGATTTAATTTCAAAATTTGGTGGTCATCATATGGCTGCTGGAATGACTATGGATATTGAGAATATCGATGAACTGCGCAAAGGATTAAATGACTGGATGCGTCAACTTGCTGAAACGACATCATTAGAACCAAGAAAGCATGTTGATGTTTTACTTGATGAAAGAGAAATTTCTGTTAAAAATATTCGAGACATTCAAAGACTACGTCCATTTGGTACAGATTTTAATAGCCCAACATTTGAACTCAAAGATTTAAATGTACAGTCTATCAAAGCGATAGGCCAAGATGGGAAACATTTGAAATTATCACTCGGTGAAAATCAAATCGCAGCACTCTATTGGAGTAATGGGCACCTTGCAAATGAATTAGAAATAGGGCAACCTGTTAACTTAATAGGACAATTACAAATCAATGAATGGAATGGCAATCAATCGCCACAGCTTATTATTCAAGATATAGCTATGGAAACACTACAGATTTTAGACTATCGTAGTAAACGTAAGCATTATCAATTCTCAGAAGATGATGTGAACACTGCCTATGTCATTCATCCTAGAAAAGAAAAAACAACAAATCATCATTATCATTATGGTGAGGAAATTTCGACAAATTATGATAAAGTCGTATTTAGAGATTTGCCAAATACGATGGATGAAATTGAGCAAACATTAAATCAATTACAATTATCACAACTTTATCTTGTATTACAACACGAGCAGTCAATCTATTTTGAAGGTATGCCAAGCAAAGATCTTTTCAAAAATTGTTATAAAGCATTAATTAATAAAAAGGAAACAAACCTCGTTGAAGAGGGTATGATGTTATGTGAATATTTAAAAGTTAAGCCTGAATTACTTAAATTTATGCTTAAAGTATTCAAAGATTTAGAATTTATTTATGATGATCAAGGAATTATTAAAATTAATAGCCAGCCAAGTAAGCAAGCTATAGAATCAAGTCATATTTATCAATTGAGACAGTCACGAATGGAAGTTGAAAAACGATTATTGTATGATGACTTTTCAAATATTAAAGAATGGATAAAATCTCAGTTAAGTTAATTTATAGGAGGAAATTTAATGGATTTAAAACAATATGTTTCAGAAGTTGAAGATTGGCCAAAACCGGGTGTGAGCTTTAAAGATATTACAACGATTATGGATAATGGTAAAGCATATGGATATGCGACTGACCAAATCGTTGAATATGCGAGAGAAAAAGAAGTAGACGTGGTTGTTGGACCGGAAGCTAGAGGATTTATTATTGGATGTCCTGTTGCTTATTCAATGGGCATTGGATTTGCTCCTGTTCGTAAAGAAGGTAAGCTACCTCGAGAAGTTATCCGTTACGAATATAGTTTAGAATATGGCACTAATATTTTAACGATGCATAAGGATGCGATTAAACCAGGTCAACGCGTGTTAATCACTGATGACTTACTCGCTACTGGAGGTACAATTGAAGCGGCGATTAAACTTGTCGAGAAGTTAGGTGGAATTGTCGTTGGTATCGCATTTATTATTGAATTAAAATATCTCCATGGTATTGAAAAAATTAAAGATTACGACGTCATGAGCCTTATTTCTTATGATGAATAGAATAAAGCCATAATATTAGTTATATCTTGTGTTAATATGCAGTTAATACAAGGTATAACTTTTTTATTTTTGAAAAATCGAAATCAACAACGTATCATTGCTACTAAATCAAGGATGATGGATTACTTCTGGTTCAACAACGTTTATTTATTTAAAAAATTGTAGTATCATAGAACTATTATTTAGATAAAAGCGAGCTACCTTATTTAAGTTAGGGGATAATATAGAGTAAATTAAATATAAGTAATTATATATTGATATAACAAGGGTATAAATTTGCTGTAATCAGAATTTTACAAATATAAAAGATTTAAATTTTCGCGAAATAAATTTAATTAAAACAAACAAGGGAGTGGGACAGAAATATAATTTAGCAAAATTATTTTCGTTGTCCCACCCCGGCAAGGATGGCTAGGATTGAAAGAAGCTTGATATAAGCGCATTTTTAATTCAGACATCTACTGCCAATATGTTAAAGAAAGCTGAGACAATTAATTATGTCTCAGCCTCTGTAAAAATAAGGAATTTAAAAGTAATAAATTTGAGTGGGGTGTCTTATATTGAACAACGAATATCCATACAGTGCGGATGAGGTTCTTCATAAAGCAAAATCATATTTATCGGCAAGCGAATATGAGTATGTGCTGAAAAGTTATCATATTGCTTACGAAGCCCATCAAGGCCAGTTTCGAAAAAATGGTTTACCTTATATCATGCATCCTATTCAAGTTGCAGGGATATTAACTGAAATGAGACTTGATGGACCTACCATTGTAGCAGGCTTCTTACATGATGTAATAGAAGATACTCCTTATACATTTGAAGATGTAAAAAGCATGTTTAACGAAGAAGTCGCTAGAATTGTAGATGGCGTAACTAAACTTAAAAAGGTGAAGTACCGTTCTAAAGAAGAACAACAAGCTGAAAATCATCGTAAATTATTTATCGCTATCGCTAAAGATGTTCGAGTTATATTAGTCAAATTAGCGGACAGACTTCATAATATGAGAACTTTAAAAGCGATGCCGAGAGAGAAACAAGTTAGAATCTCAAAAGAAACACTTGAAATCTATGCGCCACTCGCACATAGATTAGGGATTAACACAATTAAATGGGAACTTGAAGATACAGCACTTAGATATATCGATAGCGTTCAATATTTCCGCATCGTTAACTTAATGAAGAAAAAGCGAAGTGAACGAGAAGCTTATATTGCTAATGCAATCAGCAAAATCGAAGCAGAAATGGATAAAATGAAACTTTCTGGAGAAATAAGTGGTAGACCTAAACACATTTATAGTATTTACCGCAAAATGATGAAACAGAAAAAGCAATTTGACCAAATATTTGATTTGCTAGCTATTCGCGTTATTGTGAATTCGATAAATGATTGCTACGCCATACTTGGACTTGTTCATACTTTATGGAAACCAATGCCAGGTCGCTTTAAAGACTACATTGCTATGCCTAAACAAAATATGTACCAATCTCTTCATACTACTGTCGTTGGACCAAATGGAGATCCTCTCGAAATACAAATCAGAACCTACGAAATGCATGAAATTGCTGAACACGGTGTGGCAGCACACTGGGCTTACAAAGAAGGTAAAACAGTTAATGAGAAGACGCAAGACTTCCAAAACAAATTAAATTGGTTAAAAGAATTAGCCGAAACAGATCATACGACTACTGATGCACAAGAGTTTATGGAGTCATTAAAGTATGATTTACAAAGTGACAAAGTTTATGCCTTTACGCCAGCAAGTGATGTGATTGAATTACCATATGGTGCAGTACCGATCGACTTTGCTTATGCTATTCATAGTGAGGTAGGCAATAAAATGATTGGCGCTAAGGTTAATGGCAAGATTGTGCCTATTGATTATGTACTTCAAACAGGGGATATTATAGAAATTCGCACAAGTAAACACTCTTATGGCCCGAGCAGAGATTGGTTGAAAATTGTTAAATCATCAAGTGCTAAGAGTAAAATCAAAAGTTTCTTTAAAAAACAAGATCGATCTTCAAATATTGAAAAAGGTAAATTCATGGTCGAGGCAGAAATTAAAGAACAAGGTTTCCGTGTCGAAGATGTCTTAACCGAAAAGAATTTAGAAGTTGTAAATGATAAATACCATTTTGCAAATGATGAAGATTTATTCGCAGCAGTAGGTTTTGGTGGTGTAACGTCTGCACAAATCGTTAATAAACTTACTGAAAGACAGAGAATTCTTGATAAACAGAAGGCTTTAAATGAAGCTCAAGAAGTCACAAAATCTGTGCCTATTAAAGAAGATATCATTACCGATAGTGGTGTTTATGTAGAAGGATTGGAAAACGTACTTATCAAGTTGTCAAAATGTTGTAATCCTATACCTGGTGATGATATTGTAGGATATATCACCAAAGGTCATGGTATTAAAGTTCATCGTACAGATTGTCCAAATATAAAGAATGAGACAGATCGATTAATCTCTGTAGAATGGGTTAAATCAAAGGATTCAACTCAACGTTATCAAGTTGATTTAGAAGTGACCGCATATGATAGAAATGGGTTACTTAATGAAGTATTGCAAGCTGTAAATTCAACAGCAGGAAGTTTAATCAAAGTTTCAGGTCGTTCTGACGTAGATAAAAATGCTGTGATAAACATTAGTGTGATGGTAAAAAATGTGAACGATGTTTTTCGCGTCGTTGAGAAAATTAAACAACTAGGTGACGTATATACAGTATCGAGAGTTTGGAACTAGAGGTGCAAAAGAAATGAAGATAATTGTACAAAGAGTTAAACATGCAAGAGTAACAAATAATGCGATCGATAATGAAATTGAAAAAGGATATTGTCTACTCGTTGGAGTAGGTAAAGACTCTACTGAACAAGATGCTAAAGTGATTGCTAAAAAAATTGCTAATGCTCGATTATTTGAGGACGAAAATGACAAATTAAATCTCAATATTCAACAAGTTGAAGGTGAAATTTTATCAGTATCACAATTTACTTTGTATGCTGATGTAAAGAAAGGTAACCGCCCTGGATTTTCAAATTCTAAAAGTCCTGACGAAGCAAAGCAACTATATGAAAAATTGAATGAGGAATTAGAATCTTATGGTTTAACAGTAAAAACAGGTGAATTTGGCACACATATGAATGTAGAAATTAATAATGATGGGCCAGTTACCATTATTTATGAAGCTCAGGATGGAAAAATTCTATGAAGAAGATAGATGAATGGTTAACGCGTCACGGTCTAAAAAATCGACTTACACTTGTTGTAGTTATAGCGTTTATTCTATTCCTTATCTTACTATTTATGTTTCTTAATCATAGTGATGAGGATTCGGGTCAAATTACGATTACTGAAAATGCCGAATTAAGAACAGGGCCTAATGCTGCATACCCTGTGATTTATAAAATAGAAAAAGGCGACAGCTTCAAAAAAGTTGATAAAAAAGGTAAATGGATTGAAGTTCAAAATCGTGCTGGAACTGAAAAAGGCTGGGTTGCCGGCTGGCATACGAATTTGAATATTCAAGCAGATAATTCAAATGCTTCTAATCCTCTCAAAGGTAAAACAATTGTACTTGATCCTGGTCATGGTGGTAGTGACCAGGGCGCATCAAGTAATACCCCTACTAAAAGTTTAGAGAAAAATTACACATTAAAAACTGCGAAAGAACTCAAAAAATTATTAGTTAAAGAAGGTGCCAAAGTCAAAATGACGCGTACCTCAGATAAATATGTATCCCTTGATGATAGAAATATTAAAGGTGATGCATTTATTAGCATACATAATGACTCTTTAGATTCCTCTAATGCCAATGGTGCAACCGTTTATTGGTTACAAGATAATCAAGAATCGCTCGCTCAAACTTTAAATTCTAATATCCAGAAAAAAGCCTTACTTACTAATAGAGGCGCGCGACAACAAAATTATCAAGTTCTTCGACAAACTGATGTACCAGCTGTACTATTAGAACTCGGATATATAAGTAATCCTACTGATGAAGCAATGATTAATGATCAACTACATAGACAGGTCGTGGAACGAGCTGTAGTAGATGGACTTAAGCAATATTTCTCATCATAGAACTTGCAAATTAAAATAAAACTCGTTATCATTATTGATGAACTTTATAAATAAAACCATTAATATTCTTGAAAGTTTAAATGAAATTGGTAGCATATCATTGCGCAGAAATACAATCCATGGCTGAAAGATTGTACTGAGTAGTTTAAATCTTTGAACACAAGAAGAGGTACTTTAGGAAACTAATGTCGGGTGACGCACGTTAAGCGTTTTGAGTGGGTCAACGCGATTCTAGCGTTTGATCAATTAGGGTGGCAACACGGTTAATACGTCCCTTGTATAGTTTTTAACTATGCAAGGGTTTTTTATTTTTAAAAATAATGGAAAGTTATCATCTTAGTCGTAACACAGACCTATTCAATGATTATTAGCGACAAAGGAGAGGACGATATGATAAAGATTCCAAGAGGTACGCAAGATATCCTACCAGAAGATTCTGTAAAATGGCGTTACATTGAGAATAAATTAGACGAACTCATGGAAATATACAATTATAAAGAAATTCGAACACCTATATTTGAAAGTACTGAACTATTCGCTAGAGGTGTTGGTGATTCAACAGATGTTGTACAAAAAGAAATGTACACATTCCAAGATAAAGGTGACCGAAGTTTAACGTTACGTCCAGAAGGTACGGCTGCAGTCGTTCGTTCATATATCGAACATAAAATGCAAGGGCAACCGAATCAGCCAGTTAAATTGTATTATAATGGGCCGATGTTTAGATATGAACGCAAACAAAAGGGACGTTATCGTCAATTTAATCAATTTGGCGTAGAAGCAATTGGTGCAGAAAACCCATCTATAGATGCCGAAGTGTTAGCAATGGTTATGCACATTTATCAATCATTCGGATTGAAACACTTAAAGCTTGTTATTAATAGTATTGGGGATAGCGAATCTCGTAAAGAATACAACGAAGCATTAATTGAGCACTTTGAGCCAGTCATAGATACATTCTGTTCAGACTGTCAATCACGCTTACACACTAATCCAATGAGAATTTTAGATTGTAAAGTTGATAGAGATAAAGAAGCAATTAAGAATGCACCTCGCATCACTGATTATCTTAATGATGATTCTAAAGCTTACTTTGAACAAGTTAAACAACACTTAGATGACTTGAACATTCCTTATGTAGAAGATCCTAATTTAGTGCGTGGACTAGATTATTATACGCATACAGCTTTCGAAGTAATGATGGATAATCCAAATTACGATGGTGCGATTACGACACTTTGTGGAGGCGGACGATATAACGGCCTCTTACAATTGTTAGATGGACCAAGTGAAACTGGAATAGGTTTTGCATTGAGTATCGAACGTCTATTACTTGCACTTGAAGAGGAAGACATCGAATTAGATATTGAATCAGAATTCGATTTATTTATCGTAACGATGGGTGAAGAAGCTGATCGTTATGCGGTTAAATTATTAAATGAATTACGTAAGAACGGTGTGAAAGCCGATAAAGATTATCTTAATAGAAAAATTAAGGGCCAAATGAAACAAGCAGATAGATTGAATGCGAAGTACACGATAGTGATTGGTGATCAAGAGCTTGAAAACAATTCTATTGATATTAAGCATATGGCTTCTGGTGAGTCAGAAAAAGTACAATTAGATCAATTAGTTGACTATTTTAAAGAGTAGAAAGGGAGTATTACTTTGAGTAAGAGAACAACATATTGTGGTTTAGTCACAGAAGAATTATTAAATGAAAAGGTTACTTTAAAAGGTTGGGTACACAATCGACGTGACCTAGGTGGTTTGATTTTCGTAGATTTAAGAGACCGTGAAGGTATTGTTCAAATTGTTTTCAATCCAGACTTTTCAGAAGAAGCTTTAAAAGTTGCAGAAACTGTACGTTCTGAATATGTAGTTGAAGTTGAAGGTGTTGTTACAAAACGTGACGCTGAAACGGTTAACCCTAAAATTAAAACAGGACAAGTCGAAGTACAAGTTTCAAATATTGAAATTATTAACAAATCAGAGACACCACCATTTGCAATTAACGAAGAAAACGTGAATGTAGATGAAAATATCCGTTTAAAATATAGATACTTAGATTTACGTCGTCAAGAATTAGCGCAAACTTTCAAAATGAGACATCAAACAACACGTTCAATACGTCAATACTTAGATGACAATGGCTTCTTCGATATTGAAACACCAGTGTTAACTAAATCTACACCTGAAGGCGCCCGTGATTATCTCGTACCATCTCGTGTACATGAAGGTGAATTTTACGCATTACCACAATCACCACAATTGTTTAAACAACTCTTAATGATTAGTGGATTCGATAAATATTATCAAATTGTTAAATGTTTCCGTGATGAAGATTTACGTGCAGACCGCCAACCTGAATTTACACAAGTTGATATTGAAATGAGCTTTGTTGATCAAGAAGATGTCATTTCAATGGGCGAAGAAATGTTACGTAAAGTGGTTAAGGACGTTAAAGGCATTGATGTTCCAGCTCCGTTTCCACGTATGACATATGCTGAAGCAATGGATCGTTATGGTTCAGATAAACCTGATACACGTTTTGATATGGAACTTATCAACGTATCTCAATTAGGTAAAGACATGGATTTCAAAGTCTTTAAAGATACTGTCGAAAATGACGGCGAAATTAAGGCAATTGTAGCTGAAGGCGCTGCTGACAAATATACACGTAAAGACATGGATGCACTAACTGAATTCGTTAATATCTACGGTGCTAAAGGTTTAGCGTGGGTTAAAGTCGTTGAAGATGGATTAAGTGGTCCAATTGCGCGTTTCTTCGAAGATGCAAACGTTGAAACACTTAAAGAACTTACAGGTGCTAAACCAGGTGACTTAGTGATGTTTGTTGCTGACAAACCAAGTGTAGTGGCACAAAGTTTAGGCGCATTACGTATCAAACTTGCTAAAGAACTAGGACTGATTGATGAATCTAAATTAAACTTCTTATGGGTTACAGATTGGCCACTTCTTGAATATGATGAAGATGCGAAACGTTATGTTGCTGCTCACCATCCATTCACATCACCTAAACAAGAGGATATAGCTAAGTTAGATTCAGAACCTGAAAATGCTCAAGCAAATGCTTATGATATCGTATTAAACGGTTATGAGCTTGGAGGCGGTTCAATCAGAATTCACGATGGTGAACTACAACAAAAAATGTTTGAAGTTTTAGGCTTTTCAGCTGAACAAGCACAAGAACAATTCGGTTTCTTACTAGATGCATTTAAATACGGTGCACCACCACATGGCGGTATTGCACTAGGATTAGATAGACTTGTGATGCTACTCACAAACAGAACAAACCTAAGAGACACAATCGCATTCCCTAAAACAGCATCAGCAACATGCCTACTCACAGACGCACCAGGCCAAGTCTCAGACAAACAACTCCAAGAACTATCACTAAGAATCAGACACTAGGGGCCCCAACAAAGAGAGTTTCAACAGAAACTCAACAAGCAATGCGAGTTGGGGTTAGGGCCCAACAAAAACATTTCGCTAAGAAATGTCAGATAGTATAAGTTTTAAAAATATCTTTATCTACGATTTTGTGGTATGATATTTTCATAAGATAGTCATCTGTGGTGTTCGTAAGTTTGCTTTTTATTTGGGCCTAACACTCTTTGATCAGGGAGCCCAATAGGTTTTCTCGCAGCGCACACGCCTCTATAGGAGGACTTGCAAAACGAGAAACAGGGCACCCACCTGTATATAGCAGGCCGAATGATCAAGCTTTTTACAACTACGGCACCTACGGACTCTATCGGTACGCAAGACTTCGGTCTTGCGTATTTTTATGTGAATTTTTACAATGAACCATATACATAATAAAATGAGCTCATAACAAAGTTAAGTTTTATAAAGGAGTAAACAATGAAACATCAATTTTCCAGAAATGAATTGGCAATTGGTCAAGAAGGTTTGGACTTATTAAGAAATAAAACAGTAGCTGTCTTAGGAGTAGGCGGCGTGGGGTCTTTCGCCGCTGAAGCACTTGCAAGAACAAATATTGGTCACATTATACTCATAGATAAAGATGATGTAGATATCACAAATGTAAACAGACAAATTCATGCATTAACTACAACTATTGGCCAAAGTAAAGTGACGTTGATGGAAGAACGTATCAAATTGATCAATCCAGAATGTAAAGTCACACCATTACATATGTTTTATACAGAAGAAACGTACGAAGAAATCTTTAATAATTACGATATTGATTACTTTATTGATGCAAGTGATACAATTATTTATAAAGTACATTTAATGAAAGAATGCCTAGAACGTGGTATTAATATGATTTCAAGTATGGGTGCCGCTAATAAAACTGATCCGACGCGTTTTGAAATTGCTGATATCTCTAAGACACACACAGATCCAATGGCTAAAGTGATTAGAAATCGCTTAAAACGACAAGGTATTCGTAAAGGTGTTAAGGTTGTCTTTTCAGATGAGAGTCCTATCGTTATACGTGAAGACGTTAAAGAAACAGTCGGGGATAAAAATGCAATCAATAGAAAAGGACAAATACCACCATCTTCTAATGCGTTTGTGCCAAGTGTTGTAGGGCTTATCTGTGCGAGTTATGTCATTAATGACATTCTTAAAGATATTCCTGTGAGACGTATTAAAGATAAAGGGCAATAAATATAAAATGAGTTAGCTTTAACTTTCAAAACAGATATTCCGAAATAAGTACTGTTAAACAGATACAATCACTTAAATCAGAATATCTTTTATGTGAAATAAAGCTAATTCTTATTTTTTGTTCAATAAATTTTCATAAACAGCTTTAAATTGCTGTTCACTTTTTGACGTGGTTTTAGGTTCATAATAAATTCTATTTTTTAGCTTATCCGGTAAATATTGTTGCACGACGTGGCCATTTTCATAATTATGAGGATACTTATAACCAATGGCTCTTCCTAATTTTTTAGCACCAGAATAATGACCATCTTTCAAATAGTCTGGTATTTGACCGACTAAACCTTTTCGTATATCACTCAGAGCGCTATCAATCGCAGTAATGCCTGAATTTGATTTAGGTGATAGACAAAGCTCGATGACAGCTTGACTTAGAGGAATTCGTGCCTCCGGGAAACCTAATCGTTCTGCAGATTGAATTGCTGCTAAGGTACGTTGTCCTGCACTAGGTGATGCGAGTCCTACATCTTCATAACTAATCACTAATAAACGTCTTACAATTGTAGGTAAGTCGCCAGCTTCAATTAATCGTGCTAAATAGTGTAAAGCTGCATTAACATCGCTTCCTCTAATAGATTTTTGAAAGGCACTCATCACATCATAGTGCATATCTCCATCTTTATCGCTAACGAATGCGCCTTTTTGTAAACAATCTTTAGCATCATCTAAAGTGATATGTCGTTGATTATTTTCTTCATCAGCACTAAGTACAGCTAGTTCTAATGCATTCAAAGCACTTCTAACATCGCCTTGGCTTTGAGTTGAAAAGTATTCCATAGCATCTTCATCTACAACTGGATGATAGCTATTGAGTCCACGGTCACTATCATCAATCGCACGATCAAGTGCAATTCTCACGTCATGATCATCTAATGGATAGAGTTCAAAAATTTGTGCCCGAGAACGTATAGCTGGATTAATTGCATGATAAGGATTAGAAGTTGTCGCACCAATCAATACAATTTTGCCATTTTCTAAGTGAGGTAAAAGAAAATCTTGTTTAGCTTTATCTAAACGATGAATTTCATCAAGGAGTAGAATGACCTGTCCTGACATTTTTGCTTCTTCGACAACCATTTGCATGTCTTTTTTTGTATTTGTAACAGCATTGAGTTGTCTAAATTTGAATTGAGTACTTCCAGATATCGCTTTGGCTATACTCGTTTTTCCAATTCCAGGTGGTCCATAAAATATCATTGATGATAATCGTTTAGTATCAACCATCCTTCTAATAATGCCTTTTGGCCCAACAAGATGCTGTTGAGAAATAATTTCATCTATATTCATAGGTCTCATTCGAGACGCTAAAGGTTCTGTACTCACATTTGTCACACCTTTCTAATATTATCTTAACGCAAAAAATGATAGAATGGGAATATATATAATTCGAATTAAGTGAGGTTATACAATGAAAATATCAACAAAAGGGAGATATGGACTAACACTTATGATTTCTCTTGCGAAAAGAGAAGGTCAAGGTTGTGTATCTTTAAAGTCTATTGCTGAAGAAAATAAATTAAGTGATTTATATCTTGAACAATTAGTCGGCCCTTTAAGAAATGCTGGATTAATTCGAAGTGTGCGTGGTGCTAAAGGTGGTTATCAACTTAGAGTACCAGCTGAAGAAATCACAGCAGGCGACATTATTCGCTTACTTGAAGGTCCAATCACATTTGTAGAAAGTATTGAATCTGAGCCACCTGCACAGAAACAATTATGGTTAAGAATGAGAGATGCTGTAAGAGATGTTTTAGATAACACAACTTTAAAATATCTTGCTGACTATAAAGAAACTGATGAAGATTTAGATGGATATATGTTCTATATCTAAAGGTTTCATCAGTTTCGCTTCAGTATATTGATATTAATTTTATTACGATATCCTTTAATTTTAAAAAATTTATTTTCATATGTTTATCTTCTTTTTCAAGTGGTATTACAAATAATACATCGAGGAGGT
Source organism: Staphylococcus caprae (assembly GCF_002902725.1). Lineage (GTDB taxonomy): Bacteria > Bacillota > Bacilli > Staphylococcales > Staphylococcaceae > Staphylococcus > Staphylococcus caprae. The sequence goes on from NZ_PPRT01000027.1 coordinate 38,851, forward strand.
AGTTAATATGGCAGATGAAAGTAAATTTGAACAAGCTAAAGGTAACATCAAAGAGACAATCGGAAATGCTACCAACAACGAAGAACTTGAAAGTGAAGGTCAAGAGGATAAAACTTCTGGCAAAGCGAAAGAATTCGTTGAAAATGCCAAAGATAAAGCCAATGACTTCATTGATAATTTAAAAAAATAATTTTTCAAAATTTGAAAGGAGCTATTATTTATGAGTTTCATGGATAAAGCAAAAGAAGCAGCAGAAAAATTTAAGGATAGCGATAACGAGCAAGTGAACAAAGCTAAAGATAAAATTAATGAATATACTGGTGGCGGAGACAACGACGACAAAGAAGATAAAGACGACAAATAAGTCACTTAATCATTAATACAAAAAGGAAGGGCAAACGCCCTTCCTTTTTTATATACATAATTATGATTTTAAAGCATTTTGCAAACGTTGATATGATTCTAATTGCTTATCTTGGTCATATATATAACTAATAGCCATCAATTCATCTATTTCTCCATATTCACTAATAAAGTTTTCAAGCTGTTCTTTCACAGATGTTTCTGAACCTATGAGTGAACCAGCAAAACGTTGTTGAGCTAACTCATATTCTCTCGGCGTGAGTAATCCTTTTAAATCATCAGTAGGCGGTTGGACCGCTTGCATTCTTCCTCGAGTAATACTTACCATAATTTGTGCCATTGTACTTGCTAAGTATTCTGCATGTTCATCTGTATCTGAAACGATGACGTTTAAACAAACAATCACATAAGGCTCACTTAAAACATCAGACGGTTCAAATAATTCTTTGTAGATTTGAATGGCTTCTTTCATTTGTTGAGGGGCGAAGTGTCCAGCAAATACATAAGGTAAACCTTTTCGCGCAGCTAGATGAGCAGAATCTGTTGATGAACCTAATATATAAAGAGGAACGTTCTTACCAACTGCTGGATACGCTCGTACATACGCTTGTTGGTTGCCAGGTCCGAAATATTTCTCTAATTGTTCTACTTCTTCTGGAAATTGATATACACCATGATGTTGATCTCGTCTCAATGCGCTTGCAGTCATCATATCCGTACCAGGCGCACGTCCTAATCCTAAATCGACACGACGAGGGAACATTGTCTCCATCGTACCAAATTGTTCAGCTACAATTAGTGGGGCATGGTTAGGAAGCATAATTCCTCCAGAACCAACTTTAATATTTTTAGTATGTTCTAAAGTATGTTGAATCAGTAACGCTGTAGCGGAGCTAACTAAGTTTGGCGCATTATGATGTTCAGCAATCCAATAGCGTTCATACCCTAAATCATCTAAACCTTGCGCTAAATTAACCATATCATTGATTGCATCTTGATCATTTTGACCTTCTCTAATTGGTACAAGATTTAAAGCTGATAATTTAATATCTTTCATTTTTTAGCTTCCTTTCATGTCATTTTAATAATTGAAGTATAACAGTCAGACCTTCATCACAATATTTATATGCTCATGCATAGATAATGATCATTTTCAAAAATGAATTTAGCAAAAAATTATACATCGAAAAGATACCTAAATAAATGTTAAAATAATTCTAAATTATAACCATACTTACAAAAACAGAATGGTAGAAAAAAGCAATGATTAGTGCTATTATAGGAACATTGATAAATTGACGAGGAGTGTCTATACATGGAAGTTTATGCAGATTATGCCGCGACCACACCAGTGAAACCTGAAGTCGTTGATGCAATGATGGAAATTTATAAGAATCATTATGGTAATCCATCTTCTATTCACTTAATAGGTAGAGATGCTAGAAAATATCTAGACCAGTCGCGTCGTAAAGTCGCACAATTAGTAGGTGCTAAACCGAGTGAAGTGATTTTTACAAGTGGCGCAACGGAATCAAATAATACTGCAATCAAAGGATTAGTTAAAGCCAATGAACAGTTAGGAAATCATATCATTACTTCTAAAATTGAACATCATTCTGTGTTACATGTATTTGAACAACTTGAACGTGAAGGTTATGACGTAACGTATTTAGATGTTGATGATACAGGGGCTGTTGATTTAGATCAATTACGCGATACGATTACTGATAAAACGATTTTAGTGTCTATTATGTTTGTAAATAATGAAATTGGAACAGTACAAAATATGTATGATATTGAAGATATTATTGCCGATTCTAATGCGTTATTCCATGTTGACGCAGTGCAAGCAATCGGTCATTTAGATATAGACTTTCATGACTTTAAAATAGACACTATGAGTATCACAGGTCATAAATTTGGTGGACCTAAAGGTGCCGGTATCTTACTAGTAAAGGAAAACACGCCAATAGAATTTAATCAGTTAGGCGGAGAACAAGAGACTAAACGTCGCGCAGGTACAGAAAATGTACCTCAAATTGTCGGTCTTACTAAAGCTTTGGAATTAGCTGTTCGGAATCGAGATGTGAACAACGTTCATTTGATGAATCTAAAAGAATTATTCTTAGTGAGTCTACAAGAACGTGCCATTCCATTTGAATTGAATGGTTCAATGACAGATTCAACAGGGCATATTTTAAATCTCTATTTTCCATTTATCGATGTGGAAACAATGTTAACATTACTAGATTTAGCAAATGTTTATGTCTCTTCTGGCTCTGCATGTACAGCTGGGTCAACAACGCCATCACATGTACTTGCTGCAATGTTCGAAGATGAAGAACGTGCGAAACATTCTGTGAGATTTAGCTTTAATGAAGAAATGACTGAACAACAAATTAAATATATAGTAGCTGAAATTCATAAAATTTATCATAAATTTAAGGAGGAATCATAGTGTCTAATGAAGATATACGAGTAGTTGTCGGAATGTCAGGTGGCGTTGATAGTTCAGTAACGGCCTATCTTTTAAAAGAACAAGGTTACGATGTTATTGGAATTTTCATGAAGAATTGGGACGACACAGACGAAAATGGTGTATGTACTGCAACTGAAGATTACAACGATGTCATCGCTGTATGTAACCAAATTGGCATACCTTATTATGCTGTTAATTTTGAAGAAGAATATTGGGATAAAGTCTTCACATATTTCTTAGATGAATATAAAAAAGGTCGAACACCAAATCCAGATGTGATGTGTAATAAAGAAATTAAATTCAAAGCATTCCTAGAACATGCATTGAAATTAGGCGCTGATTATGTAGCAACAGGCCATTATGCACGCATTCGTCGTCACGAAGATGGACATGTTGAAATGTTGCGAGGCGTAGATAATAATAAAGATCAAACTTATTTCTTGAATCAATTGTCTCAAGAACAACTATCCAAAGTTATGTTCCCAATTGGTGATATTGAAAAAAGTGAAGTACGTCGAATTGCTGAGGAACAAGATTTAGCAACAGCTAAAAAGAAAGATTCTACGGGTATTTGTTTCATCGGAGAAAGAAACTTTAAAGAATTCTTATCTCAATATTTACCTGCGCAATCAGGAGATATGGTAACGCTAGATGGTAAAAAGATGGGTCAACATAGTGGTTTAATGTACTATACCATTGGACAACGTCATGGACTAGGTATTGGCGGTGATGGCGATCCGTGGTTTGTTGTTGGTAAAAACTTAGATGACAATGTGCTTTATGTTGAACAAGGATTCCATCATGATGCGTTATATAGTGATTATCTTGTAGCATCAGATTATTCATTTGTTAATGAAGGCGAAATTAATTTAGAACAAGGATTCGAATGTACTGCGAAATTCCGTTATCGTCAAAAGGACACGAAAGTGTTTGTGCAACGTGAAAATGAAAATTCAATACGCGTTACATTTGATCAACCTGTACGTGCAATCACACCAGGACAAGCAGTCGTATTTTATAATGGAGAAGTTTGTTTAGGTGGCGCAACTATCGATGATGTATATAAGAACGAAGGTCAATTAAGTTATGTAGTTTAAAGTATGAATACCGTTAATTCACAAGATTTTTATCTTTGGGTTAACGGTTTTTCATTTTAAAACATGTTATAATCATTTAGAAATGAGGTACGGAGAATGCATGAGCAGAATACAATTTATCAATACATAAAGAATGGACAGCTTGAGGATGCTTTAAAAGCATTATTTGAAAATATCGAAGAAAATCCTGATGCGGTTGAAAATTATATTAATGCAGGAATTGTCTTATCAGACGCAGGAGAAATAGAAAAAGCAGAACGATTCTTCCAAAAGGCAATAACGATTGATCCGTCAAATGGAGCTGTCTATTATAACCTAGCTAATGTGTATTACAATGAAGGACGCTATAAAGAAGCGATTAAATTATATCAAACAGCACTGAAGAATAACGTAACGACAGTAGTAGATTGTAATTATATGATTGGTATGTCATTTAATCAATTAGAAGCCTTTAAAGAGGCGTTACCTTTCTTAATGACAGCAGCAGAGAAAGATGAAAATAATGACGCGGAAATTCAATTCCAATATGGCTTAACTTTATGTCATCTTGAAATGTTCGACCAAGCAATTAACCAATTGAAACACGTGTTAAATATCGATGCTAAACATGTTGACGCCATTTATAATCTTGGCTTAGCAAGTTATATGAAGAACGAAGATATAGATGAAGCAATTGCTTATTTTGAACAAGCAGTTGCCATTGATGACCAACATTTATTAAGTCAACACGCATTAAAAACCTTTAAGACAATGAAAGAGGAGGAGTAACATGTCTGACCCTACACTATTTGATTATTCAATGATCAAAGGCACAGTAGATGCTATATTATTTCAAAATAATGATAACTTCTATACAGTTCTTAAAGTAGACACTATTGAAACAAATGAATCATTTGATAGTATGCCAACAGTTGTAGGGTTTCTTCCAAATGTAGTTGAAGGAGACGTGTACACCTTTAAAGGGCAAGTTGTAGAGCATCCACGGTATGGTAAACAATTAAAAGCTGAAACCTTTGAAAAGGAATTGCCTCAAACAAAAGATGCCATTGTGAGTTATTTATCTAGTGATTTATTTAAAGGCATCGGTAAAAAAACGGCACAGAATATCGTTAATGCATTAGGTGAGAACGCAATTAATGATATATTAAATCATCCTGAGATTTTGCAAAAGGTGCCGAGTTTGCCTAAGAAAAAGCAACAGCAAATTGCTGAACAAATTAGTGCAAATCAAGAATCTGAGAAAATTATGATTCGATTACATGATTTAGGTTTCGGTCCAAAACTGTCGATGGCTATCTATCAATTCTATATGAGTGATACGCTTAAAATTTTGGACGAAAATCCTTATCAACTCGTTTATGATATTAAAGGAATCGGGTTTAATAAAGCCGACCAACTTGCACGTAATATTGGTATTGCTGCGAATTCACCTGAACGTTTGAAAGCGGGTTTGTTATATATACTTGAAGAAGAATGTATCAAACAGGGACACACATATCTTCCTAATTCATATGTCATTGATACGACACAAGAGATGTTAAACGATGGTACTGATGTAACTATTGCTAGAGAAACACTTGAAGAAATGATATTGCAACTTTCTGAAGAGAAAAAATTAATTCTGAGTGATGAACAAGTATCCATTCCAAGCTTATATTATTCCGAACTGAAAAGTGTCCAAAATTTATATCGAATTAAGACAAACACAACAAAATTAAAAGAAATCGAACAATCTGATCTTCAAATGCACATTGGAGAAATAGAGTCACATAATAAAGTCAATTATGCTGCATCACAAAAAGAAGCACTTGAAACAGCAATGAATTCGAAAGTAATGCTTCTAACGGGTGGTCCAGGTACAGGTAAAACGACTGTTATCAAAGGGATTGTTGAACTTTATGCAGAAATTCATGGTTTATCCCTAGATTATGACGACTATAATGAAGATGATTACCCTGTGGTATTAGCTGCTCCAACCGGACGTGCGTCCAAACGACTTCAAGAATCGACAGGTCTTGAAGCGATGACGATTCATAGACTTATTGGATGGAATCAAGAGACACAACCTCAAGATATTTTAGACAATGAAATTAATGCACGATTAATCATTATAGATGAAATGTCTATGGTTGATACGTGGCTTTTCCATCAATTTTTAAGCGCAGTTCCATTAGATGCACAAATCATATTTGTTGGAGATGAAGATCAGCTTCCTTCAGTCGGCCCAGGTCAAGTATTCAAAGATCTTATTGATTCTAAAACAATCCCCCGAGTCAATTTAACTGAGGTATACCGTCAACAAGATGGCTCAAGTATTATCGATTTAGCGCATCGGATGAAGATGGGTGAACCCATAGATATTACTCAACGGTTTCACGATCGTAGTTTTATTAACTGTACCTCTGACCAGATACCTGATGTCGTAGATAAAGTCGTTCAGAGTGCAGTGAGTAAAGGTTATAATATGAGTGATATCCAAGTCCTTGCGCCAATGTATAAAGGGAATGCTGGTATTAAACGCCTTAACCAAGTATTACAATCGATTTTAAATCCTAAAAAGGATGATAGTCGTGAAATTGAATTTGGTGATGTTGTTTTTAGAAAAGGCGATAAAGTACTTCAATTAGTGAATCGACCGAACGATAATATTTTCAACGGAGATATAGGTGTGATTGTAGGCATTTTCTGGGCAAAAGAGAATGCTCTAAATAAAGATGTCTTAGTCGTGGATTTCGAAGGGAACGAAATTACGTTCACACGACAAGATTTACTAGAATTAACCCACGCCTATTGTACATCAATTCATAAATCGCAAGGTTCTGAATTCCCAATTGTTATTATGCCTATTGTTAAACAATATTTCCGAATGTTACAGCGCCCAATTCTATACACAGGTTTAACACGTGCTAAGCAATCGCTTGTGTTACTGGGTGATCCCCAAGCATTTGAAATTGGCTTGAACACGAAAGGCCAAGAACGTTTAACTCAATTAAATGGCTTGCTTACCTCTTATTTTGGTAATCATCAAGTTGATAATGAATCAGCTGACATTTTAACTATTGAAAATAAAACCATCAACAATGAAACGTTGGACGAACAAGAACAAGCGATCATAGATGAATCTCAAAAAGATATAATATTAAGTGAATCGACGATATTTAAAATAGACCCTATGATAAATATGGGAGAAATGACACCTTACGACTTTGCAGAGCGTTGACATTCTTAACGAAAATAAATAAAATATACTTAAGTTCACATAGAGATGAGTAAGTGACTTTAAGATTGATAGAGATGCACTGGTTGGTGAGAAGTGCAATCTAAGTCACTGAACGCTACTTTATGTTAGTTTGAATACGTAACTATAAGTGATAAGTAATTCGATTATACACATCATTTTATTAAGTGATTGATGTTGTCGAAATTCCTTATAACTAGGGTGGTACCGCGAGAACGTTCGTCCCTTTGTGGATGAACGTTTTTATTTTCATTGATGTACTACATTTACGTTTTGAATTGATACTTTTATTTTTCAAAATACTAAATTCCAAAAGGGAGTGTTTTTTAAATGAAAAATTTAAAAGCAAGTGAAATTAGACAAAAATATTTAGATTTCTTCGTTGAAAAAGGTCACATGGTCGAACCTTCTGCACCATTAGTACCTATTGATGATGATTCATTACTATGGATTAATTCAGGTGTGGCAACCTTAAAGAAATACTTTGATGGACGTGAAACTCCAAGAAAACCAAGAATTGTCAATTCACAAAAAGCAATTCGTACGAATGACATTGAAAATGTAGGTTTCACAGCACGTCACCATACTTTCTTTGAAATGTTAGGGAACTTCTCAATTGGAGATTACTTTAAACAAGAAGCGATAGAATTTGCATGGGAATTCTTAACTAGTGATAAATGGATGGGTATGGAACCTGAAAAATTATATGTAACGATTCATCCTGAAGATACAGGTGCATATAAAATTTGGAATGAAGATATCGGATTAGAAGAAAGTCGTATTATTCGAATTGAAGGGAACTTCTGGGATATAGGTGAAGGACCTTCAGGACCGAATACTGAAATCTTCTATGATCGTGGCGAAGCTTATGGTCAAAACGATCCAGAAGAAGAGATGTATCCAGGCGGAGAAAACGAAAGATATTTAGAAGTATGGAATTTAGTATTTAGTGAATTTAACCATAATAAAGATCATACGTATACACCACTTCCAAATAAAAATATTGATACCGGCATGGGATTAGAACGTATGGCTTCAATCTCACAAAATGTAAGAACAAATTACGAAACTGACCTATTTATGCCGATCATTAACGAAGTAGAAAACATTTCAGGTAAAAAATACTTAGAAGTCGATGAACAAGATGTTGCATTTAAAGTAATCGCTGATCATATTAGAACGATTGCCTTTGCGATTGCAGATGGTGCATTACCTGCAAATGAAGGTCGAGGTTACGTATTACGTCGTTTATTACGTCGTGCCGTAAGATTGAGCCAGTCATTAGGTATTAATGAACCATTCATGTATAAACTCGTAGATATTGTAGCTGAGATTATGGAACCATATTATCCAAATGTAAAAGAAAAAGCGGATTTCATTAAACGCGTAATTAAATCTGAGGAAGAACGATTCCATGAAACGCTTGAAGAAGGCTTAGCGATTTTAAATCAATTCATCGAGAAAGCTAAGAAAGATAATCATGAGATTAAAGGTGAAGATGCTTTCAAATTATATGATACGTATGGCTTCCCAGTTGAATTAACTGAAGAATTAGCCACTCAAGAAGGATTAACTGTTGATATGGCTACATTTGAAAATGAAATGCAACAACAAAGAGATCGTGCAAGACAAGCACGTCAAAATTCTCAATCAATGCAAATTCAAAGTGAAGTGCTTAAAAACATTACAGATGACAGTACATTCGTCGGATACGAAACAACTGATTATCAATCAACTGTCACACATCTCATTTACAATGGTGAAGAAGTTGAATCAGCTGAAGCGGGTGAAACAGTTTACTTTATTTTAAAAGAAACGCCGTTCTATGCGGTAAGCGGTGGTCAAGTTGCTGATGAAGGTACGGTTGGAAATGAGAATTTTGAAATTGCAGTTACTGAAGTGACTAAAGCACCTAATGGACAAAATCTTCACAAAGGTACAGTACAATTTGGACAAGCTACAGTTGGCGCAGAAGTAGATGCAAGTGTCAATAAAGATGAACGTCGCGCTATTCAGAAGAACCATAGTGCCACACACTTATTACATCAAGCATTGAAAGAAGTATTAGGAGATCATGTCAACCAAGCAGGTTCATTAGTAGAAGCTGACCGATTACGTTTTGACTTTTCACACTTTGGTCCAATGTCTCAAGAAGAAATTGATCAAGTTGAACGAAGAGTGAATGAAGAAATTTGGAGAGGCATAGATGTGCGCATACAAGAAATGGGCATTGATGAAGCGAAATCAATGGGTGCAATGGCTTTATTTGGAGAAAAATATGGCGACATCGTACGTGTAGTTAACATGGCACCATTTTCAATTGAATTATGTGGAGGTATACATGTAAACAATACCTCTGAAATAGGCCTTTTCAAAATAGTAAGTGAGTCTGGTACTGGCGCAGGCGTAAGACGTATTGAAGCACTTACTGGCAAATCAGCATTCTTATACCTTGAAGACATACAATCTAAATTCAATACAATTAAAAATAATGTTAAAGTTAAATCAGATGATCAAGTTGTTGGCAAGATTACTCAGTTACAAGAAGAAGAGAAGAACTTACTAAAACAACTAGAACAACGTAATAAAGAAATTACTTCTCTTAAAATGGGTAATATCGAGGACCAAGTAGAAACTATCAATGATTTAAAAGTGTTAGCAACTGAAGTAGACGTTCCTAATGCAAAAGCAATTCGCTCAACGATGGATGATTTCAAATCTAAATTACAAGATGCGATTATCGTATTAGCAAGTAATGTTGATGGTAAAGTTTCAATCATCGCAACTGTGCCTAAGTCATTAACTGATCAAGTTAAAGCTGGCGACTTAATTAAACATATGGCACCAATAGTAGGAGGAAAAGGTGGCGGACGCCCTGATATGGCTCAAGGTGGCGGCACTCAACCTGAGAAGATAACAGAAGCATTACGCTTTATTAAAGATTATATTAAAAATCTATAACTTAATTTCATAATATTGTAGAATTATAATGAATGATAATACGCATAAAAAGGAGTGTCACGTATGGAAAATTTTGATAAAACAATGAAATTTGACTATGAAGAAATTCCGAAAGAAGATGTCAAAGCAGTACTTAAAAATGTACACCGTACATTGGAAGAAAGAGGATATAATGCCGTAAATCAAATAGTAGGTTATTTGCTTTCTGGCGATCCGGCTTACATTCCACGCCAAAATGAAGCAAGAAACCAAATTCGCCATATTGATAGAGATGTTATTATGGAAGAGCTTGTCTCTTATTATTTAAAAGAGTCTGATCAATAAATATGTTAAAACATAAAATTATTGGCTTAGACGTGGGAAGCAAAACTGTTGGTATTGCTATAAGTGACCTAATGGGATGGACTGCCCAAGGTTTAGACACACTCCGAATCAACGAAGAACAAAATGAATTAGGTATAGAAAAGTTAGTAGAAATTATTCAAGATAACCAAGTAGGCACCGTCGTCATCGGTTTACCAAAGAATATGAATAATTCTATTGGATTTCGTGGTGAGGCTTCGTTACAATACAAGGAGAAGCTTCAAGAAGCCTTACCATCCATAGAAATAATTATGTGGGATGAACGATTAAGCACAATGGCTGCTGAACGCTCGCTTTTAGAAGCGGATGTTTCTAGACAAAAACGTAAAAAAGTAATAGATAAAATGGCAGCTGTGTTTATATTACAAGGCTATTTAGACTCTATCCAATAAAGGAGATATAAAAATGACTGAACATAACCATAACCATGAACACAATCATGATTCTGATTTAAACATTAACAACGAGGAAGAATTATTAACTTTATTCGATGAAGATGGCAATGAAGTTTTATACCGTAAAATGTTAGAATTTTATCATCCTGAATTCAAAAAAGAATATGTTGTATTAGCTGAAGAAGGTGCACAATCAGACGAAGATGATATGATTGAACTTGTACCAATGATTAACGAACCTGACGAATCTGGAGATGGCGGTAAATTAGTACCAATCGAAACAGATGAGGAATGGGATATGATCGAAGAGGTAGTTAATACAGAAATCAATGAATAATTGATTTAAATGGTAGCACAGCTGGGGAGATTATCCCCTGAAAATGATAGCAGTAAGATGGTTTCAATTTGAAATCTTCTTACTGCTCTTTTTATATTCAATACGTCATCCTTGATGGGTTGGCCCACGAAATTAATTTTAGCTGAATGATATTTTTGTCTTACTCCCTTAATACTTATTTAACTCTTATATTTATGAGCAATTTATGGTAAAATATGTAAAGTTAATTTCTATGAAACGATTATTTACTTCTAATATGAAAGATATAGAAGCACCATTCTAGAAATCAGTCATACTTATTGATTAAGATATAATCAATGTTGGACTGATTTATTTTATGTCTACAAATCATTGTAGTTATCACTGTAAAGGAAGTTATTTTAAATGGATTTAAACCAAGATTATTTAACTCAATTACATCAAAGATTAGATACAAATATTGAGAATTTAAGATCTTACGCTGAAGACAATCAAGTTCCGATTGTAGACAAACTCACTTTAGATATGATTAAACAATTAATTCGTATGAATCATACTAAACAAATTTTAGAAATCGGTACAGCTATCGGTTATAGTTCTATGCAATTTGCTTCAGTGGCTAATGATATAGAGGTCACTACCATTGAACGCAACGAAGATATGCTGGCACAAGCGAGACATCATTTTCAAGAATATCATTACGAAGAACAAATTAGATTAATTGAAGGTGATGCACTCGAAATGTATGACAGTGTCAGTGATAGACTATATGATATGATATTTATTGATGCTGCAAAAGCACAATCAAAAAAATTTTTCGAGTTATACACGCCTTTATTAAGAAAAGGTGGGCTCGTAGTAACTGACAATGTGTTATATCATGGATTTGTTTCAAATATTGATATCGTACGGTCAAGAAATGTACGACAAATGGTTAAAAAGGTACAACAATATAATCAATGGTTAATGAATCAATCAGGATATACGACGAACTTTTTAAATATGGACGATGGTTTGGCAATATCAATTAAAGGAGAATGACTATGGTTGAATTATTAGTTACTCCTAAGTCAATAACTCATATGGAAACACTAATAGAGAAAGGTGCAGACGCATTTGTTATTGGTGAACAAAAATTTGGTTTAAGACTTCCGGGAGAATTTAATCGAGAGATGATGAAAGAAGCGGTTCAACTCGCACATCATCACAATAAGAAAGTTTACGCTGCTGTTAATGGGCTTTTCCATAATTATCATTTGGATGCTTTAGAAGACTACATACAATTTTTACATGACATAGGTGTAGATCGAATTATATTTGGAGACCCTGCTGTCGTGATGTTTGTTAAAAAGCAAGCTCATCCGATCCCTCTTCATTGGGATGCTGAAACACTTGTGACTAACTATTTCCAATGTAATTATTGGGGTAAGAAGGGCGCATCAAGAGCGGTACTCGCTAGAGAATTGAGTTTAGATGAAATCATCAATATTAAAGAAAATGCCAATGTTGAAATAGAAGTACAAGTGCATGGAATGACATGTATGTTCCAATCTAAACGCATGCTTTTAGGTAATTATTATACTTTTCAAGATAGACAGATGAAAATTCAACGTAATGAATCGCAGAATGATTTACTACTATATGATGAAGAACGCGACAATAAATATCCTGTATTCGAGGATTATAATGGTACGCACATTATGTCTCCAAATGATATATGCTTAATTGAAGAATTAGAACCATTCTTTGAAGCAGGTATTGATGCGTTTAAAATTGATGGTGTTTTACAAAGTGAAGCGTATATCAATGTGGTTACAGAACAATATAGAGAAGCTATTGATTTATATAACGAAGATCCAGAAGCTTATGACGATGAAAAATTCATGTTAGTTGATCCTATTGAGGAGATTCAACCTGAACATCGTCCATTTGACGAAGGTTTCTTATATAAGCAAACGGTATATTAGGGAGGCTTATCATTACAAATGAAAACTTTAGAAGAAGTTCAATCAAGTTCAAAAACCAAAATGAAAAAGCCGGAATTACTCGCACCAGCTGGTAACTTAGAGAAACTTAAAATTGCGGTACACTATGGTGCTGACGCAGTATTTCTAGGTGGTCAAGAGTACGGTTTACGCTCAAATGCAGATAATTTCACTATGGAAGAAATTGCAGAAGGTGTGGCTTTTGCGAACCGTTATGGTGCTAAAATTTACGTGACTACCAATATAATTGCACATGATGAGAATATTGACGGTTTAGAAGATTATCTACGTGAATTAGATGCTACTGGCGCAACTGGAATTATTGTTGCTGATCCACTTATTATTGAAACATGTAAAGAAGTCGCACCCCGTTTAGAAATTCATCTATCAACACAACAATCACTTTCAAACTACAAGGCAGTTGAATTTTGGAAAGAGGAAGGGCTAGACCGTGTCGTATTAGCCCGAGAAACAGGCTCAATGGAAATGAAAGAGATGAAAGAGAAAGTTGATATCGAGATAGAAGCTTTCATTCATGGAGCAATGTGTATAGCATATTCAGGTCGTTGCACATTAAGTAATCATATGACGGCGCGTGATTCAAACCGTGGAGGTTGTTGTCAAAGTTGTCGTTGGGATTATGATTTGTTACAAGTGGATGATGACGGAGAACTTGATTTGTATTATGAAGATGGCGACGTGATTCCATTTGCTATGAGTCCTAAAGATTTAAAATTAATAGAATCTATCCCACAAATGATGGAACTAGGCATCGATTCTTTAAAAATCGAAGGTCGAATGAAATCTATCCATTACATTGCAACAGTCGTTTCAGTGTATCGTAAAGTTATAGATGCATATGCGGAAGATCCACAAAACTTCAAAATTAAACCAGAGTGGCTCAAAGAACTAGAAAAATGTGCAAACCGCGATACCGCTCCAGCATTCTTCCAAGGTACGCCTGGATATGAAGAGCAAATGTTTGGTGAAGCACAATCTAAGAAATCAGCATACGACTTCTGTGGACTTGTGCTTGATTATGACGAACAAACTCAACTTGCGACAATTCAACAACGAAATCACTTTAAACCAGGCCAAGAAATAGAATTTTTCGGTCCAGAAATTGAAAGTTTTAAACAAGTTGTTGAAGCAATTTATGATGAGGAAGGTAATAGTTTAGATGCTGCTAGACACCCATTACAAATTGTTCAAATTAAAGTCGATCAACCTATTTATGCAAATAACATGATGAGAAAGGAAATCGGCTAGTATGAATCAAACTACTATTATAGGTATTGCTGGCGGTTCTGGTTCCGGCAAAACAACGGTCACAAATGAAATCATGAAGGAATTAGAGGGGCATAGTGTTGCACTTTTAGCCCAAGATTACTATTATAAAGACCAGTCTCATTTAACTTTTGAAGAAAGACTTGAGACGAACTATGATCATCCATTTGCATTCGATAATGATTTACTTATTCAGAATCTTAAAGATTTACGAAATGGTATAGCAGTAGAAGTACCTACTTATGATTATGCAAATCATACACGAAGTAAGGAAACGATTGCATTTGAACCAAAAGATGTTATTATCGTAGAAGGTATCTTTGCTTTAGAAAACAAAACTTTACGAGATATGATGGATGTAAAAATTTATGTTGATACAGATGCAGATTTAAGAATTTTACGTAGATTAACTCGTGATACAAAAGAGCGAGGTCGATCTATGGAATCTGTCATTAATCAATATTTAAATGTGGTCAGACCTATGCATGAACAATTTATCGAACCAACGAAAAAACATGCAGATATTATTATTCCTGAAGGTGGAAGTAATAAGGTCGCAATAGATATTATGACTACAAAAATTCAATCACTCGTTAGCAAAAAATAGTAACTTAATAGTAAAGGAAGATGACATTATGGAAAACCAAAAACAATATCCAATGACTCAAGAGGGTTATGAACAACTTGAACAAGAATTAGAAGAATTAAAGACAGTTAAAAGACCTGAAGTAGTAGAAAAAATTAAAGTTGCTCGTTCTTTCGGTGACTTATCAGAGAACTCTGAGTATGATGCAGCTAAAGACGAACAAGGTTTCATCGAACAAGATATCCAACGTATTGAGCACATGATTAGAAATGCGCTTATCATTGAAGATAACGGTGATAACAATGTTGTTCAAATTGGTAAAACGGTTACTTTCATCGAGCTCCCAGGCGATGAAGAAGAAAGTTACCAAATTGTAGGTTCTGCTGAAGCAGATGCCTTTAAAGGTAAAATTTCTAATGAATCTCCAATGGCAAATGCGCTTATTGGTAAAGGTTTAAATGATGAAGTACGCGTGCCACTACCAAATGGTGGAGAAATCAACGTTAAAATCGTAGATATTAAATAATAAACAGCATATAGATAAGAAAATTTAACAAAAATTGTATTGAGATGAACTTATTTCAATATTAATTATCCTTATTATTAGAGCGAGGACATGATATCGATTCTTAAGAATGAACTTTCATGTCTTCGCTCATTTTTTTATAGTATTATTGATGGAATTTTATCTTAAAAGGTACTTTCGTAAATGTAAAGAAGTTTATTTAAAAAATGATAGGATAAAATACTTTTGTCATTAAGCATATATGCGATGACAAAAAATAATATGTATGATTAAATAAAAATTAGTAATTTTTTTGATATGAAGATGCAATATTTTGGCAAAGTAAAAATGCTTTAATTCAAATTATTATTGGTTATTACAAACTATTTGAATTAATTATTAAGCAAATCTTCTAATGCAATGATACAATTAAATAGTTACAGCAAATAAATCCTTAAAAATTACAAAGGGGAGGGATTTTAAAGTTGGAAACACAATTAATCAACGAACAAACTGTAATGATATATTTCAATAATGAAATAAGTGAACAAACATATGAGCAAGTTCGAGCAACAGTCGAATACATAAAAGAACAATCACATCCTGAAATAACTGAAATTATTCCATCTTATCGAGCAATTCTTATTTATTTTGATAATACAAAAATCAAAGGAAATGAATTGTTAGAAAATTTAGAACTTAACCGTTTACAAAATAAAGATGATGGACATCAAAGTCATCAACGTATTATTAAAATACCTGTACTTTATGGAAATGATTATGGTCCTGATTTAGAAGAAGTTGCAGAACATAATCAATTATCTGAGAAAGAAGTTGTACAAATACATACTCAGCAACCGTATCTCATATACATGCTAGGCTTTATGCCTGGCTTTCCATATCTAGGAGGACTAGATAAGAAATTGCATACACCTAGACGTTCAGAACCAAGACTTAAAATTGAAGCTGGATCAGTAGGCATTGCCAACAATCAAACAGGTCTTTATCCTATGGACTCTCCTGGTGGATGGCAAATCATTGGACGTACACCATTAAAAGTTTTTGATTTAAATCGAGAACCTATGACAATGTATGAGGCCGGTGATTACATTCAGTTTTATGAAATCGATCAAGAAGAATACGATCAACTTTCTGAGGACATCCGTAATGGAAATTTTGATATAGATAAGTGGGTGACATATCAAGATGAGTATTAAAATATTACAACCTGGCTTATTTACAACGATTCAAGACGAAGGACGAATAGGTTATCAGGATTTAGGTTTTTCAGGAGCTGGTGCACTAGACCAATACAGTTTGAAAGTCGCACAAACACTTATTGGCAACGAAGGTCCAGCAATTGAATATACAGTAATAGGACCTAAAATACACTTTTTAAGGGATAACACGTTTACTATTATTGGTGGCACATCAAACGCAAAATTAAATGACAAACCTATAGACACTCAAGCCGTTTATGAGGTAAAACAAAATGATGTGTTGGAAATCGGCCAGATTAGTGAGGGCGCAAGAGGCTATCTTGTTTTTGGTAATCCATTAAACATAGAGAAAATTGCTGATAGTTACTCTACACATACGAGAAGTGGACTAGGTGGTTTTCAAGGTCGTGTGCTTAAAAAAGATGATGTTATTCCTACTCAATCCAATGAATATTTTAAAGAAAATTTAGGTAAAGCTGTAGATTATCAAGCCTTACCAGAAGATAATGTCATTCATGTGATTAAAGGCCCACAGTTTAATTCATTTTCAGAAGAAGCAGTAACGACATTTGTTGAATCAGAATTTAAAATTTCTGACCAATCTGATCGTATGGGATACAGATTAAATGGGCCATCTGTCGCTCCTAAGGAGACAGCTGATATCATTTCTGAACCTGTTGCTTTGGGAAGTATTCAAGTTCCTAATGACGGTAATCCTATCATTCTCTTAAATGATAAACAAACTGTAGGCGGATACACTAAAATTGCTACTGTGACACAGCTCGATTTGAAAAAGTTAGCGCAACTTAAACCTGGTGAAACAATCCACTTTGAATGGATATCAGTAGAAGAAGCAACACAACAATTACAAGAATTCGAGCAGACTTTTAAAGAATTAATTAAAAATGTTACAGAACAACCACTATTTAATTTAGATAATGTGAGAGCTACTTCTAAAAAATTAGCATCACTTATCAAGGAGGATAATTAAAAATGAATTTAGATAGAATTGAAGAAATTATAAATCTAGTAAAATCAAATGATGTTAAAAAATTTAAATATAAAGATTTTGAAAACGAAATCGAACTTGATTTTACTGAAGGTACTGCTACACAAGCTGTAGCCGGGGCGCCTAGTGTACAAGCTGGTGAAAATACCAATACACAAACATCATCCTCACAAGCTGAAAGTCAATCATCATCAGATGCTAAAGAAATCAAATCTACAATGGTAGGTACATTCTTTTTACAAGACAGTAAAGAATTAACTGATCCTCAAATTGAAGTGGGCGACCAAGTTAATGAAGGTGATGTGATTGGTTACATCGAAGCAATGAAAGTAATGAACGAAGTAACAAGTGATGTAAGTGGAGAGGTTTCTGAAATCGTAGTTGAACATGGTACAAATGTCGAATATGATCAAGTACTAGTTAAAGTGAAGTAAGGGGGTATGAACTTATGTATCGTTGTTTGATTGCAAACAGAGGGGAAATTGCCGTAAGGATTATCCGAGCGTGCAGAGAAATGAAGATTGAAACTGTTGCTATCTATGCGAAAGGCGATGAAGATAGTCTACACGTAAGTTTAGCAGATCAAGCCATATGTATCGGCGAAGCTAACCCTCTAGATAGTTATTTAAATATTGATCGCATTATTTCCGCTGCAGAAGTGACTGGTGCGAATGCGATTCATCCTGGTTATGGTTTCTTATCTGAATCAACTACGTTTGCAGAAGCTGTTGAAGATAATGACATCCACTTTATCGGACCAAACAAGAAAACGATGGAATTGATGGGTGATAAAATCACAGCACGTCAAACCGTAGATGCAGCTGGTGTCCCAGTCATTCCTGGCTCAACTGATGAAGTTCAAAATGTTGAAGAAATTAAAGAACTCGCTGAAAATATAGGTTATCCTGTCGTTCTTAAAGCTGCTAGTGGGGGCGGCGGTAAAGGTATTCGAATCGTTAAAGAACCGGACCAGTTGGAGAAATCTTTAAAAGAAGCTAAAAGTGAAGGACAAAAATATTTTAACGATGATCGTGTCTATGTAGAAGCCTTTATACCAGTTGCGAAACACGTTGAAGTTCAAGTCATTGGTGATGGAAAAGATAATTATGTCCATTTAGGTGAACGTGATTGTTCAGTTCAACGTAAAAATCAAAAACTTATTGAAGAATCACCATGTTCTGCTCTATCTGAAGAAAGAAGAGCACAAATATGTAACGATGCTGTTAAAGTAGCTAGAGCATCAAATTATCGAAGCGCAGGAACCATTGAATTTCTAGTTACGGAAGACGCACACTATTTCATAGAAATGAACGCGCGTATACAAGTTGAACATACTGTTACTGAAATGCGTGCTGATAGAGATTTATTACAAGCTCAACTTTACTTATTGCAACATGATGAATTACCATTCCAACAAGAAGACATTGTCTTTAATGGTCACGTTATTGAAGCACGTATTAATGCGGAAAATCCTGAAAAGAAATTCCAACCTACGCCTGGTAAAGTAAAAAAATTACATTTACCACAAGGTTTTAATATTCGAGTTGATTCTTTATTATATTCTGGATATCAGGTCTCACCGTATTATGATTCTTTAGTCGCTAAAGTCATTGTAAAAGACTCAAATAGACAAACAGCAATTAATAAATTAAAAGTGGCTCTAGATGAGATGGTTATCGAAGGATTTACAACTACAGCGGATTTCTTATATGCAGTATTAAGTTATCCATTGTATGCTGAGGGCGATGCAAGAGATGTAGATATTAAATTCTTAGAGAAACACCAAATTATTAAAGGGGTGGAACTATAATGCAAATTGATTTGAATTGTGATTTAGGTGAAGCTTTTGGTAATTATTCATTTGGCGGAGATAAGGATATTATTCCTTTAATTACATCAGCAAATATTGCTTGTGGATTTCACGCTGGTGACGAAAATGTAATGAACGAAACGATCCAGCTTGCAAAGGAAAATAATATTGGTATAGGCGCACACCCAGGATTACCAGATTTACAAGGATTTGGACGCCGAACAATGGATATTGCTCCAAAAGAAATCTATAATTTAGTTATTTACCAATTAGGCGCTCTAAATGGCTTTTGCAAGGTTCATGGTGTGAAAATAAATCATGTGAAACCTCATGGCGCACTTTATCAAATGGGTGCAAGAGATTCTAAAATCGCACATGCCATTGCACAAGCGGTTTACGATTTTGATTCAGAACTTGTATTTGTAGGTTTATCTAATACGTTATTAATTACTGAAGCTGAAGCAGTTGGTTTAAAAGTGGCTTCAGAAGTTTTCGCAGATAGACGTTACGAAGATGACGGACAACTTGTAAGTCGAAAAGAGCCAGATGCAACGATTAGTAATACAGATGAAGCACTACAACAAGTATTAAAAATGGTAACCGAAAACAAAGTCATTAGTAAAAATGGCAAAGAAATAGACTTAAAAGCAGATACCATTTGTGTACACGGTGATGGCGAACACGCACTAGAGTTTGTAACTCAAATTAGAAAAAAATTAACGAAAGAAGGCATTGATATTCAATCCTTATAGGGGGTACCAGCGATGGGAGAAAATTTAAAACAAAGTACTAAGCAAGACACGAATCAGACAAAAAAAGAATTCAAATTTAATAAAAGTCATAGACGTTTATTATACGGTTCAGTATTTTTAATGGCCACTTCAGCAATCGGCCCTGCTTTCCTTACCCAAACAGCCGTATTTACTGCAGAATTTTATGCGAGTTTCGCATTTGCAATTTTAATTTCAATATTAATTGATATAGGGGCTCAAATTAATATTTGGCGCGTACTTGTAGTTACTGGGTTACGCGGACAGGAAGTTTCAAATAAAGTTGTTCCAGGTCTAGGAACCATTATTTCCATTTTAATTGCATTTGGTGGATTAGCATTTAATATAGGTAATATTGCAGGTGCAGGTCTAGGTCTAAACGCAATGTTTGGCTTGGATATCAAATGGGGCGCAGCGATTACTGCTATTTTCTCAATTTTAATTTTTATAAGTAAAAGTGGTCAAAAGATTATGGACGTTGTATCTATGATTTTAGGGGTCGTGATGATTTTAGTCGTTGCGTATGTTATGGTTGTTTCTAACCCTCCGTATGGTGATGCATTAGTTCATACTTTTGCTCCAGAACATCCTATTAAATTAATTTTACCAATTATTACTTTAGTAGGTGGAACTGTAGGTGGTTATATAACATTTGCAGGTGCACACAGACTACTCGATTCAGGCATGAAAGGGAAAGAATTTTTACCATTCGTCAATCGTTCTGCTATTGCAGGTATTTTGACAACTGGTATTATGAGAACTTTACTTTTCTTAGCAGTGTTAGGTGTAGTCGTGACTGGTGTGACATTAAGTTCAGATAATCCACCAGCATCAGTATTTGAACATGCAATAGGACCAATTGGTAAGAATATTTTCGGTGTAGTTATTTTTGCTGCCGCAATGTCTTCAGTGATTGGTTCAGCGTACACAAGTGCAACATTTTTAAAGACGTTTCATAAGTCTTTATTCAATAAAAATAATTTAATTGTAATTGTATTTATCGTCATTTCAACATTGATTTTCTTATTTATTGGCAAGCCCGTGAGCTTATTAATTATTGCAGGCGCAATTAACGGTTGGATTTTACCAATTACTTTAGGTGCCATTTTAATCGCAAGTCGTAAGAAATCAATCGTTGGTGATTACAAACATCCTACTTGGATGCTTGTATTTGGTATTGTTGCAGTTATCGTAACAATTATCACAGGAATTTTTTCACTACAAGATTTAGCTAGCCTTTGGAAAGGTTAATAATATACATACTTCACATCTTTATGGTGTGGAGTATTTTTTTGTGAAAATGAAGAGACTGGGAACTTTATATTTTATGCTCTGGGAAACCGATTAACGTTGTCCCAAAAGCAGGATTTTCAGCAGTAACACTCACAATTCGACAAAATTTGAGAAACAATTTTGCTCATCGCTCGGTTCTGCTCAAATCCTAAACACTTTTGTCCCGACCTCCTATTTGAGAAATGATTTATCTCTATCGTGATGACTTTTAAAATGTGATAAAATACCAATGCTAGGACTTTATAAAAGAGGTGTAAAAAGAAATGATAGGTATTATCGGAGCAATGGAAGAAGAAGTGACAATTCTTAAAGATAAAATTGTTGACTTAAGTGAAATTAACGTCGCTCATGTAAAATTTTATACAGGAACGCTTAACAATAAAGACATAGTATTAACTCAAAGTGGGATTGGCAAAGTAAATGCTTCTATCTCTACTACTTTATTAATAGAAAAATTTAATCCAGACCTTATCATAAATACTGGATCGGCCGGTGCATTAGACGAAAGCTTATCGGTAGGAGATGTACTTGTAAGTGATACGGTAACCTATCATGATGCAGACGCAACTGCATTCGGCTATGATTATGGACAAATTCCTCAAATGCCTAAGCATTACGAATCTAGTACTAAGTTATTAGATAAGACGATATCCATACTTAAACAACAAGATTTAAATGGCAAAGTAGGTTTAATTGTTAGTGGTGATAGTTTTATCGGAAGTGTTGAACAACGCCGTAAAATTAAATCTCAATTTCCAAAAGCAATGGCAGTTGAGATGGAAGCTACTGCCATCGCTCAAACATGTTATCAATTTAAAGTGCCATTTATTGTGACACGAGCAGTATCAGATTTAGCTAATGGAGAAGCAGAAATCTCTTTTGAAGAATTCTTAGGAAAAGCTGCAGTTTCATCTAGTGAAACTGTTGAATTATTAGTTAAATCATTATAAAAAGTAAAGGTGAAAATATAAAATGGGAATTGTTAAAAATTTATTTATGCCCAATGCATATGTACAATCTGTGTTTGAAATAGATATTGAGAAATTAGCTAGTAATGGAGTCAAAGGTATTGTAACTGATTTGGATAACACACTTGTGGGTTGGGATGTCAAAGAACCCACCGAAAGAATTAAAGAATGGTTTGCAAAAGCTCGAAAATTAGGTATCACTGTAACGATTGTTTCAAATAATAATGAAGAACGTGTATCTAGTTTTTCTAAAGATTTAGAAGTAGATTTCATTTTCAAGGCGCGAAAACCTATGGGCAAAGCATTTAAAAAAGCCATCAAACAAATGAATATTCAAGCAAAAGAGACAGTAGTCATAGGAGATCAAATGTTGACTGATGTTTTTGGTGGTAATCGTAATGGACTTTATACTATCATGGTCGTTCCAGTTAAACGAACAGATGGATTTATAACGAAATTCAATCGTCTCATCGAAAGACGTTTGTTGAATCATTTCAGAAAAAAAGGTTATATCAAATGGGAGGAAAATTGATTGAGTGAAACACTAAAATGTATTGGTTGTGGTGCACCGCTACAATCTGAAGATAAAAACGCACCAGGATATGTACCTAAACATAATATGTTTCGTGAAGATGTCATTTGCCAAAGATGCTTTAGGTTAAAGAATTACAACGAAGTGCAAGACGTTGGAATGGATAGTGAAGACTTCTTAAATTTATTAACAGGATTGTCAGATCAAAAAGGTATCGTTGTGAATGTCGTCGATGTATTTGATTTCGAGGGATCATTCATTAACGCGATTAAGCGAATTGTTGGAAATAAAAAAATTATTTTAGCAGCAAACAAACTTGATCTTCTTCCTAAACAAATTAATAAACGTCGTGTGAAAGAATGGTTGAAGAAATCTGCTCGAAAGTATGGCCTTGAAGCCGAAGATGTAGTGCTCATCTCTGCAGACAAAGGTTGGGGCATCGAAGAATTATTACAATCGATTAATCAATATAGAAATAATGAAGATGTCTATATAGTAGGAACAACGAATGTAGGTAAATCAACCTTAATTAATAAATTGATCGAAATAAGTGTTGGTGAAAAGGACGTCGTAACAACTTCACGTTTCCCAGGTACAACATTAGATATGATTGATATTCCACTAGATGAAACAACATTTATGTATGATACACCAGGAATTATTCAAGAACATCAAATGACACATTATGTTTCTGAAAAAGAATTAAAAACCATTATGCCTAAAAAGGAAATTAAACAACGTGTGTATCAATTAAATGAAGGTCAAACACTATTCTTTGGTGGTTTAGCGAGAATTGATTATGTTTCTGGAGGTAAAAGACCTTTAATATGTTTCTTCTCTAATGATTTAAACATTCATAGAACTAAAACCGAAAAGGCAAATGAGCTTTGGAAATCACAATTAGGTTCAGTTTTAACGCCACCGCATAACGCTGAGAACTTTGATTTAAATAATGTAAAGGCCGTTAGACTTGAAACAGGAAAAGCAAAACGTGACGTTATGATTTCAGGATTAGGTTTCATTACAATTGATGAAGGTGCAAAAGTGATTGTACGCGTCCCTAAAAATGTTGATGTAATATTAAGAAATTCTATTTTATAAAAGGAGTGAGAAGAATGAAATTTGCTGTAATTGGACATCCTATATCTCATTCTTTATCTCCTGTAATGCATAATGCTAACTTTACTAAGTTAGGATTAGATTACACTTATGAAGCATTAGATATACCTATTGAAGATTTTCATTTGATTAAAGAAATCATTACAGAAAAGGGGCTCAATGGATTTAATATCACAATTCCACATAAAGAACGAATCCTACCTTATTTGGATGAAATAGATGAACAATCCAAAACTGTTGGAGCCGTTAACACTGTTTTAATCAAAGAAGGTAAATGGATAGGGTACAATACTGATGGCATAGGTTATGTCACAGGTTTAAGACAAGTATATGATGATTTAGAAAGTGCTTATATATTAATTTTAGGCGCAGGCGGAGCAAGTAAGGGTATTGCAAATGAATTAGCAAAATTTGTGAATCCTAAATTAACTGTTGCTAATCGTACTATGTCACGTTTCAACGATTGGAACCTTGATATTAATGCGATTTCTTTAGTGGAGGCAGAAAGCTATTTAGATGAATTTGATATTATTATTAATACAACACCTGCGGGTATGGCTGAAAATAAAGAAAGTGTTTTAAATTTGAAAAATCTAAATACAAATGCACTTGTTAGTGATATTGTCTATATTCCATATAAGACTCCTATTTTAGAAGAAGCTGAAAATAAAGGCAATCCTATATATAATGGTTTAGATATGTTCGTATATCAAGGTGCTGAAAGTTTTAAAATATGGACGAATCAAATGCCTGATATCCAAACGATGAAACAGACAGTTCTAGATAAATTGAAAGGAGATAGATCATGTTAACTGGAAAACAGAAAAGATATTTACGTAGTTTAGCGCATAATACAGATCCAACTTTCCAAATAGGAAAAGGTGGAATTAATGAAAATATGATTAATCAAATTGATGAAACGTTAGAGAATAGAGAACTCATTAAAATTCATGTGCTTCAAAATAATTTTGACGATAAAAATGAATTAGCTAGAGCGCTAAGTGAAGCGACTAAAAGTGAATTAGTACAAGTAATCGGGTCAATGATTGTACTGTATAGAGAATCTGAAGAGAATAAAGAAATTACGTTACCTTAATGGCTAAAATTGTGTTGTACGGCGGTCAATTTAACCCGATTCATACCGCTCATATGGTAGTAGCTAGTGAGATATATCATCAATTGCAGCCAGATGCGTTCTACTTTTTACCGAGCTATATGGCACCTTTGAAAGAACATGATGATTTTCTAGATTCATCCTATCGAATGAAAATGATTGAGCTTGTAATAGAAGATTTAGGCTTTGGTAATATTTGTACGGCTGAGTTAGAAAGAAAAGGCCAAAGTTACACATATGATACTTTAGCAGAATTAAAGCAATCACAGCCTAATGATGAATTCTACTTTGTCATTGGTACAGACCAATATGAGCAATTAGATCAGTGGTATAATATTGAAAAGTTAAAGAAAATGATTACCTTTGTGATTGTAAATCGTGATAAGGCATATCAAGAAGTAGAAAATGGTATGATATCAATTAAAATTCCCCGTATAGATATAAGTTCATCTATGGTACGAAATCGTATTAAAAATAAGCAAACGATACAAGTTTTAGTCCCTAAAAAGGTAGAAAAGTATATACAGGAGGAAGGATTTTATGGATATAAATGAAGCTAAAGCACTCGTTAAAGATAAGCTACCAGAAAAGCGCTATAATCATTCTTTAAGAGTAGCAGAAACAGCAGTGAAATTAGCAGAGATTTATGACGGTGATAAAGAGAAAGCTGAATTGGCTGGTGTACTGCATGATTATTGCAAATATGATGATTTAAGTAAAATGTATCAGATTGTTAGACAATGCGAGTTAGAGAGTGATTTACTTAGTTACGGAAATGAAATCCTCCATGGTCCAGTGTGTGCTGCAATAATGGAACATGACTATCATATCAAGGACGAAGAAGTCTTATTAGCTATTAAATATCACACAACTGGTCGTCAACAAATGACTAAAACTGAGAAGTTAATTTTTATTGCAGATTATATTGAACCCGGCAGAAAGACCCCCGGAGTTGAAGAAATTAGAGATATGGCATACAATCAAGGTAGCTTAGATAAAACAATTTATGAAATTTCTAAGCGTACAGTTTTATTTTTAATTGGTAAAGATATTACGGTATATGGCACTACGATTGCATGCTTGAATTATTATAATTATAGTGACGAAAGAATAAAGGATGATTAAATGAGTTCAGAAGAATTATTAAATATTGCTGTCGAAGCGACAGAAAACAAAAAAGCTGAAGATGTAATTTCTCTTAACATGCAAGGTATCAGTGATATGACTGACTACTTTGTTGTGTGTCATGGTAATAATGAACGTCAAGTTCAATCTATTGCTAGAGCTGTTAAAGAAGCTGTTCATGAGCAAAATATTGATGTAAAGCGTATGGAAGGATATAACGATGCAAGATGGGTACTTATTGATTTAGCCAATGTTGTAGTTCATATTTTCCACAAAGACGAAAGAAATTATTACAATATCGAGAAATTATATCAAGATGCTCCAGTTGAATCATATGGTCAGGCTGTCTTTTAAAGATGTCTCAGTATGAAGATATGAGTTTGGTATATGACCAACTCACACAGGACCAACCGTATGATGAATGGTTCAATATTGTTGAATCCTTTTCAAAGCAACAAATTAATGAAATTCTAGATTTAGGTTGTGGCACCGGTAGTTTAACACATCGATTAGTCACATTAGGACATGTAACTGGAATGGATTTAAGTATTGATATGTTGACGATTGCTAACGAGAAATCTAACAATGTTAGATGGTTAGAAGGAGATATGACAGATTTTAATTTGAACCAAAAGTTTAATGTTATTACAATATTTTGTGATTCACTGAATTATTTATCTACAATTGATGATGTCAGAAATACATTCAAATCAGTATACCAGCATTTAACTAATGATGGTGTGTTTCTTTTTGATGTGCATACGGTTCACAAGATGAATACATTGTTTAATAATCAAAGCTATATTGATGAAACTGATGATGTTTTCTTAGGATGGGAAGCTATTCGTGGTGATGAACCATTGAGTGTTTATCATGAAATGTCATTCTTTATTCTTGAGAAAGATGGTAGTTATCGACGTTTCGATGAATCGCATTACCAAAGAACCTATGAAGAAGAAACTTATAAATCACTATTAAAAGAGATAGGTTTTACAAAAATTGAAACTTTCACAGATTTCAATCTAGAGAAACATGAAGAAGATGCTGATCGATTATTTTTCGTTGTTAAAAAATAAATATTAACATTAAGAAGTAAAATCACTCGTTCGTACGTTGATAAGTATGAAGGAGTGATTTTTTGTTTAATATAGATAAAAAGTATATCGATTTTATTTTGCGATGGAAACGATATTTTATATTAGGGATTGTCGGAATCATTATCGCGATTCTTACTTTGACTAACAAAGATGAATCTCATAATGAGAATAATGAAATGAATGAGTTTCCAAAAGATCATCATCTAGATTCAAATGAGATTAAAAACAATCAATCTCATACTAAAGCTAATACAAATAATAAGAATATGAGTAATAAAGAAAACAGTAAGGAAAAAGTTTATGTTGATATTAAAGGGGCTGTCGAGCATCCTAATGTATATCAAATGCTATCGACTGAACGAGTCATTGACGCTTTGAATAAGGCAAAACTTTCTAAAAATGCAGACGTTTCCCAAATTAATCTATCAGAAAAATTAATAGACCAAAAGTTAATATATGTGCCCACAAAAGGAGAGCAACCTCATACTATTAGAAATAATAATTCTCCAATAACTACGAATCAAAATAGTGAAAATAAACAAGTCAATCTTAATAATGCGACTGAATCAGAACTTAAAGGAGTCCCAGGTATTGGACCAACAAAAGCTAAAGAAATTATAAACTATCGAGAACAAAACGGTAGATTTGATAAAATAGATGATTTAAAAAAGATTAAAGGGTTTGGCGAGAAAACGTTCGAAAAATTAAAAGAACACTTTACTATTTAGCTTTGATTCATTATTGCATTTATTGCCTTAAATGATTAAGCTATAAATATTAATTGTTTTTCTACATAAGGAGGCAACTACACATGGAAAGAATTAAATGGGAAGAATATTTTATGGCTCAAAGTCATTTATTAGCTTTGAGATCAACATGTCAAAGACTCTCTGTTGGAGCTACAATTGTCAAAGATAATAGAATTATTGCTGGTGGTTACAACGGATCAGTAGCAGGGGAAGTTCATTGCATTGATGAAGGTTGCCTTATTGAAGATGGTCATTGTATTAGAACAATACATGCAGAAATGAATGCATTACTACAATGCGCTAAACAAGGTGTTTCAACAGAAGGCGCTACAATTTACGTGACTCATTTCCCTTGTTTAAATTGCACAAAGTCAATTATTCAAGCTGGCATTAAGACGATATATTATGCAGAAGATTATCACAATCATGACTACGCTATTAAACTACTTCAACAATCAGGTATTGAATATAAAAGAATACCATTCTCTCCAGAATACGTAGCACAATACCTTACGCAAGGTTAATCAATGATATACATAGCACTTTCATTTTTAGTAGGGATACTTTGGATGAATTTCAAAGTTATCTCTACCTCACTATTTCTATTGGCGTTCATACTTGCGACGATTAAGAACTTCAAACTCCCTCTTATTATATTCATGTTTGCTTCTTCCATACTTTCATATTTTATTATTTATTCTTATACTCAAAAGGAAACCAAAACACAAAATTATCTTAGAAATCATCCTATGTTCCGAAATGATGTAAGTTTTAAATCATTAGAAAATAAACAAAAGTACACTACTGGCTATCTTATATATAAGAATGAAAAATATAAATTTTTCTTTAAGACCAAAATGCCTAAAACTTATGCGTCTTTAAAAAATAAGACATGCAAAATAAAAGGGGATTTTAAGTTTGATAATGAGCATCCTTCCATAACGATTTCATCTATCAACTTGAATTCTTGTAAAACTAATGGTTATCTTCAATGGATTTATAATCATCAAGAATACATTTCGAACAAGATATACCATTCAGGAGTTAAATATCCTAATAGAATCCTTGCATTAATTACTGGCAATACGACATTAATCAATCCAGATTATAAGGAAAAAGTAAAAGAGATAGGAATATATCATTTATTAGCTATAAGCGGCACACATATAGCCGCAATTATTTTAATTATCCATCAATCTCTCGTAAGATTTAATACACCTTTATTAGTCATAAAGATCCTAACCATATGCGTATTAGTTATTTACGCTATTTATACTGATTTTGTTCCTAGCGCTGTGAGAGCAATATCAATAGCCATTTTAGCGATATTAATCCCAAAATCTCTTAGAAAATCTTCTCTCAATTTACTTTCATTAATTTTTATAATTATGTACATTGTTTATCCAGGGTATATTTATAACATAGGTTTTCAATTTTCATTTTTAATTTGCTTCTTCATTCTAATGGCTCAACCATTTCTTAAAAATTTAACACCTATAAAAAGTCTCTTAGCAATAACATGTATAGCCCAATTTGGGTCTATCATTATTATCGTCTATCATTTTAATCAATTCCAATGGATTGGTTTTCTATCGAACTTGCTTTTTGTTCCATTTTATAGCTTCTTACTTTTTCCATCTATTATCTTATTTTTCATCACGAGTCATTTAATTTCTCATTTCGAAATCATGAATCGCTATATGGCATTTTTGTATAACGTTCATGATCTGTTACTCAATTTATTTTATAAATTATCTCATTATAAATGGTATATCCCTGATTTAAGTGAAAAGCAATTACTGCTATTCATATTATCAATAATTATCGTTTATTATTTATTCGTACATCAAAAGGTGTTTATTTCCTTATCAGTATTTATAATCATATTATCTCTACTCACATTTACTAATAAACCAAGTTATGCTGAATTAACTCTGTTTGATGTCGGACAAGGTGATAGTATACTTTTCAAAACAGGAAACAATAAAACGATTATGATAGATACTGGAGGTAAAGGAGATGAAAACAAATCTAAAAGTATTAGTCATCATAATATAGCTAAGTTTAAAATTCTTCCGAGTCTTAAAAGAAAAGGAATTTCTACGATTGATTATCTAATCTTAACGCATCCACATGCAGATCATATGGGAGAATTACCATATCTATTTGAACACGTAAAAATTAAAAACATTATATTGAATAGTGATGGTTTTCCAAATGATTTATTAAAATATATTATAAAGGAAGGCAAGATGAAGAATATTAAAATTCAAGAGGTTAAAAATATTTCTCAAATTAATTTTGAAGAAACTAAATTAAAATTTTTCAATACATTTATACCCGCCAGTTCAGATAAAAATGAACAATCCATTATCACACTCATCCAATACCGTAATA
>NZ_PPRT01000028.1 GCF_002902725.1 Staphylococcus caprae
ATATATGATTCGATAAATTTTATCACTAAGTATATTTATAAACAATATTTAATTTATAATATAAAAAAATATCTATGTGTAAACGCGTGATGATTAAGATAACTTTACTTAATTTTTCACATAAAAAATACAGCGACGTCGAACGCCGCTGTATCAGTATTTATAGAGTATATTTAGTTCAGAATTATGATTCTAGTAATAAATCTTCTGGATTTTCAATTAATTCTTTGATTGTTTTTAAGAATCCTACTGCTTCTTTACCATCAATGATTCTGTGATCATAGCTTAGAGCTAAGTACATCATTGGACGGTTTTCAATTGTATCTTTATCGATTGCGATTGGACGAGTAATGATTGAGTGCATACCTAAGATAGCAGCTTGGCTACCGTTAATGATTGGTGTACTCATCATTGAACCGAAGATACCGCCATTCGTAATTGTGAATGAACCGTTAACCATGTCATCTAAGCCTAATTTTTTATCACGTGCTTTGACAGCTAAGTTAGCAATTTCTTGTTCAATTTCAGCAAAGTTTTTCTTATCGCAGTCTCTAACGAATGGAACTAATAAACCATCATCTGTAGAAACAGCAATACCGATATCATAGAATTGCTTAGTAATCATATCTTCGCCGTCGATTTCAGCATTTACTTCAGGATATTTCTTAAGTGCTGCTACTGCTGCTTTAGTGAAGAATGACATGAAACCAAGTTTTGTTCCATCATGATCTTTCATGAATTGTTCTTTTTTACGTTTACGTAATTCCATAACATTTGTCATGTCTACTTCGTTGAATGTTGTTAACATTGCTGTTTGATTAGATACTTCTAATAATTTTTTAGCAGCTGTTTTCTTACGACGTGACATTTTTTCACGAATAACTGGTTTAGATGGATTGTCATTAGATTTTTTAGAACCACTGTCTTGTGATTTGCTTTCACTTTTAGCTGGTTGACTTGCTTGTTTTTGACTATTATCAACGTCATCTTTTCTTAATACGTCATTTCCTTTACCAGAAACTTCGCTTAAGTTAACGCCATTTTCACGTGCATGTCTACGTGCAGATGGCGTAGCATTGACACGTTGATTGTTAGTATCTTGGCTATCTTGTTTATTATCTGAAGAAGCTTGTTTTTGTTCTGATTTATCTTCAGTTTGTCCTGCATCTTTAGATTCATCTTTTTGTGGAGTGTCTTCTGATGAACCATTTGATGCATTACCACTACCTTCGCCTACAACAGCTACAGCTTGACCTACTTCAACTGTGTCGCCTTCTTCGGCTAATTGTTCAGATAGTACGCCTGCTTCCTCAGAAACAACTTCAACGTTTACTTTATCTGTTTCTAATTCTAAGATAGCTTCACCTTTATCTACGCTATCTCCAACGTTCTTTAACCACTCTGCAATGGTACCTTCTGTGATTGATTCTGCTAATTCTGGAACTTTTACCTCTGGCATACTTAATTTCCCCCTAGTTAATTATTAATGCTACTTTCAATAATTCGATTTTGAACAAGTTTATGAATTTCTCCATCACCTTCAGCAGGTGCTGCCCTTTGAATTCTACCATGATAGCTAAGATCATATCTATCAGCAACAAGTGCTTTAAGATAAGGATAAACAAATAACCAAGCGCCTTGGTTTTTAGGTTCTTCTTGAACCCATGATACTTTTTCTAGATTTGGTAGTGATTCTAGAACTTCTTTAATTTCTTCTTCAGGGAATGGATATAATCTCTCTACTGCAACAAGTAAAGTAGATTCATCAGGGTTTTTATCTAAATGTTCTTTTAAATCGATAAACATTTTTCCTGAAGCTAAAATAACTTTTTTAACTTTTTCTGCATCGTGTTCTTCAGTAATGATAGGTTTGAAACCACCAGAAGTAAATTCATCGATTGGTTTAGCAACTGTTTTATTTCGTAATAAACTTTTCGGTGACATTACGATTAATGGTCTCATTTCTTGAGAATCTAAGCTTGCTGCTTGTGCTCGTAATAAGTGGAAGTAGTTACTTGAACTAGATAAGTTTACTACTGTGCTATTATTTTCAGCAGCAAGTTGCAAGAATCTTTCTAAACGAGCAGATGAGTGCTCAGCACCTTGACCTTCATAAGAATGAGGTAAGAATAATGTTAGACCTGAACGTTCTCCCCATTTAGCACGAGAACTTGATAAGAAGTTATCAAAAATCATTTGTGCCATGTTAGAGAAATCTCCGTATTGAGCTTCCCAAATGTTGAAACTTCCTTTGTTCTCAACGTTGTAACCATATTCGAAACCAACAACAGCAGCTTCAGATAATGGTGAGTTGTGAATTTCAAAAGTCGCTTTTTGATCAGGTACATGATGCAATGGTGTGTAAGTATCACCATTTTCTTCGTCATGTAGAACAGCATGTCTATGACTGAAAGTACCACGTTCACTATCTTGACCAGTTAAACGAACTGAAGTTCCATCTTGTAAAATAGTGGCGAAAGCAAGTTGCTCTGCTTGAGCCCAATCAACTAATCCGCCATCTTTTTCAAATGGTTCTCTACGTTTTTCGAGTACTTTATTTAGCTTTTTAAGTACATGGAAATCTTCAGGATATGTGAGCATTGCATCATTGATTTCTTTAAGATGATCAAATGTGAAATCTTTCTCGTCACTTTGTAATGGTAATTGAAGTGACTCAGGTTTTTCCATATCTGGATTATCCATCTTATCTGATTTATCGATTTTGTCATGCGCTGCACGCATTTCTTTTTGAACATTATCAATTATTTCATTCATTTCGTCTTCTGAAATGATACCGTCTTCTACTAATTTCTTACCATATAAAATTTCGACTGATTCATGTTTACGAATATTATGATATGGAACAGGGTTTGTGATAGAAGGTTCATCCATTTCATTATGCCCATAACGACGATATCCTACTAAATCGATAACGACATCTTTGTGGAACTCTTTGCGGAATTCCATTGCGATATCGATGGCTTCAATTGTTGCTTCTACATCATCTGCATTAACGTGTAAAATTGGAACATCGTAACCTTTAGCAACGTCTGTTGAATAAGTTGTTGAACGTCCATCAACAGGTTCAGTTGTGAATCCAATTCTATTATTTGTAATGATGTGAAGTGAACCGCCAGTAGTATAACCCTGTAAGCTACCTAGGTTCATTGTTTCAAAGTTAATACCTTGACCTGGATAAGCCGCATCACCATGAATGATAATTGGCATTGCTTTATGGAAGTCAGTTGATGGTGAACCAGCTTGATGTGTTTCATCTTGTGCAGCACGTGTTCTACCTTCAACAACGGGTGCTACAATTTCCAAGTGGCTTGGGTTATTAGCTAGAGAAATACGTTGTTCAGTACCGTATGAGTCAGTCGTTTTAACGCCACCTAAGTGGTACTTAACATCGCCTGTCCAACCTGAAGTTAATTCTAAACTACCGTCTTCAGGTAAGAATTTCATAGGATCTGTGTGCATGAATTCTGAAATCATCATTTCATATGGTTTTTCAAGCACATGTGTTAATACGTTTAATCGTCCTCGGTGAGCCATACCGATTTGAATATTCTTAATTCCCTCATTACCCGCTAAAGTAATAGTATGTTGAAGCATTGGTACTAACGTGTCTACCCCTTCAATAGAGAAACGTTTTGCACCAACGAAGTTTTTGTGTAAGTATTTTTCAAATCCTTCAACATGCGCTAATTTTTTGAAAAGTTCTTTTTTCTGATTATTGTTTAAATTCGCTTTATAAGGCGTTTCTATACGTCTTTTTAACCAAACGCGCTCTTTACTATTATTAATATGTGTATATTCAAAAGCAATTGGTCCTTTATAGCGTTTTTCCATACGGACGATCGCTTCATAGGCATTGTCATAAATATCTTCAAAGTGTTCTGATACAATACCAGCTGAAATTTGTTCCAAAGTTTCTTGGTCTAAATCAAAGTCTTCAATTCCTAATTTAGGGACATGTTTACGCTCTGGAGGATTAACTGGATAAATGCCTGCTTTTAAGTGTCCGTATTGACGTATATTATCGATTAAGCGCATCACACGTTTAATCGTGCTGTCTCCCGCTTGTGAACCACTTGAACCAGTGGTCGGTTTAGCCTCGATATGAGCTTCCCCTGTTTTAATTGTACTAAATAGAACTTGTAAATCTTCTGGAACTGATGATGGATCTTGTAGGTAATCATCATACAAATCTAGCATTAAGCCGAGATTTGCACCGAAGTTTACAGGCGCCTCTGTAACTTCCTTTTTGTCCTTTGTCATTTTTACACCCTCCACAAAAATGTTGAAACGCTTACAAGATAATA
The DNA here is from genome assembly GCF_002902725.1 of Staphylococcus caprae. Taxonomy (GTDB): domain Bacteria; phylum Bacillota; class Bacilli; order Staphylococcales; family Staphylococcaceae; genus Staphylococcus; species Staphylococcus caprae. The sequence continues at coordinate 4,326 of NZ_PPRT01000028.1, forward strand.
ATAGCATTATTTCAAATTTTGTTAAAGTCAATTTACCTATTTATATACAAAAAGCAGAACCAAATATAGATTGGTTCTGCGTTATTTTAAAAAATGGAATGAGTTGCTTCGTCGATGCGGTTCAAAGACGCAATGGAGCTATCCAAAAAATTATATTTAGTTACCTAATTTTGTAATGGAAACTGAATTTTGAAAGTAGTAAACGATTGAACTTCACTGCTTACTTCAATTGTTCCACCATTTAATTGTACGATTTTTTGGGCAATCGATAAACCTAACCCATTACCGCCTTGGCTTCGCGCACGTGATTTGTCCACACGATAAAATCTGTCAAAGATAAACTCTAAATCTGCTTTAGGAATGCCCATACCATGATCAGTAATTTCGATACTAACAAGTTTATTCTTTAACTGTGTAGTGATCGTTATATATTTGTTATCAGTATCATACTTCATTGCATTATCTAAGAAGATAAGTAATAATTGTTCGAATTGATGTCGGTTGATCTTCAAGTGAATAGGTTTAGATGTTAACTCTGTTTCAAATGTATAATTAGGATGTAGTTGTTTAAGTGATTTGACGCGGGTTTGAATTTCATTATTCACATCTACATTTTCACATTCAAGTACATTACTGTTCACTCTATCTTTGGTTAACATCAGTAATTCTTCAACAAGTTTAGTAATTCGGTTTACCTCTTCAATAGATATATCCAGTGACTCTTCTAGAACTTCTGGGTCTTTTTTACCCCACCGTTGAATTAAATTAAGATGGCCTTGAATGATTTGTAAAGGTGTTCTTAATTCGTGAGAGGCATCTTCAACGAATTGGCGCTGTTGATTGAAGGATTCTTCAATTTGATACATCATATCATTGAAAGTCACGATAAGATTATCTGTTTCTTCATAATTTGTGGTTAATTCAAGTTTATTCTGGAAACCATCACGTCGGATTTGATTCATTTTGTTGGACATTGTCACAATGGGCTTTGTAATTTGTGATGAGAAGATATAACTAATTCCTGCTGTAATGATGGTAGCGATGAGTCCAAATGCTAAGGCTACAATATAAAGTGATCGCACTAGATTATCGTAATTTTGTAGTGAATGGATTAATACGCTATATCCGGAAAAGTCTTTTGAATGTATTGGTTCAGTAATAATTAAGTAGTTGATACCATGACTTTTATGGATGTGAATACGTTCAGGATGATTGATATCAACCTTTTTGTCGTAATTGATGGCATTTTCATTAGATGTTTGTATTAATTTTTTACCTCTATCATCAAAAATGATGACCTCTTGAAAGTTCTCTAACGAAGCATTTAAATCGAGCGGTGATATTTGATCTAAAGATTTAGAATGAAACAAATTTGCAATATCACTCGAACTTCTCTCAGCTTCGTCTAATTCACTATTTCTCAATGTATCCTTTAAGAAGAAAATGATAATCAAACAAAATAACAATATTGTCGTAAATGTAATGAGTGTCGTAATCATCATCCATTTATATTTTAACTTACGACGTTTAATCATCGAATCACATACCCTACACCACGAACGGTTTCAATCGATTTTTCCTTATTAAAAGGTTTTAATTTATTACGTAAATATCTGATATAAACATCTACGACATTTGTTTCAACTTCACTATTGAAACCCCACACGTGGTCTAAAATTTGTTCACGTTGCATAACGTGATTTCTATTTTCAGCTAAAACATATAGCAAATCATACTCTGTTTTCGTCAATTCAAGCTGTGTACCGTCAACTGTAACTTTGAAAGCATCTTTATCAATGATAATTCCGTTAATGTCAATGACATCTTTCTGAGGCTGTCTACGTAAGATCGCTCTAATTCGAGCGAGCAGTTCCTCAATATCGAAAGGTTTAACGATGTAATCATCGGCGCCATAATCGAGTCCAGCAACTTTATCATATGTTTCACCTTTAGCGGTGATAATGATAATTGGCGTTGAATATTCTTGACGAATTTGTCTACAAATCTCTAGGCCGTTAATGTTAGGTAACATTAAGTCAAGAATGATCAGATCATATGATTTATTTAATGCTTTATCTAAACCTGTGCGACCATCATTTTCTATATCTACATTGTAATTCTCATGTGTGAGTTCAAGTTCTATAAATCGAGCAAGGTTTTGCTCATCTTCTACGATTAAAATATTTGTCATATTTGCACCTCATGATACATCTTACCTAATAGCATATGAATGAAAAAGATGTATTCTTTAATTGTTATGAATTTGTTAATAATTTCTCTTTATTTGCTTTATCTATTTTATCACAATTCATTCTCAATGATTTTATCATTAATGAAAGTTTAGTTTGGAAAATTAAAAATCTATGAAGTATTGATATGACAACATTTATAGTATGTTAGATGAAATTTATCAAAAAAGTTTGTGATTCTAATTGACAACGATTCTCAGTCATGTATAATACTAGTTGAAAATGATTATCAATACCGACTAGAACATTCCCCCCCACATATATTTCGTTCTTATTGGATTGGTCATTTTCAATTATCCCCTTTTATATGCCCGTAAAAGACTAACGTTGAGAAACAACGTTTCAATAAAAGCAGTAGACCTTTGACACTTGAGGTTTACTGCTTTTTTAGTGGGAGCGGGACAGAAATATAATTTAGCTAAATTATTTTCGTTGTCCCGCCCCGGCAAGGATGGCTAGGATTGAGAGAAGCTTAATTTAAGCGCACTTTCAATTCAGACATCTACTGCCCATATATTAAAGAAGACTGAGATAAATAACTATTCTTCTAACCTTCGTTGCTAGTGGCACTTATACTTGAGCAAAGCCTCAAGTGTTACTACTATAACTGTTTTATAGTAATATTTAAATAATAAGGTGAAAGTTTTATAATTAACAGATAACGAAGTATTGATAGCGACACGCCTGCAGGAATAGCATGCGTCTTGAGACTACTTGTTAGTCAGTTGATTTTTAAAAGACAGGCTACGCAGTAGCTGATTGATATTGAGCTCACAAAATGGCTCAACATCTAATCATCCTTGCGGGGGTGATAATACGAATTCTTAAATTCTAGAATTCTGTATCACTCCCAAGCCATGCCCGCGGCAAGGGAGCTAAAGCAATACGTAGTATTGGTAAAAAACTATACTGTGAATGTTAAACAGATATGTTACCATTGATAAAATTAAATAAAGCCTGAGACGTCATCTTTCATTTAATAAAGACGAAGTCTCAGGCTTCATTTTCAATAAGTTAAATCTGCAACCAATGCTTCTGGTTAAAATATTCCATATTCTGTGGTTTAGCATAATCAGAAATCATATAATCAATTTCGCTAAACCCATCAATACGATACGACGCATGCGCATCTCGTTTACTACTATCTGCTAAGAGATAACTCAGTTGACTTTGTTGAATCATGATGTGACTCGCATGGGCTTCTTCCAAATCAAATTCATAACAATCACTCGTATCAAACGAACCACAAGAAATAAAAGCTTTATCAAATTTAAAACGTTGTAGTAACTCATTCGTCATATGACCGCGCACAACATCTTGTTCAGTATTCGTCTTTCCAGCGAGCATAATCACTTCTGCTTGAATTCGTTGCTCCTCGATAGCACGATTCAATTCATCCGCAATCTTCAAAGAATTCGTCACAATCGTTGTCTGAGTAATATCATTGAGATATTGAGGAATTCGCCCTGTTGTTGTCCCACCATCGATGACAATAATTTCTCCAGACTGTATTTGTAAAGCAGCTTTCTTAGCAATACGTTCTTTTACTTGTGATTGTTTCTGCCACTTATTCGCATATGATTTCTCTTTATTAATATGATTGTATTGAATCGCACCTCCATGTGTACGTGTAATCAGTTTATCATTTTCTAAGGTTTCTAAATCCTTTCTCACGGTTTCAGGCGTCACTTGTAAAAAGATAGCTAAATCTTTTACGGCCACCTGCCCGTACTGATCAACACGTTTACGAATGAGATTCAAACGTTCATTTCTTTTATACATAATTATCTAAACTCCAATCTGCTTCATACGTGCTTGCCATCGATCTTTACGCCATCTAAGATACATAATGATAAATCTCAGCGCTTCATCTGCAATACTCACTAAAATAATTCCTGTATAGCCAAATCCCCAATGAATCCCTAATAGATAACTTCCAGGTAATAATAACAGCCAAGTGGTGACAATACTCACTGTGACTGGATAACGTACATCCCCTGCCACGTTTAATAAATCTACAATTAAATTATTCATTGCACGTATCGGTTCTAATCCAAAAAGTATAACAAGATAGTAGATGATTAAATGATAGGTTTGTAAGTCGTGTGTTATCCAACGTCCACACACAATAAATCCTATAAGTACACACGTCATAATCATGAAGGATTGTATGATGTTAAACCAAATACTTTTTACAACAACTTTCTTTAAAGTGCGGTAACGACGTCGAGATATAAATTTTCCTAAATAAATTTGGCTAGCGGCACTAAATGCCATAGCGCAACTAAAGGACAGGCCGCTTAGTACAGTGGAAACAGATTTCGCAGCGATGACTTGAGTGCCTAACATCGCAATAAATGCAGTTGTAAATGTCTGCGCAAAATTATAAGAAATTTGTTCACCTGCTGTTGGGATACCTAATGTCGAAACCTGGTATATTGTCTTCCAGCTCAGCTTGAAGTAGTGCTTGAGTGGACGGAAAATTTGTATCAGTGCAATCAAAGCTAAAATACATCCCAATAAACGACTGAGCGCTGTTGCCACCGCGACACCTAATACAGGGTTACCTACATACTCTGGAATAATAAAGAGTACAACACCATTTAGAATGATATTAGTCACATTACTAATGATAGTAATGCGTGTCGCTGATGCTGCATGATTCATGACACGTAATACGGTACCAATGTACATTTGACAAGTCGTTAAAGTGAGTACACTCAATATAATCAGTCCAAATTGATAGGTCAGTTTGAATATATCTTGAGGTACTTGAAAAAGTCGTAGGATAGGTTCAAATGCGAGTCCAATCACAATCGTAAATATGATAGATACTATGATATTGAATAACAAATTATGATAAATCTCTTGTGAAATACTTGATGGTTGATGTTCCTTCAAGTGAACAATACGTATATTTGTACCCACATGAATGATTGTAATTAGAAACGTGATGAGCATGAGTATTTGGCTTATCATTCCCGAAGCAGCAACGGCATCAGTGCTATAGCTGTTTAACATCAATGTATCAGCTTGTCCCATGATGAGTATGAAAAGTTGTTCTATTAAAATAGGAATGTATAATGCCCGAAATGTTCTTTTAGAAACGATCATCAAATTCTAACACTTTCGATTTATATATAGCGTCAGGTTGCAACTCAATTAATCTTGCCCCACGTTGTAAATCACCATAAGTATTGTAACCACCAACACGACCAAAGCTAAGGCGAATGCCATATAAATTAATCGTAAAATCATTGTCATGGTCATGACCGCAGAACACACCTTCAATATCTCCATTTAATAACATCTGGCTGAATAATCCGGAATTAATTTTTGAGCACGCAATGGGTTCATTGAAAATGCCATGATATTCAGCAATATTCTCAACTTCTTTATATTCTTGTAACGGAATATGCGTAAATAATAAGTTATGTTGAAAGTTGTGTTGAAATTGAGTTTGATATGTTTGGTGTGTTTCTCTAAGCCAATTCACATGTTCAGGTCTTATAAAATCATAATCACCTATGCCAAATGGATTATAGTCTCCACCGTCAATGACATAAAGTACATGTGTGACTGTGTCATTGCTTTTAACTTCTATTGTATAAGCTTCTTTATCATCAACAATGAGGCTATGATTTTTCTGTACGTAGTTAGTAGAATATTGGTCCTCAATATCGCGTAAGTCTGAACGTTTGAGGTGTCCCTCGGTATCGTGATTACCAAATGTCGTTGCAATTTGCGTATCATATTGATTTAAATACTCCATTAATTCCTTGTAAACACGCCCCGAATCAATGACGCCTTCAGACCAAATTTGGTCACCTGTTAATACTGTTATGTCAGGTTGATAGTGTGTCATCATATGATGAATTAAATCGTAAGTTTTTTGATCTTTTTCATCATTGTGTGGCCCAATATGTAAATCACTTAATTGTAGAATTGTAGTCATTGTTTCGTCTCCTTTACTCTTTTGTCGAACCGATATTGATACCTTTTACAAAATGCTTCTGAACGAATGGGAAGAGGAATAGTACTGGAATTGTTAATAGTACAATCATGGCCATCTGCATTGAGTCACCTGTAATTGTCAACTTGTCTAACATTGCATATGAACCTGACTTTTGTTTTAAAGCATCTGCAATGGCGGCTTGTTTCGTTAACATATCTTGTAAAACAGTAGCTAACGGTTTGAGATTTGGATTACGTACGAAGAATGCACCTGTAAACCAATCATTCCATTGACTCACCGCGTTAAATAATGTAATGGATGCTACCACGGGTTTGCTCATGGGTAAGACAATTTTCCAAAAGATTTGAAAGTCATTACAACCATCTACTCTAGCGGCTTCAATTACACTACTAGGTAACTGATTGAAGAATGTACGCATAATTAAAATGTTATAAACGCTATAAAGTGACGGTAAAATGTATACCCAGAATGTATCTGTTAAATGTAGTTGATTTAATAGGATATAAAGTGGTACAACACCGGCACTGAATAACATCGTAAATACTAGGAAGAATGAGATGATTCTTCGAAATGGTAAACTTTTGATTGTTAGAACGTATGCCGCCATAGCCGTTAATATCACACTTAATATTGTTCCTATGACTGTCTTCGCGATACTAATGAATAATGCGTTTAATAACGTACCTTGTTTGAATATCTCCTTAAAATTATCTAGCGAAAATTTACGCGGGTAGAAAGTGATGCCACCTTTTTGAGCATCTACCCCAGAGTTAAATGCTAAGGCAAAGATATTAATCATCGGTAGGATAATTGTGATCACTAAGCCAATAATAATGATTAATGAGATAATACGAATGACAATTGCACTTTTATCTTGTGAAACTTTCATTGTCTATGCCACCTCTTAATAAATGATTTGAGTTCCTTTTTTATCTCTTTGATTTTCAACGTATCTTTCAAATTGATTTAAGCCTGCCTCTTCTAAACGTTGCTTAGCACTATCAATAATTTGTTTTGCTTCTTTGTCTGATTGAGAATAATATGCACGTTTAATAGCGTCACTATAATCATCGAGTGCAACTTCTAAATCTTCTCCATATTCATATTTAGATAGGAACGATTTTACTGTGAGTCCGTTTACGATTTTGGCGTGTTTCTGTTTTTCATCGTAATGCCACATATCAGCAATCTTTTCAGGAGTAGTTTTTTTCGTTTTTGTATTATCTCCGTATTCAGTTTCACCAAAATCAGCTTTATTATCGATATCGGTATAACCAAGATGATCTGCCCAATAAGAACCTGCACCTCTAAAACCACGTTTTTTAGCTTCGTCTGGATTATTTTCCACTTCTTTTAAAACTTCAGGTTTAACATGAGGGTTACCTTTCTTATCTAAAGTATAGTCACGTCCTTTAATACCGTATTGACCGAGTAATTTACCTTCACGACTTGCAAGGAAATCAGCGAGTTTAACGACGTCTTCAGGATGTTCAGTCGTACTTGGTACAGCCCAACCGTTTGCGCCTGATTTATATGGCTTTTCAACTCTAAATTTACCTTTGACTGTGTTGAGTGGTCCAAGTGGAACGTATTTCATACTTTGGTTTTCAGTAACGTAGTTATGTAAATCTGAAACAATGCCCCATGAACCATTAACTAGTCCTTCTTTTGCTTTATTTTCTTCCATTGTATAGAACTCTTTCGTCATTAAGCCCTTTTTCATAAGGTCTTTAACGTAATGTACACGTTTAAGCGGATAATCAGTTTGTGATTCATGTACAATTTTCTTACCTTTATTTAAAAATTTCTCATCAGACTGACCAGTCCAAACAAGGTCATTATAGAATTTAGTACGATCGTCACCGCCCCATGCTGTTGGGCCAATAGGTGTGATTTCTTTACCATTATCATCTTTGAAGTGGTGTTCTTTCATCTTCTCAGCAAGTTTTTCAACATCTTTTGATGTCTTGATAGATGCAGGGTTGATATGAAGTTTATCCATGATATCTTTTCTGACATAAGGACCACCTACAGTACGACGTTCTTCTTGCCCTGGATGACGGTTAATCCCCATATGTACAAGGTACGTCCCATCCTGTTCTTTATTAAACATGATGTTATCTTTCGTATCCTTTGGTAGATATCCTTTTTTGAAATACTTACTATAAATTTTTGTGTTTTTAAGCATTTTTGTTAAGTCTGTGAGTCGACCTTGTTTCGCTGCTTTATTTAGTACTTTCATTTCAGGACGTCCACTATCGTCTAAGTAATAAACGATGAAATCGGGTAAATCTCCTGAAGCGAGTCCTGACGTTAATGCTTCTGTGGAATCTTCATTAGAAACGGTTTGGAGCTCTAACGTAATGCCAGTCTTTTTCTTAAGTTCTTGAGCAACTTCTTTATTCATTTTAGGTGAGGCATCGTTATCACTTTGAAACACAAGTCCTTTTAGTTTTCTATCTGCAATCCATGTATCTGGTTTACCTTTAGCATCTGCTTTTCTTTTCGCTTCATCTTGCGTTTTATCTTTGCTACATGCTGTTACGAATAAAATGACTGCAATCATTAAGATGAGCATAGATTTTCTAAACATGTACATTCTCCTTAATATAGTGATGTATCCAGCTTCTTATCTGCGAATTTATTAATAATGACGACAGCGATAAGTCCTATTACGCCTTGTAATAGACCAATAGCGATTGCGTAACTAAAATCGCCTTGCTCAATACCAGTACGAATAACAAATGTATCAAGTATTTCCGAGACGTTAGCGTTACCTGGTGTTTTGAGTAGGTAGATTTGATCGAACCCTGCTTTTAAAATATCGCCTAGAGAAATGATGAATAAGATAACAATTGTTGGCGTTAACATAGGTAAGGTAATATGTATAATTTGTTTGAAACGATTTGCGCCATCAATTGCAGCTGATTCATAAATTTCAGGATTAATACTCATAATTGCTGCAAAATAAATAATGGAATCCCAACCTACATTCTTCCAAATATAACTAGAAAACATGATGGTGTGGAAATACTCAGGATTCATCATAAAGTAAGTCGACCCGTCGCCACCAAATTGATGGATCAGTTGATTCATAAGTCCATCATCAGGAGCGAGTAATTTCTTGAAAATACCGATGACCACAACCCATGATAAAAAGTGAGGAATATAAAGCACACCTTGAAATAGACCTCTGATCTTACCTAATTTAGAATCTTTAATTTCGTTAAACATAATGGCTAAAATAATTGGAAATGGTAGAGCTAAAATCAATTTCATACCACTTATAATTAGTGTATTCATAATAATTTGAATACAGCGAGGGTCAGAGAAAAATCGTTTGAAATAGTATAATCCTTTCCAATCACCGCCGATGATACCAGTATCGAAGCGGAAATCTTTGAATGCCAGAACAAGACTTGTCATTGGAATATAGTTGAAAATCAAGAAAAAGAGTAAACAAGGTAAAATCATTAAGTAAAGTACTTTATGTTCCCACATTCTTTTTAACAAAGGTTTTTGATGAGTGGATTGAAGGCTTTGTTTTTTGATTTTACTCACGATAAAACCTCCTCTTGTACTCTTTCGCCTGAATCAGAATCGAAAAAGTGTGCATCTTTAGTTTTTATACCGAAGGAAACTGTTTGGCCTAATTCGAAATCCAAATTACTATCTACAGCTGCTACAATTTTATGTTCGTTGTGATGACAGTGAAGTAATTTGTATGAACCCGTTAACTCAACCAAATCTACAGTAAATTGAGACAGTTGGATTGGATAATGACTTATTTCGTTATCCTCAACAAGATGTAAGTCTTCAGGTCGTATACCAAGTCTGTATTGTGCATGTGATGCAAGTTGAAGTGATGAAGCATCAGCCACTTTTTGTCCATCGAAGTACCAAGCATCTAAGTGATAGGTCATTGGAATCATATTCATTGATGGGCTACCAATGAAAGTGGCAACAAATTCATTGACAGGATGACGATAAATTTCTTCAGGTGTACCAATTTGTTGTATTTCACCTTGATTTAAAATGACAATACGTGATGCCATTGTCATTGCTTCAGTTTGGTCGTGTGTCACGTAAATCGTTGTTGCTTTCATTTGTTTATGTATTTTTATGATTTCACTTCTCATATTACTTCGTAATTTAGCGTCTAAATTAGAAAGTGGTTCATCCATGAGAAAGATTTGAGCTTCTCTGACGATAGCTCTTCCAAGTGCCACACGTTGACGTTGTCCTCCAGATAAAGCTTTAGGTTTGCGGTCGAGAAGGTTTTCAATTTCTAATATTTGAGCTGCATGTTGAATTTTTTCGTCGTAAATTTTCTTTTTGATTCCTCGCATTTTTAAGCCAAAAGCTAAATTTTTATAAACTGTCATGTGTGGATATAAGGCATAATTTTGAAAGACCATAGCAATATTACGATCTTTAGGTTGTAAATCGTTAATCACTTTATCGTTGATACTAATTGTCCCCTTGCTTACGTCTTCAAGTCCTGCAATCATACGTAACGTTGTTGATTTCCCACATCCCGAAGGTCCTACAAATACTACAAATTCATTGTCCTCAATATCTAGATTGAAATCTTTAACTGCGTGACTACCATTGTCGTAAACTTTGTTTAAATCCTTGATTTGTATCATGTCTTTGCTCCTTTGAAGATTTAATCACAAGTTCAGTATAAGTAATCACTATTAAAGTAAACTTTTTTCAAATTTAAGTTTTCGTAAATCAAAATTTTTTGTTTGTAATTTTTCAAAAATAAAAAGACTAAAAACGTTGATAGAACAACATTTTCAGTCTTTTATTAACAAAAATGAAAACAAAGAAATTAATATAAGATAAATATTATTAACATTGAGATTACAAATCGTATTTATTTAAAAACGCCGATTTGAATATACTAAATAAACCACTAAAATCATTGTTGAATCACAATCATTTCAGTGGTTAGGTCAACTGCTATTTAATTTAAAATTCCAATCGAGCTTATTTATACGACGAGTTGTTTCTTCAATATTAACGTTGATAAAACAATGCAGAAGGCGCCACCAATAATGCCAGCAATAATATCTGTAGGATAATGAACGCCTAGATACACTCTAGAAGTTGATATTAATAAAATGAAAAGCGCGCATAAACCGATTAACACGCCTTTAGAGATACCAGAATCATGACGGTTAATTACATATATAGCACTTCCGAAGAAAGAGGTTGCGCCCATTGCATGGCCGCTTGGAAAGCTAAATCCTGAAATATCAATTAAACGTAAGAGTGTTGGACGTTCTCTATCGAAGATATTTTTCAAAACAGGATTAAGTACACTTGATAATCCCATTGCAATGACGAAAAATAATGTTTCGATTTGATAGCGTTTAAGCATTAAATATGCGACTAATGTAAGAGATAAACATAACATTGCCCACACTTCACCTAGTTTTGTCGCACCAAGCATAATAGATGTGGTGATAAAACTTTCTGACGAATAAATAAATTCATACACTTCATTATCAATCCACTTTCCAAGACGCGATTCATGGAAAAAGGCGATAATCCCGAATATAAGTGTAAAGACAATGAGTAACGAAATGCGTGTCCAACGATTCATGCCTGGTGCCTCCTACTTGTTTAATGCATCATGTACAATTTTATCAAATAAATCTTCTTTCGTGTAACTTTCTTTATATGTTTTCATTTGATTAATAATAGCTTCGCGATTGGATTCTATATCATTTAATTCTTGTATTAACCCAACTTGAGTGAGTTTATCTTCAAGTATGTGACGACCGTAACCTTTAGATTCAAAGTTCTTAGCGTTATCAATTTGGTCTCCACGAGATTGATCTAAACCTAATGGTATTAATAGCATAGGTATTCTTAAAGTTAAGAACTCATAAATCGCATTTGCTCCTGCACGACTTACTACCGTATCTGTAATAGCAAGTAAATCGGTTAAGTCATCTGTAACAAATTCGTATTGGACGTAGCCCTCTTTATTAATAGAATCATCGACTAAACCTTTACCAGTTAAATGAATAATTTGATATTCGTGAAGTAAAGATTCTAAATTTTCACGGATTGTTTCATTAAGTTTTTTACTTCCAAGACTTCCACCCATGATAAGTAAAACTTTCTTATTAGAGTTGAAGCCAGTTAATTGATAACCGCGATCTTTGTTACCTTGTTTTAAATCTTCTCGAACAGTTGCACCTACGAAATCAGCTTTTTCTTTCGGAAGATAGTTAAGTGTATCTTCAAACGTTGTATAAATTTTCTTAGCGAATTTCAGTGCAATTTTATTGGCTAAACCTGGTGTTAAATCTGATTCATGGATAATGGTTGGGATATTTAATGAGCGCGCAGCGATGACGACTGGAACGCTGACGAAGCCACCCTTAGAGAATAGTAAATCAGGCTTTTGTTGTTTGAGTATTTTACGTGCGTCTAAGATTCCTTTCAATACTTTGAAAACATCTTTCGCATTTTCAAATGATAAATAGCGACGCAATTTACCACTAGAAATCGGATAATATTTTATATCTGGAAGTTGAGACTCAATCATTTCTCTTTCAATCCCTTGTTTAGACCCGATATAAAACGCTTCGTGTCCCTTTTCTATAGCAGTGGGAATAAGACTTAGGTTCACTGAAACGTGCCCTACTGTTCCGCCACCGGTAAATGCAATTTTAGACATAAATGACAACCTCTATTCTTATATGTTTTTATAATAAGCGTAAAATGGTGCTCCTCTATTAAATGGATGGTAATCAATTTCAGCTTCGCCTACTTTTGTAAAACCAAATTTCTCAAATAGATTTTGAGCGGGTTTATTTAACGCAAATGTGTCTGTGAGAATCACATGAATGCCATGTTCTTCTGTTAATTCGACTGCAAATTGGAAAAGTTCCGTCGCAGCCCCTTTATAATCTTTAGATCCAGCTAATCGATGAATCACATATGCACCTTCTCGATTTACTGGCCATTCAATGTCATCATACCACTCTGATTGATTTTGGTCGATAACAATAAATCCACAAATTTTATCGTCTACATCTAATACGTAAAGTGTTTCGGTTTCAATGTCTTCTTCAAAGTGTTCAGTTACAGGATATTTATCATCCCACTGATTATGGTTGAATTCTTTCATTTTCTCTTTAGCTTCATCAACAAGTTGCTCAATAACAGGTAAATCTTTTTTAGTTGCTAATCTGATCATCTTACCAAAACACCTCTTTTTTAAAATAGTGAATAAAAATGAAACGCCTCATTTCTTATATAATTTAACAAATGAGGCGTATTTTAAACTTACAATTTTCAGAAAAGTCTTTTGCATTTTGCAATCGCATAAGACTGGGACAATGAAAATAATGACACAAAATGATGCTTTCGTCCCAGTCCGCTTAGTACTACGATTGCGACAGTCACTTTTCACAAAGTAATATAAATTCTATTTTAGCTTATCTAGTAATTTGTCTAATACTGTGTCGTGTTTGTTGGACTTTTCAACTAATTCTTGGGTGAATTTGTCGTTTGTCTTTTTATCAAATTGACCAGTAACATCTAGATGATTGTCTTGTTGGAATGATTTAATTGCAGATTCTAAATCTGAATCAAATTTATTGGACTCATTATCTACTTTATAACCTAAAGCAGTCAGTCCTATTTTCATAGTTTTAACATTTTTATTGTCGTCACCCAACTGATATGTCTTATTATTTGGAATCACGTTAAGAGATTGATATTTAGGTGTCGGTATTTTCACATCTGGTTGAATCCCTTTCCCATGAATATAATGGTTATCTGGTGTTAACCATTTCATTTCTGTGTATTTCAGTAATGAACCATCATCGAATTCACGAGTTGTTTGAACAATTCCTTTACCAAATGTTTTTGAGCCATAGACTTTTGCTTTATGATAATCTTTCATCGCACCTGTAAATACTTCAGAGGCACTTGCCGAACCTTCATTAACTAAGATTGACACGTCCATATCTTTGGCTTGTTTCAAAGCATCGTTAGAAGTCTTAAGCTGCTCTTTGTCGTCACCTTTTTCCAGTTGTACTACAGTTTTGCCTTTATCTATGAAAATGTTAGCCATTTTGACTGCTTCATCAAGTAAACCACCAGGATTGTTACGTAAATCTAGTACGATTTTACGTACACCTTGTTTATGCGCTTTAATAATTGCAGATTTTAACTCTCCTGACGTGTTACTTTGGAATTTATTAATCGTCATTACGCCAACGTTACCTTTTTTCTCATATTCAACACTTTTAACATGAATCGTACCACGTTTGATTTTAATGTCTTTTTCTTGAGAACCACGTTTAATTGTTAAAGTAACGGTTGTACCTTTTTTACCTCTCACTAATTTAACGACTTCATCGAGAGGTTTGCCTACAACGGATTTACCATTCACTTTGGTTACCACGTCTTTAGGGCGAATGCCTGCTTTTTCAGCTGGCGAGTCTTTCATAGGGCTAGTAATACTGATTTGATCATTTTTCTTCTGCATTTCAGCGCCTATACCGACGAAATCTCCTGACACACCCTCATTAAATTGTTTCGTTTCATCTGCTGTCATGTATTCTGAATAAGGATCTTTTAATTCCTTGACCATTCCATCAATGGCTGATTGTGTCAATTTATCTGAACTTTGTTTCTTGTAATAGTCTTTATTTAATGTTTTATATACATATTCTATCTTTTTTAAGTCGGCACGTTGATCTTTGGTAAGGCCGCTTACTTTATGGCTAATCAATATTGTCGCTGCAACGGTTATTCCAGCTGTTAATATAATGACTGCCAGAAGTAGTAATATGAGTTGCCATAATTTTAGTTTCACTTGTTTGTTTTTACCGTGAGGCGACGAATTGTTTCCATCACCATGGTGTGATTCTACGTTGTGTCCTAAATATTCACTCACTATATCACATCCCTTATATTTGCTAAATTTAACGTATACTCTATGTAATTTGTAGAACTTCATTTTCAGAAAATGAATTATAATAGATGGCGTCATTACCATTATTCAATAACTGAAGTTAAGATTCATGAGTCGGAAGACGTATTCTTAAATTATAAAATTAAATGATTCAACGCAATCAATTCAATTATACGTCCTTATGACGCGCAAAATAAGCACAAATGTGGGAGTGAATCAGATTCAATACTAAAAGTTGAATTCATCAATTCACTCCCGCCATAGCTTAATCATTCATTTGTTGCGTGTTAAAATTTTAACCATTCAGTATATTCTTCGTATAAATCGTCAAAGACAGACATAGGCACAGTAAATTCGCTTTGCGTTTCAATGTATTCAGAAAGTACATTAAAGTCATCTTCATGTTTCGGAAACGCGAGATCATCGAATATTTGTTCAGCCAATTTGCCTTTGTCGTCCTTACGTCCTCGAACAGTCATTACAAATTGATAGAATGAGTAATTTTTAACCATTAGCTTACAGTCACATCAATGACTTCTGTTTCACCTTTAACTACTGCTTCTACATCTTCTAAATGTAGTGATTCCGTTTGATCTGAGTTTGTAATAATGATTGGTGAAATTACAGATTTAGCATTATTTTTAATATATTCTAAATCAAAACGGATAAGTGGGTCGCCTACATTGACTGTATCTCCGCTTTCAACAAGCACTTTAAAGCCTTCTCCGTCGAGTTGAACAGTGTCTAAACCGATATGAACTAATAATTCTAAACCATTATCTGCCTTTAAACCGACAGCGTGCTTTGTAGGGAATACGTTATCGACTTTACCTTCAATCGGTGACACGACTTCTCCCTCTGTAGGGTTAATGCCGAAACCTTCGCCCATCATTTTTTGTGCGAAGACAGGATCTGGAATGTCTTCAATTTTGACATATTCACCTGTTAAAGGTGCATAAATTTTAATATTCTTATTTACTTCTTTGCCTTTACCAAATAATTTCTTAAACATATAGTTGTTCACTCCTATTTTTCAAAGTGTGGAATTAAATCACCGTATCCAAGTTCTTCTAACTTCTCATATGGAATAAATTGGATAGCAGCTGAGTTGATACAATAACGTAATCCGCCAGTTTCTTTAGAACCATCATTAAATACGTGTCCTAAATGGCTATTCGCATCTTCGGAACGTACTTCAGTTCTAATCATACCAAAAGATTTATCGACAAGTTCAACAATTTCATCATCGTCTAAAGCTTTAGAGAAACTTGGCCAACCACAATTGGATTCAAATTTCTCTTCTGATGTAAATAAAGGTTTGCCTGATAACTTATCGACATAAATGCCTTTATCAAAGTGATTCCAATACTCGTTTTGAAATGGAGGTTCTGTACCGTTTTCTTGAGTAACAAGATACTCCATATCATTCAATTCATCTTTGCTTTTTTTAATCATTTTGTGACCCCCAATGTGATTCTATAAATGCCTTTCTGCCAGATCCACGTTGGTATTGTTCGTAATGCATAGGATTTTTCTTATAATAATCTTGATGATACGTTTCAGCAGGATAAAAGTTTTTATATGGTTTAATCGGTGTGATGACAGGTTTATTAAAAATGCCTTGCTCATTAATTTGTTGTTTCTTTAACTCTGCTGCCTTTTTCTGTTCTTCATCATGATAAAAGATGACAGGTTGATAACTTTCCCCTCTATCAAAGAATTGTCCACCATCGTCAGTAGGATCAAAAGTTTTGAAATACACATCTAGTATATTTTCAAAGGAAGTAATTTCAGAATCGTATTCGATTTGTACGGCTTCGACATGCCCCGTTTGATTTGTACATACTTGCTCGTATGTTGGGTTCTCGACATGACCACCACTGTATCCTGAAACGACAGATTTTATTCCTGGATAAGATGAAAATGGTTTAACCATACACCAGAAACAACCTCCTGCTAATGTTGCATATGCCATCATATTACCTCCTTTTGTTGTCTCTTTTTTAATAATTTACGCTATACGTCATTGAATTTAAAGTGTTTTACTCAACATTGTATATCTAAGTTGGAGCGTTAAGGGTCTCACAAGGGATTAATCTCTTAAAACGATGAGTCCAATGGCACCTTGTCCTGTATGCGTCGAAATAACAGGTGTGGTGACGTTAACGTCGAATTGATTAAAATGAAATGCTTCACTGAATGATTTTTTAACTTTATCCACGAATTCTATAACATTGGCATGTGGTATCCCAATAGATTTAATTCGATGATTTTTAGTGAATTCTGCAACTTCCTTTTTCAAGTATTGAACGCTCGAATTTTGTGTTCTGGAATTATGAACAAGTTCTAATCTACCATCGTTTAATGTACCAATTGGTTTAATTTTCATGATATTACCAATTAAACCTTTCGTTTTACTAATGCGACCACCTTTAATTAATTGATTGAGTTGACCAATGACAACAAATAATTGGATATTCTCACGTAGTTGCGTGACACTTTCAACGATGTCAGATGTTGGTGTACCCTTTTCAATTAAATCAACAATATGCTGAATTTGATAACCTAAGCCATAGGAGATGGATTTCGAATCGATGACTGTGATGTTACTACCTTCGACCATGTGGCTCGCTTGAAGAGCTGTATTGAATGTGCCACTTAAACCTGATGACATATGGATACTAATGACCTCAACATCTTCTTTGGCGAGTTCTTCGTATTTCTCGATAAATCTACCAATAGGAGGTTGGCTTGTCTTGACGTCAGCATCTGCTTCTATATATTCAATATATTCCTTAGAGGTAATATCGACTTGGTCTGTATAAGCCTTGCCGTTAACTGTAATGCTTAATGGTATGACATGAATGTTGTGTTCAGACAAATACTCGTGTGGTAAGTCAGAGGTTGAGTCTGTGACAATAATTTGTTTAGTCATAATTCCCCTCCTATTGGTTACTTCTTCGCACTAAATGTAAAAACGTATGCGGAATCGTATTTTTATCATCTAACTGACCTTCGACGGAAGAATCGACTTCCCATTCTTCGAAAGTATAAGGTGGGAAAAATGTGTCGCCTTGGAACTTTCCATCAACGACTGTGATGTACATATCATCTACTTTATCTATCATTTCCTCAAAAAGTGTTTGTCCACCGAATATAAAAACTTGGCCAGGAAGGTTATAAATATCATCAATTGAGTGAATGACATCTACACCTTCATGTTGAAATGATGGGTTATTCGTAAGTACAACATTACGTCTATTAGGTAAAGGTTTGCCGATTGAATCAAATGTTTTTCTTCCCATAACTAGAGTATGCCCTGTTGATAACTTTTTAACATGTTTCAAATCACTTGGTAAGTGCCAAGGTAATTGGTTCTTGTAACCGATAACTCTTTGTTTATCATGTGCGACGAGGATTGATAAAGTCATCGTCCTCCCCCTTTCTCATTATGAATTGCTAGTGGATCATTGTTAGTAAAATTAAACTGCAATAGGTGCTTTGATCGCAGGATGGGATTCATAATCAACGACTTCTAAATCTTCATAATTAATATCGAAAATAGATTTGTCTGTATTAATCTTCAGTGTTGGTGCTTGATAACTTTCTCGTGCGAGTTGCGTCTCAATTGCATCAATATGATTAGAATAAATGTGCGCATCACCAAACGTATGAATGAATTCTCCTACTTCAAGATGACATTCTTTCGCAATTAAATGTGTAAGTAATGCGTAGCTTGCAATATTAAATGGTACGCCTAAGAAAATATCTGCACTACGTTGGTATAACTGACAACTCAACTTGCCATCTTGTACGTAAAACTGAAACATTGTATGACATGGTGGTAAGGCCATTGTATCGATTTCTGTAGGATTCCAAGCAGACACAATATGACGTCGAGAATTAGGATTTGTCTTAATTTGATCGATCACTGTTTTAAGTTGGTCAAAATGACGACCGTCTTTGTCTTCCCAATCTCTCCATTGTTTACCGTATACATTACCTAAATCACCATATTGACGTGCGAAATCGTCATCATTCAGTATACGTTGTTTAAATTTTTTCATTTCTTCCTTATACAGTTCATTAAATTCAGGATCTTGTTGAGAACGATGACCAAAGTCCGTCATATCTGGTCCTTGATAGTCGTCGGATTGAATATAATTTTCAAAGGCCCATTCATTCCAAATATTATTATTATATTTAAGTAAATATTGAATATTTGTATCACCTTTAATAAACCATAACAATTCAGTGGCTATTAATTTGAATGAAACCTTCTTAGTTGTGAGTAATGGAAACCCCTTTGAAAGGTCAAATCTGAGTTGATGTCCGAATTTAGAAATTGTACCTGTATGTGTACGATCATCACGTTGGTTTCCTATTTCTAATACTTCTTCGCATAAGCTATGATATGCTTCATCGAATGGATTATGCATGTGTACAGCTCCTTTATGTGAATAACGTTTTTAAAATGAATTATGATAAATGATATTACTGAATATTATACTAGAAATCGTTAACTGTTTATAGGGAGAGCCATTTAAGATTACAAATTTCCTATTTTGTATAAAAAAACCGAGCTACACAGCTATCACATGTGTACTCGGTATAATGGATTTCATTTATTGGCAATGATCATCAAAAGCATCTTTTAAGTCCATGGCAATATCATTGATGTCACGACCTTCTATATGTTCACGTGGAATGAAGTGAACTAAGTTTTGACCTTTAAATAAAGCGTAAGATGGACTTGAAGGTACTTGTTGGATGTAATCACGCATAGTTTGTGTGGCTTCTTTATCTTGTCCAGCAAAAACCGTCACTTTATGTGTTGGTTTGGCTTCATTTTGTTCTGCGACTGCTACGGCAGCTGGTCTAGCTAATCCTGCAGCACAGCCACATGTTGAATTAATTACTACGAAAGTTGTTTCGTTTTCGTTTAAATCTTTCATATATTGTTGGACGTCATCGCTTGTTTCTAAGCTTTTGAATCCATTTTCAGTGAGCTCTGCACGCATTTGCTGTGCTAATTCTCTCATATAAGATTCGTAACCGTTCATATAAACACTCCTTAATGCATTATCTTTCGCGATTGGCGATTTGTTTCCAGACTGAGCCTAGTGCTTCATCACCATTTTCAATTCTAGAAATTGCCATTTCAATTTGTAATTTAACTTCGTATGCAGGGTCGTCTGCATGAGCTTTAAG
The DNA here is from genome assembly GCF_002902725.1 of Staphylococcus caprae. Lineage (GTDB taxonomy): Bacteria > Bacillota > Bacilli > Staphylococcales > Staphylococcaceae > Staphylococcus > Staphylococcus caprae. Next base: position 24,712 of record NZ_PPRT01000028.1, read on the forward strand.
AGAAGATAATTGATTTTCATTTCCTTCATCAAATATAAACATAGCAGCACGCCATCTGACAATTTTTTGTGGATCATCAAGTGCTTTCTCCATTTCGGGTAAAGCTGCTTTGAAACCTAAGTCACTTAAGCAGTCGCCTGCTGTTCGGCGTACGGCTGGACTTTTATCATGAAGTCCTCGATAAATATAAGGTAAAATATCTTCATCCTCTATCATACCTAATAGAACGATTGCCTCACGTCTTAAAGGGATTTTATCTTCGTTTAAAGCAGTTTCTAATAAAGGTATGTCATCAAATGTTGGTGTTGGAAAGGATTTAAGCATTCTTAAACGAGCTTTCCAATCTTCAGCTTTATTATATTCATCTAATGTCACGTGTTGATAATGTTGTTCAGGTACGACGATGTCAGTTTCAAGTGCAACTTTTACGAGTTCATTTAATCGCTCTTCAGGATAAAGTGCAATCACTTCTTCATACACATCATCCATCACTTCTGATAAATCCCCGTATCTAATACCGAAATCTTCCCACTTTCTTAAGAAAACGACATTATCATTGTTTTTTTGAGCTTCTAACATTTTATCGATATAAATTTCTGGTAACTGTTGACGTTTCTCTTCTTTACCAGTTGTGAGTTTGATTTGATAAGGAATTCCTTTAAACATCAATACTTCTGCACGAACTTCACCATAATGTTCATCTGGTTGAGTTTCCTGTTCTAAATTAGACTCGTTGTTGAGTGTAGATGTAATTTGCGGTAGTACACTTTCCCAATCTGCTTTAGGTTGTTTATCTATTGCTAAAAAATCCATCACGTAAAAAATGGATTTTACACCTTCTAATTGAAGTAAATCATTAATAAATTGTGGCTGATGATTTTGTACTTCAGTATAGGTGTTCGATTGATTATCTTCACGCTTTTCAGATAATACAACTTTCATTGTGTTGGGACTGGGCGTAGGCTCTACACGAACAATTTCCATCTGTATGGCCCCCTTTTTGATTAAAACAAACTATTATTCGTTGAAAGCGTCTTGAATTTGCGGTAGTAAATCATCCCAATTTGCGTCATCTTCTTTATCAACTGAGATGAAGTCCATCACATAAAAGATGGATTTAACGCCGTCAATTTCAAATAATCGATTGATGAAATCTGGTTGGCCTTCTTTCGCAGAAGTATATGTTGTTGATGAATTATCTTGGCGTGGTTCGCTCAAAGAAATTTTCATTGTATTGTGATTAGGTGTTTCTGAAATTGCTACGATTTCCATAAAGATGTCCTCCTATTGTAGCTCGTTCCCGATTTGTTTAATTTGTTTACCTACTGAACACTCATTAATGCAAAAATGATGTGCCTGTGTCTTACCTTCAGTCTTTCTATTATGAGACTTTAATGGACATTGATAGCAATAAGTGTTCATTAGTCGATCAATTTTGTTAATCGCTTTTTGTTCTGAATAAGTGAGTATAGCTTCCACTTCCTTTAGCTATAAACTTTTTAAATGATTCATCACATATTTTGCATGGTTGTATTATAGCATTGAAAGTGTGGTAATTTGAAATAATCAATTCGTATTTAATGATTCGTTTTGAAACGAAATTCAGATAGGGTTCATATGAAAGCATAGAAGTTTGTATTTTGTAATTTTTTGTTACCCTATTGCATATTTTTTATATTTCGAGTAAACTAAGTAAGTTGTTTTTTTGCGGTTTCTAAACACCCGCTTTAACAAAATTTAGGAGGAAGTAAGATGTTTAATGAAATTTTTGGTGTAGCTTCATTTATTGTTACATTTATCTTAATGGTTCTCATGTATCGATGTTTTGGGAAACACGGTTTAATTGCTTGGGTCGCAATGGGAACGATTATAGCTAACATTCAAGTTATTAAAACGATTCATATATTCGGAATTTCAGCGACACTTGGGAATGTCATGTTCGCTTCCATATATTTAGCAACTGATATTTTAAATGATATTTATGGTAGAAAAGTTGCTAAACGTGCTGTATGGTTAGGATTTTCATCAACATTAGTGATGATTATTGTTATGCAAATGTCATTACATTTTATTCCAGCACCTGAAGATACTGCGCAGGGTGCGCTTAAGACAATATTTGATTTAGTTCCAAGAATTGCTCTAGGTTCTATTGTTGCGTATATCATCGGTCAACATGTTGATGTATTTATCTTTTCACTGATTAAAAAGATATTTAGTTCAGATAAAACGTTTATCATCAGAGCTTACGGAAGTACAATGTTAAGTTCGATTATTGATACAGCATTATTCGTTATTATTGCATTTGCGGGTACATTACCTGGCATAGCAGTATTCGAAATATTTATAACTACTTACCTATTAAAACTTATTTCAACTATATTCAATGTACCGTTTGGATACATTGCTAAATCTTTCTATCGCAAAGGTAAGATTCAAAAACTTGATAAAGGCTATTAAAAATAACTGTTGACTTTGTTTTATAACTTAGTCGACAGTTTTTATTTTTTAAATTAAAAAGAGTAAACGGAACGTGGGAGAAAGATAATGCGTAATCTCGTGATGATGCTATATTTCGTATGGCTTTAATGATTATCTTTTGACTCTATCATTTGAAGATTTGCTACAATAAAAATAAATTTATGGAATGAAGGTGTAAACGAGATGGCAAAAATATATTTTGATGCTGCAACGAAAGGTAATCCAGGACGAAGTGCATGCGCAATCGTTGTGAAGGAAGAATCAGAACGACATGTTTTCACCCATGATTTAGGAGAAATGGATAATCACAGTGCAGAATGGGCAGCGATGTTGCATGCGCTGGAACATGCTAGAGAATTAAATGTTATTAATGCCTTACTTTATACAGATTCTAAATTAATTGAGGATAGCGTGAATAGTGGTCGCGTTAAAAATGCTAAATTTAAACCTTATTTTGATAATATGGAAATTTTAGAGCAAAGTTTTGAGTTAATGTTTGTTAAGTGGGTGCCTAGAGAACAAAATAAAGAAGCGAATCAATATGCACAACAAGCGTTATATAAATTAACTAAATAAGCATAAAAAACAGGCTATAGGAATGACTCCCTATAACCTGTTTATTTATTTCTCTCTGTTATTTAGTTTTATTTTTTTGAGTTTTTTTTCGCACCTTTTTTCGTAGCTTGGTTTGTAGCTTTTTTAGTCGTTTTACCTTTGGATGAAGTGCATGAAGAAGATTTGGATTTAGGTTGTGAAGTTTGAACTTTTTTCTTTGTTTGTTGTTTTACTTCTTTATTTTCCTGTTTATTGTCTTTTTTGCGTTTTGCAACAGGAATGCCCTTTTTATCATCTTCATCTATTTGTGTTTCTTCATTTTTATCTTTTTTACGTTTAGCTACTACGAGTGGTGTTGTTTTTTCAGAATCAGAAATTTGATAATCTTTGTTATCTCTAAGTTCTTCTTCCTCTTCTTCTTTTTTACGTCTTTTAGCAAATACTAACCAGAATCCAGAAAGTAAACCAGTGAGAGTTATAAATCCTACAGCTTTACCGAAATCATCGATTATTCTGTCGATGAAACTATCATCATGATGATTAACATGTTTAGGTCCATCTTCTTTATGTTTTTTCTTACCTGGTTCAACGCCGGCACCACTTAATACTTCTTTATAAGTTTCAGTTTGACCAATATGGCTTTGTACATCTTGGTCTTTCAATCTAACGTCAAACAGATTTCTATGAGATAGCGCATTTGTTTGATTAGATATAGAATCGAATGAATTATCAAATCCTACAGCTAAGATACGTCGAATACCATTTAATAAAGCTTCTTGAACTTCTGCAATTGTTTTAGCTTTGTGAATTGCATTCATTGTATCAAGTTGAATTTGTTTGATGCGACTAATAGCTAATTGTTTTTGGTATTGAGTAGCAGACATATTGTCTAAGATTTGTTGTGTTCTATTATTTACAACATTATCTAATTTACGGTCTGCTTTATGTTTTTCACCTAACAAATGAGCTTGAGCAATGATTTGATCACGTTGTGTATTGAAATCTTTGATGATTTGTTTTAATTCATCTAAATCTTTAGCATTTTTAATCTTATCATTCACTTTAGTTTGAAGTTCTTGTAATTGTTTTACAAACTTCGCTTGTTCATCTGGTGTTAAATCTGTAATGTGTTTAATTTCTTTAACGCCTTCTTCAGTTGCTTTCTGAACATTAGCTTTATTGTCCTTTTTAGCTTTGTCTAAAATAAATTGTTTAGAATCAAAATGGTGAATGTCATCTTTATCTTTTTGTTGGATTTTCTCAACATCTGCTACGGTTGTAGACTGATTGATGTTGTTAAGTGCCTGTTCTTTAAGTTTTTGAACTTCCGCTTTTGCTTGTTCTTTTTGTTTTTCAGTTAATGATTGATCTTTATCAATTTCATCAAGTTTTTGTTGTGTAACTTGGTTGATTTGTTGAGATGCTTCATTTTTAGCAACTTGAAGTTCTTTTTCGATTACATTTACTGGAACATCGACAATCACTTGTGAACCATTGGCAAGTGTAATTTCAACTTTTGCAGTTAAATCATTGGCAACTTTATCAGTATTTGGTAGTGAAATAATTTTCACTTTGAGATCGTCAGTTAAAGTTAATGCGTGTTTAATGTCATTCATCGTAATCGTTTCATCTCTATGGACAACAACATTTCCTGTGACGAGTGCATCTTGTAGGCTTAACTCTGATCGATGAAGTGTTAATGGTGCTTGGTCAGTATCCCAAATTGTAATTTGAGCAATGTTATTGAGACCGTCATCTTTGGTTTGTTTAATATTATCGACAGAATTTGCTTGTTCAATTTGTTTAAGTGCCTCTTGCTCTGCTTTATCAATTTCGGCGAGTGCGTGTGCCTTTTGAACATCTGTTAAGTCAGGGTTGTTTTTGATAGCGTCACGTTTGTGTTGTGCTAACTCTTTAATTGCTTGTTTCGCTTGTTCTTTTGCAGTGATGATTGCTTGTGTATCTTTAAGCAATTGATCGACTTTAGCTTTTTCGTCTGAAATCGTTTGTTTATCAGTTGCTTGGTCAATACGTTTTTTGATGTCGTTAACTGCATGTTCTAAATCAGCTTTAAGTTTGTCTTTTTCTTTAGCAGTTAAATTAGGATTTTGATCTATATTATTTAAAATATCTTTTACTTTTTGATCAATTTCATTATTCGCATCAATTTTAGCTTTAGGTAATTCATCAGCATGCGTATTGTTAATAGCTATTGTGCCGTCATTTTTAGCGGTTTGAACAGCATTGTTAGAATTTGCATGATCAATATTTGTATGCGCTTCTTTAGCTGCATCTTCAGCTACTTTCTTAGCTTGTGCTTTAGACTCGTCAGTCGCATTTGCTTTGTTAATTTCATCAAGTTGATGTTTGAGTGTATCGTCAATGGCTTTGTGCGCTTTAGTTTGAGCATCGTTAAGGCGTTGTTCACCGTTTAGAGCTTCCTTAGCATCTTTAATTGCCTGAGTCATTCCATTGATAATATCGATATCTAAGTTAGAACCATCTTTTTTGTTCAGTACATCATGAGCGACTTGTATAGCATGATCGAATTGTAATTTTAAGTCTTCGTCAGCGTTTTGATAATTGATACTGTCCTTTGTAGGTTGATCTAGTTGATTTACAGTATCTTGTAAAGTCTTCATAGCTTCATTTAAATCTGAAGCGTCATTAACAATTTGAGTAATATCTTTAATGTTGTCAGAAGCATTAACATCATGAGTTAAAGCGTCAGTTTGCGCATCATTTAGCGCATCAAGTTGTTTAATGAATATGTCCGCTTTTGTTTTAGCTTCAGTAAGACGTTGTTCACCGTTTAATGCTTGTTTTGTGTCATCAATCGCTTGTGATAAGCCTTGTATATCTCTTTCGTTAAGATTTTCGCCTTTTGTTTTACTTAGTGCTTCTCTTGCATCTTTAACTGCTTTGTTAAATTGACGTTTCAAGTTATAGTCAGCATTGACATAATTGATGCTTGCTTTAACCGGATTAACTGTAGATTTTAATTTATCTCTTAAATCTCTCATAGCATCATTTAAATCAGAAGCTGTCGCAACAATTTGCGTTAAATCTTGTAGATTATCTGTAGCTTTCATTTGAGACATAGAGCTTTCGCGTTGCGCATTATTTAGGTCTTTAAATGTGTTTAGTACCTTTTCAGCTTTAACTTTAGCCTCAGCCAAACGTTGTTCCCCATTTAGTGCATCTCTAGTGTCTTCAATTGTTTGTGAAAGTCCACGAACTTCATCGATTGAAGCTGGTTCACCTGTAGCTTTAGCAAGCGTATTTCTAGCTTGTTGAAGTGCTGTGTCAAATTGTTGTTTTAAATCATCGTCAGCATTGACGTAATTAACACTCGCATGAACAGGTGTAGCATTATTTACTAATGTTTCATGTAAATCTTTCATTGCTTCATCTAAGTTAGTAGTGTTTGAAATTGTCTCAGCTAATGAAGTGAGGTCTTCTGATGTTTTTATTTCATTTTCAGCAATATTACGTTGCGCATCATTTAAATGAGTTAAAGTTTGTAGGTACTGTTGACCTTTCGCTTTAGCCTCAGCAAAACGTTGTTCCCCGTTAAGTGTATCTTTAGTATCTTCAATCGCTTGTTTAAGCCCTTCAATTTCAGTTTCATCTAAGTTTTTACCTGTAGCTTTGGCGAGCGCTTTTCTAGCATTACTTAATGCATGGTCGAATTGATCTTTGAGATCCTCATCAGCATTAATGTAATTTAAGCTAGATTGAACAGGAGCTGCATTCCGAGTGGTTTCGTCTTTCAGTGCTTGCATAGCTTCATTTAAAACATTTGCTTTATCGACGATGCGAGCTAATTTCGTTAATGTATCTGAATTAGCGATTTCTTTGAGTGCATGTGCAAGTTGAGCTTGATTGATATGTGCGAGACTTTCGATGAATTTGTCCGCTTTAGCTTTAGCAGCTTTGAGTCGTTCTATACCATTAAGCGCATCTTTCGTCTCTGAAATAGCATCTTTAAGTGAATCTACTGTTTCAAAGTTTAGATTTTGACCTTTTGCTTTATTAAGTACGTCACGAGCGTTATTGATCGCTTGATTAAAGTTATCTTTAAGTTGGCTATCAGCATTAATGTAATTAATGCTCGCTTTTGTTGGTGCGTAATTATCGATGATTGCTTGTGCTAAATCATGCATTATATCGTTTAAGTTCGTTCCATCATCAACGAGATGGTTTATTTCTATAAGGTCGTGTGATTGGTTAACCTTATCGATTAAGGCAGCTTTTTGAGCATTATTTATTTTATCAAGTGAGTTTATATAATCTAATGCTTTAGGTCTAGCTTCATCGAGTCTTGCAATACCATTTAAGTTATTTTTAGCTTGACTTATTTGATGAATTGCTTGTTTAACTTCATCTTCAGTTGCGTTCTTTTGAACTATAGCTTGAGCTTGTTCTAGAGCATCGTCATAAGCTGAAATTTTACTATCGTCTGCTTGTTTGTAATTATCGCTGTTTTCAACTGATTGAGCATCATTGATAAATTGTTGTAATTGACCCATTGATTTGTTTAATACTTGAGCATTGGCTTTAGCTGTATCAATTTCAGCAAGTTTCGTTGCCTGTTCTACATTATCTTTGGCAGTTTGTTGTTGGCTCGGATTTAAATGTTTAAGTTGATCGATAGTGTTACTTGCATCAGTTTTAGCTTCAGCTACACGTTGATTACCATTGAGATTTTGATTCGCTTGAGTAAGCTTGTCTAGAACTTGTTGAACTTCGTCATGCGTAGCATTTGATCCATGTGCTTTATCAATTATTGCTTTCGCATCAGCGAGTGCTTGATTTAGCGCTTCTTTTCTATCATCTGAGGCCTCAGTATAGTTTGGTGAAGTTTTATCAGCCTCAGTTTGTTTCGTTTTGTCTTTTAGGTCTTTCATTACTGAATTAAGATCTTTAGCCTGTTGTAGAAGCTGTTTAACTTCTGTTCTTAATGTCGCGTTATTAATTGATTGAGTGATTGCTTGTTTTTGAGCGGCATTAAGATTTTTCATGTCAGCAATGTCATATTTCGCCATAGCTTTATCAGAATCTAACTTTTTAACTCCATGTAAATTATCTTCAGCAGTGAGTACTCTATTCTTAATGATTTCAACTTGATTAGGGTCAAGTGTTGGGTTAGTAGTTTGGTTGACTAACTGTTCGGCAGCCGCAATCGTTTGATCGTAAGGTTGTTGGTACTTAGGATCTTCGTTTAAATATTTACTACTATTTAAAACGTTGTTTTTATTTGCAACTACATTATCCACTGATGCCATTGCTTGATCGAGTGCTTTCGCATTATCTAAGTTTTTCTTCACTTGTTCACGTGTTGTTGCGTTTGTATTTTGGTTAATGATTGCTTCGCGTTGAGCTTCATTTAAATGTGTTAAACCATTTATTGTGTCGGTAGCATTTTGTTTTGCTTGGGCAAGTTTTTGATCACCATGGAGATTGTTTTGTGCATTTTCAAGTTGGTGAGTCAAATTATTTATAACTGTCGGATCCATTTCTGGATTTGTTTGTTTATAAATGACTGCCTCAACATCTTTAATCGCTTGTTTGTATGCATCTTTCTCTGGTTGATCTTCATTAATGAATTGACTGCTATGGATGACTTTAGATGTTTGTTTATATACGTCATTTAGAGCTTTCATTGCATCATTTAAAGTTTTTGCTTTTTCTAATGCTTGAGCAACTTCAGTTCTTGTCTTAGCAGTGTAAATTTGATTTCCTACGTTACTGCTTTGGTATGAAGTTAAATCGACAAGCTTACTTAATTCTTTATCTGCTTGATCTTTTGCTTTATCAAGTTTACTTTGTCCTGCAAGTTGGTCTTTAGCGTTTTTGATATGATTAATCGCATTTTTAATATCATCAACGGACATTGTTGGTTGAGATGTTTGGTGAAGAATATTCTCAATTTGAGTCACTGCATTATCGTAAGCCTGTTGTTCATTAGGATCTTCGTTGATATAGTTACCAGATTTTTTCACTTGGTCTTTATCTTGGATGCTATCTTCTAATGATTTCATCGTATTATTTAGGTTTTGAGCCTGACCAATGATTTGCTGAACTTCAGAGCGTGTATGTGCATTGTTGATTTGAGTATTGAAAGCATCTTGTTGCGCTTGATTTAAATGACTCAATTTAGGTAGTGATTGTTGTGCAGCTTGTTTATCTGCATTGAGCAATTCAACACCGTTTAATGCGTCTTTGGCCTTGTTAACAGCTTGAGTTAACTGTGTAATCGTATCTTTGTTTAATGTTGCAGTTTGTTCATTGATGACAGATTCTGCATCACGTACAGCACTATTATATGCTTGTTGTTTGTCGTAATTTTCATTGACATATTTACTATCTTGTCTCACAGATCCTTGATCTTGAATACTGTTTCTTAAACCGCCCATTGCATTATTGAGCTCTTGTGCCACTTGAGTTTGTTCAGTCACTTTGTCTCTTGTTTTTGCATTATTGATGAGTGCTTTTTCAGCATTTTTCTGTGGTGTATTTAAATTATTTAAGCTATCGATGAGGTTATTTGCATTTTCTTTTGCTTGTTGTAATTTATGTTCTCCATCTAATGCTGCAACTTTTTCTTTTATTTTATTAATCGCATTTTCAATGTCATCATGAGACATTGTTGGATTAGTCGTTTGATCAATGATAGCTTGTGCATCGTTAATAGCGTCATTATATGCTTGTTGAGGAGCGCTATCCTCGTTGATATAGTTGCTTGATTGTCTTACGCTATTTTGTTGTGCAACGATGTCTTTAAGTTTCTTCATTTCATCATCTAACGCTTTAGCTTTGTTGTAAATATTATCTACATCAGTGACGGTAGTTGCTTGATTTATTTCATGTGCCAAAGCATCTTTTTGTGCTTGGTTAAGATGATCTAAATGATTAACTGCATACGTTTGCGTATGTTTATCATTGTCGAGTTTACGTTCGCCATGAAGATCATCTTTGGTTGTTTGAACCTTAGCTATAGCACGATTAATATCTAATGGGTTCATCGTTGGGTTAGACGTTTGATCAATGATTTGTTTCGCTTGATCTACAGCGCTAGTGTAATTGTTTTGAACGCTTGGAGTTTCATTAATGTAATTACTTGTTTGTTTTACATTATCCACATCTTTAATGCTTTGACGTAAATTCTCCATTGATTGATTTAATGGTTTTGCTTTAATGATGACACGTTCAACGTCAGGTCTAGTCTGAGCTTGTTGGATTTCTTTATTTAATTGATCTTTTTGAGCTTGATTTAAACCTGTCATTTGATTGATATTTTCAGTTGCTTGTTGTTTATCTTTTTCAAGTTTTTGAGAACCATGTAAATCGTTTTTAGCGTTATTAATTTTATCTGTAATTTCATTAATATAGCTTGGTGACATCGTTGGGTTTGTTTGTTGGTCAACTATTTCTTTACCTTTTTCAACATTGTGATCGTAGTTGCCTCTTTCATTTGTATCTTCATTAATGTAATCACTAGATTGTTTAAGCGTTTCATTACCATCAAGCGCATCTTTTAATTTCTTCATTGCATCATTAAGCTGGTTAGCTAAGTTAACTGCATCTTGAACTTCTGGTCGAATCGTCGCATTGTGAATTTGATTTTCTAAGTCTTCACGTTGTGCAGGATTGAGATGCGTTAATTGATTCAATGTTCTTTCTGCATTTGCTTTATCGTCTGCCAGTTTTTGTTCGCCACGTAAGTTTTGTTTAGCTTGAGTCACTTCATCCACAACTTTTTGAACAGTTTCATTTGATAAAGTTGGCGTAGGTCTATCATTGACAATATCTAAGGCTTTAGCTACTGCTTGATTGTAAGCATTTTGTTGAGCAGGGTCTTCATTTTTATAATTACTGCTTTGAAGCACTTGTTGATTATCTTTGATAGCATCTCTCAATGCTTTCATCGTGTTATTTAATTGTTCAGCTTTTTCAAAGCGTTTTGCAACTTCTTCTCTCGTTGGCGCATTGAAAATGTCATTAACTAATGCATCGTGTTGACCGTTTGTAAGGCTATTAAGATTTGTTAATTGATCTGTTTTTTCATTTTGTTCATTGAATAGTTTCTTATTACCATTCAAGTTATTTTGAGCTTGGTTAATATTATCTAATGCTTGATCAATTTCGTGTTTATCCATTGTAGGTGGTTGTTTATTGATTAGATCTTTAGCTTTTTGAATCGCTTGGTTGTACGCTTCTTTTTGGGCAGGATCTTCGTTGATATAATTACCACTTTGTTTGGTTGGATTTGCATTATTTATGGCTTGTTGTAATTGATTCATAGCATTATCTAATTGTTTAGCATTATTAATGATTTCTGCTACTTGTGATTTAGTTGGTGCTTGATTGATTAATTCATGTTCTTTGTCTTTTTGAGCTTGTGTTAAGCCATGTAAGTTATTAACTTCTTGCTTACCGTTAGAAATTGCTTCTGTTAATTTAGCTTGACCGTTTAACTCATTTTCAGCGTTGGTAATAGCTTGAGTTGCTCTATTAATTGCGTCTTTATCAAGTTCTGGCGGTTGAGTTGTTGTGATGATTTGTGAACCGCGATTAAGTGCACTATCATACGTTGATTGCTTATTATTATCAGCGTTAATGTATTTACTTTCGCCTTTAACTTGATCTTTTTTAGCAATTTCTGATCTTAATGCTTTCATCGCCTCATTGAGTTCTTTAGCTTTTTCAAGCGCTTCTTGAACTGCAGGTTTAGTCTTAGCTTGATTAACCAAGTCTTTCTCTGCAAGAGTTTGACCAGAGTTTAGCGCATTTAATCCGTCAATTTGAGCGTTGGCTTGATCTTTTGCTTCTTGAAGTTTTTGTTCTCCGTGTAAAGCTTCTCTTGCATGCTGTAATTCTGTTAATGCTTGTTCAATTCTAGCTTTATCTAAAGTACCATCTGGTACTGCATTGATAATATCTTTCGCTTTTTGAAGTGCGTTATTGTATGCATTTTGTGGGCCTTCATCTTCATTAATGAAGTCACTTGATTGTTTAATATTATTTGCATGGTTAACTTCGCTTTCTAATTGACGCATTGCTTCGTTTAGCGCTTTAGCATTATTTAAATCGTTGGCTACTTCAGTTCTTGATGGTGCAGTGTTGATTTCGTTATGTTCGCCTTGTCTTTGTGCATTATTTAGATTTGAAAGATGATCAATTTCATTATTCGCATCTTGTTGAGCATGTTGTAATTTTTGTTCTCCGTGAAGATCGCCTTTAGCAAGTTCGATATTTTGAATTGCGTTATCGATTTGATTTTTATTTAAAGGTTCGCCTGTTGTTCCATCAATAATATTTTGACCATTTTGAATCGCATTATCATAAACGTTTTGAACATTAGGATCTTCATTAGAGTAATTGCTTTGTTGATGAACATGAGGTTGCTCATCTACTAAATCTTTTAGTTTCTTCATTGCATTATTGAGTTCATTTGCTTGTGCAATGATTTCAGCAACTTTTTGTTTGTTAGGCGCGCTGTTAATTAAGTCATTTAAAGCTTGTTTTTGTTTATCGTTTAAGTTTGGTAATTGATTAACAGTAGCATTAGACTCAGTTTGATTTTGAGCTAATTTCTCAGCGCCATGAAGTGCGTCTTTGGCTTCTTTAACTTTTTGAGTTGCAGCATTGATCTCATTTTTATCCATTGTTGGATCGTTTTGTTGATTTAGTAGCTGCTCTGCTTTGCTTAGTGCATTATCGTAAGCCAATTTTTTCTCAGGATCTTCATTAATATAATTGCTAGAGTTTAGCGTTTTATTCTTATCAGCAATACTTTGTTTAAGTTGTTCCATAGCCTGATTTAAGGCTTTCGCATCTTCCAATTGTTGAGTGACAGCAGGTCTAGTTGTAGCAGCTTGTATATCTTGTACTTCTTTAGATTTTTGTGCTGGGTTCAGAGTATCTAAACCATAAACTTTGTTGATAGCATCTGCTTGATCTTGTCTAAGTTTCTGAGCTCCGTTGAGACCTTGTTCAACACTATTTATTTCTTGAATGATTTTACTGATAACAACTGAATCCGTAGTTGGATTGTTCGCTGCATCAATAACTTTTTGACCTTTATTAATTGCATTATCATAAGCTTCTTTTTCAGCAGGATCTTCATTGATATAATTGCTATTTTGTCTAACTGAAGGAGCTTTCGCCACAATAGCTTTTAACTCTTCCATTTTGCCGTTTAGATATTTAGCTTCACTTAATTTTCGTTTTACATCAGGTCTATTGGTCAACTGGTTGATAGCGTCATTAAGCGTTTGTTTTTGAGCATTTGTTAAACCAGTTAAGTTGTCAATTTCTTGTTTCGCATTATTTTTATCGTCTTGAAGTTTTTGATCACCGTGTAAACCTTGTTTCGCGTCAGTTAACGTTTGAGTAGCCTGATTGATTGCTTGAGGATCCATCGTAGCATTAGATTCTGTAATAATACGGTTGATGTTATTTACTGCATCATCATATGCTTGCTGTTGCGTATGATCCTCATTTGTATAATTACTACCTTGACGAACTTGTTCTTGGTTAGCAATGCTATCTCTCATCGCTTTCATAGCGTTATTAAGATCTTTGGCTTTTTGTAATTCTTGAGCTAATCCATCTAACGTAGTTGCTTGATTGATATTCGTTTTAACTGTTTCACGTTGAGGTGCATTTAGACTATTTAAATGACCTAGTTCTTTTAGAGCTTCTTTTTGTGCTTGGTCAAATTTCGCTTGTCCATTTAATGCATTTTGAGCTTCTTCAATTTTATTAATGATGTTTTGAAGCGTATTATGATCTAATATTCCAGGATTATTATGAAGTAAATCTTCTGCTTCTTTGATAGCGTTATCGAAAGCTTCTTTTTTAGATTGATCAGCATTAATATAATCGCTTGATTGATGAACTTTATCTTTGTATGAGATTTGTCCTTTAACGGTACCCATATCATCATTTAACTGTTTAGCTAAAGCGATTTGTTTGTCTACTTCTCCTCTAGTTTGAGCATTATCGATTAATGGTTTGAAATGCGCCTTTTGCTCATCAGTCAGATTATTAAAATGAGAGAGTTGACCATTCGCATCTTGTTTAGATTGAGTTAATTTTTGCTCACCTTTTAATTCGTTTACAGCATTTTGAATTTTTTGTAGTGCTTCTTCTACCTTTTGTTTGTCTAAAGTAGGATTAGAAGTTTGATTTATTAAATCTTTAGCTGCTTGTACTGCATCATTATAAGCTTTTTGTTTGTCAGTATCTTCATTGACAAATGGACTTCCTGAAGTAATTGAAGGATCCTTGCTTACTTGGTTTTCAAGTTGTTTCATTGCTTCATCAAGTGCTTGTGCTTCTTTTAATTTTTCTGCTACTTGTTCTCTTGTTGTAGCGCCATTGATAGCTTGTTTTAATGCATCTTTTTGAGGTTGGTTAAGATGATTTAAGTTATCAATTGATTGATTTGAAGTATCTTTTTGATGTTGAAGCAAATCATCACCGTGAAGATTATCTTTTGCTTGTTTAATTTGATTAAGTGCATTTGTGATATCTTGTGGATTCAAATTAGGATCAGTTGAATTTTTAATGATCTCTTCTGCACGTTTAATCGCATCATCATAAGCTTTTTTCTTATCAGGATCTTCATTGAAATAATTACTATTTGAATGAACGTCGTCTTTGTGACCAACTTGTTGTTTAAGTTGATCCATTAAATTATTAAGTTGTTTAGCTTGTTCAATTTTTTGTTTGATATCATCGCGACTAGTAGAATTGTTAATTTGTTCTTTTAACTTTTCACGTTGCGCATCAGTTAAGTTCGTTAAACCGTCTAATTCGTTTGATGCAGTTGTTTTATCATGAGTTAATTTTTCAACACCGTGAAGTGCTTGTTCGGCTTGTTGAACAGCTTGTGTTGCTTGTTCAATGTTAGCTTTATTTAATTCAGGGTCATGAGTTGCGTTAATAATGCTTTCGGCACGTTGAACTGCATTGTCATAGTTAGCTTTTATAGTTGGGTCTTCGTTGAGATATTTACTTTCAGATTTTACTTGATCTTTATTAGCAATACTTTGTTTTAAAGCGCCCATCGCACTATCTAAATTTTGTGCAGTTTGTAAGTTTTGTTGAACTTGTTCGAGTGTTGGTGAAGTGTTAACCGCATTTTTCTCAGCTTCTTTTTGAGCATTATTCAAGTTTTGTAAGTTCGTAATCTCTTGGTTAGCATGATTTTTCGCTTCTTCTAATCTATGATCCCCATCTAAAGCATCTTTTGTAGATTTCACTGATTGAGTTGCGTTAGATACATTGCCTTTATTTATAGTTGGTTGATTTGTTCCGTTTATAATATTTTGAGCGTTTTGAATCGCATTATCATATGCTTGTTTTTTAGCTGGATCAGCATTGATGTAATTACCATTACCAGTTACTTTAGAATGATCTTTTATGCTTTCTTTTAATGCTCCCATTAAACCGTCTAAAGCTTGTGCTTCGGCTAAATCATGTTGTACTTGAGTACGCGTTGACTCGCCATCAATCATAGTATCTTCCAAGCCTTTTTGAGCATTATTCAAGTTTTGTAATTGAGCAATTGTTTGCTTAGCTTGAACTTTCTCTTGTTGAAGTTTAGTATCACCATGAAGATTTGATTTAGCTTGTGTCACAGTGTTAGTTAAATTATTAATCGTATCTGGACTTAATGTAGCTGTTGTTTCGTCAATAACTTGTTGAGCGTTATTAACAGCATTGTCATAAGCTTGTTTCTCTGGTTGGTCTTCGTTTATATATTTACTACTATTTTTTATTTCAGATTTATCTTTAATACTTTCTCTTAATCCGTGCATAGCAGTGTCTAAAGTTTTAGCATCTTGAAGAATATTTTTTACATCAGTGCGTGTAGTTGCAGCTTTTACTTTAGCTATTTCTGCATTTTTTTGAGGTTCATTTAGGCTCGTTAAATCACGAATTTCATTTTCTGCATTTTGTTGATCACGACTTAATTTACTAGACCCATGTAAAGCATCTCTAGAGTTGTTAACAGTTTGAGTTAAACTTTCGATTGTATTTTTATCCAACACAGGTTTGTTGTTATTATCGATAGTAGTTTGAGCACCAGTAACAGCGTTATCGTAATTATGTTGTTCAGTTTGATCTTCATTTACATAATTACTACCTCGTTTAACTTCATCAACATTTTGAATACTATCTCTTAAAGCTTTCATAGCATTATTCAAAGCAGTAGCTTTAGCTAATTCTTCTTTAACTTTAGTACGTGTGTTTGCAGCATAGATTAATTGATTTAACTCACGTTTTTGGCCATTGTTGAGACTTGTTAAACCATTGACGTTTTGAGTCGCTGCTTGTTTGGCATTAGCCAATTGTTGTACACCGTCAAGTGCATTTTGAGCTTGTTGAACTCTAGTTAATGCTTGTTCAATTGTTGATCTATTAAGTTCTGCTTGAGGTGTAGCGTTGATTATATTTTCAGCATTTTGTAAAGCTTGGTCATATGCAGAAATTTTTGTTGGATCTGCATTGACATAAGCACTACTTCGTTTAATGTCATCTTTATTATGAATGCCATCTCTTAAAGCTTTCATAGCATCATTTAATTCTTTAGCTGCTGCTAATTTTTGAGCCACATCTGTACGAGTTGTCGCTTGGTTAATTAATTGTTTCTCAGCTGTGATTTGAGCTGGGTTAAGGCTAGATAATCCATCTATTTGTCTATTAGCACTTTCTTGATCGCTGTGTAACTTATTAGCGCCATCTAAAGCATCTTTAGTTGAATTAATGCGATTAGTCGCTTGTTCAATTTCAGTTTTATTCATTACTGGGTCTTGAGATTTGTTGATGATTTCTTGACCTGATTGAATAGCGGTATCGTAATTTTGTTTAGGTTGTTGATCTTCATTGAAATAATTACTTTGTTGATGCACGTCATTTTGTTGTCCAACTGCATCTCTTAATGCTTGCATTGCACTATTCAATTCTTTAACAGTCGTTAATTGTTGGTTAACGTTTGGAATTGTAGTTTGTGCTTGAACATTTTGAATCGCTTTTTGACGTTGTGCATCGTTTAAAGCTGTTAATTTGTTGATTTCAGTAACAGCGTTATTCTTAGCATTTTCAAGTAGATGTGAACCTTGTAATGCATTTTGAGCTTGAGTTAAACTTTGTAATTTTTGTTCAACTTCTGATTTATCTAATGTAGGACTACCGTTTTGGTTAATGATTGCTTCGGCATCTTTTAATGCTTGATTGTATGCATTTTGATGTTGAGATGAATCGTTAATGTAATCACTACTTTGTTTGACAGATGTTTTTTCAGCAACTTTGTTTCGAAGTTCTTTCATAGCATCATTTAATGCTTTAGCTTTATCGAGCTGTGTAGCTACATCTGATCTTGTATTAGAACCATTCACTAATGCTTCTTCGCCAGATTTTTGTGCATCATTTAAAGATCCTAATTGAGCAATTTCCTGATTAGCTTGGTTTTTATCTCGTTGTAACTTACTAGCACCATGTAAATTATTTTTAGCAGCATTAATTTGATTAATGGCTTGTTCAATTGTTGATTTGTCCATTGTAGGATTTTGTTGACCACTGATAATTGCCTCGCCGTTTGCGATAGCGCTATTGTAGTCATTTTGTTGTTGAGCATCCTCATTGATATAGTCACTTGTTGTATGAACTTGGTCTTTAGCATTTACTAATTCTCGTAATCTTTGCATCGTTTGGTCTAACAATTGAGCACCGTTGAGAATATTTGTGACTTGATCTCGAGTTGTTGCGTTGCCAATAGAGCTATTTTCACTTGTTTTTTGTTCGTTTGTTAAACCATTAAGATTGTTAACTTTTGCCTGAGCATCTTGTTTAGCTTTAGAAAGTTTAGTTTCACCGTTTAAATTATTGATAGCTGTATTAATAGTATTAATCGCAGTCTGAATCGCAGATTTATCTATTTCTGGATTTTGCGTTCTATTTTTAAGTGCTTCAGCGTTAGTAATCGCATTAGTATAAGCATTTTGTTGAGCTTGGTCTTCATTAATGTATTTACTGCTACCTTTAATTGCATTTTGACCATTAATTAAGTTATTTAATTGCTCCATCACTTTATTAAGTTCTTTAGCTTTGTCTAATTGTGTTGTTACTGCTGTTCTCGTTTGTGCTTCGTTAACTAATGATTTTTCTTTATTTTTTTGAGCTTGTGTAAGTTGACTTAAACCATCAATCTCACGATTAGCGTCCTCTTTAGCTTTGCGAAGTTGTCCTTCAC
Source organism: Staphylococcus caprae (assembly GCF_002902725.1). GTDB lineage: Bacteria > Bacillota > Bacilli > Staphylococcales > Staphylococcaceae > Staphylococcus > Staphylococcus caprae. Next base: position 43,013 of record NZ_PPRT01000028.1, read on the forward strand.
CGTCTAAAGCATTTTTAGTTGTTAGTACTGCTTGCGCTTTTTGTTTTATTGTACTCGCATCTAAAGTTGGGTTTTGTTCATTAATAATCGTATTTGCAGCGTTCACAGCATTTGTATAAGCGTTTTGTTTCTCAGGTTCTGCATTAATGTAATTACTTTGAGTTTTTACATTTTCGTTGTCAGCAATATTTTGTCTTAATGTCTGCATAGCATCATTAATGGCAGTCGCTTTTGCCTGTTCTGCACTTACTTGAGTTCGTGTATTAGAAGCATTAATAGCATTTTTCAAAGCATCTCTTTGAGGTTTGTTGAGATTTGCTAAAGTATTAACTGCATTTGTTGCGTTTGTTTTAGCAGTTTGTAATTTTTGTTCACCATGTAGTGCAGATTCTTTAGTATTAATATTATTAATTGCTTCATCAACATTATTCTTATCAAGTACTGGATCGGTCGTTTTATCAATGATTGTTTGTCCCATTGATATTGAGTTATTATACGCAGATTGCTCTGGTTGGTCTTCATTAATATAATTACTTGTTCTTTGAATTTCTGATTGTTTGTTCACTAATGCTTTTAATGTGCCCATTGAACCATCTAAAGCTTTAGCTTTATCAAGTTGAGACTGTACTTCTGTTAGTGTTTGTTTATTATTAATTAATGCTTTTTCAGCTGTTTTCTGAGCAGGAGTTAAGTTAGATAAATTATCTATTTCGCGATTTGCATTTTGTTTATTTTCTTCTAATCTGTGATTACCATCTAAAGCATCTTTTGTAGTTTTTACTGATTGAGTTGCGTTAGAGACATCGTCTTTATTTATAGTTGGTTGGTTTGTTCCATTTATAATTTTTTGAGCTTTTTTAACCGCATTATCATATGCTTGTTTTTTAGCTGGATCAGCATTGATGTAGTTACCATCACCAGTAATTGTTGAATAATCTTTTATGCTTTCTTTTAATGTTCCCATTAAACCATTCAAAGCTTGAGCTTCGGCTAAATCATGTTTGACCTCAACACGTGTTTGTTGGTTATCGATTAATGCGTCTTCCATATGTTTTTGTGCATCATTTAAGTTTTGTAACTGCGCAATTGTTCGTTTAGCTTGGTCTTTCTCTTGTTGAAGTTTAGTATCACCATTAAGATCAGATTTAGCTTGAGTTACTGCACGAGTTAAATTATTAATTGTATCAGGACTTAATGTAGCTGTTGTTTCATCAATAATTTTTTGAGCGTTATTAACAGCATTGTCATAAGCTTGTTTCTCTTCTTGGTCTTCATTTATATACTTACTACTATTTTTAATATCAGATTTATCTTTAATACTTTCTCTTAAACCGTGCATAGCTGTGTCTAAAGTTTTAGCATCTTGAAGAATATTTCTTACGCTATCACGAGTTGATGCTGCTTTAACTTTGGCTATTTCAGCGTCTTTTTGAGGTTTATTAAGATTAGATAAACCACGAATTTCAGTTTCTGCTGCTTGTTGATCATGGCTTAATTTATTAGCACCATGTAAGGCATCTTTAGTGTTGTGAACAGTTTGAGTTAAACCTTTATCTAACACAGGATTGCTATTGTTATTTATAGCGCCTTGAGCACTAGTAACAGCGTTATCATAATTACGTTGTTCAGTTTGATCTTCATTTACATAATTACTACCTTGTTTAACTTCATTGACGTTTTGAATACTATCTCTTAGAGCTTTCATAGCACTATTTAAATCAGTAGCTTTGGTTAATTCTTCTTGAACTTTAGTGCGTGTGTCCGCAGCATTGATTAATTTATTTAACTCACGTTTTTGGCCATCGTTGAGACTTGTTAAACCATTCACATCTTGAGTCGCCGAGTGTTTGGCATTAGCCAATTGTTGTACACCGTCAAGTGCATTTTGAGCTTGAGTTAAACTTTGTAATTTTTGTTCAACTTCTGATTTATCTAATGTAGGATTACTATTTTGATAAATGATTGCTTCGGCATTCTGTAATGCTTGATTGTATGCGTTTTGATGTTCAGATGAACCGTTAATGTAATCACTATTTTGTTTAACATTAGTTTTTTCCGCAACTTTTTCTTTAAGCTTTTTCATAGCTTCGTTTAACGCTTTAGCATTATTGAGGTGAGCTGTAACGTCATTTCTAGTTTGAGCACCATTTACTAACGCTTCTTCGCCAGTTCTTTGTGGATTATTTAAAGATCCTAATTGAGCAATTGCTTGATTAGCAGCATTTTTATCATTTTGAAGTTTAGTGACACCATGTAAATTATTTTTAGCAGCATTAATTTGATTAATGGCTTGTTCAATTGTTGATTTGTCCATTGTAGGATTTTGTGGACCACTAATGATTGCTTCACCATTTGCAATAGCACTGTTATAAGCATTTTGTTGTTGACTATCTTCATTAATAAAGTCACTTGTTGAATGAACTTGATTTTTGGCATTCACAAGTCCTCGTAATGTTTGCATTGTTTGGTCTAACGCTTGAGCATTATTTAAAATAGTTGCGACTTGATCTCGAGTTGTTGCACTACCAATGGAATTATTTTCATTTGTTTTTTGAGCGTTTGTTAAACCGCTTAGTCCATTAACTGTTGCTTTGGCATCTTGTTTAGCTTTAGCAAGTTTAGCTTCCCCATCTAAATTATTAATAGCTGTATTAATATTATTAATCGCACCTTGAATTACAGATTTATCTAATTCTGGAGTTTGCGTTCTGTTTTTTAGTGATTCAGCGTGTGAAATCGCATTTGTATAAGCATTTCGTTGAGCGGAATCTTCATTAATGTATTTACTACTACCTTTAATTTCATTTTGATTATTAATTAAGCTATTTAATTGCCCCATAACCTTATTTAGTTCTTTAGCTTCACTTAACTGCGTTGCAACTGCTGGTCTCGTTTGTGCTTCGTTAACTAATGATTTTTCTTTATTTTTTTGAGCTTGTGTAAGTTGATTTAAGCCATCAATTTCACGAGTAGCGTTCTCTTTCGCTTTGCGAAGTTGTGCTTCTCCGTCTAAAGCGTTTTTCGTTGTTAATACTTCTTGCGCTTTTTGATTTATTGTACTTGCATCTAAAGTTGGATTTTGCTCATTAATAATCGCGTTTGCGGCGTTCACAGCATTTGTATAAGCGTTTTGTTTCTCAGGTTCTGCGTTAATGTAACTACTTTGAGTTATTTCATTTTCGTTGTCAGCAATGTTTTGTCTTAATTTATGCATGGCTTCATTAATGCCATTCGCTTTTGTTTGTTCTGAAGTTACTTGTGTTCGTGTATTAGAAGCATTAATTTCATTTTTTAAAGCATCTTTTTGCGGTTTATTGAGATCTGACAATGTGTTAATTGCATTTGTTGCATTTGTTTTAGCTGTTTGTAATTTTTGTTCACCGTGAAGTGCAGATTTTTTATTATTAATATCTCTAATTGCTTCATCAACATTATTCTTATCGAGTACTGGATCATTCGTTTTATTAATGATTGTTTGCCCCGTTGAAATTGCATTGTTATACGCATTTTTTTCTGATTCATCCTCATTAATGTAGTTACTTGATCCTTGAACTTCTGATTGTTTATTCACTAGTTCTTTTAATGTACCCATTGAACCATTTAAAGCTTTAGCATCATTAAGTTGGTTCTGAACTTCTGTTCTTGTTTGTTTGCTATTAATTAATGTTTTTTCGGCTGATTTTTGAGCAGTAGTTAAGTTAGATAAGTTATCTATTTCCCTATTTGCATTACGTTGAGCTTCTTCTAATTTTTGTTGACCGTGTAAATTATTTTGAGCAGTAGTCACTGCTTGCGCTTTTTGCTTAATAGCATCCGAACTCATTTCAGGATTAGATTGAGCATTGATTATGTTTTGAGCATTTGTTACTGCTTGATTATATGATTCTTTAGGACCATTGTCTTCATTAATATAATTGCTACCTGTTTTTACTTGGTTAACGTTTTGAACACTATCGCGTAATTCTTTCATCGCATTGTTTAATTTAGTGTAATTTCCTAATTGACTAGCAATGTCTGTTCTTGTTGTAGCGTTGCCAACATTTTGTTTAGCTTTCGCACGTTGTGCATCATTGAGATAAGTTAATCCGTCGATTGTAGTGTTAGCTTCTCGTTTTGCTTCTGCTAATTTTTCATTCCCATTCAATTCTTGTTTAGATGCATTAACTTTTTGTGTAAGTTTATTAATTTCAGCTGGATCAAGTTGTGCTGAATCGTTATTTGATTGATTAATAACTTGTTTAGCGCTATTTACTGAACTATTGTAGGCATCTTGTTTGTCTTTATCAGCATTAATATAATTGCCATTTCGAAGCTCTTGTTCATTATCAGCAATGCTATGTTTTAATCCGGTCATTGCAGTGTTTACAGTGTTAGCTTTATCTTTAGCTTGGTTTACAGCTGCAATATTATTAGAATTATTAATCTCAGTAGTAAGCGCATGACGTTGTGCCTCGTTTAAATCATGTAAGTCGTTTAGATGACGTACTGCTTCTTGTTTCGCGGCTGTTAATCTTTGGTTACCATCTAAAGCATCTTTAGTTTGTTTAACGTCGTTCGCTTTTTGATTAATAGTATCACTACTCATAGTTGGACTTTGAGTTTGGTTGATAATTCCTTTAGCTGCATTTACAGCATTATCATACGCTTGACGTTTGTTATCTGAAGCATCTATATAGTTTTCTTTTAATTTTTCTTGTTCGTAATCGGCAATACTTTCTTTTAACTTTTTCATAGCTTGATTAAGCGTATCAGCGTTACTTTGGATACTTACTAACTCGCGGTGATTCGTTGCACTATTAATTTGATTTTTATAGTTCTCTTTTTGAGGCGTATTAAGACTATCCTCACTATTAATATGATTAATAAATGGTTGTCTATCCAAAACTAACTGAGTTCTTGCCTCATCTAAAGCCGCTTTAACGTTATTTGCTTCATTAGTAGTAGATCTAATAACTGCTACTGTAGGGTTATTATTTAAAATACCTTTCACTTTATTTAGTTCTTCTCGAGCAGCATTTAGTTTCTCGTTATAGTTGTGTAATGATTCTTGCGTCATGCCTTCTGTGTCTGTAGGATGATTAATACTATTTTCAAGCGCTTGTTTAGCAGCTTCAAGATCACTTTTATCTGGAAGTAGTGAAGCACGTGCGTCTTTTAAGTTTTTAATTACGTCGTTAGCTTCAGCTACAGCTTGTTTAACTTTATCTACAGTAATCGAATCTTTATTTTTAAGTAACTTATTGATTTTAGTTTTTTCGATTATAGCAGCTGCTAATGCGTCATTAAAATCATTTACAGAATCCGCTGTCATTCCATCTGTATTAGAACCTTGATCGATAACACTTTGGATATTTCTTTGAGCATTTTCTAAAGGTTGAGTATCTACTTGTAAATTGTTTTTAGCTTGTATTAATTCATTCTTCATTCGTTCTGCTGAAGCTACATTAGTTCTAATTGCATTGACATCAGGATGATTATCAAGCACATGATTAATTCTAGTAATTTCATTTCTAGCTTCTTGGAGCTTTTGTCTATATGCTTGAGCAGACTGTGATGTCATACCTTCAGTGCTTGACGCATGGATAATATTATACTGAATATTATTTCTTGCGATTTCTAACGGAGCTTTATTGACAGTTAATCCATTTATGGCGTTCTCTAAATTTTTAAATTTTTGATTTACTTTTTCAGTTTCTGAAGAAATTTCTTGATCAGTAGCATCGCCGTTATTGATTAACGTTTGAGCTGTATTAGATTCGCTTTGCGCTTCTTGTTTAGCATGATTATATGCATTGACTGATTGTTGCGTCATTCCATCAGTTTGAACTGCTTGATTTATTTTATTTTCAAGTTGAGTTCTTGCTGCTTTAAGTGCCTCATTATTAGCTAAAGGTTGAAGTTGATTGATAGCTTGACTTAATTCACGTTCAACTCGGTTAACTTCTTGTAATGCATTGTCCACTTCATTCACTGTGCGAATAGGTTTTTGAATCACAGCATTTGCATTATTTTTAGCATTATCCAGTTGTGATTGTATTGATTGAATAGCATTATTATAAGCTCTTATGCTACTCGGTTTCTTATTGTTAGTGTCGCCTCTTCTGTCTAAACGATTGACTGCTGTTTGTAAAGCTGTCGTGTCAGCAGTTAGTTGATGTTTTGCATCATTTAAAGCCGTTAAAGCTTGTTCGACTTTAGATTTTTCAGTTGAGATTTGTTGAGCAGTAGCATCGCCGTTATTGATTACAGTTTCTGCATGAGATACTGCATTTTGAGCTTCTTGACGTTTAGAATTGTAATTACTTATAGAATCTTGAGTCATGCCAGTAGTTGAAGGTTGATTGTTAATAGCTTGTTGCAATTGTTCTTTTGCTCTTACTAGCTCGCTATTATTTTCTTTGTTTTGAAGCATGTGAACGGCTTCATTTACTCTAGATTGAATATTATTCACTTTTTCAAGAGTTTGAGTAACTTCGTTTACGCTTGGATTGTTATTTCTGAGCACTTGCTCAGCTTCATTTTTAGCATCATTATATTGAGTTTCAATCGCTTTACGCGCTGCTTCATATTTTTTAATACTTGAAGGTGTTTTGCCGTTAGTGCTCACTTGTTCTGTTAACTTATTGTAAGCATTTTGTAATTGTGACTTATCAGCACGCAAATCTCTTTTAGCATTATTTAAAGCTTGCAATGCTTGTTCAACTTTATTTTTTTCATCAGAAATTTGTTTAGCAGTTGCATCTCCGTCTGCAATGATTTGATCAGCTTTTTGAATTTCGGCTTGAGCTTCTCGTTTCTTAGTATTGTAATTATTTGCAGTGGTAGATGTCATGCCACGAGTAGGGTCAGATTCATTCACAGCATTTTGTAATTGATTTTTAGCATGAACCAAAGCAGAGTTATTTTCTTTTGGTTGTAATAAAGCTATAGCTTGATTAACTTTTGGTTGTACTGCATTAACTTTATTTAACGCATTTCTCACTTGTTCTACAGAAGGATTAGTATTTTGTAGAACGCTATTAGCCTCGTTTTTAGCAGTATCTAATTCGTTTCTAAATCCTGCTAATGATTGATTATAACGAGTTACAGATGCTGGTTTCTTATCTGTTAAGATTACATTTTGCGTTAATCGATGATATGCCGTTTCTAATTGAGATTTATCCGCTCTTAAACCATTTTTAGCTTCAACATATTCTCTTTGAGCTTGCTCTACTTTATTTTTAGCCTCAGTAATTTGTTGAGAAGTTGCATCTCCATTGTTGATTACAGAATTAGCATTTTGAATTGCTTGTTCAGCAGATTGTCGTTTTGAATTATAGTTTTGAGCACTTTGTTGAGTCATACCTTCTGTTGAGGCAGCTGGTTGAAGTGTCTGTTGCAATTGATCTTTTGCTCTTATTAATTGACTATTATCAGCTCTAGTTTGTAATAAGTTTTTAGCTTCATTAATTTTAGCTTGAGCTGCTTTAACTCGATTTAATGCTTCAGCTACTTGTTGCGGTGTAGCAAATTCAGTGTTAATCACAGTATCCGCTTCAGCTTTCGCTTGATTTATTTGTGCTTTCGCTCTTTCCATTGCCTGTTCAAAGTTACTTATACTTGCAGGCGTTTTATTATCTTTACTTATAGTATCGTCCAAATGGTTGCGAGCATTAATTAATTCAGTTTTATTTACTTTTGTTTTAATAGTTTCAGTGATTTCCTGAGTGCTTCCATCATTATAGGTAATCACTACTGGAATATGTGTTGTACTACCACCAGCTAGATTTGAAGGTAATGCTGTACCTGATTTAATACTTGCTATACGTTTATTTTCGACTTGAACAGCGTTATTAACATCTGCATTAGTTACACTTTGTCCTTGTTCTTTTATAATTTCTCTGATAGTCACAGAATGGGACGCTGGCGCAGAAACTATATTTGGATTTGTACTTTCCGTATTACCATTACCTGCTTTAGAAGTAATAGTAACTTGTGAGTCAGGTTTAATAGTATTAGCATCAAAGATAACTTTACCGTTACTTTGGTTAAATGTTACATAGCTTGGTTTGTTATTAATAGACCAGCTACCATTATTATTTTTAGTGATAGTAAACGTTTTGTTTGCTTCATTATTACCTATTTTTTCTGTGTAGCTAACTTCTATCCTTTTTGTTGGGTTAAAAGTATTTGTAGCATTATCAGGTGTGACTTCAAAAGTTCCGTTCTGCCAAATCTTAGCAGTAGCTTTCTCTGGTTGTGGTGCTTTAACAATAAACGGTCCACTATCTGCAGGACTACTGATTATCTCCCCTGAACCTTCAGTCGCAATAGCTTGGATTGTATCGCCTTCAGAGATAGCAGTTCGATTTATTAAAATGGCGCTTCCGTCATCTTTTGCCGATAGGCCTCTAATATCTGGTTCACCTGTTAAAAGTTCCCATCGTCCGTCTTGATTTTTAATGAAAGTAGTTAATTTTCTGCCATTTCTATTAATTACGATTTTATCAGCATTTGATTGAGCATAATAGCCACTACCCTTAATCGGGATTTGTCTGACCGCTCCTGGCGTGATTGTAATTTCACCTGCATTAGATTCAGTAATAATAGGTGGATTAGGAGTGCCATTTTTTACAATGAATTTACCTGGTTGCGATGTTTGGAAATCACGATTACCTGAATCAAGCACATCATATCTTCCTGTTTTAACGAATGGAGTGCTTGTATATGCTAGTGATTGCCATTGGTTTGAGCTAGTACCAGTTTCTGGATTCCAATAAAATTTAAATCCATCCATTGGCAAACCTTCGCCATTTTCTAAATGTTTGTACATTGCAGCACTTGTACCTTTAGGGAAAGTATCACCAACTTCTATTATGTTAACTGGTTGAGCGAAATCAAAGTTATAAACCCATACTTTGACTGGAACTTCTACTGGAGTTGTAATTCCAGGATAATTAATAAGCGCAGTTAAATTTTGAACCCCAGCTACGTTTTTATCTGGTTGTCGATTATCTTTCCAGGTAGCCGTTCCGTTATATCGTTTGCCATCTTCGAATTCAATGTAATTATAGACATCTGTACCACGTTCTAAATTTTGACCTATTTTATCTCTTACTGGAGCTTTAGCAGTCACAGATGGATAAATCATGACTGGTATATCTACAGTTCTTGTTCCTTGGTTATTAGGCAATGTGACATTGACTGTTTTATTCGATTGTCCAATATTACCTTTCCATGTATCAGGACTTTGAGCCCATGCAAAACGAGAGTTAGCAGGTGCATTACTAATAAAATTATTAAAATTATTAAAGTTAAAATCTATACCTTTAACTAATTTTATACCACCGTTTTTGGCTTCCATTGCAACAGTTACATTAACCTGATCGCTATTCTCTGAAGTTACAGTAACGTTTTCAGTTGTATCTGAAACATCATTATTTGTTCTTTTTGCATAAGTTAGATTATTAGTTGTAATAGAAGACTTAGCGTAAATATTACCTGTTGGTAGAGTTCCTTGAACTGTTATAGTTGCCGTACCATTTGCTATTACAGACGTAGTATTAGGTATAACGCTACCGTTTGCTTGATAAAGTTTTACATCTACATTATCTTGCACGTTTCTTACGATGACCTGTTGATTAGATAATCCACCTTTAGCAATGACACTATTAGCATCTATTTGTGGCTTACTAGGTTGGACTTTAAAAAGAATCTTCACATCTTCTCTTTCACCATTTGGATAAATAGCTGTTGCAGTTCTTACAAAAGCTCCTGGTGTATTTGAAGTTGGAGCACTTGAGCCTTGAGCCCAATCGAAATACATACCGTTTGGCCATGAGTTATTAATAGATTTTATATATGAACCTGCGTTACCTGGATTGTCATTAGAATTAACAAATTGACCATTGATAGTGGTTTCGAAAATTTTCTTTGGCTCAGATTTAACTATTTTATAACTCGTCTGTTTCACTATTGGCGTAGTTTCACCATCAAACCAAATCTCAGCATGTAATGGAATATCAACACCGATTTGATTGCTATTAATGTTTGGAGCATTGTTTCCAACCCAGTTTACTCTTGCGTTAAATGTGTTTCCATTTTGTAATCTAAAGAAATCTCTAGGTTCTGCTCCTTTACCTTGTGGGAAATTTTGACCCTTAACCGTGTATCTTGATTCTGATACGACTTCTGGTAAAACGTGCTTAACAGGTACAGATATTTGACTTGTTGTACCGTCTTTGTATGTCACTGTTACAGTAACTGTAGCATCATTTCTCGGTCTAATTACATTACTAACTTCTTTTGATTGAACTTCATTAGCTGGTTCGGTGATATAGCTTCTTCTTGGCGCGATATTGTTCACTGATACAGAATCTATTACGGATTGTCTCTCTGCTGGTGATAGTGTTGCGCCGTTTTGAATATTATTTAATCTAACTGGATGTTGGTTTGTTGAACTTGTACTTAAACGATATTTGTCTTTTAAAGGCTTTAACAGAACATTAAATTGTTCAGTAGTTTGGTTATTACTTTTATCTATAGCAGTAACTTTTACTAATTTATTTGTAACTGAAGTTACATTAGGCGCTGTGCCACTCACTTGAGTATTGTTGTTAGATATAGTCACTCTTATTCCGCTGTCGTTTGGAATAGATACCGACTGAACGCCGTAATTGTCAGAGACGCTCATTGTATTTTTAAATGTTTCGCCTGAATATACTTCATTATGAGAATAATCCCCAAACGTGATTGTAGGTTTAACATTATCGCTAGGTACAAAATATACATCGTAGACATTAGTAGTGGTATCCATTGTACTGCCAGTGCGTTCGATATATTGTTTAGCGCCATATGGTGTTAAAAATAGATGCGTTTTATATACAACACCCATAATACCTTCTGATACATAATTCGATTTTATTACTTTTTCTAATTGAAAAGCAGCTGCCCCGTTTGCTGCAGGAACTTCTCCATTTACAACTTGAGAATTACTTTGGTTATAAACAATATTAGAATGGTTGACAACGGCATTGCCGAATCCTGTTCCTGTTTGGACTAAATCTAAAACTTGAATAAATTGTCCATCTTTAGTGAAGCTACGTTGTCTATCATCACTATTAATTTGTGATGAATAACCGTTCGGTTTGTAACTTGGTGTGCCACCTTCTTCTGCTAAAATCTTTTCGTTACCAGTAATGTTATTTCTCAACCCTGGAACTGTAGTCGTTGCAGTAAATAAATTTAATACTTGGTTTGTATTGATTGCAATTCCTTTTGTTGCATCGTAACGATAAATTATTGATTTATGATCAGGTGACCAAGAAAAGCCGCCATCAGTGTTTCGGTTTGGTAGTTTATCACTAGACCAAGATATTGAATAATCTTCTCTGATATTAGGCCATCTTAAGAAATTCATGTCGTTAGCTGAAGAAGTAAATGTCTTAGTATATTGGTCTTTATGAACAGATACAGTTACAGTGCTCACACCAGTCCCGTTTGTAGGATTCGAAACATCAATATCTGATGTTTGTAAATGTAATTTAGGATTGGCATCTACAAAGGCTTGTTTAACTGCTTGTACTTCCTCATCGCTAAGTTTAATAGGATTGACACGGAATACTCTATGATTTCCGGTTGGTGCTACGATGTCAATTGCTTTTATACGGATATATAAATTTTCTATACTTTTGTTATAAGCATTGAATGCCATAACTCTATATTGATGAGGTTCATCACCGAATTGCGATACTTGTTCTGGTGTCGGTAATGGATCAGCAGGTGTCATTACAGTAAATGGCACATTAGGTATATCTTGACCATTACTTAATGAGAAATAGTTTCTCATGTCTTTACCAATATTAAATCTACTTCCTTTAGCAACGTAAATCGTTGCTATTTTTTTATCTGTAATTCCACTTTCGGAAAACTGATTTTTGCGAATAGGTTCGTAAGTATATACATTACCTTCATTCATCGTTGCTTGAGAATCATCTTTATAATTTACTAATACATTACCATTATCTTGTGGTTGGAAAGTGTTAGCTACTGCTAAGACATTATTTCTACTTGCATTTTGTCTAGCTAAACGATCTTTCGCGATAGCTTTCTCATCATTACTGATAATAGTCGGATTAACTACAACAACTCTATTACCATTAGTTAAAGGTAATGGAGGGAAATCAACCGCTAAACTACTTACATTGATATTAATCGTTTTAATTTGATCGCCCTTTGTAACATTATTATCCATATCTGAAGCAGACAATCTTAATCTAATAGTACTATTCAATGCTTGAGCGTGACTTATCGTTCCACTTACTGTTAAAGTGCCACTTTGACCATTCTGAGCTTTGACAAAGGAATGTGTCCATCCAGAAGGAAGACCTTCTATTGTCACTTGATTTACACCAGAACCATCTTGATTATCACTAACAGGAATAGTGAAATGCACTTGATTATCTCTATAATATTTATCTTTCAAAACTACAGGTTCTCCAATTGTAGGTGGTGTTTCATCAGTTATTAACGTAATGGCATTACTGAAGTTCGATTGAACATTGTCATCAAAGTAAGTTATTGCTTTAATTTCTCCAGAGCGTGGAAGTCCTTGCAAATAATCTTTAGATGTAATTGTAACTGTTCCATGACTTGTCGCGTCTGCTCTAGCAATTACAGTGTACCCTTCAGGTTTAGTATATGGGTCAGAATAAGCATCAGTTCGACCATTAACGCCACCTACTACTAATAAAACTTTCGCGTTCGTTTGAGGTGGAACGTTTGTTACTACAATATCAGGTTTTTGTCCTGCCTTACCTTTAAGTTGTAAGGCAGTTGTGACTATAGTTGGAGGATATGGTTTAGCTCTTACTTCAAATTGTTCTTCTTTATCTCCTAACTTTACAGTTATGAAGTAATCGCCAGGCTCTAAAGTTCCTACTAAAGAGAAGTTTTTCTCTTTTGCATTATTATTTCTTCCAGTAGATTTCTCCAATCTTAATGTACGTGGATAACCATATATTAACCAATCATTATCTTTTATCGGTTCATTACTTGTAAGTTTGATACGTATTTCTTGTTGTTCTACAGAGTTATTATGCATATCACCTGCCATTACTTGATAAACAGGATGTCCTACTTTACGTGATTCACTATACGTATCAATACTCATACCTTCGTTGTTATGCCAATAACTAATCTTTTGTTGTAATTGTGGTTTAACGTATAGTTTTACTGGAACTAAAGTTTCAGGATTACTAGAACTGTCTCGAGCATTAAAGCCAATCATCAATTTAATTGGGTTTCCTGTACGTGCAGCTTCTTCAAGTTTATCTTGTGCGAATAAGCTTTCAATTTCTACTGGATTTAAATCATTGACTCCGAATACGCGATAACTATTATATTGGGCGTTTGGAGGCATGAATCCCATTATAGTGTCACTAATATTTTTAACGTAACTTAACGGATCATCGGCATAATCAGTTGTATGATCTCCGTCGCTATCCAAGATAGCTCGGTTAGCATATTTACCTAGTGTTGGATCATAAGTATATTCAGTGTTACCTAAATGCATTGTACGATTCTTAACTTCTACAAAAGACTTAATTCTTTCTTGATAAACATTCATTGGTTCAACATATAATTGATTATAGTTATAAAGCTGATTAAATTCTAATGCACGTCCACCTGCCGCATAATATAAACGTTCAGTTGGCAATCCAGATGTTTTAAAGGATATGCGATAACTTACATCTCCTTTACCTATAAAACAATAAATAGAATCTAAGCCTTGTCCTTGTTCAGGTCTATCGCCATTAAGAAAAGCATAGTTTTCATCACCATAATACTTAGCTGTGCTAGACGCGCCGTTTCTGTTGAAGTATGAATTTGGCGCAAATTCATCACTACCCCGAGCGAAATCCCAGAATTTGTTTAATTGATAATATGGAGTGTTGTAAAATTGATAACCGTGTGCTGCACCATGTCTAAAATAATTTGCCACACTAGGATTTATGCCACCTGCAGTTTCCCAAAATTTTGGTAAAGGCTTACCTGACCCAGAACCAGAGCCATCATATGAAGTGGCACGTCCGTCTTTATTTATAATTGTTAAGGTTACTGGACCCGTAGGTGTTTGATCACGAGGTATCGCAAACCAATAAATCATATTTTCATGGTTAGAGTGTCCAAGGTTAAATAATACGTCCCATTGATAGCCACTTTTTAATCTTTTAGTAGTAATGTAAGCAATGTTTCTAACGTCTGAAGCATGCAACAAATTATATGGTGTTGTAGGTAAATAATATGGTGCACCTTTATTTGAAGCATGTAAAAATGTTCCAGGTGGATAGCCTGAACCATCATCATCAGAAGAAACATAATATTCAGTGTAGGCATTTTGGTATGAGACGCTACCTCTTGCAGCTCTGTCAGAGTTGACACCTCGAGTTGAACGTTTAAGAGTATTACTATCTATAGAACGTTGTGGTAATGTACGTGCCAATTCTATTGCTTGTACTAACTCTTGATATACTAAAGTAAGCTCATCTGATGTAGCGTTATCTTCCTTACCTAATAATTCATTTACTTTATCAAATGTAGCTTTCACTTTATTAAATTCAGTTGCGTTTGCTTTGTCTCTATCAATCATTTTGTATTCATGATATGAAAAGTCTAATAAAGCTTGGAGACTGTTTCTATCAATTGGTGATTGAGCTTGTCTATTTTTTGCTTTCTTTTTAACAGAATCTTTGTTTTTATCATCTTTATTAGCACGTTTTTCAGCTAATTGTTGCTTAATCATTTTATGGTTATCTTTTTTAGAAGAATCTTGATTTTCTTTTTCTTCCTCTTCTTGTTTCTTAGCATGAATCACGTCTTTGTTAATTCTTAAATCTTCTTGAGAAAGTAAAGATTGGTTATTGATATTGTTTTCATCGCTATTTGTCGATGCTTGCTCTGATTCAAGACGTTGTATTGCGTTTTGATTTTCGTCATTATTTGTTAATGTCGTTTTATCAAGTGCGTTTGGTTGATTGTTTTCGCTGGAACGACTTTGATTATTGTCAACTTGGCTATATAATTGATGAGCTTTAGAATTTGAATTGTCTTCATCAATTTGCGAGTCTTCTTGTTGTTCGATTACCTTTTGATTTTGGCTCACTTCATTGGCATGTGCTTGTCCAGGATTGAAACCAACAAACACTAGTGTCGCAATGACTGTAGAAAATGTTCCAATTGCGTATTTACGAATACTAAATTTTTGTAGTTTGTCTCGATTATTCAAAGCTATTGTCCACTCCTCTTCTTGATGTTTTGTCTTTGGTGTTTAATGTGATAGTCGAATCTGAGCATATGAGTATTTCGAAGTTGCTTAAATGAAATGATATCGTTCAAATTGCGCTCAATAAAAAAGAGCAATTGACGACATTTCAAAATTAATTTGATATCGGTATGCCCTCTCATTTATCACAATAGCGTCTGGAACAATATTTTATTCGTTCTAAATAATAATATCATTTTAATATAGGATTGTGAAATTAATTCACATAACTTTTATAAAATAAAAGTTAATGTTGTTGGTGATTAGCATTAAAATGTAAAAAAATAACCAAATGATACATCGGAAAAAATTTCCAACGAATCATTTGGTTTATATTTTAAAAATTGCTAGCTAAATATTTTCCAGAAACGTATAACTCATGTTCGTTACAAATCGACAAGATATCATTTAATTCATGTGCGTATGTCATCTCTTCGAATAACTTTTCTGTTTCAATAGGAACTTGTGTATGGATTTCTGCTAATGATTTAGATAGATGGAGATTATCAATGTTATCATTGATCTTTTTCTGTTGTGCAGGTGTTAACTTTGAAATATTTTCGATTACATTTTCAACTGTATGGTGATTTTGAATTAATTTGATTGCTGTCTTTTCTCCTATACCTTTGACACCTGGATACCCATCTGCTGTATCTCCCATGAATGCTTTAACATCTATTAATTGTTTCGGTTCTAATCCGTATTCTTCTCTAAAACGATTTAACGTATATCTATTGTAAATCGTGAATCCCTTTTTAGTTAGCCAAACTTCTACGTTATCATTAATACATTGAAGAATGTCTCTATCTCCAGTGATGATATAAACATTATTATGTTCTGAGTATTCTTTAGCAAGGCTGCCAATCACATCGTCCGCTTCATAATTAGTGACACCCACATTAACGAAACCGAATTGTTGAGAGATTTCTTTGACATAATCGAATTGAGGAATGAGTTCTGCAGGTGGAGCTGGTCGATTTTGTTTATAACCTTCAAACATTTCATTTCTGAAGGTTTGTTGTCCCATATCCCAACATACTGCAACGTGTGTAGGGTTGATTTCTTTAATCGCGCTAAAAATATGTCTAACGAACCCTTGAACGCCGTTTGTCGGTATCCCTTTGGAGTTGTACATAAATTGATTGTGTAAACTTGTCGCATAGAAATGTCTAAAGAGTAGCGCCATTCCATCTACGAGTAATACTCTTTGTTCCATTAAAGCGTCCTTCTTTCTTCTTTATAAGATTTCGTCTAGTTGTTTTGATTTTGTTTCAAGTTGTTGAATCAGTGAATCATCAAGTTTGAATGATAACAGTTCATCAATTTGTTCTTGAATATGTTGTTCTAATTCTTTAAATTGATCTTCGGCTTGTCGAGACATTTGATGTACATAACTATCAAGTTGTTGTTTAAACGCGCTCATGCCATTTTGCAATAATTTCAATGTCGTATCTGAAATTTGTTCTTGAATGTCACGTTGTGAATTTGGATTTAATAATTTACGTTTGGTTAATTGTTTCGGAAGTGCGTCGACCATCTCGTTTAAATCTATTCTTAAAAATGGTGCTTCTTCTACATCAGGTTCTATATTGAAATCCGCCTTAACTAACACGTGAATATTATTCAACTTCTTAATTATAGGAGCAACTTGTTCTTCTAATTGTGTATTAAAATATTTTTTATTTCTTTCAGTAATTAATGATTGTTCTAGATATAGACGTTGATGAATTTGGTCTAAGTACGTTTTAGATGAAATTTTCTTTTCTTCATTAAAGTCACTATTTTGAGTCATTTGACTGTTGTAAACCGATTTAACTTCATCTAGAAGTTGTAATTTTAAGCGACCATTTAAATGGTAAATTTGTTCTTCCACTTCATTAGACGTATGTTGTGACGTAGTATTAATTAATTGTTGATTGAGTCTATCTTCATCTTTAATTTGTGATAATTTATTTTGTCTCGCTGCAATTTGATCTTTGTTGTTATGGAATTCTTCTATCATTTCTTTGTATGAATCATTCATTTGTTGAATTTGATGAACCATTTGTTGTTCTAAAATGGTTTTAGATTCTACATCAGCGAAACGTTGGATACTATTTCGTAAATCGTCTATGCCTTGATCGCCTTCTTTAAGCCCCTTACGACTTGAGACGTTAAATATTTCAGAATGTAGATTCACTTGTCCTAGTGCATCAGCAACATAATCATGTACTGCGTTAAGGTCGTCCTCATTTTCAGCTAAATCAACCGCATTGATAACCATCTTAAAGGCTTGATTCTCATTTAATTGATTCATATCTTTCATGTGTTCGATAAAGGCTTTGTCATTATCAGTGAATGAATGGTTGAAATAACTTACATATAGAATTAAATCTGATGATGTAAGAATTTGTTCAGTTTCATTAGTATGACGTTGGTTATTTGAATGTAAACCGAGCGAATCGACGACGATTTTACCTTTGAGCCATTCGAGTGGCAGATTAAGATGGACGGTCTTAACGAATGTCGCATATTCGTCTTCGGCACTCCATTTTTTAACATCATCTTGAGAAACGGTGTGAACTTCGCCTTCATTAAGCATATCTAGATACATATCGTAATGCTGCTCAACCGCATTTATAAATGCAAGTTGATTCTTCTCAAGTTGTGCTTTTAATTTCTTCAAATCACTATGAATGAAAGCTTCTAAAGAATCGAACGATGTATCATAATATTCTAGTACGTTGTTAATTTCTTCGAGTAATTGGTCGGCAGATTTTAGGGTAATTTGACTTTCATCGCCATATGACAGTTCTGTAGTAGCGGCAGTTGTTGGATTAGGTGAACTTACTAAGTATTGTCCACCGAGTAATGCATTGATTAAGCTACTTTTACCTGCGCTAAATGTACCAAACACACCAATTTTAGTGATTTGGTGATTGAGACGATGCATCGTATCTTTAATATCTTTTTTAGTTCGATCGAAGAGTGGAACGTCTTCGACAACTTCAAGTGCATTTTGAATATCAACTTGATTAGCTGTTTCTGCCTCAACTTGTTCTCTTTTTTCATGCTTTTGATGATAAGCTGTCGAGTTTTCTTCTTTAAGTTCGAAATTCGCTTCAGTTCTTCCGATTAATCTATCAAGAGAATCATCTAAATGAATGTAATAATGCTGATAGTTCTTCGTTGTCAGCGACTCTTTTAAGTTTTTTAATTCGATGAACTTTTCATATTCTTGTTTATCTTCATTGTCATCAGTAGTGAGTTCGCTAGCGTGCGCATGGTTCACTGCTTCTTTAAAGATTGGGTTGGATTCATTTTCAATGAATTTATTTAAAGCTTTTACCACTTCATCTGAGAATGTTAAAACATAAGTGTTACTAATACTTGTTTGCGGTTGGTATAAATCAGAAATAAGCTTGGGTTGAATACGATAATCCTGATTTAAAATATGTTCATTGACCTCACTGCTATTGATGAATCGCGTTAAGAACGACATATCTTCGCGAAGAGGCTGACGAATTTGTTGATCGACTTTATCTTGTAGTTCATCAGTGGCTTTATTTAAACGCTGTTCTTGTTCTTCTTCTTTTTTCTTTTTCTTATTGAACAGTCCACCAACTTTAAAATCATCAGACTTACTTTCTAAGTAAGATCTCAATGATTCGCGCATGTCATGTGTCATAATATACGCATTCTCTAGAATATCTTTACGCTTTTGTTTCAAATAATTGAGCAATTTATCGTCATCATTTAAGAGTTGTGCTTCTTCGCTCACTTCTTGATTCTGTTGGAACTTAACGTAGGCTTGCTCGAAACCCTCTTCTTCGATGTCCAATGTGTCGAGAATATCTTGGATTTCATTTTGAATATAAGCGAGTTGCGCATCAGTAATGAATTCGACCGTACGATGAACATAATCTTCTACAGATTCACGGTTATTATCCATTTCAACGAGATGGTTGGATAATTCATCAATTTGATTCTCCGGATGATCAAATTTAGAGACGTAGTATGTATCAGTAAGATGAATATCCCAATCATTGATTGATTTCTCAACACGTGCTTTAAATGTGTCGAATGTAATTTCTTCCTCATTGTGTTTATCAATCTGATTGATGACGAAAACGACAGGAATCCCTACTTCGTTAATGCGTTTCATAAATTTGAAATTTAATGCAGATTGCACGTGATTATAGTCAACTGTGTAAAATAAAATATTACTTGTGTACATAAATTGTTCTGTACTAGATTGGTGTGTTGCGACGTTGGAATCTACACCTGGTGTATCTTGAAGCGTGAATCCATTGTTAAATTTGTCGGATGGGAAATTAATCTCAACTGATTCTACATCGACATTTTGACGATTCATTTGTTTCACTTCGTCATACGTTTTTAATTTTGTGTATTGTTGATGCGGTAGATTTGCGATGATCCCTGGCTCGTCAGCAACTGAAACAATCGCCGTGTTACTTGTCGTTGGTACAGGTGAACTTGGTAATATATTTTGTTCAAGTAATAAATTGATTAATGTTGATTTGCCCGCTGAAAAGTGCCCCACAAACGAAGCGGTAAATTGATTGAGATATACCTTTTTTATAACCTGATTAATTGTATTAACTAATGCATCATTATTTGATTTCTCTACTTCTTTTTTTAATTTATATAAAATGTCTAATTGTTCAGTATTATCCATGTGTTTGAATCCCCTTTAGTTCCATCGATAAAAGATAACGCTTGGTTTATTAAGTGAAAAAAATTAAAAAAATTAGGTTAGTCTCAATGACAAACCCTAATTTTCAAAAGTTATGATATTTTAAATTTTATCACATAGGCTGAATAAAACCTATGTTAAAATGCTAGATTTATTATTCAAACCATGCGGGTTTATCGCCTTCTGTTCCAGGTTTATTCACACCGATGTTTTCTTTTGAGTGAAGTTCTGGATTTTTAGCGATTTGAACAGCTAATGATGCGATACTTTTTCTTGAAACTTCCGTACCTCTAAATGTTTCGTCTTTTGTTGTAATTTCAAAGACATTTTCATTTTTATCAGTTAACCAACCAGGACGAATAATTGTGTAGTCTAAATCTGAGCTTTCAATAATATCAGAAGCTTTACGATAGAGACTTAATTTTTCTCCAAATTGTTGTTTATTCCATTCATTAAATGACTCTGGTAATTCATCATAGATGCCAGGTGCTGCAACGAAAATTAAACGTTTAACGTTTTTACTATCCATAGCTTGGACAATTGTTTCAGCTTGTTTATCTAAAGAGCCGGATAAACTTGCAAATACAACATCAACTTCATTTAAAGCTTTTTCGAGATCTTCTTTATTTTTGGCATCTCCTTCATACACTGTCACTCTATTAGAAGCATAGTCAGGGATACGATGTGCATTTCTTAAGAATAAGTCTACGTTAAAGCTAGAGTTTTCAAGAAAAATTTTAGTAGCTTCGATAGAAACTCTACCGTTAGCGCCGATAATTAATACAGTTTTCATATTGATATTCCCCTTTCTGGTCGTCTTATTTATTTTATATTATTATTTTTTAAAAAATTAAAACACTCTTATTCAACTGTACTACAGTAGCGATAAGAGTGCGAATGAATTGATTTTCAAGGTTATTACTATTACACGAAAAGAACAAAATGTAAACCTTATGATTTAGATTCAGGTTTTTTACCCCAATATTGATAATACGTACATTCAATATATCCATTAAATAATTTACGGCGTTTCGTCGCTTTACGATTGACTAAATATTCAAATTCCTTATTACTTGTCAAAATATAAGTAGATAAGTAAGGATGTTCTTTCATTAACGTTCCGATATAGCGATACATTTCTTCAACCTCTTCACGGTCGCCGATACGTTCACCATAAGGTGGATTTCCTACTAGGGCTACAGGTCCTTCAGAATCAATGGTTAACGTATTCACATCTTTAACTGAAAATTGAATAATGTCACTGAGTCCTACTTCTTCAGCGTTACGTTTCGCAATTTCAATCATTTCTGGATCGATATCAGAAGCATAGACTTCTATTTCTTTATCATAATCAGCCATTTGATCAGCTTCGTCACGTAGTTTATCGTAAATATTTGGTGGCATCATATTCCACTCTTCTGATACAAAGTCTCTATTAAATCCTGGCGCAATGTTTTGAGCAATTAAACATGCTTCAATTGCGATGGTACCTGAACCGCAGAAAGGATCGATAAGTGGCGTATCTCCCTTCCAATTTGCTAAACGAATTAAACTCGCAGCTAATGTTTCTTTGATCGGAGCTTCACCTTGTGCCAAGCGGTAGCCACGTTTATTGAGTCCAGATCCTGATGTGTCAATTGTTAATAACACATTGTCTTTAAGTATCGCTACTTCAACTGGATATTTGGCGCCAGTTTCATTAAGCCAACCTTTTTCTTGATAAGCTTTCTTAAGGCGTTCCACAATTGCCTTCTTAGTAATGGCTTGGCAATCAGGTACACTGTGTAATGTTGATTTAACGCTACGTCCTTGCACTGGGAAGTTACCTTCTTTGTCGATAATTGTTTCCCAAGGTAACGCCTTAGTTTGTTCGAATAAGTCGTCAAATGTTTTCGCATCAAAACGGCCCATGACAATTTTGATACGGTCAGCCGTTCGTAACCACAAGTTGCACTTGACGATTGCTGTTTCGTCTCCTTCAAAGAAGATGCGTCCATTTTCGACTTGTGTATCATATCCAAGCTCTTGTATTTCTTTAGCTACAACTGCTTCAAGTCCCATTGGGCACACTGCTAATAATTGAAACATGTCTTTACTCCTTTATACGTGTTGTCTGTATTTTATCAAATTTATATATCAATTTTAATACTTTCAATTTATTGTAATCATTTTACTGTTATTTAGGAAAATGTCTGCGTTGATTGATGTCGTTGAGATGTTTAATGGTAATTTTTAAAATTAAAAAAGCTCTCCATCACAATGGGGAGAGCTAAACTAGTCGTAATATTTCTGTAAGCCATGTTCTGTACCGTTGTACTCATAACGTGTACTAGTTACACTGGTACGTCGGTGGTAACCATCTGTCTACATACTTTCACGTTCGTATGAAAGTCGTCTCGTTTATACGTTGAATTCCGCTAAACAAGTGCTCCTACCAAATTTGGATTGCTCACTCGAGGGGTTTACCGCGTTCCACCTTTTATATTTCTATAAAAGCTACGTCACTGTGGCACTTTCAAACTATTCTAACCATATCAAATGACTTAGGTTATTTCATTGCCGTCAAATTAATGCCTTGATTTATTGTTTCATCAAGCACGAACACTACAGTCATCTCAGACTGTGTGAGCATGGACTTTCCTCTATATTGCTATAGCGATTACCCGAAATATCACTTTTGCGATTATAACACAATTTTAAGTCGATAAGTAAATAAATTTGATTATTTACCGAATACCGCTTTTTCTAAATTAGAAATACGTTTTAAAATATCTACATTGTTTGATGAGTTATTGGCACCGTTAGAAGAAAAGTTTTTATTTTCTTGTGGTCTTGTTGTAGCAACACGAAGTCTTAATTCTTCAAGTTCTTTTTTTAGTTTATGATTTTCTTCTGATAGTTTAACAACTTCATTATTCATGTCTGCCATTTTTTGATAATCTGTAATAATATCATCTAAAAAAGCGTCTACTTCTTCTCTTCTATAGCCACGAGCCATAGTTTTTTCGAAGTCTTTCTCATAAATATCTTTTGCTGATAATTTTAATGAAACATCTGACATCTTTTTCCACCTCATTCGAAACTTTGATCTTGAGACCACTGCAAGTCGTTGATGAAGTCAGTGAGTTCATCAAACGTCACAATATCACAAGTATAGTTTGTTTTTTCCATAAATTCAACTAACATCCTTTTGAAGAACTTTGGGCTGGCCTCTTGTTCTTCGTCATAAATTAGAATGGTATAGTCTGTATGATCTAGCATAAATTGATCAGCTTGTTTGAACTGATATGGACCTTGGTATTCTGAATGATGAATGCTTTCCGTAAAATCAGCTTGCTGCACTATGGATGTGTACTTGGCCTGATTCTGTTCATTCCATCTATTCGTATGGCCGAGAAAAGGAGTAATAATTCCTAACTTTAATTCTGGATAACTCTCTTTAAGTTCAATTACAACTTCAGCAGTCCATAATTCAATACCCATTTGTCCTTGAATCAGAACCCATTCTAGACCTTCATCTATTAATTGTTCTAATTTATGTGCTATGAATTTCTTTAAATATGAAACTTCTGGAGCATCATCTTTGAATATATTTAATTCAAAAGATTTGTATCCAGTAACATAAACAGTTTTAACCATATTCACCCTCATTAAACATGATGCGTTAAAATATTTTTTAAATCGTACTGTACACTTTTGATTTTCTCAGTGAAAAGTTTTCGACTTGTACGTTTAAAATGACATTCTACAGATAAAGATTGAATATTAGATATGAGTAAATTGAATTTTGTTGGTGTCATATACGGCATATTAATTATCTGTTTATCATAATTTTTTAAATCATCGAGTTTGCTATCGATTGATTCGGTGTAAGGTTGTACGACGTCGTAAAAATCGTAATCTATCTCTGATGATTTAACTCTTTCAAAACGATGATTCATTTCAGTGATTTCTATGATGAGTTGTTCTATTAAATGTTGCATAAGGATGCCTCCTACAAAATTAATTTAACACAACATGAAAGCGTAAGTCATGTAAATATATATTCTAATACTATTGATTATCTTTTTTGTCGACTAAGCTGAAACAACAATACTTCGTATTGCTTTGCTCCCTTGCCGCGGGCATGGCTTGGGAGTGATACAGAATTCTAGAATTTAAGAATTCGTATTATCACCCCCGCAAGGATGATTAGATGTTGAGCCATTTTGTGAGCTCAATATCAATCAGCTACTGCGTAGCCTGTCTTTTAAAAATCAACTGACTAACAAGTTGTCTCAAGACACATGCTATTCCTGCAGGCGTGTCGCCGTCAATACTCCGTTAAGCAATGGCGAATTCTTGTTTTATAAGGTTCTCTATCAGTCCATATAATTAATTTTATTATGTCGACAAACTCATTAATAATTTCATTGAATGTTTTCTTTTGCGATGGAATGTTAATAGATGTTGGAAAATGATAATTGAAAAATTATTGAGAGCGTCATTTAAATTATAAAAATTGAATAACTTAAAGGTTACATTTATCTTTCATTTGTGAAAGAAACCGTGACAGAATAACTTAATCACGTTAAAATAGTGAATGATGTATGTTTGTTTAATGACATATACATTCAAAAACTAGAGTTTGATTGAATCTTTTCTTATTATATAGCAGTTATTTTTTAATCAAACTTGTGTGGTGAATATAATGAATTATCCTAATGGTAAACCATACTCTAAAAATAAGTCTTTGGACGGACGCAACCCATCGCCATTTTCAAGTAACATTGAATACGGTGGACGCGGGATGTCACTGGAAAAAGATATTGAGCACTCTAATGCTTATTATCTTAAGAGTGGCATAGCAGTCATTCATAAAAAGCCTACCCCCGTTCAAATAGTGAATGTTCACTATCCTAAACGAAGCAAGGCTGTGATAAATGAAGCTTATTTTCGTACACCTTCAACAACTGATTATAACGGTGTTTATAATGGTTATTATATCGATTTTGAGGCAAAGGAAACGAAGAATAAAACTTCTTTTCCATTAAATAATATTCACTCGCATCAAGTTGAACATATGAAAAATACATATCTTCAAAAGGGAATTGTTTTTCTTATGATACGTTTTAAAACGCTTGATGAAGTCTATATTTTGCCTTATTCAAAATTTGAATTTTATTGGGAAAGATACATCCAAGAAATTAAAAAATCGATTACTGTTGAAGAAATTCGGAAAAATGGTTACCATATTCCTTATCAATATCAACCAAGATTGGATTACCTCAAAGCAGTTGATAAGTTGATATTAGATGAAAGTGAGGACCGCGTATGACGGAAAATAAAGGGTCTTCTCAACCTAAAAAGAATAATAGTAAAACTGGTGGGAAGTCCGACGGAAAAAAGAATAGGAATGTTAAGAGAACGATCATCAAGATCATTGGCTTTATGATTATCGCCTTTTTCGTTCTGTTGCTACTTGGTATCTTGTTGTTTGCTTACTATGCATGGAAAGCACCAGCTTTTACCGAGTCCAAATTAGAAGATCCAATTCCAGCTAAGATTTACGATAAAAATGGAGATCTGGTTAAAACATTGGATAACGGCCAACGTCATGAACACGTCAACATTAAAGACGTGCCTAAAAATATGAAATACGCCGTTTTAGCTACAGAAGATAATCGATTCTATCATCATGGTGCGCTAGATTATAAACGTTTATTTGGTGCTGTTGGGAAAAACTTAACTGGTGGATTCGGTGCTCAAGGTGCGTCAACATTAACACAACAAGTTGTTAAAGACTCATTCTTAACGCAACAAAAATCTATCGGTCGTAAAGCTCAAGAAGCTTACCTCTCCTACCGTCTTGAACAAGAATATAGTAAAGATGAAATTTTCCAAGTTTACTTGAATAAAATTTACTATTCTGACGGTGTAACAGGTGTTAAAGCTGCTGCTAAGTATTACTTCAACAAGGACTTGAAGGACTTAAACTTAGCTGAAGAAGCTTATCTTGCAGGTTTACCACAGGTTCCAAACCTTTATAACATCTATAACAATCCAAAAGAAGCTAACGATCGTAAAGATACAGTTCTTTACTTAATGCATAAACATCATAGAATTAGTGACAAGCAATATGCTGATGCTAAGAAGATCAATCTTAAAGCGAACTTAGTTGAACGTACTAAGAAAGAACGTCAAGTTAACGGTAATGAAAAAGATACAGAGTATGATTCATATGTTAACTTTGTTCAATCAGAATTAATGAACAACAAATACTTCAAAGACAAAAACTTAGGTAATGTCTTACAAAGTGGTATTAAGATTTACACTAACATGGACAAAGATGTTCAAAAAACGCTTCAAGATCGTATTGATAATGGTGGTTCTAACTACTATAAAAATGATGACCAACAAGTCGGTGCAACTATCTTAGATAGTAAAACTGGTGGACTCGTAGCTATATCTGGTGGACGTAATTACAAAAACGTAGTTGAACGTAACCAAGCTACTGATGCACACCCTACTGGTTCTTCATTAAAACCATTCTTAGCTTATGGACCAGCTATTGAAAACATGCAATGGGCTACAAACCATGCGATTCAAGACGAATCATCATATTGGGTTGATGGCTCAGAATTTAGAAACTATGACACTAAGAGTCATGGTAATGTATCTGCTTATGATGCTTTACGTCAAAGTTTCAACATTCCTGCCCTTAAAACTTGGCAACAAGTTAAAAAATCAGCAGGAAACGATGCACCTAAGAAATTCGCTTCAAAAGTTGGCTTAGATTATAGTGGTAAAATAGGTCCATCAGAAGTACTCGGTGGTTCATCTTCTGAATTCTCACCTACTCAATTAGCTTCTGCATTCGCTGCAATTGCTAATGGTGGTACTTATAACAATGCCCACTCTATTCAAAAAGTTGTTACTCACGATGGTGACACGATTGAATATGATCATTCTAGTCACAAAGCGATGAAAGATTATACAGCTTACATGTTAGCTGAAATCTTAAAAGGTACATTTAAAGCATACGGTTCAGCGTATGGACACGGTGTTTCTGGAGTTAATTTAGGTGCGAAAACTGGTACTGGTACGTATGGTGCTGAAATTTATCAACAATATAACCTACCAGATAGTGCAGCTAAAGACGTATGGATTAACGGATTTAGTCCTCAATACACAATGTCAGTATGGATGGGCTTCAATAAAGTTAAACAATACGGTACTAACTCATTTGTCGGCCACTCTCAACAAGAATATCCACAATATCTTTTCCAAGATGTAATGTCAGATATTTCTTCTAAAGATGGCGAAGACTTCAAGAAACCTAAAGATGTTAATGGTAGCGATGGTGATAACTTATCTGTTGCAGGACACCCTGACAATAACACTACGAACCGCAGTGTTCACGGAGATAGCGATACTTCTTCTTCAAGTTCAAGCAACGGTTCATCATCAAGCTCTAACAGTAGTTCAGGCAATACTAACGGCTCATCTCAAAGTAGCTCAGGTAATGCACTGACACGACTATTTAACTTAAATGCAATTTTTGATGATAAAGCATCATAATTCATTTAAAAAGGAGGCTGGGACATAATTAATTGTCTTAGCCTTCTTAACATATTGGCAGTAGATGTCTGAATTGAAAGTGCGCTTAAATTAAGCTTCTCTCAATCCTAGCCATCCTTGCCGGCGGGGCCCCAACACAGAGAATTTCTTTATAAGAAATTCTACAATCAATGAAAGTTGGGAGAGGGACAACGAAAATAATTTAGCTAAATTATATTTCTGTCCCTCTCCCTCTTTTTGTATACAAAAACCCTCATTTATGCACTTTATAGGTCTTAATGCCTTTTAGTCATAAGTGAGGGTTTATTTACTATTTATTGTTTTGTCGTTTCTTTCTTATTTGATAAGATGCATTCATTTTAATCAACTCAGATTTTAACGTTTTCATCTGGCGATACCCCATAAAATGATATTTTCTTGCGACCATATAATGATAACGTTCGTCAAAATTCATTGGTACTACAGGATATTCGCTAAGCTTATCAAAGTTGATGTGGTCAATTTCGTTAATTTGTTTAAAGTAATTCAATATCATTTCAAAGTAATCATCAATAACTGGTTGAGCTTCTTGTGATTTTAATTTTTTCTGACTTGCATATGCATCTAATTGTGTTTCAAGTTGTTCGAAATCACTTTTTTCAATCATGGAATCACGCTTCTTTCAAACTTGCTTTATAACGTTTCTGCCCTTCGCGACAATCATCTAACAAAGGACAAATATCACATTTTGGCTTTCTGGCTAAGCAATGATATCTTCCAAAGAATATGAGTTGATGATGACTTTTATTCCATCGTTCGCGAGGAATGATGTCACATAAACGATCTTCAACTTGTCTTACATTGTCTTTCCAGCGGTTAATACCTAGACGTTTAGATACTCTTTCTACGTGTGTATCGACAGCTAAAGAGGGTTCGCCAAATGCGACGCTCATCACTACATTCGCAGTTTTACGTCCTACACCAGCTAAACTTTCCAATTCTTTATGTGTTTGAGGAATTTCTCCGTCAAATTGATCTAGTAAAGAACGGCATAACTTTTTAATATTTTTAGCTTTATTGCGATATAAACCTATGGAACGAATATCATTTTGTAATTCTTCATCACTGACGTTTAAATAATCTTCCGGTGTTTTATACTTTTCAAAAAGCGTGCGCGTTACACGATTGACTAGATTATCCGTACATTGAGCAGATAATAATACAGCAATGGTGAGTTCAAATGCATTACCGTGTTTTAATTCGCATTCAGCATCAGGAAACATATCAGCGATGACGTCTATCATTTCTAAACCTTTTTTCTTACTTATCATCTGGCTTCTCTCCATTTAACCAATCAAATTTAGGTACTTTTTTTACAACATGTTTCATTTTGGGTTGATTTTGATAAAATTGTTCTCTTATTTTTTTTGAGTCATCTACTGTTTTGACATTGTTCTTTTTCCAGTTTAATAGGATACGATCAATGTATTTAAAGCTTAGTTTATTCTGACTAAGTGCTTCGTCTAACGCTGCTTGAATCACAGATAAATCGTGTTGGTCTACATCAATCCATTGATTTAAAGTTTCTATTTCATATGGCGAAAGTGGTCTGCCGAAAGATTGTTCCATCAATTGAAATAATTGTTTAAATTGTTCTACACTATCAGATTCTTGATGATCTAAATTTTGCTTTTTCAGTATTTGACTTAACTTTTCATAAAATGGGTCCAAATTCATATATTCTGTGAATTTCCCTTCCTCATCTTTCCTCACATTTAATTCCAACAGTTCACGCTGAATTAAATTCTGGATGACGGAAGTGATTTGACGCGGTTGCATCGAAGACCCTTGTTGAAGTGTTTCTATAGAGGGTTGTTTATTAGACGTCTCTGAAGCATAAATGAGTTTGATTAAGATGACTAAATCTTGTTCGTCCATACCTAATTCTGCATAGTGATCCAACAATTCTCTTCGAATAACGACAGGACGCGTTTTAAGTTGAAACAAATCCAAGTGCGTTTCCCTCCTATTTAAAATGAACGCCCAGCCGTATGAATTGACTGGACGTTTCTGCTAATCCTTCTAAAATAAAGCGCAAAATTCGCTTCTATTATGGGTATAAACGATTTAATAATCGTGGGAATGGTGACGTTTCACGTACATGTTCGACACCTGAAATCCAAGCGACTGTTCTTTCTAAACCAAGACCAAAGCCACTATGAGGTACACTACCATAACGACGAAGATCTAAGTAATAGCTATAACTTTCTTCGTCTAATTCGTGTTCTTTAATACGTTCTTCTAGTAAATCTAAGTCATTAATACGTTCAGAACCACCAATAATTTCGCCATAACCTTCTGGTGCGATTAAATCTGCACATAGTACAGTTTCTTCGTTATCTGGGTTTGGTTGCATGTAGAATGGTTTAATACGCGTTGGATAGTTCGTAATAAATACTGGTAAATCGTAATGATTTGCGATAGCTGTTTCATGAGGTGCACCAAAGTCTTCGCCCCACTCAATATCGTCAAAGCCTTCTTGTTTTAAGAATTCAATGGCATCATCATAAGAAATTCTTGGGAATGGTGTTGATACCTTTTCCAATTTAGTTGTATCACGATCTAATGCTTTAAGTTCTAAAACACAATTTTTAAGTACAGATTGTACGACATGTGTCACATATTGTTCTTGAATTTCAAGACTTTCAGCATGATTTGTAAATGCCATTTCTGGTTCAATCATCCAGAATTCGATTAAGTGACGACGTGTTTTGGACTTCTCAGCACGGAAAGTCGGACCAAACGAGAAGACACGTCCATGAGCCATGGCTGCTGCTTCCATATATAATTGACCACTTTGAGATAAGAATGCATCTTGATCAAAGTATTTAGTATGGAATAGTTCGCTCGTACCTTCAGGTGCGCTTGCTGTTAAGATAGGTGGATCAATTTTAGTAAAGCCATTTTCATTAAAGAATTCATAAGTAGCACGAATAATTTCGTTTCTAATTTTCATCACGGCGTGTTGTTTCTTAGAACGTAACCATAAATGACGATGATCCATTAAGAATTCAGTACCATGATTTTTAGGCGTGATTGGATAGTCATGTGCTTCATGAATCACTTCAATTGATTTCACTTGCATTTCATATCCTAAATCTGAACGATTATCTTCAGTAATTGTACCTGTCACATAGAGTGAAGATTCTTGCGTAATATCTTTAGATAATTGGAATGTTTCTTCATCCACTTCAGATTTCACTACAACGCCTTGCATAAATCCAGTACCATCACGTAATTGTAAGAACGCGATTTTACCACTAGAGCGTTTATTTGTTAACCAAGCACCAATTGTCACTTCTTGGTTAAGATGTTGTTTTGCTTGTTTAATCGTAGTCTTCATAACTAAACTCCTATTTTTCTATTCTTTTTTAATACTCATTTATTTTAACAAAATCTCCGTTTAACTTCTACATGTTGACTTTTTGAATCTTTTGCTGAAAATGTATGCCTCAATAGAAATTCAAATTTATTTTTTCTTTTTCATGGACTTTTGGATTTGTCCGACTAATTTATTAAATTGTTTGATATTCCCTTTTTTCTGACGATAATTTTCCAAGGTTTGGGCAAAGAAATTTTTGAAATTACTATTCACGAGTCGATCATCAAATGACACAATAAGTCCTTTGTCATCTTCATGGCGAATCAGACGTCCTAAGCCTTGTCTAAAGCGTGTCACAGCATCTGGAAGCACATATTCTTTGAATGTCGACGTGAATTCAGTGTCCATAAGCCAATATTTCGTATTATGTTTATTCATAAATGGTAATTTCGCAATCATGACACATTTGATACCATTTGCTTGAAAATCAAAGCCTTCGAAAAATGTTGAAGTACCTAGCAATATCGCTTTATCAAAGTTGTTAAATTGCTGAACAATTTTATAATTTTGATTTTGTTGTTGAGTTAGTACTACGTAGTCTTCAAATGGAGGTAATTCATTTAACATGTCTTGTACCATATGCATCATTTTATAACTTGTAAATAAGACAAGACATTTTGAATTGGTGATGGATACATATTCCACTAGATAATCCACAATTGAAGCAACATAGTCTTCGATGTTCTTATAATTGTATGATGCAACATCAGTAGGAATAAATACGTTGGTATTTTTCGCTGCTGTCATCGAAGTTGAAACTTCGTAAGTGTTAAATTCTGTATGATCATTAAACCAATTTTTGAAGGCATCAAATGAATGATTAAATGTTAACGTACCTGAGATAAATGTAAGTGAATTAAATTTATCAAGCACTTGCTTTGTTAAAATATCTTTAACTTCATAGTCTTTGACTAATAAGCGAATGGTAGACTTTTGAGACAAGTTTTTAATTGAAATATAACTTGTATGATTATCTTTTAAACTTTGTTCAATTTGTTTAAATCGGTCATTGAGATATAACAATTGCTTACGAATAGATTTGATTGTTTTATGACTAATACCATTAAAAATTTCAAGCGTCTTATTCAGTTTATCAATAATCGCATGTAAATCTTTTAAAATATTGTCAGTTTCAAATTGATAGACATAATGGTATTTATGAACATCGTCATCGTAGACTTCAGAAGACTGAATGATTTCATAGATCGTATTGAATAATTGTTCGTTTAAATCATGAATTTCAGTGATATTTGTCTTTAATCCGAAGACGTCAATTGGTGCGATATCAAGTTTCTCTAATATACGTTGTTGTTCAAGTTTATCAACAGCTTTAAGAAGTTTTTCATTTTCATTTTTACCAATTAAACCTAATTGATATTTAATATCTGAATAATTCAACTCGTTTGTAACTTGGTTAAGTGCATAATCAGGTAAGCGATGAGCTTCATCAATAATACAATCATCAAAAAGTTGATAAATAGAATTTTCAGCGTCTGAATGTATTAAATGTGCATGGTTTGTAATACCTATTTGTATATTCTGAGCATTGCGCTTAATAAAGTTATAATAATGAATGTCATGGCGAACTGGAACATACGTTTCAATCTTCTGATCAAAGTACATTTTTTGTCCGCCTTTTAAGTTTAATTCTTGAATATCGCCTGTCGCTGTTTCTGTGATCCAAATCAATAATTGCATTTTTAAAATACTTACTTCGTAATTACTTGTTTCGTCTTTAAGTATTTGACTAATTAGGCCTAATGAAATGTAATCATTTTTACTTTTGATTAGTGATGCATTAATTTTAAAGTTAAGTGCGTCATTAAGTGCAGGGATATCCTTTTCAAGTAATTGGCTTTGTAGCAACTTGGTATTGGTAGATATCATGACATGTCTGCCTGTCTCTATATTGTACATGAGTGCTGCAAGAAGATATGCCAGTGATTTACCGCTACCTAGTGGTGCTTCAATCATTGCTTTATCACTATGCATCAGTTGATCAAGAATAATCTCAGATAAGTAAAGTTGTTGAGGTCTGTATGTCATACCGAGTGCCTTTATGGCTTTAGTGTAAAGCGTCTTAAGTGAACCGTCGAAACGTGTGACTGGCCCTTTCAAGTCAACTTGTTTACGATAGATAATTTGTTCAAATTGCCCAAATTTCTCATCTAGTGGTTTGGATTGATTGTTTCTAACCATTTCAAACAAAATATTGTATAAATCATACTTCAGATCTTTACTTAGATAGTAAAGTTGCTTTTGCGTATCTAAAGGCAAATTTTCAAATTTTTCAAATGCTTTAATCATCAGTTTAGCTGTCGTCGTTGCATCTTCATCAGCTCGATGTGCATTGGTTAATGGAATATTGTGAGATTGTGCGAGTTCGCTCAATTGGTAACTTTTATCTGTCGGGAATGCAATTTTAAACAATTCAAGCGTGTCCATGACCTTTTTAGGTCTGAATTGAATGTTGCAATTGTCGAACGCATTTTTAATAAAATTAAGATCGAACGAAATGTTATGAGCAACGAAAATGCAATCTTTAATTTGGTTGTATATATCCTCAGCCACTTCATTGAAATATGGTGCTTGCGCAAGCATTTCCTCTTCAATCGATGTTAAGGCTTGGATAAATGGTGGGATTTCCAGATCAGTGCGAATCATTGAATGATACGTATCAATAATTTGATGATTACGTACGAAAGTAATCCCGATTTGAATGATTTCATCATAATCTAACTGATTACCAGTCGTTTCTAAATCTACAACTGCATATGTTGCTATTCCCATAGCGCTCTCTCCTTGTCTTTATCATTTATAAATCTATATCTGCACTCATTAACCTATGTAAGTTACCTTTATCATCTTTCACAAGTAAAAATCCGTCTTGGTCTATATCAAAGGCTTCACCTATAAATTGATGGTCATTTTCTGTGAAGCGCAATTGACGGTTCCACATATTTGTCGCAGCAATGTATTCTTCTCGAATCGTCTCAAATGGTTGATTTAGGAATTGATTGTAACGTTTATTAATCTCATAAAGTAACGTTTTAAGAAAATCATACCGATTTATTTTATCGTCAGCATGCATTCTCATACTTGTGGCTCTATGACGAATCTCTTCATTAAAGTCGTCCTCAACATGATTCATATTAATACCTATACCACAAATAATGGCCTCTATAGCATCATAATTAGCAACCATTTCAGTTAAGAAACCACAAATTTTCTTATTGCCTATGTAAATATCATTTGGCCATTTAATTGCCACACGATCATTAGAGAATTGTTGAATCGCATCTCGAATGCCTAATGCAATAAAGAGATTGAATTTAGGTATGAGTGCAAATGGAACATTAGGTCGTAATACTAGGGACATCCACAATCCTTTTCCTTTTGAAGAACTCCAATTGCGATTAAAGCGACCTCGCCCTTCTGTTTGTTCATCACTTAAGATTAAAAATGAATTTTTGTTCCCAACGAGTGCTTGTTTCGCTTTTAATTGTGTAGAATCTACTGTGCTATACACTTCAATTTGATCGAAGGTATCTAATTCTTCAATAATTGGTTGAACAATACCGCTGTACCATTGATCAGGTAAGGCATTCAGTTGGTGTCCTTTGTGATTCACAGATTGAATATCGCAACCGTCATTTTTTAATTGATCGATAATCTTCTTAACGCCAGCTCTAGATATATGAAGCTGATCGGCGATATATTGTCCGGAAATATGATTTGGTTGATTCTCATATAACATTCTTACAACATCTTGGCTATACTTTGACATTCGCATCCACCCATTCCAGTATTTCTAATTTAGTGTTATTCATTTGTTGTGTAATAATCGCAAGTTCTATTTGTCTCAATACATCTTTTAACCAAGGTCCTGATTTGACTTGGAGGTGTTTGATGATATCTCCCCCATTGACGTCCATTTCCTTTCGAGTGTGGATTGGTAATTGTGCATCGGTTTCCTTGATTGATGTCGCATTGATTATTAAAGGATTGGCAATTTCTAAACCGTTTTCCTTTAATGTGTCATTTGCTGTTAATACGCATTCTATGTCACTCAGATTGTAATCATAGACGACTGTAATTAAATCTTGTTTAGATTTTACCTTTGGCAAGATTTTGATGAGATTGACAAAATTTTGGATATTAGATTTTTCTTGATTACTAATTTTAAGTGCTTTGAGTGAGTCTTCAATTGGTTGTTGTGCTAACATCAATGCAATCCAGATTTCAAAGGACAGCGGTTCGTTTATGAACACTTTATTCATATTGAACGCCTTGAAAAACGGAATATAATTAAATGCCTGAATCTCTTTCATATTTTTAAAACTTTCAGAAACATTGATTCCGTTGATTAATTTTTTTAATTCAACAACAATTCGCTCGATTGATAAATATTGAATATCTGAGATTTGAGTGGCCATTGCTTCAAACGTTTCATTAACTATTTGAAAATTAAGCTGAGATTGAAAGCGAAGACCTCGAATAATACGAAGTGCATCTTCTTCAAAGCGTTCTCGGGCTACCCCTACAGTACGAATCTGTTTTGCTTTGATATCGCCTTCCCCATTAAAGTAATCATATGTCTTGTAATTCGCATCCATGGCGATGGCATTAATAGTGAAGTCGCGACGTTGAACATCTTGATATAAATCACGTACGAAATGTACTTCACTTGGTCTTCGATGATCGACATAGTCTTCTTCGGCACGGAACGTGGTTACTTCATAATTTTCATCGTTATAAACGACATTAATTGTGCCATGTTCTTTCCCGATAGGTATCGTCTTATCAAATATATCTTCAATCTCATCTGGCGTAGCACTGGTCGTGATATCTATGTCATGAATTTCACGTCCCATTAAATAATCGCGCACAGACCCACCAACATAGTAAGCATCAAAGCCGTGTTGTTGTATTTGATTTAAGATAGGTTTAGCACGTTCAAATAACTCGTATCTCATCTCAGTTTTCACCTTGTTCTAACATTTTTTGATAATAGTGCTCGTACTGATCAGTAATCAATTCTGAAGCGAAGCGGTCACGTATATCATCAAGCATACGTGATTGCATTTCTGTATAGAGTGCCTCATCTTCTAATAATCGTATTGCATATTGTGCTGCTTGTTCACTATCACCAATATCCACGATGTAACCAGTTTCTTCATGTTTAATCACTTCTTTAATGCCGCCTGCATTTGTACCAATCGGTAATACACCTGTTTTCATTGCTTCTAATAATGTAAGGCCAAAGCTTTCCTTTTCACTTAAAAGTAGCACAAGATCAGATAATTGATAGAATGCGCTGACATCATTTTGTTTGCCTAAGAATAACACATGTTCTTCTACATCAAGATCGCGCGCTTTTTGACGCATATCTAATAATTCTGGACCATCACCCAGTAAAATTAATTTACTTGGTATACGTTCACGTACTTTCGCAAACGTTTCAATAATGGTATCGATACGTTTGACCTTTCGGAAATTTGAAACATGGATTAAGACCTTTTCTTCAGGTGCGATACCATAACTTTCTTTTAATTCTTCGTTGTGACATGTTGGAAATTCATTTTCACGAACGAAATTATATATCGGTACAATTTCTTTATCTGTATCTATAATTTCATAGGTTTGTCGTGCGAGTGAACGACTTACACTTGTTACAATATCACTTTCTTCAATACCGAATTTAATGGCATTCTTCAAGGAATGATCGTAACCGAGAACAGTTATGTCGGTACCATGAAGTGTCGTCATTATCTTGACATCTTTTCCTGACATTTGTTTCGCTAAAATACCACAAACTGCATGTGGTACAGCATAATGCATATGTAAGATGTCTAAATCATACTCTTGGATAACATCTGATATTTTCGTACTTAAAGTAATATCATAAGGTGGATATTGGAAAACAGCGTACTGATTTACTTCAACCTGGTGGAAAGTAATATTTGGCAATGGCTTGCGAATTCTAAAAGGAATATTTGAAGTAATAAAATGAATGTCGTGACCGCGTTCTGCCAATTTGATGCCTAGCTCTGTAGCAATAATTCCAGAGCCTCCCATGGACGGGTAACAAGTAATACCAATTTTCATTTGCGCCCATCCTTTCTTTAACTTAACTTATTTTCTTTCGAAACGATTCTTATCACGTGTATTAAATTTATCCATTGTTTCATTAAAGCTTTCGGTCATGTCTATACCTAGTGAATTGGCGATACATAATAATACAAATAAGTTATCACCTAATTCTGCTTTAATTGAATTGTCAGCTTCGGAATCTTTCTTTTTCTTTTCACCGTAATAATGATTAATTTCTCTCGCTAATTCTCCAACTTCTTCTGTCATTCTTGCAAGATTTGCGAGTGGTGAGAAATAACCAGCTTTAAATTGACTAATATATTCGTCGACTTCCCTTTGCATTTGCTCCATCGATTTCATAAATGACAATCCCCTTTAATGCGTTTCTCATATAGTATATTACAATTTAGTGGCTGATGCATTTCAAGTGCAATTTAGAATCATTTGTTATTTTGAAAAATAAAAAAACCTGGCAAGTGTTACATCGGAATGTAAACTCAACCAGGTTGAAATGTTCGTATTTAATTAGTCGCTTGATCTTGCAAGTAAAATAATACGTGCAAGTTCAGCTAATGCTACTGCTGTAGAAGCTACATAAGTCATTGCAGCGGCAGAAAGCACTTTCTTAGCATGTTTGTATTCTTTCTCATTTACGATATTTAACGCAGTAATTTGCTTCATAGCTCGAGAACTTGCGTTAAACTCTACAGGTAATGTCACGATTGAGAATAATACTGCAAGTGACATTAGCCCAGCACCAATCCAAAGTGCAGTTGAACCAAATACACTACCGAATGCAGTTAACACGATACCTAACATAATAACAATGTAGCTTAATGAACTACCGATATTTGCTAGAGGTACCAATGCACTTCTAAATCTTAATGGTGCATAACCTTGTTGATGTTGAATTGCGTGTCCAACTTCGTGGGCTGCAATTGCTGTACCAGCAACTGAAGGTCTATCGTAGTTTGCAGGAGATAAACAAACAACTTTTTTACTAGGGTCATAGTGGTCTGTTAAGAATCCGTCACCTTTAACTACATCGACATCGTAAATGCCATTCGCATGTAGAATTTCCTCAGCAACTTCTCGTCCAGTTTTACCACTTGTGGATCTCACTTGTGAGTACTTTTCATAATTAGATTTAACTTTGTGTTGAGCCCACATTGGGATGACCATTAATATTACGAAATATATAATCATAGATATTAAAGACAATAAACTCACTCTCCTTTAGTATTATTTTACTGTCAAATTAATGTTTAATCAAATATTTTAACTTTCAAAAATCGCTTTAAAAATAAATATAAAATTAAAGCAATGAAACTGAGACATACTGATAATACCCCGATTTGTGCTGTATGTGAAGCAATAAAATCATAGTACGGGAACTGTCCGTAACCATAGTCTATGACATCGTTGATGCACACCCATATAAAACTAACAATAAAACCCAAAATAGTCACTTTAAATCTCGGATAAAAATAGATTGCCTCGCACGCCATTATGCCATGTGAAAGTATCAGCATCACACCATTGATTGTAGCTTCGCCTTGTTCTGCAATCATTAAAATATTCATAATCACAGCCCATACACCATACTTAAACAGTGTCACAAATGCTAAAGCATCAATCATAGCTATATTTCTATTAAAAAGCATGAAGAGTATGGATATACACAAAAATAGTGAAGCTGTAGGACTATCTGGTACAAATGGTTTGAAATAGTTTGGAGTGATAAATAGTTGTCCGCTATACCAATCATATCCATAGATGGTTCCTAATATATTACATATGAGCAGTATGATAAGTATCCATCTTTGGTAAAGGCTAGTCTCCCATATCCACTTGTACGTATTCATCGCTCTTCCTCATAAGTTGAATCCACATGTCTTGCTTTTAAGGCATTTAGTATTTGTGTGAGCTGATAAAACCGCTCAGGTTCATTCATTTGTAAACTTAAATCGATATTATCTTGAATATTCTCAATTAGTGACGTTTGCTTTCTTTGATTCATAGAAATGGCGTATAAATCTTGCACATAAGAAGAATAACTAGGCGAATGCATGAGTTGCGCTAATATTAAATCATCCAGACGTGGTTCTTGGTGATTTTTTGCAAAATGAATCTGAATATCTAAACGAATAGTATGGTTTGCGATATAATCAAAGATTTCATTTGTATTAATATACGTTTCATCTTCTGTCGTAAATTGAATTGCAGAAGCGTGTGTGTTCACTTCTGCAATTTCTAATGTATGATGCTGTTTAATTTTGTCATTTACAAAATGTACCAAATTGAGTTTATCATGATTGGCTTTCAAATAGTTTAACACCCAAACGGTAATTCTCGATTTGAATCGATAATGAAACAACAGGTATTCTAGAAAGCTTTGTTTCATTCGTATGAGCGATTCATTCATTTATATTCACCCACTCTACTTACGATTGCATTCTCATAGCTTCATCATGCCAAGTTTCATTACTAGGATCAATGTCTAATAATTGATTTAAAATCGCTTTCGCTTCGTCTTTGTGACCGATTTCTAATAAGTAGAAGTAATAGTCACCTAAGAATTCTGATTGTGTCTGTAATGTCGGATATGCGAGTTCAAAGAAATGTTGCGCTTCTTTGTCTCTTTCTTCTTGACCATATGCATACGCTAAATGCCACATAAATACTGGGTCTAAATCTTCTTCATCCACGAAAGTGAGAAGTTCAATAATCGCTTCGTAATCTTCTTCGCTGCGATATAAATCACTTAAGATTAATAACGGTTCATGGTACGCATTGTCAACTTCTAATGCTTGTTTTAATAATTCGACACCTTCATTGGCATCGCCATGTTCAATTTCCAAGCTCCCTGTAGAAACCATCAGTTCTTTATAGAATTGGCTAAGTCGAAGCCCTTCTTTACCAGTTTCGATCGCATCAGGGTAATTCTTTTCATTTTCGTAGAGAGATTGAAGATAGAAGTACCCTTGTATAAAGTCTGGATCTTTAGAAAGTAAAGTCTTCATAATTTTAATTGCTTCTTGGGTGAGGTCATTCTTCTCATATGCAATAGCTTTCTTGAAATAATCTTCTGAAACCATTTCCTCTTCACTGATTTCATCGAATAAACCAATGGCATCCGTATAGTTACCACTTTGTAAACTGCAATCAGCCATTCTTGAAAATAAATTTACACCATTGACTTGATATTCACCAGTTTCTAAAACAGTTTCATATTCTGTTGTAGCTCGTAAATATTGGCCATCGTAATAAAGTAATTCCGCTAAAGCAAAATGAATAATCGGATCGTTTGGTTCAAGTTCTAATGCATCTTGAAGTTTATCAATCGCGACTTCTAACATATTGATTTGTTGGTATAAATCAGCTTCGAGCATTAATTTCTCTGTAGAAGTTTCTACTTCGGCTAAATATTCTAATGCTTCATCTGTTTGATTCTCAGACATGAGTCCTTCGATAAAGTAAATGAGTAACTCACTTTCGTCTGGATATTTATGATACAACGTTCTAAAAACTTCTAAACCTTGAGGTGTTAACCCGAAATTGTAGAGGGTTTCACCAAGAATGAATAATGCATCGTCGTTGTTAGAACTTAATGCTTCATTCACACGAGAGTCTAAATTGTCTAATTTTTGTAGATTGATATCGTCTATTAATTTATAGATATCTTCCATGGTTTATTTTCCCTCATTTTCTAAAAGCTTTAATTTTGGTAAGAAACCTGGGAATGAGACATTGACAACATCAAATTGCTCAATGGTTAAAGGCTCGGAACTTAAAAGTGAAGCAACTGCTAACATCATGCCAATACGGTGATCTGTTTGACTATCAACTGTTGCACTCGCTTTAAATTCAGATGGATGTATAATCAAACCATCATTTGTAGGTTGCAAACGAAATCCTAACATACCTAGCATATCTGCAGTCGTATCGATACGATTCGTTTCTTTGACCTTTAATTCTTCTGCATCTTTGATGATACATGTACCTGAAGCTTGTGTACACAATAACGCAATTACAGGTAGTTCGTCGATCGCTCTTGGAACGATATCGCCTTCAATCGTCAATGGCTTTAAATTCGGTGTATATTTCACGCGAATCGATGCTGTGGGTTCAGCTTCTTCAGTGACATGACTGAGTTCAATGTTTCCTCCCATTTGTTCAACGATGTCTATGATACCTGAACGTGTAGGGTTAATGCCAACATTATGAATTGTGATGTCGCTACCTGGAGTAATGAGTGCTGCAACAATAAAGAATGCCGCTGATGAGATATCTCCAGGGACGTGGAAATCCTTTGCTTTAATATGTTGGATGGCGTTTGGAGATGTTTGTATTGTTTTGCCATTGACTTTGATTGGTATATTGAAATGCTCGAACATTGTTTCAGTATGATTTCTACTTATATCAATTTCAGTTACTGTCGTTGCTTCTTTTGAAAAGATACTCGCAAATAGAATCGCACTTTTTACTTGAGCACTCGCAACCTCCATTTGGTAATCGATACCTTTAATGGTTGATGGCTTAATAATTAAAGGTGTGTAATTATCCTCTACTCCTGATATACGTGCATTCATTTTTAATAGTGGTTTAAGCACCCTATCCATTGGACGTTTACCAATTGAAACATCACCTGAAAGTACGCTCTCGATACCCAATCCGCTGAGTAACCCAGCGAGTAAACGTGTAGTTGTACCAGAATTACCAGTATATAACACTTGATGTGGCGTATGAAAATGTTGATAACCAGGTGAATCGATAACGATTGTGTCCTCATTTTCAGTGATAGAAACGCCTAATAATTTAAAGATTTCCATGGTTCTGCGACAATCTTCGCCTAACAAAGGTTTAAAAATTGCTGTTTGTCCAGTGGCTAGAGAGGCGAGCATTATCGCGCGATGTGTCATAGATTTATCGCCGGGAACTTCAATTACACCTTTCAGTGGGCCGTGAATATCAATGATTTCGCTTGTGGACATGTTGTTCACCTACCTTATATATGATTGTAATACATGAAATGCTTTAATATGTGTTGCCTTATCAACATGAACAACAGTGGGTTTACCCCAATCTTGAAGTAAAACCATTTGGATACCTTCTTTATTGTTCTTTTTATCTAGTAACATGAAGCGATATGTGTCATCAAAATTAAGTTGAGATATGATGTCTAAAGGATAATCCAAACGTTGCATGTAATTGATAAAGTGTTGAACATCATAGTTTGTACCCAATAACTCATTTGCAACGATAAATTGATATAAAATACCAATCATTACAGCATGACCGTGTGGTATTTTATGTTCATATTCAACTGCGTGACCAAAAGTATGCCCTAAATTAAGGAATTTTCTTGTACCTTTTTCTTTTTCATCTTCAACGACAATGTTTAATTTCGTTTGAATGCCTTTGAATAGGTAGTCGTCTAAGTTCTTCAAAGATGATAAATCGTCGTGGGTATTGAAGTTGTGCTCGATGTGAGCGGTTGCTTCCTTACCATTCAGTAAGGCGTGCTTATAAACTTCTGCATATCCACTCAATATTTCGCTATAAGGCAAAGTTTCTAGAAAATCTAAATCATAGATGACGGCATTTGGACGATAAAATGCGCCTATCAGATTTTTACCGTGCTGCGAGTTAATGCCCACCTTACCTCCGACACTTGAATCGTGCGCTAATATTGTCGTCGGAACTTGGATAAATCCAACACCTCTCAATAATGTAGCTGCAATAAATCCGGCGAAATCCCCTGTTGCACCGCCGCCTAATGCGATGATACATGTGTTACGTGTGAGCTGTTTGCTTAATAATGATTCAATCGTTTGTTGATATTGTGCAAATGTTTTAGATTGTTCACCAGCAGGTATGATGATGTGTTCTGCGTGATGTTTAGAAATCAGGCTATTGATTTTTTCGGAAAATTGATGATACACATTGTCATCAATAATAAAGAATACTTTGTCATAATCTTTAATATATGTGTCCAGATATTTAATGGCATGATGTTCTATTATAATTGGATAGTTGTTATTTTCATAAGTTGTTTCAAGTTTCATCTTATCACCTCTATTAGCATGGTGGGGTTAAAATTCAATGTTCAATTGGCGACGTTCTTCAATTTGAGCTTTTAATTGGTCGATATGATTAGATTGGAATTCTTCCAGTAAAGCTTTCGCTAATTCGAAAGCAACCACATGTTCACAAACTACACTTGCAGCAGGGACAGCGCAGCTATCAGATCGTTCTATTGTCGCTTTGAAATCTTCTTTCGTATTAATGTCAACAGAATTTAAAGGTTTATACAGTGTAGGAATTGGTTTCATTACCCCGTTGACGATAATAGGCATTCCGTTACTCATGCCGCCTTCAAATCCTCCGAGATGATTAGAGCCTCTATAGTAACCTTTCTCGCTATCATAATGTATTTCATCTTGTATTTCGCTACCAGGTTTTTCAGCTGCTTTAAATCCTTCACCAAAACTGACCCCTTTAAAGGCATTAATACTGACGACACCCTGTGCAATTCGGCCATCTAGTTTACGATCATAATGAACGTAACTTCCCACACCTACAGGCATATTCTCTGCCATGACTTGGACTACGCCACCGATGGAGTCTCCTTCTTTCTTCGCTTCATCGATTTTGTCGCGCATGTGTTGTGCTATGTCTTCATTAATCACACGTACATCATTTTTGTCTATATTTGCTTTGAACGTCTCAGTATCATATAGCCCTTCGTCTTTAATACCACCGATTTCTACAACACGACTGTACATATGAATATCTAGTTGTTCTAGTAAAATTTTAGACACAGCGCCGACTGCAACACGTGCTGCAGTTTCTCTTGCGGATGAACGTTCTAAAACATTTCTTAAATCACGGTGATTATACTTCATTCCCCCAACAAGATCGGCATGGCCAGGTCTTGGTTTCGTGATTGTACGCTTCATGTTTTCTCGTTCTTCATCGCTGATTGGTGCGGCGCCCATTATTTTTCTCCAATGTGTAAAATCATCATTAGTGACGACCAAAGTGATTGGACTACCAAGTGTAAAACCGTTTCTTACACCAGATACAATTTCGACTGCATCTTTTTCGATTTGCATGCGTCGTCCTCGTCCGTATCCGCCTTGACGTTTAAACATTTCCTTATTAATATCTTCAGCTTTAATTTCTAAATTAGCTGGTACACCTTCAATGATGACTGTAAGTTGTGGACCATGTGATTCACCAGAAGTGAGGTATCTCATGAGCGCACACTCCTTTCTATTCTTTATTGCATTAAATTGTAATATGTTTAATATATTATCATATTCATTCACACAACATAAGTCTTGGAAGTTCTCATCGTCAATTATATTTTCCAAAAGAAAACACAAAAAGAACTGACTTAACATAAGTTAAATCAGTTCTATGTGGATAAAATGAAATTCATTTATATAAATTTTTATTCGTATAACCAATCTTCTCTTGGTGAAGTGTAGTCAGCAATTTCATTACTGCTAAACCATAATTTAATTTCACGTTGTGCGGATTCAACAGAATCAGAACCGTGAATAATATTTCTTCCTACTGTT
Source organism: Staphylococcus caprae (assembly GCF_002902725.1). Lineage (GTDB taxonomy): Bacteria > Bacillota > Bacilli > Staphylococcales > Staphylococcaceae > Staphylococcus > Staphylococcus caprae. The sequence continues at coordinate 87,673 of NZ_PPRT01000028.1, forward strand.
AAACCAAGATCACCTCTAATAGTGCCTGGTGCTGCTTCAGAAGGATTTGTACTACCGATAATGTGACGAGATACTGCAACAGCGTCTTCACCTTCTACCACCATTGCAAATACAGGAGCTGAAGTAATAAATGAAATTAACTTTTCATAGAAAGGTTTTCCTTCATGTTCACTGTAGTGTTTTTCAGCTAATTCTTTAGGAACTTGCATTAGTTTACCGCCTACAAGTTTTAGCCCTTTGTTTTCAATTCTAGAAACAATTTCTCCAATTAAATTTCTTTGTACTGCATCTGGTTTAATCATTAAAAATGTACGTTCCACTTTGTGCTTCCCCCTGTGAATATGTTTCATTCATTTACCGAAATATGTATAGGTAATAAATCCTATTTAACAAGATAAGCAATTTATCCTGCCACCTTTCCATAGTAACAGGATAGTAAAACGCTTTCAACTCTTGTCACAGAACTTACTTATTTCTACTGCCCATTTTTTTAATTAATTTTCTAAATAGTGCTTTATTTGGGTTGTCCTCTAACTCGTCAATAAGCTTAATTGCTTTATTTAAATATTTTTCGCTTATAACTTTTGACTCTTCAATGCTTTGTGATGTTCTGATCGTTTCGATACATTCATCAAATGCTGATTGTGGGCTTTCAGGGTTTAAATCAGCAACTTTTTGTTTGAACGCTTGATCTTTTCTCATTTCTAAAAGTACAGGCAAAGTAATATGACCATTCATGAGGTCACTCCCTACAGGTTTGCCTAATTTCTTTTCAGAACTTGTGAAATCTAATACGTCATCAATGATTTGGAAACTCATTCCAATATAATGACCAATCATTTTTAATTTACGAACCACTTCGTCTGAAGCATTAGAAGTTAGAGCGCCAACTTCAGTGGCTAGTTGAATCAACAACGCAGTTTTACGGTTGATACGTCGCAAATAATTAGTGATATTTTGGTCGCTATTAAATTGATCTTGGAATTGGAACAATTCACCCTTACATACATCAACGATAGATTTAGAGATGATGTTATGTACACGGCTATCTTTAATTTCAGATAAATGTTGAAGACCTAAAGCAAGTAAAAAGTTACCTGTCAAAATGGCTGTCGTTTGATCCCATTTCTTAGAAATCGTAGGACGTCCACGTCTCTTGTCGCTCTTATCTATAACATCGTCGTGAACTAAAGTCGCCATATGAATAAGTTCTAAAGCTACGGCAACGCGATACGTATTCTCTGAAGTGTCTTTACTATCACCGAATTGACTGCTTAAAATAACAAAAACAGGTCTAACCCTTTTACCACCTGAAGATAATAAATGGAAAGCAGCATCCTCTAAAGTTTGATCAGAACTTTTAATCGCATGTTGTAGACGGTCTTCAACCTTTTTAATTTCGTTATTAATGTTTAACTTTGCCACGTTAATCACCTTTGGTAGAATCTTTTTCTTTATAGCCAAGGTGCATTGCAGCAACGCCACCTGTAAAGCTACGTACTTTGATATTGTTGAATCCTGCTTCAAAGAATAAACGTTTCAACGTTTGTTTATCAGGAAAATTAAATGTCGATTGTTGTAACCATTCATACTCTTCTTTTGATTTTGCGAACATTTTTCCGAAAATAGGCATAACAAATTTAAAGTAAAGACTGTAAACTTGTTTAAATACTGGTAATGTTGGTTGACTTGTTTCAAGACATACGACCTTACCGCCTGGTTTAAGCACACGGTGCATTTCCTTTAATGCGCCTAAATAATCAGGGACGTTTCTAAGTCCAAATCCTACAGTCACGTAATCGAATGTATTGTCTTCAAATGGTAAATTCATCGCATCACCATGTACAAGTTCAACGTTATTTAATGAAGCCGTTTTTTCCTTACCAACTTCGAGCATATTTTCACTGAAGTCTAAACCAGTCACTTGACCGCTGTCACCTACTGCTTTACTTAGCGCAATTGTCCAGTCTGCTGTGCCACAACATACGTCTAGGGCTTTGCTACCTTCTTCGACACGCATGTCTTTCATCACATGTTTTCTCCAAACTTTGTGCTGTTCAAAGCTAATAATATTATTTAATCTATCGTATTTTTGCGAAATATTTTGAAATACTGTATGTACTTGTTCTTTTTTTGCTTGATTTTCAGCCATGTTCATTACCTCTTCTTTTTGTATAGCTTTGATTAATATCTTTGAAAAATTGATCAATTGCATCTTTCGTATATTGTTTTAAATATGATGGATAATAACCATCATATTTTGAAGTTAAGTCTTCAAATAAAACGAATTTATCAACGTCATCTTTGAAATGAGAAATCGTAATATATGGGAATAGCACTTCAATATCGATGATAGCTTCATTCATGTCTCGTTTAGGCAGGGCGTGTTGATGAAGCGAAGATTTAAGCTCATTCACTTTTACTATAGCTTTACTCATATTTAATTGATATGAAGGATCATCCATTTCTGCTAGCAAGGTATAATAATGAGCACTTAATAAATCACCTATTAAAATTGCGTTCTTTGATAAGTTATTTTTAGTAATATCATCTAAATGACGCATTGAAGTGTCAATAGTGAGGCAAGCAAGTTTAGCTATCTCAGGAATTTGATATGAATCTAATAAAGCACTTAAAGATGAATTAATATGTATTGATTCATAATCATTAATCCCTTTAAGCTTATGTTCTATTTGTCTGTTTAGTTTGCTTATTGTCGTTTCCATGTTCACACCTCACGATATTATCATAACTAATAGTAACATTATATGTATGAAAATAAAATCTATAGGAGTTGTTCTTTTGTAGTAATTACGCATCTATTTATATGTTAGGTTGTAAAAATCACATTTATCTTTAGTTATGTAAAAAAATGAACCTATTACATTGTGGGCCTTCATAGGTTCAGATTAAATGTTATATAATTGGAACGCCTATATAAAGAATGTAAAAAGGATTACATTAGTCTGATGCCTAATGCATAAGAACGCCTAAAATTTTTAAAAATTAGACGTTCTAAAATAATTAAAAAAGCCCCTGAGGGGCTTTTTGTAAGTAAAATTATTTAACAGCATCTTTTAATGCTTTACCAGCTTTGAATGCTGGTACTTTACTTGCAGGGATGTCAATTTCTTTACCTGTTTGAGGGTTACGGCCTTTACGAGCAGCACGTTCACGTACCTCGAAGTTACCGAAACCGATTAATTGTACTTTTTCACCTTTAGCAAGTGAGTTTTGGATTGATTCGAAAACAGCGTCAACTGCTGAACCAGCTTCTTTTTTAGTTAAGTCTGCTTGTTCTGCAACTGCATTAATTAAATCAGTTTTATTCATTATGAATTCACCTCCTGAGGTTTTATAATGATATGCTTGATATCATTATGCTATGACTTTAACACACTGATTACTGTCATCGCAACGATTTATACAACAGAAACGTTGATTTTACGCGATTTGCAATTAAATTTATAAATATTCGCTCAAAAATAGTAATAATACACTAATTATTCAGCTTTTTTATCTCTTCCCATTAATTCTTTAACACTATCTTTAACAGGTACATCTTCGAATAATACTCGATACAATGCACTTGTAATTGGCATATCTACATTTTCTTCTTTAGCTAAGTGATAAACAGATTTTGTAGTGTAAACCCCTTCAACAACCATGTTCATTTCTTTTAATGCATCGTCCATTGTTTTACCTTGGCCTAATTTATAACCAAGTGTGAAATTTCGAGAATGTGTTGACGTACATGTAACTATTAAATCGCCTATACCCCCTAAGCCTAAGAAAGTCATAGGGTCAGCGCCTAACTTTTCGCCTAAGCGACTAATTTCTGCTAAACCTCGTGTCATTAATGCGGCTTTAGCATTATCTCCAAAGCCCATACCTGCAACAATACCACTTGCGACAGCAATAATATTTTTTAGTGCACCACCAAGTTCTACGCCGACAAGGTCGTTGTTTGTGTAGACTCTAAGATAGTCATTCATAAATAAATCTTGAATCAAAGCACTAATCTTCTCATCTTTAGAAGATGCTGCTACAGTTGTTGGTTGTTTAATTACAACTTCTTCAGCGTGACTTGGACCAGAAAGCACTCCAATACCAGCATTATGCTCTGGTGAAATAGAATCTTCTAACATCTCAGATACACGTTTGAACGTCCCATTCTCAATACCTTTAGCAACATGGATAAATGTTTTCTTCGATTCAAGCATTTCATCTATGTTTGAAGCGACTTCTCTCATTGCTTTTGTAGGTAATGCCATAAGAAAAATATCTGAGAATTGTGTAGCTTGTTTAAGATCTGTCGTCGCTTGAATAGATTCTTCTAATTTTGCTTCTTTTAAATAGTTCTTATTCATGTGGTGTGTATTTAATTCTTCTACACTATCGTTATTTTTACCCCACATTAATACATCGTGACCATTTTGTGCTAAGACATTAGCTAGTGCAGTACCAAAACTACCCATACCAAATACTGTAATCTTTGTCATCTTTAAATCCCCTTTGTTGATTAATTTCTTTTTCTAGGAATAATATGGATTGGTGTTCCTTCAAATCCAAATGCATCTCTAATTTGGTTCTCTAAGTAACGTTTGTAAGAGAAGTGCATTAATTCTACATCGTTGACGAACACAACAAATGTTGGAGGTTCGATCGCAACTTGCGTCGTGTAAAATACATTTAATCTTCTACCTTTATCAGTAGGTGTTGGATTCATTGAGATTGCATCGGTTACCACTTCGTTAAGTGTTGAGCTTTGTACACGTTTCTTATGATTTTCACTTGCTTCCTTGATATATGGGAAAAGTGTTCTCAAACGTAAGCTCTCTTTAGCAGAAACGAATGCAATTTGAGCATAATCTAAGAATTGAAATTCATTTCTAACGTCTTCAGTAAACTTCTTCATCGTTTTACTATCTTTTTCAACTGTATCCCATTTATTTACAACAATGACGATAGCTTTACCTTCTTCGTGTGCATATCCTGCTACACGTTTGTCTTGTTCGATAATCCCTTGTTCAGCATCTATAACAACGAGGACTACATTTGATCGTTCGATTGCTTTTAATGCGCGTAAAACGGAGTACTTTTCAGTGGATTCATAAACTTTACCTTTCTTACGCATACCGGCAGTATCAATTAATACATAATCCTGATCTTCATATGTATATTCTGTATCGACTGCATCTCTCGTCGTACCTGCAACATTAGAAACGATAACACGTTCTTCACCTAAAATTGCATTAACTAGACTAGATTTTCCCACATTAGGTCTACCAATAATAGACAATCTAATTGTATCTTCGTCATATGGATCTTCAGTTTCTTCGCCAAAGTTCTCCACCACAGCATCTAATAAATCCCCAAGGCCTAGGCCGTGTGAGCCTGAAATGGGATACGGATCTCCGAAACCTAATGAATAGAAATCATAAATATCATTTCGCATTTCTGGATTGTCGACTTTATTCACTGCTAGAACTACAGGTTTCTTAGATTTATACAACATTTGTGCAACCATTTCATCACTTTGAGTCAGACCTTCCCTTACGTTTACCATAAAAATGATAACATCCGCTTCATCAATCGCGATTTCTGCTTGTGCACGTATTTGTGTTTGGAAAGGTGCATCTCCAATTTCAATACCACCTGTATCTATGATATTAAATTCATGAGTTAACCATTCACCTGACGAGTAAATTCGGTCTCGTGTTACGCCTGGAGTATCTTCAACAATTGATACACGCTCACCGACCACTCTATTAAAAATTGTAGATTTCCCAACGTTAGGTTTACCCACAATTGCCACTATAGGTTTAGTCATAAGGTAACTTCCTCTCTTTCTTAATCTCTATAATTTTATCACATGAATGCGCGTATTCAAAACTGGAGTAAGTCGCATTGATGATATGTGAGTATGTATATTGTTGTTTTTAAATTTTAAAAAATAAAACCCCAATTAATGTTCAAAGAACGCATTCATTGTTCTAAGACTTAATTGGAGTTTGTAACATACATTATACAAGAAATTTAATTATTACTATTAGAATTTAAGGTCTTTAAATTTATCTCCGAAAACATCACCTAAAGTTGGATTGTCTTCATCGTTATCGTTGTCTAGATAAGATTGAGTTGTGGATTCATCACTTTCAATCACATCTTCTTTAGGTAATGTTGCTTTGATAGATAATGAAATTCGTTCATTTTCTTCATCAATACCTAAAATTTTAACATTTACTTGTTGACCTGGTTCTAATTTTTCACTTGGTGAACCGATATGTTTATGATCGATTTCAGAAATGTGAACTAAGCCTTGTACTGCAGGTGCAATCTCTACAAATGCACCAAAGTTAGCTAGACGTACTACAGTACCTTCAATCACGTCATCTTCGTGGAATTTACCTTTAATATTTTCAAAAGGTGTTGGTAAAGTATCTTTAATAGATAATGAAATACGTTCAGAATCTTTCTCAACAGATTTAACTTTAACTTTTACTTCGTCACCAACTGATACCACTTCTTCTGGTGATTGAACATGTTCATGAGATAATTCGGATACGTGAACTAAACCATCCACACCACCAATATCAATGAAAGCACCGAAGTTAGTTAGGCGAGCCACTTTACCATCAATCACATCGCCTTCGCTAAGTGAATCTAATAGCGATGCTTTTTTAACATCGTTTTCAGCTTGTTCTACAGCTTTACGGCTTAAAATGACTCTATTGTTCTCAGGATCTAATTCTTCCACTTTAATGCGGATTGTTTGTCCATCAAATACAGAGAAATCTTCAATGAAATCAGTTGAAATTAGTGAAGCTGGTACGAATCCTCTTTGACCAACATCTACGACTAAGCCGCCTTTAACTACTTCAGTAACTTCAGCTTCAATCACTTCATCATTATCAAGTTTTTCTTGTAAGTATTCATATGATTTTTCAGTTTCAAGTTGTCTTTTAGATAAAATGTATGCACCTGAGTCATTTTCTTCATCGAACTCAATTTTAGTGACGTAAGCTTCAACTTCATCGCCGACTTTCACTACTTCACTTGGGCTCTCGATGTGGTGAGTAGAAAGTTGGCTAATTGGGATGATACCGTTAAACTTACCTCCATTAATGTGCACAACAACTTGTTTATCTTCAACTTGTTGAACTTCACCAGTGACTTTGTCACCCTCTTTAATGTCATTAATCATTGATTCATTGAATTCTTCAGTCATCTTGTTTGCCTCCTTAAACACTACATAATTATAACATCTTATAAACTGACAGAATTGTCAAGAAATTCTACTTTCAAACGGGCAATCTTAACATGGTTTACTTTATCTTAAAATTGCTTCTGTCAACATTTGGTTCATTACCTAAAATTGATATAGTTTATTAACGAATTGAAATGCATCATTTTTAAACACGTAATTTTACTCGACTATATAGTTTGAATGACCATCACTTATTAAGATATGTTAAATTATAATTTTGAAAAAATATAGTTAGTAACTAATCACAGATGCAAATCTTATTTTCCAAGTTAATTATATATAATATTAATACTTAATTAAACCGATATGCTTAAAAAGACTATGATGACGTACCAATAAGATACACTATCATAGTCTTTAAGCTTTAAATTTATTTTAAGTTTTCAACCATTTCTAAAATTTCGTTTGTAACTTCTTCAATTGATTTCCCGGTTGTATCTAAAGTAATTGCATCGTCTGCTTTCTTCAGCGGAGAAATTTCGCGATTCATATCATAATGGTCGCGATCTTCAATTTCTTGTTTAAGTTGTTCTAAATTAGAATCAATACCACGTAACTCATTTTCCTTTTGACGGCGTTCAGCACGTTCTTCAACTGATGCAATCATATAAACTTTGAGTTCGGCGTTTGGTAACACGACAGTACCAATATCCCTGCCGTCCATCACTATTCCTTTTTTAGCAGCTAAATCTTTTTGAATTTTAACTGCAAACGAACGTACAGGTTCTTTTGAAGCAACGTAAGAAACATGATTTGTGACGTCATTCTCTCTTAAGTAGTCTGTCACATCTTGACCGTCTAAAATTATTCTTTGACCTTTTTCTTTATCATAAGTTAATTCTAATTCAGTATTTTGAATTAATTCATCGAAATTTTCAGGTTTGCCATTTTGTAAATATTTATATGTAATGGCACGATACATTGCTCCTGTATCAACATATATCATAGTTAGACGACTGGCAACTTGTTTCGCAATTGTGCTCTTACCTGCAGCTGCTGGTCCATCTAATGCAATATTGATTGAACTCATTATTAATTAACCTTCCTTGTTGTTTTGTAAATCTTATTTTATCATAAAAAAGTAAAAAATTAATAGGAGGAAAGATTATGAAAAGACTCCTTGTTATACATACTGGCGGTACAATTAGTATGTCACAAGATGCTACAAACAAAGTTGTTACCAACGAGGAAAATCCTATTTCCCAACATCAAGATATTATTAATCAATATGCTGAAGTTGAAGAAACACATTTACTCAATGTGCCTTCTCCTCACATGACGACAAAGAATGTCACACGACTTAGAGAAACGATTATTCAATGCGTGAATAATAATGATTATGATGGCTATGTTGTTACTCATGGGACGGATACACTCGAGGAAACGGCCTTTTTATTAGACCTATTATTAGATATTGATGAGCCTGTAGTTATTACCGGTGCAATGAGATCGTCTAATGAAATTGGGTCAGATGGTTTATATAATTTTATTTCAGCAATTAGAGTTGCCTCTTCAGATGCTGCTTTAGGAAAAGGAGTCATGGTCGTCTTTAATGATGAAATTCATACAGCGCGAAATGTAACGAAAACGCATACTTCAAATATTAATACATTCCAAAGTCCTAATCATGGTCCGCTTGGTGTATTAACAAAAGACCGAGTGCAATTTCATAATCATCCATATCGACAAACTTCCTTTAAATCAATTAATCATCAACTTAAAGTGCCACTTATCAAAGCCTATATGGGAATGGAAAGTGACTTATTAGATTTCTATGCTAATCAAGAAATAGATGGTTTAGTTATTGAAGCACTCGGACAAGGAAATCTCCCTGCGACATGTTTATCTGGACTTCAGCATTGTCTTGATAAGGGCATCCCGATTGTACTTGTTTCAAGATCATTTAATGGTATTGTTAGCCCAGTATATGCTTATGAAGGTGGTGGTTTTGATTTATTTGAAAAGGGAGTCATCTTTTCAAATGGATTAAACGGACCTAAAGCACGACTTAAATTATTAGTTGGTTTAAGTCAAGATATGAATCATCAGAAACTTAAAGCATACTTTGAAGAATAAATTCTAATTTGTATAATTACGAAAAATCATGGCAACTATAATAATAAAATGTATGGAATAAATAAAAATGATCCCTCAGAAAATATTAAAACTTTCTGAGGGATTTGTTATACCTAAACGAATTGATATGTGTAAATGATTTAACTTAAGTTTCTAGAGGTGTTTGTTTCTTACTAAGAATACTTTGAGTAATGATTCCACCATGATACTTACCGTTTTCAATGAAAATAGTATTTGCATCATTTCCTGCAGCAATCACACCTGCAATATAACAGTTTTCTACATTCGTTTCATACGTCTCACGATTGTAAACTGGTGCTGTACCGTATTCGTTCGTATTGATTTCAATTCCGATTGATTTTAAGAATTCATAATCAGGATGATAACCTATCATTGCAAACACGTAATCGTTATCGATTTCAATTGTACGGCCATCCTTTTCATAAGTGACTGTATCTTCAGTAATCTGAGTCACGTTCGCGTTAAATTCCATTGTAATCTTTTCATGAGTAACTAATGACTCGAAATTTGGTAATATCCAAGGTTTAATTGCCTTGGGATATCTTTCTCCACGATAAATGACTGTCACGTTTGCGCCTGCTTTTTCTAATTCTAGTGCAGCATCTACAGCAGAATTTTTACCACCAATGATTACAACATTTTGGTTGAAGTAAGGATGTGCTTCTTTAAAGTAATGGAATACTTTTGGTAATTCGGCACCTTCAACTTCTAAAGTATTATGTTGGCCATAATAACCTGTTGCAACTGTTAAAAATTTACATTCATAGACATCTTTTGTCGTAGTGATTGTAAATTTGTTATCAATCTTTTTAACTGTTAAAACTTCCTCGAATGGATGGATATTTAATTGATGATGTTTCACTACTTCTCTGTAATAAACGAGTGCTTGATTACGTCTTGGTTTACTTTCTTCAACAATAAATGGAATATCACCAATGCTTAATTTGTCACTTGATGAAAAGAAAGTTTGATGTGTTGGATAATTGTAGATTGATTCTACAACGTTCCCTTTTTCAATAACTAACGTTTCGATACCTTTTTTCTTTTGCTCAATCGCAGCACTTAAACCACATGGGCCACCACCAATAATAATGCTTTCAACTCTTTGCATGATTTGCCCTCCTTTAATCACCAAATCATTATATCAGTTATTACTTAATTTAGCTAAGCATGAATTGTATAAAATCAGGAAAATTTCATGCAATATAAAAAACGCCCTCTCAGCGTGAACTAAGAGGACGTTAATCATTATCGATTAAAATCGTTTTATTGAGGAATAACTAATGTTTGACCGTTATGGATGTTATTACTGTTTAATCCATTTGCACGTTTAATTTTGTCAACATTTTCTTGAGTACCACTACCATAATATTGGATTGCGATACGATATAGATTTTCTTGTCCATTTACAGTGTGTGATTGTTGACCTTGTTTATTTTGTTGGCCATTATTCCCTTGTGCTGCATTACCATTGTTTTGTTGATTGTTTTGGTTTTGAGTACCTTGGTTTTGGTTATTAGTTGTGCCGTTTTGGTTATCGCTATTTGAGTTATTACCATTTTCATCTGATCCAGATGCATTACTATTTGAGTTTGATGAATTGTTATCTGAAGATGATTTATCTTTATTTTTGTCTTTATCTTTGTCACTAGCTGCTTTATCTTTGTCATTATCTTTCTTGTCTGAATCTTTCTTACTTTGATCAGAAACTTTGTTATCATCATTTTTACTATCATTATGGTTATTTAATGCCATACCGCCAAAGATAGCAATGGCACCAAGGATAAGTACAGCGGCGATAAGTGGTAATAATATTTTCATTAATCCACCTTTTTTCTTACCATCATGATTATCTTCGTGATGATGTTGACGACGTTGTTCATCTCTATGTTGGTTTCTATCATCGTGTTGTCTATGATCACCACGTTTGTCACCATTTTTGTGTTTATCATGTTCATGCTTCGCTAAACCAGCAGCTCCGGCAGCACCTGCAGCCCCAGCACCTACAGCGGCAGTTTTCTTACCTTTGCCAGACTTTTTATCATGTTCATGATTATCATGTGTCGTTTCATCATTTCTATAACGGTCATTTTCGTTGTCATGATGCTGTTCACGGCTCGTATTTCTATCAGAATGATTTTCTTCTTTTTTATCATGATGATGTTTAGCTGCACCAGCCACGCCTGCAGCGCCAGCTACACCTGCGCCAGTTGCTGCAGCTTTTTTGCCTTTATTAGAAGAATGGTTATCATCTTTTGAATCATGCGTAGCGTTTTCATCGCTACTTTCGTGATGATTATTAGAGCGACGTTCATGATCGTCTGTAAGGTCATTATTATGGCCTTCATTTACTTTCGGGCCAGGACGAGCTCCAGATTTTTTGTTAGCCTCTTTTGAAGCCTTTCCAGTAGCTCCTGCTCCAGCAGCACCTCCAGCAATTGTTGCATCTTTACCACTAACAAGTCTATCATCTTGAGCGCCTTGTTCGTTTTGCTTATCGTTACTAGAACGGTTTGCGTGCGCATCATTATCATTAGAACGAGATGCTGTGTCGTAATTATCATTTTCACCATTATGTAATGAAGTTTCATCATAACGGTCATCTAATGAATTATTGCTATTTTGTGAGTGTTCGTTATTATCATCTTCATGTTTGTTATGATTTGTTGCAACATCTCTGCGTCTTTTACGACGTTGCGCGTTTCTTGGAGGAAAATGTTGATTTGATTTATCCTCTACATTTTCTTTTGTTTCATCTTGTTGTTCTTCATTTGTACGATTATTGTGTTCTTCTGGATCAATAGATTGACGATTTTTTTCAAAATCATCTTTAAAATTATTGTTAGACACAAGCATCATCCTTTCTTTGTTTTATGAAATTATTAACGTTACCATTTCTATACCCACGTCATCACGTGAATATGTATGAATTTTAAAATTATTTAACACATTTATATTGGTATTACACATTAATTATAGCTTGATAAATTTCTTTAAGTAAAGCGATAGCTAGGGTTCAAACAAATTTTTGAGTTTTTCTTCATAAGTCATTTTTCTTTTCACTTTTTTACGATTAAAATTTTTAATTTCCTCCAAATCGGTATCATTATCACAACATTGATTTGGTTTGTCTGGATGTTCATTAAAGAATTCCAGTAAATAGTGGCGACGACATTGGTCTATATCTTTATATCCAAGCATACGCATATAGCCTAAACGTTTACGTTGATATGACTTTTTGAAAATACTTCTAAGCTCACTCACAGAAAATTGTCGATACAACGTTTCCAAGATTTCTTTCTTATCAGGAGGTAAGAAATCACCTAATTCAAACATTGAAATATCTTCATCAGTAATCATATCTGTAAACAATAAAGTTTCTAATAAAAAGCGATCATCAGGTTGATATAAACTTATGGCCTGACTCAATTTACCATCTCGCCCAGCACGACCAATTTCTTGTAAATAGTTTGATGGACTTGAAGAAAGATGGAAATGAATCACGGTGCGTATATCTTTTTTATTAATGCCCATTCCAAATGCACTTGTTGCGACGATAACGGGTATGTCATTGTTTAAAAACTGTTGTTGTACGGTCTGTCGTTCTTGATAACTTAAATCTCCGTGATAAATCCCTGTTAAAAATCCTGCATCATATATTAAATTTGCGAGTTCTAAACATTTTTTCTTAGAAGATATGTAGATAATTGTAGGGCCCGAATAATTTAAAAATGGAATAAGCCATTCTATTTTCTCATCATCATCATTAAAATTTCTATGTTGTAAAGAAATATTCTCGCGACTCATACTTGTCTTAATCACATTAAGTTTCACATTAAGTATTTGAGTTAAATCCTCATCTAGATGAGGTGGTGCAGTTGCAGTTAATGCAAGCACACGAGCTTGCTTAAAATGTGAGATAATCTGACCAATTAATGCATAATGAGGTCTAAAATCATATCCCCATTCCGATAAGCAATGTGCTTCATCTAACACAATAAGACCAAAATCAATACGGGAAATTAATTTAAAGTTTTGTGGTTGTAATATGTATTCTGGACTCAAATATATAAAGCGACTTTGCGGAAGCCGTTTGATATTATTTCTTTTTTCAACTTCGTCCATTCCAGAATGTATATAGGCAACTTGCGATTCACCGTTTAACTTCATTTGCATCACTTGATCATCCATCAGTGAAATAAGTGGTGAGATGACTAGCGTTGGCTTTTCGATAAGATATGTTGGGAATTGATAACATAAACTTTTCCCACTGCCAGTTGGAAGTATGCCTAATGTATGTTTGCCTTCTAAGACGCTTTGTATAATGTCTTTTTGGCCGGGCTTGAAAGTTTTAAATCCAAACCAGTCTTTCAGTTTATCCTCTAGCATTTAAATCGCCTCGCTCAATACCTACAATCACTAATTTAATTTGAAAATAAGTCAAATCTTCAAATTCGTTCTTATATTCTCTTAATCTTAATCCTTTATGATTATTATAATACGACACAAACTGTTTGAGTCTCGTTTCTTCTATATAAGTAGAATAATCTTTTTGGTAACCTTTGATGAAAATTTCTAATACATGGTCTTCGACTGTATTAATTTTAACATTTTGACGTTCAGCAATCTCTTTCATAGTTACTCCAGTACGCAGTTTTTGATAACTTAAATAGGTTTGATTTAACAATGGTGGTAAAATCACAGTTTGGGACAGTATTGGATATCTTAACTCATGTTCAATTTCTTCTATTAAATCAATAAGTTGAACCATTTCAATTTCAAATAGTTCAGATTGCTTCATCTCTTCGATTAGACTAATTTGTTGTCTTGTATACATAGGTTCATCGTAACCTTGTAAATAATAATGAAGATAATTCGTGTTGTGCTTCTTTTGAATTGTCTCGAAAAGTAAGTAAATTTCTTTGATCAAATCTTCTTCTAAATGATTTGTCTTGATGTGACTATATAGTTGTTTAACTTTTTGTTGAATAAAAGTGTTTTGAACTGCGGGTACAAATTTAAAAGATTGTTTACGTGTATGTGATAAAGTTTGAATAAGCAGTTGTATACAACTAAATGTTTGAATTAAACTATCATATGTATAACGAGAATTTGTTTTAATTGTAAATTTACTTTCAAAATCATCCATTTGGAGTATAAATCGCTCAAAAGTAGGATATTTTAAATTGGGCAAACTATGATATAATGACAAAAGTTGTTGGCTCGAAGCATCAAAAAACGTTTGATGAGACTTCTTGCCTATTAAAATATTATAAATGCTTTTATTTGTTTTGTAGTTATATGCATGATTAATGGCATAAAATAATATATGGTTCAAATTAAAACCTCACTCTATAAAACGAATATATTGAAATGAAAAATGTCGATGTCTACAATTGTATTAGCAATACTAGTGTAGCATTTTTATCAAAGGAGGCGAATGAAAATGGCTAAATATACAATCGTTGATATGGATACATGTATCGCATGTGGTGCATGTGGTGCAGCAGCTCCAGATATTTATGATTACGACGACGAAGGTATTGCTTTCGTAATCCTTGATGATAACCAAGGTACTGCAGAAGTGCCAGAAGAGTTGTACGAAGATATGGAAGACGCATTAGAAGGTTGTCCAACAGACTCAATTAAAATTGAAGACGAACCATTTGATGGTGACGCGCTTAAATTTGAATAATAGATATGCTCGGATTCTTAATTTTGTTTAAGGATTCGAGCTTTTTTAGTTAATTAAAAATTTTATCTATTATCTTACTGATGATGTAATCAATATATGTATATAAAGAATGCTCTCTAAACTAAGAAACGTTGATTTAACTTAGCATAGAGAGCATGCGTTTTATTTAAAAATATTTTTAAGACGTCTATATAGTAAAACAAAGATAACTGAAATGACGATACCTTTGATAATATTAAATGGAATCACTCCAGAAACAATCACAATTTTGACGTTTTTCACAACGTCACCTAAATTGAAGATCATTCCATATAAAGGAAGTAACACGAAATAATTGAGGATACTTAATACAATTGTCATCACAATGGTACCAACAATTAATCCATTTATTAATGATCGTGAGGTACGTTTTCTCACATAAACATAGTAAGCAGATAACAAGAAACTTACACCTGCTAAGAAATTCGCTACTGGACCTACTGGGTCACTCATGTTAAATAGAAAATTTAAGATGTTTTTAATGAGAGCCACGATCACACCTGCGAGCGGTCCTAAAATGAATGTAGCAAGTAATGTTGGAACATCACTAAAATCTAATGTTAAATACGGTGGTAAGAAAGGTATTGGAAACTTAATGAAAGTTAACACAAACGCAACCGCACTTAACATACTAATGGTAATTAGACGTTTATTTTGTTGCATATTCAATTTTCTCCTTCCATTCATCTTGCACAGAAAAGGAGGAAATTTGCACAACAAAAAACCTCCATCTTCTCCCATCCAGACTATACTGTCGGCTTCAGATTTTCACTGAATCAAGAAGTGAAGTAAAATATATGTTTCTGACTTCACTTCGTCGCAGGCTTAAATTACTGCCGGTTGGGAATTACACCCTACCCCGAAGATGAATATTTATAATGATTTTATTTAAAATTTATATTACACGATAAAATCCATAAACTCAACGACTCTGCTTAGTTATTTTCAATGTGTGGTTGAGGTAATTTAATAATAAATGTCGTGCCTTTACCTAGCTCACTTTCAACTTCAATTTTGCCCCCATGTTCTTCGATAATCATTTTACAAATAAAGAGTCCTAAACCTGTACCTTGTTTACCGCGTTTACGGGAAGCGTCAACTTTGTAGAAGCGGTCAAAGACTTGTTGTAAATGTTCGGGTGCAATACCCGTTCCAGTGTCACTAATATATAAGATGTTATAACGATTATCTTTGGCAGTAGTTACTGCAATGGTATCACCAGGTTGCGTATATCTAGATGCATTGTCAATCAGATTAGTTAGAACTTGGTCCATGCGGTCCATATCATAATCCCACAACTGATTATCATTGCCTGAATTAAATTCCATTGTGAGATCTAAATCTTCAGCTTGCATTCGGTATTTGGCTTTCATTTTATCTAAAAGGTCATCAATAGGTTGCACTTCTTTCTCTACTGATAAACCTTCTGCATCCATGCGTGCAACGTTGAGTAACTCGTTGACAAGACGATTTAAACGCTTAGATTCATCTAACACGACAGCAAGAGAATCTCGTATTTCGTCTGGTTCAGTTACAACACCATCAACAATGGATTCAGTGTAACCTTGTAACAATGATATGGGTGTACGTAATTCATGAGAGACATTTGCGATAAAGTCTTTCTTCATTTGATCCAAGTTATGTTCATTTGTCATGTCTCGGATAATCACCACGATACCGTTTCTGCCATTAGGTTGAATACGATTAATATAACTTGTGATAAAGACGTAATATCTCGTATTAATTTCTATTTCTTGGAATTCTGTACCTTCAGATTTAAACGTTTGTTCGATTTGTTTTTCGATTAATTCTTTTGAAAAGTCATCAATGTTATGGATGATATCATCAGCCATTTTATTTGATATTATGACATCACGTTGATCATTTATGCCTAGTACCCCTTCAACCATGGAATTGATAAGGCTATCTCTAATATTTTTAGAAGATGATAATGCTTCGATATGTTCTTGAATTTCATAATTCATATTATTAAAAGCTCTTGATAAATCACCTATTTCATCTTTGGTTTTGACTGATGAGATATGGCTATAATCACCTTCTGAAACTTTTTGAGCCTGTGTTTTTAATTGGCGAAGTGGTTTCGTAATTTTATTAGATAGGAAAAATGCGAAAATGGTACTTGCAGCAATAAAGATAATAGCTGTAATTAAGATGATAATTGTAATAGCATTATTCGTATCTTCGATAGATTTTAAGTCTTTATAGATAAATACACCACTATGTTTACCGTGTGCGTCTTTTTGAGCTTTCATCGGATAACCTAGGAGAATATAAGACTGAGTATCACCATGATTTTTTATAGTGACATTTTGAGTTTCAAATTCACCTTTTTGGAAGACCTTTTTAAAATTATCGTTATGCTTAATTTCTTTAAGCATTTGAATTTTAGTATTATTATACGATGATGCTGGCTTATCATTAAAATCTTTCATAATAATAAGTCCACCAGGCCCATCTATTAACTTTTGACAGTTTTGAATGGCAAGAGATTTATTTTTTGATTTCTCTACGAGTGAACTAATTCTTTTGGCATCTTCTTTGATAGAATTTTCAGTTTCTTGCGTGAAATAATATTGGATAAATGTGATTAAGGATACACTTAATAAAATTAAAACTGTCGCCACTATTAAAATAATAGTTAACCACAGTTTTATAACTACACTATTTAGTCGGTTCATCACTGGCTTTAACCTCGAATTTATAACCGACGCCCCAAACAGTTTGTATCATTTGAGCTGCATCGTTAGACACACGATTTAATTTTTCTCTCAAACGCTTAACGTGTGTATCCACTGTTCGCAAGTCGCCATAAAATTCATAATGCCAAACCTCTTTAAGTAATTGTTCACGATCAAACACTTTATTTGGTGTCTTAGCTAAATAAATTAATAATTCATATTCTTTAGGTGTTAAATTCACCTGTTCGTTGTCTGCAAGTACTCTATGTGCGTCATTATCAATAACTAAATGATTAAATTCGATAATGTCTCGTGCATGTGGTTCGCTTTGTTCAGAGTTTGCGGACTGTGTACGTCTTAATAAAGCTTTTACTCTTAATACGACTTCTCGTGGTGAAAATGGTTTAACAATGTAGTCGTCAGCACCAGATTCAAATCCTTCAACGCGATTTGTCTCTTCACCTTTAGCCGTAAGCATAATAATAGGCGTTTCTTTATGTTCTCTTAGTTTAGAAGCAACTTCTATACCATCCATTTCTGGAAGCATTAAATCTAAAAGAATGCACGCATAGTTATTCTCCATCGCAAGCTCATAAGCCTCTTTCCCATTACTTGCTTCATGGATTTCAAAAGATTCTCTTTCTAAATATAATTTAAGTAATCTTCTGATTCTGTCTTCATCATCAACGATTAAAATTTCGTTAGCCATAATACTTTATACCTCCTACACATGCTGTTCAAATTCATTTGTTATTATAGCATAGGTTGAACAGATTAAGTGATTGATAGATAAAACTTTGTGAAAAAAATCTCAAACTTATTGGTAAAAACATATTATTTGTGTTTATTTACCATTTTCCGCTAAATGTCTTAACGTTTTTACTTCGTGTGGGGTTAAGACGCGTCCTTCACCAGCATTTAAACCTTTCAAATCTAAAGGCCCGAATTGAATACGTGTTAATTTATTCACTTGATGACCAAAATGCTCGAACATGCGACGCACTTGTCTATTTCTTCCTTCGCTAATTGTAATTTCAACTAAGGTTGTATTCTTTTCTTTATCTTGCTTTTTGATTTTAACTTGAGCAGGTTGTGTAAATCCATCTTCTAACTGGATACCTTTTTCTAGTTCTTTGACATCTTCTCTCATTAAATAACCTTTGAGTTTAGCGACATATTTCTTTTTGATGTGATAACGAGGATGTGTCATTAAATTTGTAAATTCCCCATCGTTAGTTAAAAGTAAAATTCCAGATGTATCATAATCTAAACGACCTACTGGATAAATACGTGTTTCAATATCATCAAAATAATCTGTTACAACCGTGCGACCACGATCGTCTGAAACGCTCGTGATGACTTGTGTAGGTTTATAAAATAGAATATACATTTTATCTTCTTGTTCTATTTTTATGCCTTCAACTTCTACAGTATCTGAATTAGAGACCTTTGTTCCTAATTCAGTAACGACTTGACCGTTAACACTAACCTTTCCTTCAGTGATGAGTGTTTCAGCTTTGCGTCGTGACGTATACCCGCTATTCGCTATCCTCTTTTGTAATCTCTCTTGTTCTTTACTCATTTGAATCTCCTTTTTGGTTGACTAAATTACTGAAGAATTCGTCCATTTCTTCATCATCCTCTTCAGTAGTTGGTAATGCTTCAAGATTTTCTATTCCAAAAACATTTAAGAATAAATCCGTCGTAATTAAATGATGACTCCTAGAATGATCGACATCTTTAGCTTCTACTAATCCTCTTGCAATGAGCGTCTTGACTGCACCGTCAGAATTAATACCTCTAATCATTTCAATATCGCTACGTGTAAGTGGTTGGTTATAAGCGATAATGGATAGTGTTTCCATTGCAGCTTGGGATAATTTCATTTTAGATTTTTGCTCAATTAATTGTTCAATGTATGAAGAAGCATCTTTTTTTGTTGTTAAAACATACGTCGTACCGAATTTTTGGATAACCAAACCCGAAGATTGATAAGATTGAATTAAATTTTCAAGTTCATTTTTATTTACATCTAATATCTCCATTAATTGTTTTTGGTCTAATCCTTCGTCACCAGAAGTATAAAGTAATGCTTCTAATATTCCTTGGTTATCCAATGTTGTAATTCACTCCTCTAATGATATCGATGTCTTCAAATTGATGTTGTTGATTAATATTAACGATGCCAGATTTAGACATTTCTAAAATGGCTAAAAAGTGTGTGACCACTTGTTCCACAGGTTCATGAAACGTGAACAAACTAAAGAAATTAAATGATTCATGTTCTTTCAAACGATTTGTAACTTGTTCAGTTGCTTGTTGAATCGTAAATGTTTCTTTTTTTATCTCGACCGATTTAGGTGTATTAAGCTCAACTCTATTTTTTACTCTTTGGTATGCAACGATGAGTTCTGTTAAATCAATCGTTTGATTAGGATCCCAAGATTCATCTGTTTCTAAATGAGATAAATCAGTAGGATACTTAGTGTAATAACAATCACGTTCATTTTTCATCTTATTCAATATTTCTGTATATTCCTTATAATTTTGATATTCGATTAAGCGTCCTACTAAATCTTCACGCGGGTCTTCTTCTATGTCATCTTCTACACTTGTTTGAGGCAGTAATAACTTACTTTTAATCATTAAAAGTTCAGACGCCATGACTAAATATTCACTTGCAATATTAATTTCAAGTTGATTCATCGCGTGTACATATTGCATATATTGTTCGGTTAAAGCTTTCATAGGAATATCATAAATATCAATTTCAAATTTTTGAATCAAATGCAATAACAAGTCTAACGGCCCATTAAATGCATCGAGTTTTACTTCATACATCGTATCTACCTCTATCTCATGTTGCATCTTAAGTGCATATTTCACACAAATATTATAGCATGAATACATATAACTTTTAAATTATGGGTGAATGATTATGGAAGATGCGTTAATTCATTTTTATTATCAATTTCATAAGAACCAACATTACTTTCTGTGTCATGATATTTTAGAAGAAGCTTGGAAATCGCATCCCTCTTTTTCTAAAAATGACGCCGTCGTGAGTTTAATCCTCTTTGCGACAGCTTGTTATCATTATCGACGCGGTAATCATAAAGGTGCTTTGAAATCTTATGAAAAATCTCTTTCTGTCATTAGCAATGCTGCAGATTCAGAACAATTACATCTCGACATCCACGATTATAAAAATTTAATTCGACATCAAATAACATCTTTAAGGGAAAATCAACCATTTGTCCCAGTCAAGTTGCCTTTAGAGACATCCTTTAATCAATATATCAAAAAGGTATATCCTAATTATATTTTTACATCATTTGTCATATCAGAGCCGTATATTGTTCACCATCATTTGAAAAGAGACCGTTCTGAAGTTATTCAAGCTCGGGAAGAAGCGAAACAACTTCGTCATAAAAAATTGCAACAACCTTATCATACATTAAAAGACCAATAAACGTTTGATGATGTGATGTTATCAATACGTTTATTGGTCTTTTAAATTAAGACTATGCTCTTGGATGGAATTGATTATACATTTTTCTAATTTGTGATTTAGAGACGTGAGTGTACAATTGTGTGGTCGAAATATCGGAATGACCTAACATTTCTTGTACAGCTCTTAAATCTGCGCCATTTTCAAGTAAATGCGTAGCAAACGAATGTCGTAATGTATGTGGTGTTAATGTTTTATTAATATTGGCTTTGATACCGTTTTGTTTAATCATTTTCCAAATACCCTGACGAGATAGTGGTTTACCGTGCATATTGAGAAATAACACATGTGTTACTGTTTGTTTCAATAATTGAGGGCGAACCGTTTCGATATAAGTTGTTAAATATTCAATTACAGCATCACCTAAAGGAACAATACGTTCTTTATTTCCTTTACCGAAGACTCTAACGAACCCCGTCATTAGATTAACGTCTTCTACTTCCAATTGAATAATTTCAGATACTCGCATCCCTGTCGCATATAAAAGTTCTAACATCGTACGATCACGGTAGCCATTATTCTTAGTTAAATCAGGTGTTTCTAGTAAATCTAAAACTTCTTGTACTTCTAGCACATCAGGAAGTTTCTTCTCATATTTAGGTGTCTCAATAAGAACTGTAGGATCTTTCGCTGCATATTTTTCTCTTAATGCAAATTGGTGAAAGCTTCTTATTGTTGAGATAAAACGTGCTAATGATTTCGACGATTGACCTAAATCGATTAAATGACCTAAACATTCTTGAATCACTTGGCGATCTACGAAATCAATATGTGTAATCTTTCGTTCCTCGAGATACGTTTTATATTTGTTTAAATCTCTACGGTACGCACCAATCGTATTACTGCTCAAACCCTTTTCGATTTGGATGAAATTTAAATATTCTTCGATAATTGTATTCATGTCAGCACCTCTATTGAAGCGGTGGCTTCTTTCAAACTTAATTAAATACGCATTGCTTATTATGAAAATGAAAGGTCTTAGCCTTTACCTTTCGCTTGGCAATCTGAACAAACACCATGGAAAGTGAGTCGGTGATCTAAAATTTTAAAATTAAACTCATTCTCCACACGATTCTCAACTTCAGGCAAAAGGTCTTCATCGATTTCGTCTACTTTCCCACATTCCATGCAAACTAAATGATGATGGAAGTGTTTAGCCCCTTCTTTACGTAAATCGAAGCGTGCCACGCCGTCACCGAAATTGATTTTATCTACAACTTTAAGTTCTGCTAAGAGTTCTAAAGTTCTATATACAGTAGCTAAACCAATTTCAGGTGCTTTATCTTTTACTTTTAAATAGACATCTTCAGCACTAAGATGATCTTTCTCGTTTTCAATTAATACTCTAACTGTCGCCTCTCGTTGTGGAGTTAATTTATAAGATGATTGCTGTAATTGTTGCTTCACGCGATTTAAACGTTCTTCCACGGAAGCCTCACTCCTCTACTAAGAATTATAATCATTTTAATTTAATCTATGATTCACTAAATAAAATATCAATATTCTCAATAAAAAGCAAGAGATTACGATACTTATTTAGAATGATTATAATTTAATAATAGATGCTGTAAAGCGATAATTGTTTTAGCATCCTCAAGTTCCTTGTTTTCTAGCATTGTTTTCACATTCTCAATAGACACTTTATGTAGTTCTACAAATTCATCTTCGTCTAAATTCATTTCTCCTTCAGTGAGTTGATCTGTGAAATAGATTGATAATTTTTCGCTTGAAAATCCTGGAGAACCATACATATCTGTAACGAATTCAAGATCAGATGCAATGTAGCCCGTTTCTTCTTGTAGTTCGCGTTTTGCTGCTTCTTCTCGTTCTTCGCCTTTTTCAAGTTTGCCAGCTGGTATTTCGAGTAAAGGCTTTTCTGCAGGCTTTCTAAATTGTTTGACTAGGAGCACTTCATTTTCAGGTGTAACTGCGCATACAGCAACTGCACCGTTGTGATACACTAATTCACGTTTAGAGGTACTGCCATCGGGTAATTCAACATCATGTACTTCTAAATCGATAATCTTCCCATTATATATTACGGTTCTATCAATCGTTTTTTCATTTAATCTCATATTTAAACACGTCCCTTTTATTTATATTTATTAATTGGTAAACTGAATGCGTCAGTTAAAGTGTATCGAAAGGAGAATGGACTTGCAAAAAAATATTTTGAAAAGTGGCATCGAAATTTCTGAACTAGGATTAGGTTGTATGAGTCTAGGTACAGATTATAAAAAAGCACAACCTATCATTGAAAGCGCAATTGAAAATGGAATCACGTATTTTGATACAGCGGATATGTATGATCAAGGTATCAATGAAGAAATTGTAGGAAAAGCATTAAAGAAATATCAAAATCGTGATGACATCGTTATCGGTACGAAAGTCGGCAATCGACTAACTGACGATGGAAACATAACATGGGATCCTTCTAAGAAACATATTAAAGAAGGTGTTAAAGGTTCACTTCAACGATTAGGTTTAGATCATATCGATTTATACCAATTACATGGTGGTACTATTGATGATCCATTAGATGAAACAATTAGTGCATTTGATGAATTAAAACAAGAAGGTATCATTCGTGCGTATGGAATTTCTTCTATCCGACCTAATGTCATAGATTACTATTTAAAGCATAGTCAAATCGAAACATTAATGTCACAATTTAATTTAATTGATAATCGACCAGAAAATCTTTTAGATGCTGTTCATGAGAAACAAGTTAAAGTGCTTGCACGTGGACCTGTATTTAAAGGTTTATTGACATCTAATAGTGTGAATGCATTAGACCAGAAATTCCAAGATGGTATTTTTGATTATACGCATGATGAGTTAGGTGAAGTCATTGCATCTGTTAAAGAAATTGAAAGTAATTTAAGTGCCCTTTCTTTCAAATATTTAACTTCTCACGATGCACTTGGTTCAATTATTGTGGGCGCAAGCAGTGTTGAACAATTAGAAGAAAATGTGCGTAATTTTAATAAAGATGTGAGCTTAGACCAAATCAAATCAGCACGCGACCGCGTGAAAAATATAGAATATACGCAACATTTAAAATAGATAAATTAATAAGCGAAGATGTTCCGTTATGAACGCACTGAGTAGAATTAAAAATATTACTTTTGTGTGCACATGACATAAGAACGTCTTCGCTTTTTGTATATTTTAAGAACGGTGATTGTGCGCCTATTCTTTGGTTTTGAAGAATTTAGGCAATAACCTTTCAAGTGTTCGAGGTGCAAGTTGATAGAATTTCAATAATTGATGCATCCATGCAGGTTGGTTAATTTCCGCTTTGTTCTTTAATATGCCTTCCACTATACGTGTAGCCAGTTGTTCTGAATCAATCATGATATACTTATATTTGTTAAAAAATGAAAGTGTCGGATCTGCCTTTTCATGGAAAGGTGTATCAATTGGACCAGGATTGACACTCATGATATGAAATTGCGGCTCTTCAATGCGTAAAGCATTTAACACGGCATTGAATGCTGCTTTAGATGCGCCGTAATGTGCCGCATTCGCTTGTGTTACAAACGCAGCTTGACTGGATATTCCGATAATATGTGCATGTTGAATAAATTGAGGTCGTAAAACTTTGTATAACAAATTAAAACCAATCAGATTGACATCATACGTTTCAATCATTTCCTCTGCAGAATAGTTATCGATGGATTTGAAGTAGCCTAATCCAGAACTGTAGATGAGCCCGTCAACAAGCGTTTTGATTTTACCTTCTAATTGCGAAATGTCTTCCCTATGTTGTAAATTGCATTGAATGACTTCTACATTCTTCTGATCATTTTGAAAATCAATTTGATTAAACTTTTCTATATTTCTAGCTAGAACAGTTACATGTGCGCCCCTTTTTAGAAGTTGTTTAACTATGTCTAATCCTAACCCACTCGTACCACCTGTAACTATGTAATGTTTACCAATCATTTTCATCGTCCTTTTTAAATGTTTAATTCATGTTTATTGCGCTAATTTTTATTAGAAAAATCAAGTAATATCAGGGCTTGAACGTGAGATATTACTTGATTAAGATATGTGTTAATATGTACTTATAATCTTAAGGCAAGATAAAACAATAATCAAAAATGACGAAGGTGATGTGGTTAAAATGAAACTTGTATTTTATGGTGCAGGTAATATGGCACAAGCTATTTTTACTGGAATTATTAATTCAAGTAATTTAGGTGCTGACGATATTTATTTAACGAATAAATCAAATGAACAAGCTTTAAAAGATTTTGCGGAACGATTAGGTGTGAATTATAGCTATGATGATGCAGAATTGTTAAAAGATGCGGATTATGTATTTTTAGGAACAAAACCTCACGATTTCGAAGCTTTAGCGGAAAGAATTAGAGATGACATTACAGAAGACAATCGCTTTATTTCAATTATGGCAGGACTTTCTATTGATTATATTAGAGAACAGTTGAATACTAATAATCCTTTAGCACGTATTATGCCGAACACGAATGCACAAGTTGGTCATTCTGTTACAGGTATTAGTTTCTCTAACAACTTTGGTCCTAAATCAAAAGACGAAGTGAATGAATTGGTTAACGCATTTGGTTCTGTGATTGAAGTTTCTGAAGACCATTTACATCAAGTAACAGCGATTACAGGAAGCGGACCAGCATTCTTATATCACGTTTTTGAACAATATGTTAAAGCGGGTACTGAATTAGGTTTAGAAAGAGATCAAGTTGAAGAATCGATACGTAATTTAATTATCGGTACAAGTAAGATGATTGAACGTTCTGATTTAAGCATGGAACAATTGAGAAAGAATATCACGTCTAAAGGTGGTACGACACAAGCAGGATTAGATGCCCTATCTCAATATGATATTGTATCTATGTTTGAAGATTGTTTAGGAGCAGCCGTAAATCGAAGCGTTGAATTATCTAAAAAAGAATCAGAATAAATTAGAAAAACGCTTTTCTCTCTATTATAAAGGTTTGATGAGAAAAGCGTTTGTTTTATATTTTATAAGTATCAAAATCTTTAACAAAATAAAAATTTGGTACATCTGATTGATTATTTAATGCTTCATAAATAGATTCAACTTCTTCAATGTTATAACGATTACTAATGTGTGTGATTAAACTTTTTCTTACATTCGCATTCTTGATTAAGTCGAATACATCATCTATATGACTGTGGTGATAGTTGTTGGCGAGTGTCTTTTCACCTTCAATGTAAGTTGATTCATGAATCATGACATCAGCATCTTTAGCTAAAATATATTCATTGTCGCAAGGTTTCGTATCACCGAATATTGCTACGACAGGACCTGGTTTGGCTGCACCTTTGAAATCTGATGATTGATACATTAAACCGTTATGTTCGAAAGTATCTTGAACCTTAACTTCTTGATATTTAGGTCCAGGATCTAATCCTATCGCTTTTAATGCTTCCACATCAATGGTACCTGGTGTTGTGGGTGCTTCAATACGATAACCGTATGACGTGATACCATGATTAAGCAATTCGGCTTTAACCGTAAACCCTTCATGATGATATGTAAATTGTTGATTTATTTCGATGTACGTAATTGGATAATTGAGATGTGATTCGGATAATTTTAAAGAAGTTTCTATGTAATTTTGAATTCCTTTAGGTCCGATTAAAGTTAGCGGTTTATTCTCCCCACCTTGGAAAGAACGACTTGTTAATAATCCAGGAAGACCAAATATATGATCGCCATGCATATGAGTGATAAAGATATGGTCTACCTTTCCTAACTTAATAGAATGATGTAAGATTTGGTGTTGCGTTCCTTCGCCCACATCAAATAACCATACTGAATTTGAATATGGTTCTAAGTTTAAAGCGATGGATTGTGTATTTCTCTCTTTAGTCGGTAGCCCTGCACTCGTACCGAAAAATGTAACTTCCATGCATGATCCTCCTCTTCTTCATATATTCTATCACATGTTGCGATCATTTTTTAACTGTCATTTATTTGTTGGATCATCTCTATTCATACGTTTTATTTAATTATTAGTTCCTTATGCTTGCTATTTCGGAGATTTAATTTGTATTGTTAAGGTATGAGGGAGTGAGACAGAAATATAATTTATCAAAATTATTTTCGTTGTCTCTCTCCCAACTTGCATTGTTTGTAAAATTTCTTTTTAAGAAATTCTCTATGTTGGGGCCCCGCCGGCAAGGATGGCTAGGATTGAAAGAAGCTTGATATAAGCGCACTTTCAATTCAGACATCTACTGCCAATACGTTAAAGAAGGTTGAGACAATTGATTATGTCCCAACCTCTATCTTTGATTATTGATTTCTCGTTTCATGATGTGAAGTAATTTGTGTGTTCATTTTCAAAAAAATAAATTGTGCTTAATTTCAAGCAAATTTGATGACCACAAGTGACGGTTATCATATAATATAATAATCTAGTAAGATGATATATTTATTAAAAATAAAAGCATAAATACTATCGTAAAATCGGTGAGTAAATCATCATTCATCATATATCTATTTAAGAATTGAGGTTTTAATCTTGAGTACTAAAAGTAAACACATCCCTTGTTTAATAACAATATTCGGTGCCACTGGTGACCTTAGTCACAGAAAGTTATTCCCTTCTATATTTCATTTATTTCAACAAGACAATTTAGATGAGCACATTGCGATTATCGGTATAGGTCGTCGCGATTATTCAAATGATGAGTTCCGCAATCAAGTTAAATCATCAATTCAAAAGCACGTCGAAGATACGAATAGAATTGATGAATTTATGAATCATGTGTTTTACCACAAAACAGATGTCAGTGATGAGGAAAGCTATGATTCATTATTAAAATTTAGCAATCAATTAGATTCTGAATTTGGATTACAAGGCAATCGCCTGTTCTATTTAGCGATGGCACCACAATTCTTTGGTGTTATTTCTGATTTCTTAAAGTCGTCAGGTCTAACGAATACGACTGGTTTCAAACGTTTAGTCATTGAAAAGCCTTTCGGTAGTGATTTGAAATCTGCAGAATCACTTAATAATCAAATTAGACGTTCATTTAAAGAGGAAGAAATTTATCGTATCGATCATTATTTAGGTAAAGATATGGTACAAAACATTGAAGTTCTTCGCTTTGCGAATGCGATGTTTGAACCGTTATGGAATAATAAATACATTTCAAATATCCAAGTCACATCTTCAGAAGTGCTAGGTGTTGAAGACCGCGGAGGATATTATGAATCTAGTGGTGCATTAAAAGATATGGTACAAAATCATATGTTACAAATGGTTGCTTTATTAGCAATGGAAGCCCCTATTAGTTTAAATAGTGAAGATATCCGAGCAGAAAAAGTTAAAGTTCTTAAATCATTACGTCAATTAAAACCTGAAGAAGTAAGAAAGAATTTTGTGCGCGGTCAATATGATAAAGGAATCATTGAAGGTAAAGAAGTCAAACCATATCGTGAAGAAGATCGTGTAGCTGAAGATTCTAATACACCAACATTTGTATCAGGTAAGCTTACGATCGATAACTTTAGATGGGCTGGCGTTCCTTTTTATATTAGAACGGGAAAACGTATGAAATCAAAAACCATTCAAGTCGTTGTTGAGTTTAAAGAAGTACCAATGAATTTATACTATGAAACAGATAAATTATTAGATTCTAACCTACTAGTTATTAATATTCAGCCTAACGAGGGTGTGTCATTACATTTAAATGCGAAGAAGAATATTCAAGGTATTGATACTGAACCTGTGCAACTTTCCTATGCGATGAGTGCACAAGATAAAATGAACACAGTAGATGCATATGAGAATTTACTCTTTGATTGCCTTAAAGGTGATGCGACAAACTTTACGCATTGGGAAGAATTAAAATCTACATGGAAATTTGTAGATGCTATTCAAGACGAATGGACAATGGTCGAACCTTGCTTCCCTAACTACGAATCAGGTACGAACGGTCCATTAGAAAGTGATTTATTATTAAGTCGTGATGGTAATCACTGGTGGGACGATATTCATTAAAGTGTATTGAATATAAGTATTTCAGTGGCGTAATCATTTTTTAATGATAATGATTATGTCATATTAACAATATTGTGAATGATGATAGGTCTATTTAGAATGGTTGGTTGATAACTACTTTGCCACTTCAACTTTATAGACCTTTGTCGTTCACTTTTTTATTTTTAAAAATACTATAGCTTTAAGGTGTATCTTAGTTAAAAATAATGTACAATAATGATTATGATTGAAAGTAATTGGAGTGAAAGTTTTGGACGTTATCAAGCAAATACAACAGGCAATCGTATATATTGAAGATCGTCTATTAGAGCCGTTTAATTTGCAAGAACTTAGTGATTACGTTGGTCTTTCGCCGTATCATTTGGATCAATCTTTCAAAATGATTGTCGGTCAATCACCAGAGGAATACGCACGTGCTCGGAGAATGACGATAGCTGCTACAGATGTGATACATGGCGCAAGTCGTTTAATGGATGTAGCTAAAAAATATCGCTATGCGAATTCAAATGACTTTGCGAATGATTTTAGTGATTTTCATGGGATTTCACCTATCCAAGCTTCAACAAAAAAAGATGAGCTTAAATTTCAAGAGAGATTATATATTAAATTATCAACGACAGAGAGAGCACCATATACATATAGACTTCAAGAAACTGAGGATATTTCTCTAGTTGGGTATTCAAGGTTTATTCCTACAAAGCATTTATCAAACCCTTTCAATGTACCGGATTTCTTAGAGGATTTACTCGTTGAAGGTCATATTAAAGAACTTAGACGATACAACGATGTAAGTCCATATGAATTATTTGTTGTTAGTTGTCCTCTTGATGAAGGATTGGAGATATTTGTAGGCGTACCAAGTGAACGTTATCCAGCACATTTAGAGAGTAGATTACTACCAGGCAGACATTATGCAACATTTAATTTACAAGGTGAAATTGATTACGCTACGAATGAAGCGTGGTATTATATTGAATCAAGTTTGCAACTCACGCTACCGTATGAACGGAACAGTTTGTATGTTGAGGTGTATCCACTTGATATTTCATTTAATGACCCGTTCACTAAGATTCAATTGTGGTTGCCTATTAAACAAGAAGTTTATGATTTAGAAGAACTAGACTAAATTTGAAAATGACAAAAGTTAGAGAGTGGAGCAACGAATATAATTTCGTTGCTCCACTCCTTTTTTATGTTGAGGAATATGGTATGGGGTGTTTCCCATGAGTGAATGTGTTGATACTTGTGGAAGCGATTTGTTGTTGTACGGGAATCTGCGTATGATTTCGCCCATACTTATGCTTACTGATATTTTATAATTCTGCCACAAAGGCCTCGTATGGTTGTATTTGATTAAAGTCGATAGTGTGATTGATATAGTTGTATAACTTCACTTGGTTGTCATTTTCCAAATGATAAGGAACGTTAAGTTGACTGACTTGATCGGTTAAATTACCAACGACAAGTATAGTTCGATCATTTAACGTGCGTGTATATGCGAAAATGTTAGGATTCTCTTCATCGACTAAATCAAACTGGCCATATGTATAAATGTCATCAGATTTCTTCAATTGGATTAAAGCTTTATAGAAATTAAGTACAGAATGTGGATCTTTACTCTCTTGTTCGACATTAATTGTTTTATAATTTGGATTCACAGGGAACCAAGGTGTACCCTTTGTAAAACCGCCATTCATTGAATCGTTCCATTGCATAGGCGTTCTAGAATTATCTCGATTTTCCATTTTATACTTATCTAAGAGTTGATTCACATCTCCCCCCTGTTCTTTAACAATTTGATATTCATTTTTAACTGCAACATCATTGAATGTTTCGATACTTTCGAATGGATAATTTGTCATACCAATTTCTTGGCCTTGATAGATAAACGGTGTTCCTTGTTGTGAAAAATATGTGACAGCATGACTCGTTGCAGATTCATACCAAAATTGTTGGTCATCTCCCCACGTAGACACACGTCGAGGCTGGTCATGATTCTCAATAAATAAGGCATTCCAACCCTTGCCTTCTAAACGTTTCTGCCAACGATTTAAAACGTCTTTATACGACTTCACATCAAATTGTGTGTCGCCAGTACTCCACAATCCTAAATGCTTAAATTGAAAAATCATATTAAATTTACCTTTATGTTCTCCTACCCATTCTTCAGCATTATCAGGATTTACACCATTCGCTTCACCTACTGTCATAATATCGTATTGACTTAGAGATTTGTCATTCATTTCTTGTAGCCAGTCTTGAATACCTGGTTGATTCATATCTACATCAAAGGCTGGTGCATACGTTTTACCTTCTGGGACAGGCAAGTCACCTGCTTCAAATGTTTTCTTAATATGAGTGATTGCATCGACACGGAAACCGTCAATACCTTTTTCAAACCACCAGTTCATCATTTCAAAGACTGCATTACGCACATCAGGGTTATTCCAATTTAAATCTGGTTGCTTTTTACTAAATAAGTGGAAGTAATATTGACCTGTATGGCTATCGTATTCCCAAGTTGATCCATTGAAAATGCTTTCCCAATTATTAGGTTCTGTGCCATCATCCTTTGGGTCTTCCCAAATGTACCAATCTCGTTTAGGACTATCTTTACTTGATTTAGATTCGATAAACCAAGGATGTTCATCGGAAGTATGATTTACAACTAAATCTAAAATTAATTTCATACCACGTTCATGTGTCTTCGATAATAGCTCATCGAAATCTTCCATTGTTCCGAATTCATCCATAATCGCTTTATAATCACTTATATCATAACCATTATCATCGTTAGGCGATTTGTACATCGGGCTTAACCATATAACATCTATACCTAAATCTTTAAGATAATCTAATTTCTCAATCACACCTGGTAAGTCCCCAATACCATCATCATTACTATCATTAAAACTTCTCGGATAAACTTGATATGCGACTGCTTCTTTCCGCCATTGTTTATTCACTTGTATCACTCCTTCATGTTATTTGTAGATTTGCGTTCAATAATTGTAGTTGGAATCCATACGTTATCTTTAGATACTTCACGTTGATTTAATAATTGTATAATTTTCTCTCCTGATTTGTTTCCAAGTTCAACAGGATGAATATTCACAGTTGTTTGCGGAGGACTTCCCATTTCAGTTAGTAGAGAATCATTGAATGTTGCAGTACATACATCAGTAGGTATTTGAATATTTAAGTTATATAACACACTTAACACTGTATGGTGAATGACGCCATCAGACGATATGATTGCTGTTGGTCTAACTGAAAGTTCTTTCTTCATAAAGTATGTTTGCAATAGATTTTGAATACTTTCTCTATTATTTTCTGTTTCTAAAATTTCGTGAGTTATACCTCTTTGACGCGCTTCATCGCGGAAACCAGTAGACCTGTCATCTGTCACAGCATATTGACCTGATTCATTGATGAAAATAATGTGACGATGGCCTTTATGATATAGATAACTACATAAATCATGACCTGCTTTTTCATTATCATTATCAATATGTATGATAAATTGGTCTTTTTCATCTAATGGTTTACCAATAACCACAAACGGAACGTCTTCATCGATTAATAATTGTTTAACTACATTATTACTTTTAGAAAAAAGTAAAATAAATCCATCTACAGCATGCGTATGTATCATCCCTTGTACTTCTTGAAAAAGACTTTCTTCTGAAGTCGATATCGTACTTTTGATAGCGTATCCTTCTTCGTTACATCGTTGTGTGATTCCATGTAATACATCACTATAAAAAGGATTTTGTCGAATATCTTTAGAAGCGCTTTTTAAAATAATACCAATTGTTTTTGTCTTTTTAGTAATGAGTGAGCGTGCTGTTAAATTTGGGATGTAACCTAAATCAGTCATGATTGCTTTAACGTGTGCAGTAGTTTTGTCGCTAATGCTTGGGTGATTCTGAATGACTCTGGAAACCGTTGATGGAGATACTTGTGCAACCTGTGCGACATCTTTAATTGTTACCGTGAGAAATCACCTCTTTTTCCAAAATAGAAAGCGTTTACATTTATTATAATAATTCCTTTCAGAGATAAGTGCAAACGTTTGCGTTAAATCGCTAAAAAAATAGCCTCACTCAACATTAAATGAGCAAGGCTAGTTATTGAATCACATATATTAATTATTCTTCAACCCATTGAGTATGGAATACACCTTCACGATCTTTACGTTCGTAAGTGTGAGCTCCGAAGTAGTCACGTTGTGCTTGAATTAAGTTTGCAGGTAAGTCTTCTGAACGATAACTATCATAGTAATTAATGCTTGCTGAGAAACCAGGTGTTGGAACACCGTTTTTCACACCTGTTGCAACAACATCACGTAAAGCATCTTGATATTCAGTCACAATGTTTTTGAAGTAAGGGTCTAATAATAAGTTTTGTAACTCTGAGTTGTTATCATAAGCGTCTTTAATTTTTTGTAAGAATTGAGCGCGGATGATACAACCTTCTCTCCAAATCATTGCTAATTCACCAAGTTTAAGGTTCCATTCATGATCTTCACTCGCTTTACGCAT
The DNA here is from genome assembly GCF_002902725.1 of Staphylococcus caprae. GTDB lineage: Bacteria > Bacillota > Bacilli > Staphylococcales > Staphylococcaceae > Staphylococcus > Staphylococcus caprae. Next base: position 121,549 of record NZ_PPRT01000028.1, read on the forward strand.
TTGAGCAAAACCTTGCGCGTAAGAACAAATTTTACTCATATATAAAGCTTTGCGGATTTTTTCTAAAAATTCTTCTTTATTACCATCAAATGAAGCTTTAGGTCCATTTAAAGATTTTGACGCATTTACTCGTTCTTCTTTAATTGAAGAAATGAAACGTGCAAATACTGATTCAGTAATAATTGTTAATGGAATACCTAATTCTAGTGCATTAATTGAAGTCCATTTTCCAGTACCTTTTTGACCAGCAGTATCAAGAATTTTCTCCACTAGTGCTTCGTTATCTTCGTCTAACTTAGTAAAGATATCGCCAGTGATTTCGATAAGATAACTTTCTAGCTCGCCAGCATTCCATTCTTTAAATGTTTTAGAAATTTCTTCATGTGACATGCCTAATAAGTCTTTCATCATTGCATAACTTTCTGCAATTAATTGCATATCAGCATATTCAATACCATTGTGTACCATTTTAACGTAGTGACCTGCACCGTTTGGTCCAATGTATGTGACACATGATGCGCCATCCTTAGCTTTAGCTGCAATAGCGTCTAGGATATCACTTACTTTATGGTAAGCATCTTCTTGTCCACCAGGCATTAATGAAGGTCCAGTTAATGCACCTACTTCACCACCGGATACTCCCATTCCGATGAAATTCACGCCACTTTCAGCTAAAGCTTTATTGCGTCGAATTGTATCTTGATAATTAGTGTTACCACCATCGATTAAAATATCATCATCGTCCAATAAAGGTAATAAGCCATCAATTGTTGCATCGGTAGCAGGACCAGCTTTAACCATTAATAAGATTTTACGGGGCTTTTCTAAAGAATTAACAAATTCTTCTAAAGAGTATGTTGGATGGATTTGTTTACCTTGTGATTCTTCAACCATCTCATCTGTTTTTTGTCTTGAACGGTTATAAACTGAAACACTATATCCACGTGATTCGATGTTCCAAGCAAGGTTTTTACCCATTACAGCTAAACCTACTACTCCTATTTGTTGTGTCATATTACTTACCTCTCTTGTTCAAAATTTTCAATAATATTGTAACATAAAACGTCTCTTAACAATTACTAAAAGACCGTATTACTCAGTAACAAGTTCAATGATTTTTAAGATTTGACTAGCTAGCATATATAAATCATTCGTTGAAATTCTTTCAGATGTTGTGTGGATGTTTTCATAACCTACACCTAATATGACGGATGGAATACCATATCTATTCATAATATTACCATCAGAGCCACCGCCAGCAATGCAAGTGTCCCCTTTAAGACCTAAAGCAACGGCACTTGCTCTAGCAAATTTTGTTACGTCCTCATCATCTTCAACTTTAAATCCTGGATAGCTCGTTTCGATTTCAACATGTGCTTCTCCACCGAATTCTTTCGCTGTCGTTTCAAAGGTTTCTTTCATATGTTGGACTTGTGTATGAATACTTTCATCATTATGAGAACGTGCTTCAGCTTCAAGAATGACTTCGTCCGCAACGATATTTGTAGCCGAACCACCGTGGAATTTCCCAATATTAGCTGTAGTTAATTCATCGATTTGACCTAATTTCATTCTGCTAATAGCCTTAGCTGCAATATTAATCGCACTAACACCTTTGGTTGGCGTACTCGCATGCGCAGTTTTACCTTTAATGGTTGTGTAAATCTTCATTTGAGTAGGAGCGCCAACTACAGTTGTTCCTACATCCTTACTTGCATCGACTGCATAACCAAAGTCGGCATCTAATAATTGAGTATCTAACGCTTTAGCTCCAACTAATCCTGACTCTTCACCTACAGTGATGACAAATTGAATTTGACCATGAGGTAAATCTCGTTCTTTAATTTGTTCAATCGTTTCAATTAAAGCAGCTAATCCACCTTTATCATCAGCGCCTAGTACCGTTGTTCCATCAGAATAAATGTATCCGTCATCTTTAACTTGAGGCTTGATATTTATTCCTGGCACGACTGTATCCATATGACTCGTAAAATAAAGTTTCGGAACTTTCTTATCTGAAATGTTACTTGGTAATGTACATATTAAATTATTAGCGCCTAAACCTTCTATACTTGAAGCATGATCCTCTTCAACTTGTAAGCCTAAACTTTCAAATTTATCTTTTAAGATAGGTTGAATCGTTTGTTCATTGCCTGTTTCTGAATCAATTTTCACTAATTCTAGAAATGTGTTAAGTATACGTTCTTTGTTAATCATGAATGCAAAATCCCCTTTCGTATATAAACTTATTTTAACTGACTTTAAAGTTTATCAAAAATAAATTGATTGCTTTTTAGAAATAAATCATTTATGGTTACTTTATAATAGCGTATTTTGAATCGCGTTTGATGTTTAGAAGCGATTTGACCATATGTGGAGGAATTTAGAATTGAATAACAAAGTTTTACGTATCATTATTGTTGTCATGCTCGTTGCAGTCGTTTTAGCCTTATTATTGACAAGTTTAGCACCAATAATGAATTAATGAGAAAACCGTTACATTAGACTCAATGATAAAGTTTAATGTAACGGTTTAATTTATATTTCACTATGCAGTTTTAAAGAACCAAATTGAGATTTAATATTCAAATACTCTTCCAGTTCATTCAAGATTTGAATAATATTAGCACGTGAATTTAATGCTTCGTGTGTAGTTGGTAGTGGTAATTCGTCGAGGGATAGTCGAATCTCATAAAGCGAATGGAGTCGCAAAGCTGTATAATCGTTACTATTAACGTTGCTACCAATCTCTGTCATTAATTGAGATATTTTACCAAGTATAGGATCATCAGTCGATATGCTTTCGATAAGATGGGTCATTCTTTTTAATAACTCAACTTGCTCTTCTCTCATATCAAAATAGTGATAATAAGAGTTTTCATTTCTAACAAAGTGATTTTTAACATCCCTAAAAGCTAATGATTTCGCCTTTTTAATATTAAATAATAAAGCTTCAAATTTTATATCTAATTGATCTTTACGTATAGAACAAGCGTTACTAAATATCGTAAATACATCTGTGATTTGATGTTCGATATCGTTTTTATATCGTTTTAATTTTTTATCTAAACTAGGCATCATAAGGTTCATAATGAACGCAATACCTAATCCTACTGTTAATAACAATATTTCATTAATAATGAGGTGGCCATTAATTGCTTTAGCATTAAATACGTGTAGTAAGATAACACAACTCGTTATCACACCTTCTTGCGCGTTAAGCACAACTGTTAAAGGTATAAATAACAGTACAATGAGTCCTAATACTAATGCATGTTGACCTAATAAACTAAATATAGCAGCGCCTAAAAACAAAATTAATAAACATGAGACTAAACGTGAAATAATAGCTTGAACAGAATGCATTTTAGTATGTTTGATACATAGCACAACTAAAATTGCACTTGAAGCATAGTTGTCTAATCCTAGTAGTTTACAAATGATGACGCCGAGCGTCATACCCACAGCGGTTTTAAGAGTTCTAAATCCAATCTTATAAGGATTTAACTTTAACATGGGTTACTTGCCTCTTATCTTTCTTCACAATATTTATCGAATAAGCCTTGCAGTTGATTGATAACATCCATAACATCATGACCTTCGATTTGGTGACGTTCAATCATTTCTGTGATTTTACCGTCTTTAACTAAAGCGAAAGAAGGGCTTGATGGTGCATAACCTTCGAAATAATCTCTTGCTTGTTGTGTCGCTTCTTTATCTTGACCAGCGAAAACTGTTACTAAGCGGTCCGGTAATTTATCATAGTGTAAAGCATGTGTCGCAGATGGACGTGCAATACCACCAGCACAACCACAAACTGAGTTAACCATGACTAATGATGTGCCATCTTGTTTTAATACATTATCTACTTCATCAGCAGTTGTTAATTGTTCGTAACCAGCATTTTCAATTTCGTTACGTGCTTGTTCTACAACCCCGTTCATATATAAATCAAAATTTAAATCCATATTAGGTCACCTTTCATTCCATTGTTAATTTTAACTTCTTTTATTCTACTAATTAAAAGTGCATTGTTCAACAAGCTTGATTGATGAATTTCTTTAGTGTGTACGAAACTGATATTAAATCAATGTAATGTCATCACATGCTTAATGATTAAAAGTTGAACGAAGTATGTATATAAACATAAAAAGTTCTAAGAGGCTTAGACATAACGAGTTCGATTTTACCTAAATCCTAAACGTTTTTGTCTTATTCTCTTAGAACTATTATTTTGGGAGAAACTTCCTAATTTGAGATTAAATACTTATTAAATATTTATCATTATAGGCAATTACTTAATAAATATTAGTGTTTTCAATTGAGTATTGTTCAATACGTTTTTTAATATGGTTCATAAATTGGCCAGTTTGTAGTCCATCTAGGATTCGATGATCTATTGAAATACACAAGTTAACCATATTTCGAATTGCAATCATATCATCGATGACAACTGGTTTTTTAACCACAGACTCAACTTGTAATATCGCAGCTTGAGGATGGTTAATAATACCCATAGAAGATACAGAACCAAACGAACCTGTGTTATTGACAGTAAATGTACCGCCTTCCATATCTTTTTGCGTAAGCTGTCCATGACGTGCTTTGTTAGCTAAATCGTTGATTTCACGTGCAATGCCTTTGATAGATTTTTCATCAGCGTGTTTGATGACTGGAACATATAACTTGTCTTTATCTGCAACCGCGATGGATATATTAATATCTTTATGAATAACGATTTCTTCGCCTTGCCATGTACTATTGAGTAAAGGATTTGCTTTCAATGCATCTGCAACTGCTTTAACGAAGAAAGCGAAGAATGTTAAATTATAGCCTTCATTTTGCTTGAATGCATTTTTGTGATGGTTTCTTGTTTTAACTAAATTTGTAGCATCTGCTTCAATCATCATCCAACCGTGTGGTATCTCAGTCACACTTGTCACCATATTTTGAGCGATAGCTTTACGTACGCCTTTAACTGGAATTGTACTACCTTGATTATATGTTGGGCTTTGATTGTTTTGACTTCGTGATTGATGCGTTGTTTCGTTTGAAAATTGAGTACTGCTATTTTTCTCTTCGTTGTTAGTTTCAGTTTCGTTTGAGCGGCTAACTGTTTCAGGATGTTCAATGGCATGTTGAATATCTTTTTTAGTTACACGTCCTTCGAACCCAGTACCTTGTACTTGAGTTAAATCGATATTGTGTTCAGATGCTAACTTAAATACAACGGGTGAGAAACGACCATTATTTTTCGGTTTCACAGAAGATTCTTCTTTTTGATCTTTATTATCACTTGATTGCTTTCTTTGTGTCGCCTCGTTACGTGCACCATCATTTTCAGGTTGAGATTCATCGGCTTGACTTAGTTCATATTCGTCTTTTTCTTCACCGGTATCAATTTTACAAATGACAGCATCAACATTCACCGTTTCGCCTTCATTTACAATGAGTTCAGTTACAACACCTGATACTGTAGAAGGAACTTCGGCAGTCACTTTGTCAGTAATGACTTCGCATAGTGGCTCGTACTCGCCTACTTCATCTCCAACAGAAACCAACCATTGTTCGATAGTACCTTCATGTACACTTTCACCTAATTTAGGCATTTTAATTTCCAATTGACACCCTCCTTAGAATTCCGCTAATTCTCGCATTTTATCTTGTATTTTTTCAGGACTCATCATAATTTCATTTTCGAGGACAGGTGAAAATGGCATAGATGGAACGTCAGGTGCCGCTAATCGCATGATTGGCGCATCCAAATCAAATAGACAATGTTCAGCAATGATTGCTGAGACTTCTGACATTACACTACCTTCTAGATTATCTTCTGTTACTAAAAGGACTTTACCTGTTTTACTTGCGCGTTCAATAATCGTTTCTTTATCAAGTGGATAGACGGTTCTTAAGTCTACTACTTCCACATTAATACCATCTTCTGCTAAAATATCAGCCGCTTGTAAACAGTAGTTAACCATTAAACCATAACAGAATACTGTTATGTCATCACCTTGTCTTTTAACATCGGCCTTACCTAGTGGCACTGTGTAATATGCTTCAGGAACTTCTTCTTTTAAGAATCTGTATGCCTTTTTATGTTCAAAATATAATACTGGATCATTAGATTCAATCGATGATAATAAAAGGCCTTTAGCATCATATGGTGAAGAAGGAATAACAATTGTTAAACCAGGCGTAGAAGCAAAAATGCTTTCAATACTTTGTGAGTGATATAATCCACCGTGCACGCCACCACCAAATGGTGCTCTTATTGTAATAGGACAACCCCAATCATTATTAGAACGATATCTCATTTTAGCGGCTTCACTAATAATTTGGTTCGTTGCCGGTAAAATAAAATCAGCAAATTGAATTTCAGCAATAGGACGTTTACCTATCATCGCAGCACCTATAGCAGTTCCAATAATGTTAGATTCTGCGAGTGGTGTATCAATCACGCGTTCAATTCCATATTTACTTTGTAAACCTTGTGTTACGCCGAAAACGCCACCTTTTTTACCGACATCTTCTCCAAGAATAAATGTGTTTTTATCTTTTTCGAGAGCTAAATCATGAGCTTGTCGAATGGCTTCTAAATAAGATAATTTAGTCATTGTCTTGCACTCCTTCTTCATAGACATATGCATATGCTTCTTCAGTTGAAGGATATGGCGCTTCTTCAGCAGTCTTAGTTGCTTTATTAATGATATCTTTATGTTCTTGTTCTAACTCAGATAACCATTGTTCATCGATAATGGTATTTTCGAGTAGAAACGATTTGAATTTAAGATTGCAATCCCCTTCTTTTAACGAGTCACGTTCTTCTTGAGTACGATATTTATCATCGTCATCTGAAGAGTGTGGTGTCATACGAGAGGTAACAGCTTCTATTAAAGTTGCGCCTTCACCATTTAACGCACGTTCTCTAGCTTCTTTCATTGCTTTATAAACGGCAATAGGATCATTACCATCGACATGTTCTCCGTGCATACCATATCCTAATGCACGATCAGATAAATTTTCTGCTGCATATTGAAGAGAATCTGGCACAGAAATGGCATATTTGTTATTAATAATCACGCAAATAAAAGGTAAATCATGTACACCAGCAAAGTTAAGTCCTTCATGGAAATCACCTTGGTTTGAACTTCCTTCCCCTACTGTAGCAGTAGCGATGTTTTGTTTTTTATCCATTTTTAACGCTAGTGCTGCACCGACAGAATGAGGAATTTGTGTTGCGACTGGTGAACTTTGCGATAGGATTCCTTTTTCTCTATGACTAAAATGAGAAGGCATTTGTTTACCACCAGAGTTGATATCATCTCGTTTGCCAAATGCAGAGAGCATTGTATCTAATGGCGTAATACCCATGTATGTAACAAACGCTAAATCTCGATAATATGGTGAAGAAATGTCTCCTTCTTTCATGGCGTATGCCATGCCTATTTGAGTTGCTTCTTGACCTTGACCGCTAACTACAAAGGGGATTTTGCCTGCGCGATTCAGTAGCCATAATCTTTCGTCTACTTTTCTTCCTAAGTCCATCCATTTATACATATTCTTGAGGTCTTCTTCTGTAAGGCCTGCAGACTTATAATCAATCATCTTTTTTCCTCCTACTATACGTGAATCGCTCTACCTTCTACTTTTAGACCTAGTTCCATTAATACTTCTGATAAAGAAGGATGTGCATGTGTGGTTAAACCAAGTTCTAAAGAAGAGCCATTCATAAACTGTAACAATGAAACTTCATTAATTAATTCCGTTACATGAGGTCCAATCATATTAAGACCAATAATTTCATCTGTTTCTTGATTAATAATCATTTCACAAAAGCCTTTTTGCTCGCCAATATCGTCTATCATTGCTTTACCAATAGCTTTGAATGGTACTTTATAAGCACGTGCTTTAATATTTTGAGCTTTAGCTTGTTCTAAATTCTTACCTATAGAGGCAACTTCTGGATACGTATATACACATTTTGGTACCAGGTCATAATCAACAGGTATAGGTGACCCTTCAAACATGTGCTCTACTGCTGCCATACTTTCTTTAGAGCCAACGTGCGCAAGTTGAAGTTTACCTATGCAATCGCCAGCAGCATAGATATGTTTATCTTCCGTTTGTTGAAATTCATTTGTAAGAATATGACCAGCTTCGTTTGTTTTAATTTTAGTGTTGTTTAATCCAATATCGTGTGTATTGGGTTGTCGACCTATAGATATTAAAACTTTCTCTACATGGATTTGATTATCTCCAAAATGAATTGTAACACCATCATCGTCTTTTTGAATACTATTTTCATCGAGTTGAACATCTTCATGGAATGTCACGCCACGTTGTGTTAATTCGTTCTTCAATGTGGATGCGATTTGCTTACTTTCAGTTGGCAATATACGTTCGTTTGCTTCAATCACTGTTACTTTTGTTCCTAAATCATTTAAGAGAGATGCAAATTCTAAACCGATGACTCCCCCGCCTATAATAGCTAAATGTTCAGGTAGTTCTTGTAATGCTAAAATATCATCACTCGATAGAATACGTTCATGATCAAAATCAATAAAAGGTAACGACTTAGGCGTGGAACCTGTAGCGATAAGTACAAACTGATTTGGTATTAAGTCAGATTCGCCATCGTCATATTCTACAGAGATTGTTCCGCTCTGAGGAGAAAAAATTGATGTTCCAAGTATTCTGCCTGTGCCGTTATAAACGTCAATATGATGGTGTTGCATTAATTGATTAACACCTTGATACATTTGACTTACAATGGCATCTTTACGTTTTAAAATGTTTTCAAAATTAATATTAAAATCATTTACATCAATACCGAATGATGTTGCATTCTTAATTGTATGGTGTACTTCAGCAGATTTTAATAACGATTTAGTAGGTATACAGCCGTTATGCAAACATGTGCCACCTAATAAAGATTTTTCAACGATTGCAACGTTTTTGCCTAATTGTGAAGCTCTAATAGCCGCAACGTATCCGGCAGTGCCTCCACCAAGGACGACTAAATCATATTGTTTTTCTGACATGGTCTTACTCCTTAAATACTTAGAAGACTAAATATGCAAGAACAATTGCTCACCAGTGCATTTTAGTCCCCTAATAGATTTGCTCATTTAGACATTGATACGTTTACAAATTTAATAAAATGTAACTATCAAGGTGCTAATAAAAAATAATACTTTCCTATTCTACATCAATTTGCATTGTTAATACATTTAAAAATAATGAAATTTTTGAATATCCTTAATGACAATTGTTTTAGGATATTGTTTTCAAAATTAAAATTTGAGAACTTGTGACATTTAGGATTGATGATTTTGGGCAATCATTTCCTTAGCATTTTCTCTAGTTAATTCAGTGACGCTAGCGCCTGAAATCATACGTGCGACTTCGTCAATTCTATCATCTTCTAATAATTCTTTAACTTGGGTTGTTGTTCTATCGTCATTAGAAGCTTTACTGATTAAAAGATGATGATCACTCATTGAAGCAACTTGTGGTAAGTGAGAAATGCAAATGACTTGTATATATTCGGCAATATCTCTCATTTTTTCTGCCATTTTTTGTGCCGCTTGTCCAGAAACGCCTGAATCGACTTCATCAAATAGTATCGCTGTTTGTCCGCGTGATTTAACAAAAATACTTTTTAGTGCAAGCATAATTCTAGATAATTCGCCACCTGAAGCAATTTTGTTCAAGCTTTTTAAAGGTTCTCCTTTATTCGGACTAATTAAAAATTCTACAAATTCTATACCTTCTTGATTAGGTTCATCAAGTGGTTTGAATGAAATTTCTAAATTAGCATCTTTCATTTGTAAATTTTGAATTTCTGAAACAATATGGTCGCGTAATTCTCTTGCAACACGTCTCCGTTCTTTAGAAAGTTCTTTGCCTACTTCAAATACTTCTTTATAAAGTCGACTGATTTCTTCTCTAAGTTGTGATGTGCTTTGTTCGTAATTTTCAATTTTATTAATTTCCTCTTCTAATTTACCTTGATATGCAATGAGTTCAGATATATCTTTTCCATACTTACGTTTAAGGTTGTTTAAAAGATTCATCCTAGATTCAAGGTCGTTAAGTATTTGTTCATCAAATTCAGTGTTAGCCATTTCGTCGTAAATTTCGTGCTTTGCATCTTCAAGAATATAGTAAAATTGATCAACGTCTTCTTTTAATTTTTCATATTTCTTTGGAACAATATCATTAATAGATTGTAAGTGGTTACTCAATTCATATAATCGATCTGGAATTGCATTTTCGTCAGTAAGTACTTGATGTGCACTATTTAGAGCTAAACTTAACTTTTCAGAGTTTTGAATGCGTTTTATATCGGTTTCGAGTTGTTCAACTTCGTCTTCTTTAAGTGAAGCTTCAGTAAGCTCTTCAAATTGAAATTTCATTAGATCAAGTCGTTGTAATAATGCTTGGTCTGCCGATTCCAACTCTTCTAATTCTTTTCTTTTATCTTTATATTTTGAAAAAACATCCTGATATTGATGTAACAAATTAGAATATTGATCTTCAGCATAATCATCCAACAATTTAAGATGATACTTTTGTTTAAGCAAAGATTGCGTTTCGTGTTGGCCGTGTATATCTAATAGTTCTTGCATTACCTTTCTCAAATCTTGAAGCGTTACAGTTTGATTATTGATACGACAAATACTTTTACCTGAACTAAATATCTCTCTTTTTACTAGAAGAAAATCTTCATCCACATCTATAGATAAATTTTCAAGAATTGAAATGGCATCTTTACTTTCATCGATATCAAATATACCTTCAATAACGGCTTTCTTTTCGCCGTGACGCACATAATCTGAAGATGCACGCATACCGATTAATTGTCCTATTGCATCAATAATAATGGATTTACCTGATCCAGTTTCACCACTTAACACGGTTAATCCATCTGAAAAATGAATTTCAAGTTCATCTATAATCGCAAATTGCTTTATTGATAAGGTTTGTAACATAAATTCATCGCATCCTTATAATAAATTGAAAATTCGTGTTTTAATCTCTTCACTAGCTTCTTCATCACGGCAGATGAGTAAACATGTATCGTCGCCGCAAATCGTACCAAGCACTTCTTCCCAATCAATTTGGTCTAAAATTGCTCCAATTGATTGTGCGTTACCTGGAAGTGTTTTAAGTACAAGTAAGTTTCCAGTTCCTTCAATATTAACAAAGGAGTCCATAAGGTATCTTCCAAGTTTCTCCAATGGATGATATTTTCTATCATTAGGTAAACTGTATACATATTGACCTGATGGTGCTGGAACTTTGATTAATTGTAATTCTTTAATATCTCTTGAAACTGTCGCTTGTGTCACGTTTAAATCATACTCATTTAATCGTTTTACCAATTCATCTTGTGTCTCTATTTGTTCGTTTGAAATAATCTCTCTAATTTTTATATGTCTAACCGATTTTTTTGGCACAATAAACACCTCTAGTTACGAATATTTATACAATGATTTTAACACATGCATCTCATAACTACTACTAAACACTATTTATCTATTACTTTATTATATTTTTTCTTTGGCATGATAACAGTATTTATTGTAAAATTTAAACTTTTTAAAAGTAAAGTCCAGCCGTTTGTATAAAAATTAATTTATGAATATTTTTTGTATATGCGTATAAAGTTAGGATAAAAAGAAAAACGATTGATGCAATTTTTCATCAATCGTTCATTAATCTTAATGATCTCTATTATAAAATAAATCTACAATTTCCTTTAATTGAGCAGTGTCAAATTGTGATGGTAAACAATCTAGACAATATAATGCTTGTTTCATATGATAATCTAATTTATCTTCTGCGCCTTCTTTTCCTAACAATGAAACATAAGTGCTTTTATGATTCGTTTCGTCGCTTCCAACAGCTTTTCCAAGTTTTTCTTCATCACCATAAACATCTAATAAATCATCTTTGATTTGGAACATCAGCCCTAAATGTTGACTAAATTTTTCTAAGTGATCAGATGTCTCTTGATCGACTTGAGCGATATCAACTGCAGCCATTACTGCAAAAGTAAGTAACGCACCAGTCTTAGCTTTATGGATCGCTTCTAAAGTAGTTAAATCAACCGTTTTATTTTCACTTTGCATGTCTAGAGTTTGACCGCCTACCATGCCTAGATGACCACTTGCCTTAGATAACCTTTGTACTAATTTGACTTTAACTTGATCTACAATTAATTCATCGTTAGAAACCAATTCAAAAGCTTTTGTTAGAAGTGCGTCTCCAGCTAATATTGCTTTCCATTCACCGTATACTTTGTGATTGGTTAGTTTACCGCGGCGATAGTCATCGTCATCCATTGCAGGTAAATCATCGTGAATTAAGGAGTAAGTATGAATCATTTCAAGTGCTAAGGCACTTTGTACCCCTTTATCATAGTCACCTTTTAACATATTAAGTGTTAATAATAATAAAACGGGTCTAATTCTTTTGCCGCCTGCTTGAAGAGAGTACATCATGCTTTCTTCTAAATCAGTGTTTAATGATGAATTTTGAATTGACTGATTTAATTTAGTATTAATTTGTTCAATTAAATTATTCATTGTCGGCTTCTTCATTTTCTTGATCCTCAGCTTCTTCTTGCATTAATTTATTCACTTTCTTTTCAGCATCTTTTAAAGTTGAATCACAAGCAGTTGATAATTTCATTCCTCGTTGATATAAATCTAGTGACTCTTCTAAAGAGACAGTTTCATTATCTAGTTTTTGAACAATGCTTTCTAATTCTTGCATCATTTCTTCAAAACTTTGCTTTTCTTTACTCATCATTACACCTTACTTTCTTGACAATTGCGTCGACATTTCCATCTTTCATTGTTAAAGAAATTGAATCATTTTCTGATAAATCATGTGTGCTTGTAACAACCTTATCATCTTTATTCACAATTGCATAACCACGTAACATTGTATTGGTAGGACTTAAATTATTGAGATTTTCAATTTTATTTTTTAAATCTGCTTTCATTTTGGATAAATCATTGTTTATTTTTTGAGACATTCGAGAACGAAGTTGTGAAATATTTTGTTTATCCTGGTTAATATGTTGGCTAAGTATTCTTAAATTAAAATTTTGTCTTAATAACTTAAGATGTTGGTGTTGTCTTTCAATGTTAGTGAGTGTGATTTGTTTCAGTTGCTTTTCCAAATCATCACGTTTTTGAATCTGTTGATCATACAATAAAGAAGGTTGTTTAAATTTATAATAGGATGATAAATGACTTAACTGTTTCTTTTGTTGCTCAATGTATTGTTTGATAAATCGTGTCAACGAGAATTGATATTGCTTAATTTGTTGCATTAATTCATATTGATCAGGTGTTGCAATTACGGCGGCTTGAGTTGGTGTTGCCGCTCTGAAATCTGCCACAAAATCACTTAAAGTAAAGTCAGTTTCATGTCCTACAGCTGAAATGATTGGTGTAGTACATTGATAGATAGCTTTAACAACCTCTTCTTCATTGAAATTCCATAAATCCTCAATTGAACCGCCACCACGACCAACAATAATAGTATCTACATTTAGAGAGTCGGCATATTGAATTTTTTCGATGATATCTTCTTTAGCCTGAGTTCCTTGTACTAAGGTACTAATTTGAATTTGTTCCACTAAGGGATATCTACTGTTAATTGTAGAATGAATATCTCTAATTGCAGCACCAGTACTTGCAGTGAGTACAGCTATTTTCTTAGGAAACTTTGGTATAGGTTTTTTGATGTTATTATCAAAATATCCCTCTTTAGCAAGTTTCTTTTTGAGTTCTTCTAACTTTTGGTATAAGTTTCCTATTCCATCAAGTTGCATTTTATTCACATAAATTTGATAGTTACCTCTTCTCTCGTAAACAGAGACTCGAGCTTCCAATAGTACTTCGTCCCCCTCTTTGGGTTCGAAACCTAATTTGGAAGCATTTCCTTTGAACATCATTGCACTAATCACAGACTCTTTATCTTTAACATTAAAGTATAAATGGCCACTTGAATGTTTCTTGAAATTTGAAAGTTCTCCTTTTAATAGAACAGATTGTAAATGAGGATCTTGATCAAATTTATATTTGATGTATTTAGTTAGAGTAGAAACACTTAAATATTCAGTCATAAATATCACTCATTTTAATTAATTTATATTACTTAAAACACCATTGATAAATTTGTAGTGATCATCGTCGCTAAATTGTTTAGTTAGTTCTACAGCTTCGTTGATAATCACTTTTTCCGGTGTGTCACTATGTAGCATTTCAAAAGTCGCCATTCTAAGAATAATGCGATCGGATTTAAGTAGACGTTCAATAGACCAATCTTTTAAATGTGGTTTAATTTTTTCATCTAAAACAGATTCATGGTCTTTAACACCTGTAACCAACCAATGAATAAAATCAAAATCTAATTCTGGATGATCATCTTTAATGAAATTAATTGCTTCAATAATTGTTAAATCTGTATCTTTCATTTCTAATTGAAATAAAGTTTGAAAAGCTTGAATTCTAGATTCTTTACGACTCATATTTTACTCCTTCAAACGTATTAATATAATTAATAAGGCTGGGACATCATTTATTATCTCAGCCTTATTTATATTGTGGCGAATATGTCTGAATTGAAAGTGTGCTTAAAGCGAGCTACACTCAATTCTAGCCATACTTGCCGTTGGATGTGGGATAACAAAATTAATTCTCCTATGTTATATTTCTGACCCACTTCCGCATTAAAATTTATTTATTTTTCTACAACGATTTGTGTAATATGAATGTTAATTTGATTTGGTTCAATTGCTGTCATAGTCGTTATTGAATTGAAAATTGAAGCTTGAATTTTCTTTGCCGTTTTAGATATATTCACGCCATGTTTGAGTGCACAGTATACATCTATATAAATACCATCATCTTTAGCTTCAATTTTTACATCTCTATAGAGGTTCTTTCGACTAATTTTTTCTAAATTTGTCTTTTTTAATTCAGCAAAATGGCCTGTAATTCCATCAACCTCTGATGTCGCAATACTTGCGATAACAGATAATACTTCGGGTGCAATTTCAATTTTTCCTAGATTAGATTGAGAATAATCTGCTACATTGACCATTCTATAACCTCCTATGATTGATTATCACTCATAATATTATATTTCTCTAAGAATTTAGTGTTAAATTCGCCACTTCTAAATATGTCATTATTTAAAAGTCTTAAATGGAATGGAATAGTTGTATCTATCCCTAGTACTAAATATTCACTTAAAGCTCGAACACCAGTCATAATTGCTTCATCTCTCGTAGGTTCATGTACGATGAGTTTAGCTACCATAGAGTCATAATACGGTGGTATTGTGTAATTAGTATAACATGCTGATTCGATTCTTACTCCGAAACCACCTGGTGCTAGATACTGAGTGATTTTACCAGGTGAAGGCATAAAGTCTTTATATGGATTTTCAGCATTGATACGAAATTCTATTGCATGACCATTGATAGTAATTTCCTCTTGTTTAAATGGTAAAGCTTCACCCATAGCTACTTTTAATTGTAATTTAACTAAATCCACACCCGTAACCATTTCAGTAACTGGATGTTCTACTTGAATACGTGTGTTCATTTCCATGAAATAGAATTTATCATCATCAAGGTCATAAATAAATTCGATTGTACCAGCATTTTCATAATTGACAGCTTTTGCAGCTCTTACAGCAGCATTACCCATCTCTTGTCGTTTCTCTTCGCTAAGAATTGGAGAAGGTGCTTCTTCAACTAATTTTTGCATTCTACGTTGTATTGTACAATCACGTTCCCCTAAGTGAATGACGTTACCATAACTATCTCCAATAATTTGTATTTCTATATGTCTAAAGTTTTCAATGAATTTCTCAAGATATAAACCACCATTACCGAAAGCAGTTTCAGCTTCTTGTTGGGTCATACGGTAGCCAGTTTCAAGTTCTTTTTCATCACGTGCCACGCGAATTCCTTTACCGCCGCCACCTGCAGTTGCTTTAATGATTACAGGATATCCAATTTTTTTAGCGACTTTCTTAGCATCATCTATACTTTGAATAAGTCCTTCACTTCCTGGAACAACAGGAACGTTCGCTTTAATCATTTCTGCTTTAGCTACATCTTTAATTCCCATTTTTTGGATAGATTGATAACTAGGTCCTATAAATTTAAGTTGACACGCTTCGCATAATTCTGCAAAGTCTCCATTTTCAGCTAAAAAGCCATAACCAGGATGGATACCATCACAGCCAGTAGAAGTTGCTATAGATAAGATGTTAGGTATATTCAAATAAGAATCTTTAGATAAAGTAGGTCCGACGCAATAAGCTTCATCAGCAATTTGAGTATGTAATGCGTCTTTATCTCCTTCAGAATATATTGCTACTGTTTGAATACCTAAATCGTGAGCTGCACGAATAATTCTAACAGCAATTTCACCACGATTAGCAATTAAAATCTTATTCATTATTTCACCTTAAATAACGGCTGGCCATACTCTACCATTTGTCCGTCTTCTACTAAAATTTCTACGATTTCACCTGATGTTTCAGCTTGAATTTCATTGAATAATTTCATTGCTTCTAAAATACATACAGTTGAATCATTTGAAACTTTGTCCCCTACTTGAACATAAGCATCTTCTTCTGGTGATGGTGATTTATAGAATGTACCTACCATCGGTGCATTGATTGTTTCGTAATTATCACTAGCTGATTCTTGTGTATCATTCCCTGCATCAGCTGACACTTGAGGTTGTGGTGCCGCTTGTGGTTGAGCAATTTGTTGTGCTGGTTGTTGAGCAACTTGTGGCGTAATAATTTCAGTTTCCTTTTCTTTTTTAAGATTTACTACGCTACCTTTATTATCCTCAATATTTATTTCTGTTAAGTTAGATTGATCAAGAATTTCAATTAATTCTTTTATTTCTTTAAAGTTCATTTCGTACTGACTCCTTAGGTTTGTTTTCATCTACCCGTCTATTTTACTTGAGTAAATGACTCAATTCAAGCATGTTCATACGATGACACATGGATAACTAGCATAATAACTTATGATTTTGGAAAAGGATAACCAAAATTAAAAGACTGAAGCATTTACGCATTAAATTATAAATATTAAAATAATGCGCATGATTTCTTCAGTCTTAAAGTATAAATGGGCAATTTCTTATTTATTGCATAACTCATAGTTATTGTTCTAAATCCAGTTCATTAAAACTTTCCTTAAGAATTGAAACGCCCTCTTCAATTTGTTCATATGTAATTGTTAAAGGTGGTAAAAGACGGATTACATTTGTGCCGGCAGTTAAAACAATTAAACCTTTTGTTCTTGCTTTAGAAACTATTTCGTTTATATTGCATGTCGTTTCTATCCCTATCATTAATCCCTTTCCACGAATATCAGTTACACGTGGATAATCGATGAAAACTTTATTTAAACAATTTAATAGATATTGACCTTTATGATAAACACTTTCTAGAAAATTTGAATCATTAACAATTTCTAGCGTTTTAAGTGCTGCCGCCATTGCTAGTCTATTGCCACCAAAAGTTGTACCATGGCTACCATAACCAAACGCGTCACTAATATTTCTTTTACCGAGTAGTGCACCTACAGGTATGCCATTACCTAAACCTTTAGCTAAAGTGATGATATCAGGACTTATATCATAGTGCTCATACGCAAATAACTTTCCAGTTCTGCCTATACCTGTTTGAATTTCATCTATAATCACTAGTATGTGATGTTGGTTACAAAATTCTACCAATTGCTGAATGAAGGTTTTGTTTGCAGGCCTTACACCAGATTCGCCCTGAATAAGTTCGAGCATTACTGCTGCTGTATCCTTCGTGACTAAAGATTTAAATGAAGAGAAATTGTTGAATTCAGCAAATTTAAATCCTGGAACAACAGGTTCAAAATTTAATTTGATCGCATCTTGACCAGTAGCTGACATTGAACCATATGTACGTCCATGAAAAGATTGATGAAAAGCAATGATTTCAGTTTTGCCAGTCGTTTTTCGAGCAAGCTTAATCGCTGCTTCGTTTGCTTCAGTCCCACTATTACAAAAGAATGCCACATAGTCATCAGTTCTAATTAATTTTTCAGCAACTTTTTCTTGTAGCTGACTTTTGTAAATATTTGGCGAATGCCAAATGAGTTGTAATTGTTGTTCTACGGCTTCTTTTACATCTTCGTTAAATCCTAAATTGGTTACGCCAATTCCTGATGAGAAATCAATATATGAACGACCAGTTTGATCGATTAACTCATTGCCATTTGCTTTAATAAATTCTATATTTGCACGCAAGTAATTTTTAAATAGATAGCTCATTTTATATCACCTCTGATTATCGTACCTGATTTCAAGTTGTTACTAATCATCACCCGTGCTACACCTGATTGGACAGTATGGATAGCACTTTCTACTTTCGGTATCATGCCACCTTTAATAATATTATCTCGAATTTCATCTTTTGCTTGATGGATTGTTAACGTATCTATGACGGAATTATTATCAATTACTCCAGGTACATCAGTCATTAAGATGAGTTGTTCAGCTTTCAAAGTTATTGCTAATGAAGTTGCCAAATAATCGGCGTTAATATTTAACCATTCATCTTTATCGTTGACGCCTAAACTTGCTAATACTGGAATTGCATTGTGAGAGGTGATTGTTTTGAGGATACCAACGTTAATTTCTTTTACTTTTCCAACATATCCATACAAATCTTTATACAGAAATTGGGCTTTGACTAAGTCTTTTAAAATATCTGTACATTGAACGATATTTAAGTTGGTCGTTTTCAATTGATGGATAAGTTGTTTGCCTACTTTATCCACTAAAGCGTGATAAATCAAAGGTAAGTCTTCTTTAGAAGTAATTCTAATGCCATTTACTTTATGAGTTATATGTTTATGTTCTTGAAGGGTTTGGCTAATCACTAAACCTCCTCCATGAACTATAATCATTTGCTTATTTTGTTCATGCCATTTTACAATTTGTTCTATAAACTCCGAGTTCAAATTTTCAGTAGCTATACCTCCAATTTTTATGACTATAATATTCTTCATGTTGCCCTCCTATGTTGTATATAATGCATTAATTTTTACATAATCATATGATAAGTCGCATCCCCAAGCTTTTCCCTCGCATTGACCACCATTGAGGTTCATATGTATAGTTACTTCATCCTTACTCATGATATCTTGCATTTCTTCTTTGTCGAAATGGATTGGAGAAGATTTAGAAAGCACGGTAATGTTTCCTATTGCAATATCTATTTGATTAGGATTGAAAGTTGTGTCTGCGTATCCTGCTGCAGCAATAATTCTTCCCCAATTAGGATCTTCGCCAAAAATAGCAGTCTTAACTAAGCTCGACCCTACGATACATTTAGCTATCATACGTGCTGATTCTGAATTTTGTGCACCTGTGACATTGACTTCTATTAATTTGGTTGCGCCTTCCCCATCTTTTGCAATCTTTTTTGCTAAATCTTGCATAATATGAAAAAGCATAGCTTTAAACTTAGTATAGTCAGATGTGTTAGGTAAAATTTCTTTATTGTTTGTACATCCGTTTGACATGACAATGACCATATCATTTGTTGAGGTATCTCCATCTACAGTAATTTGATTAAATGTGATCTGTACGATTTCGCTAAGCGCTTGTTGAAGTGTTTGGGTAGATATGTTTGCGTCACAAGTAATGAATGCTAGCATTGTAGCCATGTTTGGGTGTATCATTCCAGAACCTTTAGCAACACCTGCCATAGTCACGATATCTTTATCAAATGTTTCTGTAACAACACACGTTTTTGTATCTTTATCAGTAGTTAATATTGATTTTGCGAAATCATCAGCATTACCGTTGATAACCAGTTTTGAAAAACCATTTTCAAGAATATTCATTGGCATCATTTCACCGATGACACCTGTAGAAGCTACACCGACGTATTCTTTTTTAATTTGTAGTTTTTCAGCAGCCCATTGTTGCATTGTATGAGCATCTTGTAGTCCCTGTTCACCAGTACACGAATTAGCTATTCCAGAGTTAACGACAATTGCTTGCATTTGACCTTCATTTTCAATACAAGATTGAGTTAAAATAAGAGGTGCCGCGATGACTTTATTAGTTGTAAAAACACCCGCAACATTGGCAGGGACTTCTGATACTATCCATCCAAAATCTAATTTCTTTCTTTTAAATCCTGCATGAAGTCCGTCGGCTGAGAAACCTAATGGACTAGCAATATTACCTTCAATCACTTTCATATTTCATACCACCTAACTATAGATAAAATGGAGAAGATTCAAGACCTTCTGTTTCATTAAAGCCGTACATTAAATTTAAACTTTGTAGTGCTTGACCTGCTGCGCCTTTTATTAAATTATCAATAACAGAAACAATTGTGAGTACTTGTGTGTGTTTGTTATATTGAAAGCCAATATCTGTATAATTGGAACCAACAACATCATGTAATTCTGGAATTGATTCTTTAATTCTTACGAAAGGTTTGTCTTCGTATATTTTTAAATAAGCATTTCTAATGTCTTCCGGGTTGGAGTTTCTATTAAGTCGACAATAAATTGTTGCGACAATGCCTCGGTTAAGTGGTAATAAAGATGTAGAAAACTGAATATTCTGTATATTTGGATTAAAAATTTTTAACGCTTGAATAATCTCTGGGATGTGTTGGTGCGTATTTAACTTATATGTAGTGTAATTATTATTAACATTTACATAATGTGAGATGTTCGATAATGCTTTTCCTGCTCCAGACAATCCACTCTTTGCATCCACAATAATAGAATCGATATCAATTAGGCGGTTTTTTATTAAAGGAATTAAAGCCAGTTCAGTTGCAGTCGCATAACATCCAGGATTTGCAATGAACTTTTGATGATTTAAGTCAGTAAATTCTGCTAAACCATAAACAAATTGAGTCTGAATGTCTTTGTCGACAGGTGTATTATGATACCAATTTTCATATATATCGGGACTTAAGCGATGGTCCCCTGATAAATCAATGACAGGAAAATTTGCTTCTACAAAAGCTCGTGATAAGTTTTTAGCAACGCCACTTGGTGTAGCGAAAAATACTAAATCAGATTGATTCATAATATAACTACTATTAAACGGTTCTATTTTTAAGTCACATATCCCTTTTAAATGTGGAAAGATATCGGAGATTGATTTACCAATCTCTTTAGTAGCATGAATCGAAGCAATAGTGATACGTGGATGATTGAGTGCTAAGCGTAATAGTTCTAAACCTGAATAACCTGTAATACCAACAATAGATATGTGCATATTTAAACCCCTTTATGTATTATTATGTAATATTATACATATATTATACTATTTTACAACGTTAAAATTGAATGAATATACATCACAAAAGAAACCCCTAAAGTATACTACATCTATGGATGCAGCCTTTAGGGGTTGGAAAATTATAAAGTATTAAAAGTTATCCTCTTGAAATGTAACTTCCGTCACCAGTATTAATTACTAAAATATCACCTTCATTAACGAATAAAGGTACATTTAAAGTATAGCCAGTTTCCACAGTTGCAGATTTAGTTGCACCTGTAGCTGTATCACCTTTGATACCTGGTTCTGTTTCAGTTACTTCTAGTTCAACTGTCTTAGGTAGTTCAACTCCAATGATTTCACTTTCATATGATTGAACTTGAACTTCCATATTTGCTTTTAAATAGTTTAATTCATCTTTTAAGTAGTCGCCAGGTAATTCGATTTGATCGAATGTTTCATTATCCATGAAAATATGATTATCGCCATCAGCGTATAAGTATTGCATACGACGATTTTCAATCATCGCTTGTTCAACTTTTTCGCCAGCTCTAAATG
Source organism: Staphylococcus caprae (assembly GCF_002902725.1). Lineage (GTDB taxonomy): Bacteria > Bacillota > Bacilli > Staphylococcales > Staphylococcaceae > Staphylococcus > Staphylococcus caprae. The sequence continues at coordinate 143,463 of NZ_PPRT01000028.1, forward strand.
TTTTTTCTTGGATTGCACCTGTTCTTAAATTACGTAATTTTGAACGAACAAATGCTGAACCTTTTCCTGGTTTTACGTGTTGGAAATCAATTACTTTCCAAATTCCATTATCTACAGAAATTGTTAAGCCTGTTTTAAAATCATTTACTGAAATCATTCAGTCTCCTCCTCAATTATACGCGCTTACTCTAAAATAATAAGGTCTTTTGTGCATTTAGTAAAGACATCACAGCCATTTTCCGTAATTAAAATGTCATCTTCAATTCTAACGCCACCCAGACCATCGACATAAATACCGGGTTCAATTGTAACACAGTTATTGACTTGTAACTCGCCTGTGCTATTTTTAGATAGCAATGGGCCTTCATGAATATCTAAACCAATACCATGTCCTAAAGAATGACCAAATTCTTGACCATAACCGTGTGCGTCGATGTAATCTCTTGATAATGCATCGGCTTCTTGAACAGTCATGCCAGGGCGAATTTCATCAATCGCTTTAATTTGTGATGACAACACGATGTTGTAAATCTCTTTCATCTTAGGATCAGGTTCTCCTATAGCAAACGTTCGTGTAATATCAGAGCAATAACCTCTATAGTATGCTCCGAAATCTAGTGTAATCATATCGCCTTTTTCGATAAGTTTATCACTTGCAACACCGTGTGGTAAGGCACCTCTATATCCTGATGCTACTATTGTATCAAAAGATGGTCCATCTGCACCTAATTCTAACATTTTACTTTCAAGCAATGCCTTGATTTCTCTTTCGCTCATACCCACTTTTACTACAGTTAAAATATAGTCATACGTTTTGTCTACAATTTCTGCAGCTTTTTGTATCAGTTTAATTTCCTCTTCACTTTTCACTTTTCTAATTTTATCGATAGAATCAGAAATACTAATTAAGGTAATCATCCCTTTATTTAATTCAACATATGTATCATAACTAATTTGATGGCCTTCAAATCCAATATTAGATAATTGCGCTTGTTCTAATATATTTTTGATTTCTGTGATTAAACCATTTTGGCGATTGATTATTTCAAATTCTGGAGCTTGCTTAGTCGCCTGTTCAATATATCTAAAATCAGTAACCAGATAATTCTTATTATGCGTGATAATTAACGCACCACTTGTACCAGTGAATCCTGAAAGATATCTTCTGTTGAAATCAGACAAAACAATCATTGCATCCAAACGTTTATGATTTAAGATTTCATGAACTTGTTCCAATTTATTCATTTATATCACTCCTATGTTAACGTTTGTACATTTTTATTTTATACATTAAAATGATAGCATAATTAATAATGAGAATAATAGTTTTTGGTTTAGGGAGAATACAATGAAAAAGTTTATATTAGTGCTTGGAGCATCTTGTTTGTTAGCGGGTTGTGGGAGCCAAAATTTGGCACCCTTAGAGGATAAAACCACTAAATTACGAGATAATAACCACCAACTTAAGTTAGATATACAGCAACTTAATGAAGATATAAGTAACCAAAAATCAAAAATTGCTGGATTACAACAAGATAAAGAAAATAGTAAAAAAACGTCCTCTAATAAATTGAAAATAAAAAATTTAAAAGCATCTTCTGATTATTATGATAAAATCGCTAATGCGATTGGTGATTATAGAAATGTTGAGTCTGACGTTTCCAAGAATAAAGGTAAGAAAGATGTACAGGATAAGTTAGATAAAATTTCAAATGAAATTGATGAAGCATATTCTAAATATAAAAGTTCTATAGATAGTGATTCAAAATCTGAAGAAGATAAACAAAAAAGAAAAGAAATCAGTAAATTTGATAAAGATTTATCTAGTGCTATGGATAAAATCCGAAATGGCTATCAATCTAAAGATAGTAAGCAAATTAAAAAAGGTCAGCAAAAACTTGCGACTGTAAGTTCCAATATAAGTTAATAGGAGTTTTTAAATGCGTCATATCATTTTTTATATCGTTTTAGCAATAGCTGCTTTTGGTTTAATCATGAATTTAGATGAATTTCTATTTTCTATTGTTAAAACTTTAATCAGTTTTGCAGTGATAGCGTTAATCATTTATCTTATATATTACTTCTTCTTTTTAACAGAAGACCAAAGAAAATATAAAAGAGCTGCAAGAAAATATAAACGAAGAAACAAGAAACATTAGTAAATAAAAGCATTGAAGTTAATTCCATGTTCCCTTTTCAAAGTGAATTTGAGGGTGAAATACATGTAGAACAATTAACTTCAATGCTTTTTTATTATTATAATTTTATTTTCGATACATCCATTCGTCAGAACGATACTTTTCTTCTAATTCTTTGACTTCAGCCATTTGTTGGTCAGAGAGTTTTAACGGTTTGAAATCAATATTTAACCCAGTCTTGAACCCTTCTTCAAATGCTTGTTCCATCTCTTCTAAAGTAATGTGCTTTTCTGATATGTCATTGATGGCTACTGCTTTTTCTACAAAAGCCTCTTTCATTTTTGCTTTTAATCGGTCATTTTTAAAAATAAACATATCAAATAACTCGTCTATATCAATATCTTGTAAAATAGACCCGTGTTGCAAGATAACCCCTTTTTGTCTTGTTTGAGCACTTCCAGCAATTTTTCTACCTTCTACAACTAATTCATACCAACTTGGTGCATCAAAACAAACGGAACTTCTTGGTTGTTTTAATTTTTCACGTTCTTCTTTTGAACGAGGTACAGCAAAATAAGTTTCAAAACCTAAATTTTTGAATCCTTCAAGCAATCCCTGAGAAATTACACGATAAGCTTCAGTTATAGTTGAAGGCATATTTGGATGAGATTCAGGTACAATAACGCTATAAGTTAATTCTTTGTCATGTAAAACGCCTCTGCCCCCAGTTTGACGTCGAACTAAACCAAATCCTTTTTCTTTAACTTTTTCAATATCTATTTCTTTCTGTAATCTTTGGAAATAACCTATTGAAAGTGTTGCTGGATCCCATGTATAAAATCGTATTACAGGATCAATTTCTCCTCTTGAAACAAAATTAAGCAGTGCCTCATCCATAGCCATATTGTAATATGGATCTTGACTACCTGTATTGATAAAATTCCAAGTTTCAGTCATAAAAAAACCCCTAACAAAATGTTTGAAATCTAAACCATTAAGTATATCTATGTATATTAAGATTATATGATTAAAACATAAACTCACACGTAAAAATATTTTGATAAATTGCCCTAACAGTCTTATAATTATAATATCGGTTAATTAGGGAGGATGCAAGATGAGTATCTCTTTGTACATTGCAATTGGAATCATAGTGATTATCATTGCATATATGGTCGTCCAACAGATTTTTAATAAACGAGCTGTAAAAGAATTAGACCAAAATGAATTCCACAAAGGCTTGAGAAAAGCTCAAGTAATAGATGTTCGGGAGAAAGTGGATTATGATTATGGACATATTAATGGTGCACGAAACATTCCAATCACAATTTTTAAACAACGTTATCAAGGATTAAGAAAAGATCAACCTGTTTATTTATGTGATGCAAATGGAATTGCAAGTTATCGTGCCGCTCGTATATTAAGAAAAAATGGATTTAAAGATATCTATATGCTAAAAGGCGGATATAAAAAATGGACAGGTAAAATTAAATCGAAAAAATAATTTTACGATAACATTTATCCGTGAATTAAAATTTACCCTCGAAGATGATATGACAATGTCATCATTTTCGAGGGTATCTTTATATCTATTTGAATATACAAAGTTCGTTGTGAACTTGGATTAAGTGATACTTTAAGATAAGAGAAAAATCCAGTATTTGATTATAGAAGAAGCCAATAAATGAACTTGATTTAAAAATTCATTTATTGGCTTTAATTTTTAGGGCGACGCTTCCCCTATTTATTTAGTGTTCGATAGTCTTTTCTTCTTTTAATTCTTCAAATTTAAGAATTGGTTTACGTGCTGCTGTAGTTTCATCTAATCTATCAATTATAGTAGTATGTGGCGCTTCCAGTACCATATCTGGGTTTTCTTTGGCTTCCTCAGAAATTTGAATAAGTGCATCTACAAAGTGATCTAATGTCTCTTTAGATTCTGTTTCAGTCGGTTCAATCATCATGCCTTCTTCAACATTTAGTGGGAAATAGATTGTTGGTGGATGTACGCCAAAGTCTAGTAACCTTTTAGCCATATCTAAAGTACGTACACCGTATTGTTTTTGTTTGTTTCCACTTAAGACGAATTCGTGTTTGCAATATTGTTCATAAGGAATTTCAAAATGGTCTTTCAAACGTGCTTTAATATAATTTGCATTGAGTACTGCAGCTTCTGAAACTTCTTTGAGTCCTTCTGCGCCCATTGTTCTAATATAAGTATAAGCTCTTAAATAAATACCAAAGTTACCATAGAATGGTTTCACTCTACCGATGGAATTTTGAATATCATTATCATATTTATAAAAATCTCCATCTTTGATAACCATTGGTTTAGGTAAGTAACTGGCTAGTTCTTTAACAACCCCAACTGGTCCAGAACCAGGTCCGCCACCGCCATGAGGTCCGGTAAACGTTTTGTGTAGGTTTAAGTGAACTGCATCAAATCCCATGTCGCCAGGTCGAACTTTATCCATAATTGCGTTTAAGTTCGCGCCATCGTAGTAAAGTAATCCACCAGCTTCATGAACGATTTCTCTAATCTCCATAATATTTTTCTCGAAAATACCCAAAGTATTTGGATTGGTTAACATGATCGCAGCAGTGTTGTCATTAACCACTCGTTTTAAATCTTCAATGTCAACCTCGCCACGTTCGTTTGATTTAACTGTTACTGATTTAAATCCAGCAAAAGATGCTGAAGCTGGGTTTGTACCGTGTGCAGAGTCTGGTACGATGACCTCGTCTCTGTGGCCTTGACCATTGTTTTCATGATACGCTTTGAAAATCATTAAAGCTGTCCATTCACCGTGTGCACCAGCAGCTGGTTGTAGCGTTACTTCATCCATCCCAGTGATTTCTTTTAATTCTTCTTGCAAACTATAAATAATTTCTAAAGAACCTTGGATATGTTCCTCTTCTTGAAGTGGATGGGATTCGCTAAATCCGGGTATTCTAGCAACCTTTTCATTTACTTTAGGATTGTATTTCATTGTACATGATCCTAGAGGATAAAAACCTGTATCAACACCAAAGTTTTTATTTGAAAGTTCAGTGTAATGACGAACTAAATCGAGTTCTGCAACTTCTGGAAACTCAGCTTTCTCTTTTCGAACAAATTTATCATCTAAAACAGAAGAAATTGAAATGTCCTCAATATCACTTTGTGGTAATGAATATGCATATCTTCCTTTTTTAGATCTTTCAAAGATAAGTGGGCTTGATTTTCTAACCATTTAATTCACCAGCTTTCTGAACGAATGTATCAATTTCATCTTTGGTTCTTAATTCGGTTACGGCTACAAGCATATGATTCTTGAAATCACTTGATACTTCACTTAAATCAAAGCCACCGATATAACCTTCATCCGCTAATTTTAAATTTACTTCTTTGATTGGTTCGTCAAATTTAACTACAAATTCATTAAATGAATTACCATCTAAAACTTCAAATCCTTGAGCTTTAAATTGATTTTTTGCGTAATTTGCATGTTTTAAATTTTGAACTGCTATGTCATAGATACCTTGTTTACCTAATGCTGACATAGCAATAGAAGAAGCTAAAGCATTTAATGCTTGGTTAGAACAAATATTTGAAGTAGCTTTATCTCTTCTAATATGTTGTTCTCTAGCTTGTAACGTCAATACAAAGCCACGATTGCCTTCTTCATCTTTAGTTTGTCCTACTAAACGACCAGGTACTTTACGCATCAATTTTTTAGTTGTAGCAAAATAACCACAATGTGGACCACCAAATTGTGTAGGAATACCGAAAGGTTGTGTATCCCCTACGACGATGTCAGCGCCAAAAGCTCCGGGAGGTGTTAATAAGCCTAAAGCGAGTGGATTGGCGTATACGATGAATAATGCTTTCTTATCTTTAATAAAGTTGTTTATTTTTTCAAGATCTTCAATTGAGCCGTAGAAATTTGGGTATTGAACGGCTACAGCAGCTGTATCATCATCAACAGCTTGTTCTAACTTTTCTAAGTCTGTAATTGTTCCATCTAGGTCGATTTCAACCACTTCAAATTCTTTACGTGTTTTAGCATAAGTATGGAGGACTTGTAATGCTTGATAATGTAATCCCTTTGAAACAACGACTTTGTTCTTTTTAGTATGGCTGAATGCCAAAATACAAGCTTCTGCAAAACTAGTCATACCATCATACATTGAAGAGTTTGCAACATCCATTTCTGTTAATTCACAAATTAAAGTTTGAAATTCAAAAATAGCTTGTAATTCACCTTGAGAAATTTCTGGTTGGTATGGTGTATAAGCAGTATAAAACTCTGATCTAGAAATCATCGCATCTACAACAGCGGGAGTGTAATGATCATAAACACCAGCGCCTAAAAATGATGCATGTGTTTCCTTTGTGATATTTCTGTTCGCAAGAAGGTTAAGTCTTCTAACTAAGCTTGTTTCTGCTTCACCTTTTTCAATATTTAAATTTCTATCTAATAAAATATCGGCTGGGACATCACCAAATAATTCTGAAATTGATTTTGCTCCAATAGTATCTAGCATTTCTTGCTTGTCTTGATCTGTTAAAGGTATATAACGATGACTCACTATTTACACCCCTCTGTTTATTTAGTAATTTGATTCTTCTTCACAATTTTAGCTTTAACTTGTCGTTTACGAACTTGAACAAGTACTTCTTTTCCCATTTCAAAAGCATCTCTATCGATAATAGCCAAAGCAATTGATTTACCTGATGAAGGAGATTGGGTACCTGAAGTTACTTCTCCAATTTGATTACCTTCAAGGTTTAGAACTTCATAACCTGTTCTCGCAATACCTTTGTCGAGTAATTCTAATCCGACAGTTCTTTTAGTAGAACCATTTTCCTTTTGGTCTTTTAGTACTGATTTACCTATAAAGTTGTCTTCGATAAGTGGTTTCGCTGCAAATGCAATTCCACCCTCATAAGGTGTAATAGATTCAGTTAAATCTTGACCATGTAGTGGTAAACCTGCTTCAAGACGTAATGTATCACGAGCACCTAATCCACATGGAACTACATCATGTTTGAGTAATTGATTCCATATATCCACTGTGTCTTCAGATTTACAGTAAATTTCAAAACCATCCTCGCCTGTATAGCCTGATTGAGAAAGAATTACCTTTTTACCAAATAAATCGACATTTTGTTTAAACTCAAACATTTTCATATCGCTAACATCGATATCTACATTTTCGTTAACAAGGTCTCTTGCTTTAGGCCCTTGTATAGCAAGTTGACCGTATTCATCAGAAGTATTATTAACGTTAACATCAAAATTTTTACTCTGTTTAGAGATCCAATTAAAATCTTTGTCAGTATTTGCTGCATTAACAATTAATAAAAATCGATCATCTGCTAATTTATATGTAACTAAATCATCAATGATGCCACCTTCGTCATTACATAAAGCAGTATACATTGCTTTATTATCTGTAAGGTTGTTCGCATCGTTTGATAAGATATATTGAACAAATTGAAAGGCTTCATTACCAGATATTTCTATTTCGCCCATGTGGCTTACATCAAATAAACCTATTTCATATCTAACAGCATTATGCTCTTCTTTAATACTTGAAAATTGAACAGGCATCGCCCATCCACCAAATTCAACTATTTTTGCACCGCTATCTATATAATTTTGATACAAAGGCGTCTTTTTTAATTCTTCAGTCATTTGAAAACCTCCTATAAATATTTAAAAAACAGAATAGCTTAAAAGCTACCCTGTTTAAATAATCCATCCAGGAACGCGTTACAGTATTATCCTTTTGCCTGAGAGTTTCGTTATATAATTTGATATAACTTGCACCTTCGGCGATAAAGTTAAATTTTAACAATATTCTAAAAACATTAACTAGAATATTACATTATATTTTACTTTATTCTCTCTAATACTGATCAATCGCAAGATAATTTTTCTATAATTTCCTCATAAATCTCTGAAACTGTAAGTCCACTATTCACCTTGATGAATGCGATTTCATTATATCTTGAAATCCTTGATAAATACAAGGCATTTAGTTGTTCAAGCGTCTTGTTTTTGGCGTTTGGTCTATGTGGATCACTCACAATGCGACGATAAATAACGTCGATATTACAATCTAGCCAGATAACATGTCTTTGCATTTTAAGTAGTGCTAATGAGTCGCTATTCTCAATTATACCTCCACCTGTTGAGATAATATCAAAAATATCTAGACACTCTTTTAAATACTTAAATTCTAATTTGCGAAATTCATGCTCGCCTTTGTCATTGAAAATATCTGGAATTGATTTCTCTTCATTTAATTCAATGTATTGATCTAAATCAACATAACTTAAATTTTGTAATTCAGAGAGATATTGTCCAATAGTTGTTTTACCAGTGCCCATAAAGCCAATGAATATAATAGGTACTTTATTCTTCATCAATTTTAATCTGCCTTTTTTAACTTATTAACGATAACTTTATTGTAGTAAATATCTAAGTTATGTATTGTCTTTAATTTTAAACCATATTGAGTCATATAAAAAGATATAATTGATAAATAAAATGAAAAAATTACTATTAAATATAAGCTAATGAACGCCTTTTGTTTATAAAATGATGGTTTTGTCTTTCGTATTGTTCGTATCCCCTATCTTTAATTCTATTTTTATTGTTTTATTGTTCGTTTTTATGATTTTGCTAGAAACGACATTATTCAATAACGTAATGTTTCCTTTATGGTTAATATTTTTATAAATTTTATTGTGGTTAAATATATATCTAATCTCTTCTTCCTTACCTCGAATAATTAATTTCGATGAATCTTCAATACTAATATGATTGTTATATTGTTGCGCTTCTTTTAATATATCTCGAGAAAAGAATTCAAACTCTATATCGTCATTGTCTTGCGCTAAATTCAGATAATGGGAAGTAAGATGTATGAGAGTTGGTAATAATGAAAAGCTAAGAAGTACTATAGACAAGGTAAAGAGTAATTCGATAAAAGTAAATGCAGGTATTTTATAGTGAGACACAAGTTTCGATTTTAAATTCTTTATCTTTACCACAAATTTTGTCATGAGATAATTGAATTTCATATTTTTCTATCACGATTCCTTGTTTAAGTTGATTTTCGTTGAAATGAGAAATGCTAGTAAGTATGATTTTTTTGATTTCTAAGGTTTTTAAATTGAGTTGATAAGTTTGATTAAATGAGGAAAGCGATGGTACAAAAATGAGCGTGATAATTCCTATAATAAAAAAGGCAAGTAAACCATCTAATAATAAAGATGCTTTAAGTTTAAATTTGAACATATCTTATACGTCCCTTTTCAATGTGTAAAATTATTTTGTAAGTATGTTGATTCATGGCAATAATAAGTGAACCAAAATGGTTTATGTTGCCCTCTTTATTAAAATTTAAGGTTTTAATTTTCGCTATATTCACTATTTTGCCGTGTGGAATATTAAACTTATATTTGTTGCCTTTCTCTTCGACAACCCGAATGGTATCAGAATTATTAGTGAAAATTAAAGCGATAGAACTATTTGAACTTATTGCTTTAGATTTAAAATAATTAAGTTTTGTAATGAAGTGTTTAATTTCGTGTTCTTCATTAACTATCTGTAAGTTGATAAGACTTCTAGACCACAAAGTTGTGACTGATAATATACTTATAATAAATAATATGATAATCATTTCTATAAGTGTGAAGGCGTTTATTTTACTAATTCGCAACTGCTTCACCGTTAGCTATACTAATTGTTTGTCCTGATTTGCAATTTTTCTGTCCTTCTTTAATAAAACCGTCGGAAATTAATTCTTGTATGTTACTCGGGTTGCGATTATGTTTCAATGCGTATGCTTCAATTTGACTATTTACCATTTTAACTTGTGCATCGCAACCAGTAGATTGAATGTGTGCTGTTTGCTTTGCAATATTAGGGATTATTAAAATCAGTAATAAACTGATAATTAAAAGTACTAGTAACATTTCAATAAGTGTAAAAGCTTTGGATTTTTTAAATTTTTTTAATAAGTTCATAATGACTTCTCCTTTACTTAATCGTTTGCATAAGTTCAAACATAGGTAGCATGATGACGAGATATAAAGACACAATAAACAAGCCTAAAATAAAGAAAATAACTGGTTGGATCAATTTTGTTTGTTTTATGACTTTATCTTCAAAATGTTGCAATAGCATTTGACTATATAATTTAAGCTCTATATCTAACTTTCCACTTTTTTCTCCCTGCTCGATAAATTTTATTAAATCATTTTTAAAGCATTTTAAATTTTTTAATATAAGCGGAAGTGTTCTTCCGTTATCAGCTCCTTCTAATAATTGACTTCCCAAGTATTTAAAGAATTCGTTGTTTTGTTCATTTTTATAGATAAAGACGATACGTTGGAGACTAACACCGTTTTTATAGAATAATGAAAGTTCATTAGAAAACTGATAAGTTCTATATATTTTGTAATAAGAGTTTAAAATTGGGATTTTGAGGATGTAATCTATTTTTTTATCAATGGGTAATTTATTTAAAAGTGTAATGAATGAAAAGTAAATGATCATTGATAAAATCAGAAATAGAAATAAAAAGTTTGGAAGTTTCGTTATGATAAAAGTAAGTATATTTTGAAAGGTAGATAATTCTACATTCATCGTAGAATATAATTGTTGGAACTGTGGAATAACTGTCATATTCAAAACGATAAGCATCACTAGGAAGATGCTTATTAATACTATGGGATATTGTATGGTTTTAATGAGTGCTTTTTTAGCTTTATAATTCCTCTTCATATAATCAATTGAATCTGTTATCGCATTCTCAAGTTTTCCATATTGTTCTGCGAATTTAATTTGATTAAGGATGATTTCAGGATAGCCTATTATTTTTAAAATTTCATAACATGTTGCGCCTGTTTGTAATGATTCAATGATATTTTGACCTATCGTTTTATTTTTATAAGGGAAGTGTAAATTTAGAAAGCTGAAACTTTCAAATAAAGTAAAGCCATTTTGTAATAATTGATTAAGTCGTTGAAGCAATTCAATTAACTGAGGCTCGGTAAGATTTTTTCGCTTTTTAAATTTAAATATATTTGTCGACAATTTCTTCACAGATAATACCTTCCTTAGACATATTACTTAGATGTGTGGACAAATTTGTGAAAGTCTTAGGTAATGCGTGGTTATGTTCAAAGAAATAATTGACTTGATTTTGGTGCATCACTTCACATACTAATTGTCGTGACTTTGCAGTCGTTGTAATTAACCTTTGATTAGATATTAAACTAATAGATTGACATAACTCTTGTACAGTTGCTCCCATCTCTTGCAGTCTGAGTAAGGCTCCTTTACAATCATTTGCATGTAATGTAGTTAATACTAAGTGACCACTTAAACTAGCTTGAATGACGCACTTTGCTACGTATGCATCTCTAATTTCTCCTATTAAAATGACATCAGGATCACATCTTAATATAGCTTTAAATGAATTAGCATAATTAATACCTGCTTTTTCGTTAACTGATATTTGAGTGATACCATCTAGTAATTGCTCAACCGGGTCTTCAATAGAAATAACATTTAAATTCAGATTTTTATGTGCATGCATGACCATTTGATACATCAATGTACTCTTTCCTGAACCTGTGGGACCACTGAATAGCAACAATCCTTGTTTTTTATTCATTAAGTGTTTAAAATCATTGAATTCGTAAGACTCTCTTTTTTGTTGAAAATATTGAGGAACGATTCTGATGACACAACTTTCATTTCCTAATGATAGCGGAAGCGTAGAAATCCTAAGATAATATATATTCCTTAATTTATAAATATATCTTCCGCTTTGAGCAACTTGTTGGGTAGAGACATCTAATCCTGATTTAAACTTCATATAGATAAGTAATTTACTATAGATAGGATGAGCTAACGTATCATAATTAATCAATTGATCGTTGATTCTAAGTTTGATGAGTGTATGATGCTCACTTGGAATAAAATGAATATCACTGACATTGTTATTGATGGCATGATTTACAATTTCTTGAAATAACATTTTCATAAAAACACCTCCTACATATAACAACGTAGGAGGTGTAAAAATTACTTTATTGATTTATCCATTTAAAAATGGATTTAATTGTTCGTCATCCACTGTAGTATAAGGACCATGGCCTGGGAATAATGGAAGGTCGCCTTCTAATTCAAATAATTTATCTTTAATAGAGTCGACTAAAGTTTCGTAATCTCCTTTATAAAGATCTGTGCGTCCAATACCATTATTAAATAAAGTGTCGCCTACTACAGCAAATTCATCAAACACATATGATAAACTTCCTGGTGAATGTCCTGGTGTGTGTAATACATTAAATTTAAAACCTTTAATTTCGGCAGGCCCTTCATTAATACTTAAAGGTTTCGCATTGCTAACTACTTGTGGCATACCATATTGTTTGAATTTAGAAGCACCGTTTTTCTCCGGATCCTGTAAAAAATCAAACTCGTCTTCATGCATATATACAGGTACATCATATTTTGTAACTATATCGTCCAATGCACCGATATGATCATAATGTGCATGTGTAAGTAGCACAGCCTTTAAAGGTTTATTTATCTGGTTTAATTTTTTAATAATTTTATCACTTTCACTTGAAGGATCTATTAAAATAACGCTATCATCATTTTCAATGAAATACGTATTTGTATCCACTAAACCAAGAGTTAAATTGGAAATTCTCATTATTTATTCACCACTATTATCTAAATGTTTTTGAACAGATTTAAGTTTATCATTCATTTTTCTAGATTTATCACGACGGTCGTCGATACGTATATTCGTACATACTCTGTCTAAACCTTTATCAAAAGGTAATTCATGAATTGCTTGAATGACTTCGAATAAATCTTTTAAGTCACCTTCTATAAGCGTGTTCATTGGTGTAAGTTGATAATCAATTTTACCTTGTTCTTTAAATTCTTTCAGTTTAGTTTGTATTTCTGCGATGTATTTACTTACACTTGGTCCTTCTGTGCCGACTGGAATAACTACAACGTCTACGATTGCCATTATTTTACACCTTCTTTATCTAGAACATAAGTCTTAATTAACCCTGCAGCTCCAGTAATACCTGCGTCGTTTCCAAGTTTTGCCTGAACGATTTCGGTTTCAAATTGAGCTGGAGTAAATGTTAGATTGTTATATTCTGTTTTGATATTTTCAATTAAAATCGGTCCTGCAGTAGACATGCCACCACCTAAGACAATGTATTTAGGATTGCTTGTAACACTAATAATACTGCATAAATAACCAATGTAATTAGCTACCTTTTCAGTGATAAATATACAGAATTGATCTCCTGCTTTAGCGGCATCAAAAACAGCTTTAGCAGTAACATTATTATCCTTAATTAATTGTAAAATTGATGATTTAAAAGTAAGTTTAGGATAATAGAAATTCACTAAATTAACAACACCAGTTGCAGAAGCTACTGTTTCGATACATCCTGATTTTCCACAATTACATTTAAAGCGTTGATCGAAGTCTGCTCTCATATGACCGATTTCAGCGCCTGATCCATTATGTCCGTGAACAATCTCCCCGTTAGATATGATACCACCGCCAAGACCAGTTCCTAAAGTAATTGCAACAACATCATCAGCACCCTCGCCGGCACCTTTATGCTTTTCACCTAAAGCGGCAACATTTGCATCATTATCCACATAAACAGGGCAGTCTACATATTTCTGGAAAATCTCTCTCACATTTACATTTCCAGGCCAATGTAAATTTACAGCACCGTTCACAACACCGGTTTCAAAGTTAACAGGTCCAGGTACACCAATTCCTACACCCTGAACATCTTCAAAATTGAAATTAAACTCTTGTACTTTTTGAACAAAAGAATCATAAATGTTTTTTAATAATAATTCACCAGTATGATCGCTAGTATCTGTATGAATTGACCATTTATGTAATTGTTCTAGTTGTGTATCGAAAATTCCCAATTTACAAGTAGTACCACCGATGTCGGCCGCTAAAATAATATTTGTCATTTATGTTCATTCCTTCTCTGATTAATTATCAAAATACATTTTAGATATTCATCTTTAGATAATAACTGATAGTTATATAAAGACTTTATTTCTTGTAACATCATTTCATGCATATCCTCAGGATCTTTAAAATAAATGATGAAACCATATTTCTTAAGTAACTGTAAAACATCATAAAAATTATTTATCTTTCGAGTCACTAGATTCACTCAACTCTTTTTGTAAGTTTTTGTAGTTAGTATTACTAGGGTCGCTTTTTACTGCCTTTTTCACATATTTTAATGCTTTCTTATTATCACTAAGAGAGCGATTAGCTATTGCTAATTCATAATTGAGTATGCCTGAATTGGGATAGCTTTTTAAACCTCTTTCCCATTCTGATATCGCTTCTGATTGTGAACTTTCAGTCGCTGTGATTAGTCCGCTTAAATAATATGTTTCATCGTCAGCATATTTTTTATTTAAAGTTTGAGTAACCACACTTTTAGCTTCGCTATAGTTGCCAGCTAACATTTGATCTTTTATCAGTTTGTCATAAATATTATCTTCTTTAATCGTAAATATCCTAATTTGCAAAGCAACAAAAATAGTTAATAAAATTATTAAAAATATCCAAAACAACTGACGATTATTTTTAAAATAATATCCAATCAGTGTGATTAATAATCCACCGATAAAGCCGCCTAAATGAGCCATAATATTGATATTAGACATGAAAAGCGACAGACCAACTAGGATAACCAATGCAATGAGTAATTGACCGATAACTTTTTTATCGAAGGTTTTACTTAAATACATTATTGCAAAAATAGCCCCAATTAATCCAAAAATTGCACCACTAGCACCAACGGAAATTGTTGATGTGTTAAAAGAAAGTGATACAAAATTACCAAACAATCCTGAAATAAAGTAAATGATTAGCATTCTCCATGAACCCACAATGGATTCAACAATTTTCCCAAAAATAAATAGAGAAAGCATATTCATTAAAATATGTTCAAAATTAAAATGTAAAAACATGGAAGTGATTAAACGATACCATTCTCCATGAACGACATTAAAATGTACAAGTCCACCAACATCTAATAATTTAACATCAGAAAATCTATTAAGATATAAAATCATACATAGCCAGATAACAACATTTATAATAATCAAAAGGTAAGTTGCAGGTGTGAATCTATGCATGTGTTTATCTAAAAGATTATTTGTTAATACTTTTCGTCTATAGTGAGAATAAGTCTTTTTATCATTGTTATTGATAAGCATTTTATGGATGACGAAATTTGGAGTGATTTGTTTTATATCTTCTTCATTTTTGATTATAAAGAAGTTGAGTTTTATAGGATCATTTTCGCTTATTTTTTCTTCAGAAAATTCCCTATCAGTAAAGTAATAAAAATTGTAAGAACTTGGTTTAAACCCAATCTTTTGCGCTAAATCATCTTGATGGTCTAGAATCCTAGATTTATCAAATCTAACTTCTTGAGTCGTACTTACATCTTTTCTAAAAATAACTACTGATTGTTTGCGTTTATGTACCAACCAAATTTCTGCATCATCTTTATCTCGACTTATTACATCGTAGTTTAGATATCTAATCCAGTAATATAAGGTCTTCCAATAAAGTTTCTCAATATTCATTTATTCCTCCACTACATCATTGTCATAAATAATTAATTGATCTACAGGTTGATCGAATGATTCTTTGTCAAATGTAGTAAGTTGAAAATCATATAGCAAGCTAACAGTTTGCGTTTTGTATTGGTTTAAAAATTTATCGTAATAGCCCCCACCATAGCCAATTCGATATCCACTTTTTTCAAAAGCTACACCAGGTACTACTAATAAATCCATATAGTTAGTAAGTTCAGAATCTGAAATAGAATGATAAATACCTTTATTATCTTTTTCAATTTCATTTAGAGATAATAGACGTTTAAAAGTCATCAATCCCTCTTTATAATTTGTTTCTGGAACGTAAACTTTTTTATTTTGTTTAATAGCCGTTTCGATTATTTGATAGGTATCGACCTCATGAGGCATCGATAAAACAAATCCTATGCTTTCAGCATCTTGATAAGCTTTCGTATTAAATAACTCATTTGCTAACCATAGGTCTGCAACAGCTTTTTTATCTTTGTTAAAACTTTTTAGTTTTTCAATTGTTGCTTGACGTATATGTTTTTTACCCAACATTTTCACCCACTTTGTTCAATTCATATTATAACGTTTATCCATAATGATGTCATTAAGTTGCTATGTATTCGAGTATATAAAAACTACCCACAAAATGAAGATTTTGTGGGTAGTTAGCTAAATTAATTATTTAGTTTCACGGTGTAAAGTTTGTTTATTATCACGTGCACAGTATTTTTTCATTTCAATACGTTCAGGATTGTTTCGTTTGTTTTTAGTTGAGATATAGTTTCTATCTCCACATTCAGTACAAGCTAATGTAACGTTTACGCGCATGATTATTCCTCCTTACCTTTTCTAAATACGACCTTATCATTATACCAATTACAAATGTAATTGCAAAGAATAATTTTTTGATATTACGTGTAAACTTATTCCTCATCATCGTCAGAATTACTATCTGAGTCTGAATCATTATTTTGTTGATCGCTTTTAGTTTGCGATGATTTATTGGAATCGTTGTTATCTTTTTTCTCTCTATCTCTAAAGTAATAGTTAATAACGTCTCTTCCTAAATCTCCACCATTTAACCAAGGTGGTGGGACGGGTTGATTGGTATAGACGATTGAGAATGAAAGTTTTGGATCTTTAATAGGTGCGTAACCAATATAAGTAGAGTTAACTCTTGGTTCACCATTTTGGAATACCTCAGCTGTACCCGTTTTACCTGCTGATGGTACGACAGTATTTCTAAAGCTGGCATATCCTGTACCATCTTTTTCATTAAACGCCATTTTGAATCCATCTTGAACTTCTTTGATTTCATTTTCAGAGTTATTCACTCTATTAAGAACATTACCTTTAATTTTACGTTTTAAAGGACCTAATTCATCCTTATTCGTTGATTCGTGAATCGCTAAACCTATGTGCGGTTGGATTCTATAACCATTATTTGCAATTGTTGAAACGTATTGTGACAACTGCAATGGTGTATACGTATCATATTGTCCGATAGATAAATCTAAGTAGTTACCAGGATTATTTGTTAGTGGTTCGATTTGACCTGGTGTTTCATTTGGTAAATCTACACCTGTTTTAACTCCGAGACCAACTTGATTTAGTCCTTTTCGTAGCTTTTGACCTGCCGTTGCAATGTCATTAGGTAATGGCATACCAGAATAATAAGGGTCACCTGCTAATTTTAATGCTGTCTTAAACATAAAGACGTTAGAAGAATGCATAAGCGCTTGCTTATCATTAATTGTCACTCGACCATCTTTGTTAAAGTAAGATCGTTTAGTTAGACCGCCTTGGAAGTGTAATGGTTCATCGACCATTGTTTCTCCTACTTTAATGGCATGGTTTTGATAACCAGCTAATAGCGTACCACCTTTGACAGATGAACCAACTGCATATTGTGCAGTGAAGTTTCCAATATCAAAGTCTTTAAGTTTACCTTGCTTGTCAATTTGCTTACCAGCTATCGCAAGAATGTCACCATTTTTAGGATTTTGTACTACTATGAGCGCATTATCCATATCTTTGGCGCCTTGACTTCTCAACGTGGAAATTTCTTTTTCCAATAGAGATTCAACTTTCTTCTGTAAGTCAATATCAATGGTTAATTGTAAATCATGACCCCTTTTTCCTGGGTTGACGACTTCAGAGTTGATGACTTTACCAGATTTATCCGTAGTATATTTCATTTGTTTTTTAGTGCCTTTAAGAACATCTTCATATTGATATTCTAAATAAGATTTACCTACTCTGTCGTTTCTTGAATAGTCTTTAGAAAGATATTGTTCTGTCAATTCTTTTGGAATACCTTCTGAAGAAGTTGAAACGCCTCCGAATATACCTCTTAAAGTATCTCCGTATGGATATTTTCTATCCCAGTCCATAGATGTGTTTACTCCAGGTAACTTTGAAAGTTGTTGAGATACAGCAGCGTATTCTTTTTCAGTTACCCCATCATTTTTAATGGTTTGAGGATCTAACGTAGAACCAGCATTCATCTCACGATAAATAGCTAGAATTTGTAAATCTTTTTTACTTAATTCATCTAATTGTTTTTTACCAATTTTATCTCTTTGTTGATTGTCATATTGTTCTTGAGTAATGCTACCATTCTCTAATAATGACTGCTCTTTTTTCATTAAACGTTTTGCTTGTTCCGGATGGATTTGAACCCAGAAATCTTTTTTGTCGCGCTCTGTAATTTTATCCGTGTCCATCTTAATGAGACCAGATAATTTTTTAGCTGTATCAAGCATTTCTTGTTGTGTTGTCTTTCTGTTTCGTGTATATGTAATTGACATCTTTGAAGCATTATCAACAAGGACTTTACCATTTCTATCTAAAATGCGCCCTCTTGGTACTGATTCGTTAACTGTTATGTTTTCATCGTTCTTAATTAATTGTTTGTAATGTGATCCTTGTGCTATTTGCAAATAACCTAACCGTAACACTAGAATTGCGAAGATTAATACGATAAATCCAAATACAAAATTAATCCTCTTGTTCATGGTGTTTCTGGTTTTTTCATCATTTGATTTTTCTTTTAATCTTTTCAGCAAAACAACCTACCTCTATTCAACGTGTCTCATACAAATGATATATGATATTAGATTATTTTTCTATCATTTTGACAAAAAAATAACGGTCTCTCAATTGAGACCGTCAATCTTGTAGCAAAATTATTTTGCTGCTTTATATAATTCGTCAACTTTTTCCCAGTTAACAACATTCCAGAATGCACTGATATAATCTGGACGTTTGTTTTGATATTTAAGGTAATAAGCGTGTTCCCAAACATCTAAACCTAAGATTGGTGTTTTACCTTCAGTTAATGGGTTATCTTGGTTTGGTGTAGTTACGATTTCTAATTGACCGTTGTTTACTACTAACCAAGCCCAACCTGAACCGAAACGAGCTGCTGCTTTGTCAGCGAATTCTTTTTTGAATTCATCTAAAGAGCCCCATTGTTCTTTGATTTTGTCTACAACTTCACCTTTTTCTTCAGAATTAGGTGATAATAATTCCCAGAATAATGAGTGGTTTAAGTGACCGCCACCATTGTTACGTACTGCTGTTTGAATATCAGAAGGTACGCTATCTAAATTTGCAACAATTTCTTCGATTGATTTAGCTTCTAAATCTGTTCCTTCAACTGCTGAGTTTAATTTAGTTACATATGTGTTATGGTGTTTGTCGTGATGAATCTCCATAGTTTGTTTATCGATGTGTGGTTCTAATGCATCATATGCATAAGGTAATTTTGGTAATTCAAAAGCCATAAATAATCATCCTCCTAAATTGTCTGTACAATAATCATAACAAGTAGCTTTTATAGCAACAATGAATATGCTTACAACACATTCAAATCTAACTACCAATTATTTTTATTACATCTTTAATATATCTCAAATCTGTGAAATTTAAACATAGAAATACTTAAAAATTAATCTTTTATTAATAATTCAGACTATCGGCCTATGTTTTGATGATGTAATCTTTTAAAAATAAAACCATCAACTTAAATAGCTGATGGTTAGAAATTATGCTTTACGTTGACATGTTTCGCATACACCATAAACTTCTAATTTATGTGTGTGTATCGCGACGTTAGGTAAAAATTGTTTGATTTGCTCAATTGGACAAAAGTCTATCACCTTTGTGTCTCCACATTGTTCACAAATAAAGTGATGATGATGGTGATTAGTACAAGCAATTCTAAATTTCATTTCACCTTCTAATTCAGTACTTTCGATAATACCTAAATCTTTAAATAGGTGGAGGTTTCGATAAACTGTATCGAAAGAAATGCCTGGATAGTCTTTATCCATTTTTTGTTGAATATGTTTGGCATTTAGATATTTGTCTTCTTCTACAAATATATCCAACATATCTTTACGCTTATCTGTATATTTAAGTCCATTATCTTTTAAAATTTTAATCGCATCATTTGTATTCATTTGAAATTGCTCCCTTTTTGAACTTAACTTTTAACTTTTGGTAAATCATTGTTATCATCAGCATAATTACTAATAATACTACAATAACACCACCAGGTGAAATGTTCATATAAAATGCTAAAACTAAACCTAATATGACTGCTGATTCACCAAGGACAACACTGAGTGCAATGAGCTGTTTAAACCCTTTAGTTAAACGCATAGAGATGGCAATCGGAAGTGTAATCAATGCACTTACTAACAATATCCCTACAACTCTCATTGAAGCTGAAATCACCATAGCTACAATAATAATAAATAAGAATTGAATCCATTTAGGTATACCAATAACCTTACTATATTCTTCATCAAATGATAGTATGAACAACTCTTTATAAAATAATGTAATAAATAGCACGACGATGATTGTAATAACGATTATTGTAGTTAAATCACTTAAATTAACAGCACTAATAGAGCCAAATAGAAGTCCCACTATCTCTTGATTGAAACCATCTGCTAATGAAATAAAGATCGCACTTAGCGCAATACCGGCACTCATTATAATAGGAATCGCTATTTCTTGATAATTTGAAAACGATGTTCTTAACTTTTCAATTAAAAGTGCTCCAATAACCGCAAAAAGTATCCCGAACCACATTGGGTTAATGAGAGACAAAGCTGGTATTACTGTGAGTATAAACATTCCAAATGAAATACCCCCTAAAGTGACATGGCTGAGAGCATCAGCTATAAGTGATAACCTTCTTACAACTATAAAAGCACCTATTAAAGGTGCGATAAACCCTATTAAAATGCCGCTAATCAGAGAGTACCTCATAAAATCAAAATTTAATAACGCGTCTATCACAAGTTACACTCCTTAATATTTAATTTCATGAGCTTTTTTCCTCATCGTTATTGCAACACGCTCTGTTATGTTGATGATCAACGAATTGAATTGGATGACCATAGATTTTAGATATTTCTACTTCATCTAATGATTTAAAATCTTCTGTTGTGCCATGAAAATGAAGATGTTTGTTCAGACATGCAACCTCCGTAGCTGTATCTGCAACTACTCCAATATCATGTGTCACCAGAATAATCGTGATACCTTCTTTTTTGAGCCTATCTAATGTTTCGTAAAACTTGTTCACATGTTTCGCATCAATACCATTGGTTGGCTCGTCTAAAACTAATACACTCGGATTTGAAATCAGTGCCCTAGCAATTAATACACGTTGCTGTTGGCCTCCTGATAATTCGGCAATATTTTTATTGATTAAGTGAGAAATGTTTAATCGTTTTAATACATCTTCCACTTTTTTATTATCACTTTTATTAAATTTCTGGAAAAGTTTCTTTGTCTTAGTTAAACCACTTAATACAACTTCTTTTACACTTGCTGGAAAACCTGCATTAAATGCTGTTGCTTTTTGGGAAACATAACTAATCTTTAAAGATGATTTGTTGCCTTTATACAAATGACCCTCAACAAATATTTCTCCTTTTTGTAAAGGTAACAGCCCTAAAATGATTTTAAGTAAAGTTGACTTTCCAGCACCATTTGGACCAACGATGGCAAGAAATTCTCCTTTGTTAATTTTAATATTTATATTTTCTAATACATGTTTATTGTCGAAATAATAATCTATATTTCGTAATTCGAAAACTGGCGTCGTCATGTTTTCACCTCGCATATAACTATACAGCTTTGCAAATGTTATGTAAATAGTAATGTTTACGACTAAATAAAAGAAGCGAGATTGAAATCATTTATCAAATGGTATGATTTCAATCTCGCTCCGTCGAGTGTTTCCTGTATTAGGAAAAAGCTATTTATTGATTTAAAATTTTATTTTTAAGATCTGAATCAAATTGTTGTGCTTTTAACATTTCGATTTCAAATTTATAAGGTGGTTTTTTATTTTTCTTATCTTCACCAACATAAGGTGTTTCTAAAATTTTAGGAATATCTTTAAATGCATCATGGTGGACAACATAGTTTAAAGCGTCGAAGCCAATATGACCAAAGCCAATATTTTCATGACGGTCTTTATGTGCGCCTATTTCATTTTTACTGTCATTAACATGTACAACTTTAATACGGTCTACGCCTATGATTTTATCAAATTCATTCAACACACCATCGAAGTCTTCTTTGACATTATAACCAGCATCATGTGTATGGCATGTGTCAAAACAAATTGACAAACGATCATTATGTGTCACGCCATCAATTATTTGAGCGATTTCCTCGAATGAGCGACCTACTTCTGAACCTTTACCGGCCATAGTCTCAAGTGCAATTCGCACATCGTTATCGTGTGTTAAGACTTCATTAAGGCCTTCGATAATCTTTTTAATACCTACGTCTGCACCAGCGCCTACATGAGAGCCAGGATGTAGTACAATATCTTTTGCACCAATCGCTTGCGTACGTTCAATTTCATTCTGTAAAAAATCTACACCTAAGTTGAATACTTCAGGTTTCGTCGTATTAGCGATGTTAATAATATAGGGTGCATGAACAATAATATTAGATAAACCATATTCTTTCATGGCCTCATGTCCTTTTTCTATATTTAAATCTTCGATGCTTTTTCTTCTCGTATTCTGAGGAGCTCCAGTATATATCATAAATGTAGATTCACCGAATTTATGGGCTTCTTCTGCAGAGCCTTGTAACATCTTTTTACCACTCATTGAAACATGAGAACCTAATAACATGTCATTCACCTATCCTTTATTATTTTTACGTTTTTGTCTGTTTTGTCTTTTACTATAAAGCTTTCTCTCTTGACGTTTCATTTTTTCTACTTCTTGCTTAAACTTTTTCTTATAACCTGGTTTAACTTTTCTTTTGGATTTACTTCGAACTTTATGTTTAACTTCGTTTGTTAGATGGTCATCTTTGCGTTGTCTTGTTCGTCTTGTATCATGTGCTTTAATCGGTTTTAGTTCGCCATTTTTAATGTCTACATTTTCAAAATGATAGCCTTTATCTTCGATTAATGAAATATTATGCTCTTCATCAGGACTATAAAGCGTAATTGCTACTCCTTTATAATTACCCCTTCCTGTTCGTCCTACGCGATGAGTAAAGAAATCAATATCATTTGGTACGTCAAAGTTAATCACGTGACTCACGCCTTCGATATCAATACCTCTTGAAGCAAGATCACTTGCAATCACGTATTGGAAGTCTAAGTTTCTAATACGCTTCATTTGTTGTTTACGTTCTCTAGGTGTTAAGCCCCCGTGAATCATACCGACTTTAATACCTTCATTATTTAAAGAATTTGCAAGTTCGTTTGCATTTTCTCTACTATTACAGAAAATGATACATAAATACGGATTTAACATATCGATAAGACTTAACGTTTTATCGATTTTGGCAGTACCTTTTGTAGGTATAAGATAAAATTCAATGTTTTTCTTATTTTGAGACTTACTATCAACCTCAACGAATTCAGGTTGACTTAAATATTTATTTAAAAATGGTTGCAATGATTTAGGAATAGTTGCACTAAATACTGCAATGTGAGCCTCGTCATCTAATCGTGCTGCGATATAATCTACATCTTCAATTAAACCTAAATCAATCATTAAGTCAGCTTCGTCCACAATTAAATTGCTGGCAAGGTGCGCATGAAGATATCCGCCTTGTGCAAGATCATTAATACGTGTAGGTGTACCAATAATTAATTGGGGTTGTCTATTACAACGTTGTTTATCTTTTTCGATATCAGTACCGCCGATAAACAATTTAACACTTACATCTTGTTTGAATTGACTCAGATGACTAGCCGTTTGAAATAATTGTTGAGCGAGTTCTCGTGTTGGTGCAACGACAATGGCTTGTGGTTCTTGAACATCTACATCAATCTTTTGCATTAAAGGTAATAAGAAAGAATGTGACTTTCCTGTACCTGTTTGTGATTGACCAATCAAGTTAGTACCTTTCAATATTCTAGGGATTATTCTATTTTGTATTTCTGTAGGTTTTTCAAAATTAAGGTCTTGAACCGCTTTAATTAAACTTTCGTCTAAATTAAAATGCTCAAATGGATGTTTTGCCATGATATGGCCTCCTTTAAAGTCTAATAAGCAATATATTATTTATAAGTGAATGGATCGGTGTTAATATCTGAGGCTTCGATAGGTAACTCATCTTTATACTCAAATAGCCAGTCTTCTAGCAACGATTTTAAGCCTTGCTTCATTACAAATTCGCTATAGTGGTTAATATCTAATAAATTAACACCTTGTATTTTAGCATCTAATGCGTCGTGATGTTTGATATCTCCAGTTACAAATACATCAGCACCCAATTTTTGCGCTTCATATTCAAAACCAATTCCTGAACCGCCTATCATAGCAACTTTGTTAATGACTGCGTCAGGATGACCCGTATATCTTAAACTATTGATATTTAATTGCTCTTTAGTGTAACTAGAAAACTCATCTAAAGTCATCGTATGAGGAAGCTCACCTATGATACCTAAACCATACTTGCTTCTTTTCTGCAGTTTAATAAAATCATATACGGGTGTTTCATAAGGATGATAATTTATAATTGCCTGTTCGGTGATTTGTTTTTCATTTTCAGAAATCATAAATTCGAGTTTAATCTCATCTACATATTCTATACTATCGAGTTGACCGAGATAAGGATTGGCTTCTCCAACAGGTTTAAATTGTCCCTTTCCTGCGCTTTCAAAGAAACAGTATTCGTAATTTCCTTCTTTAGCTAAGCCGAGTTGATTGAGTTGGTCTTTAAAGTTTTCGACATTTTCTTTAGGGATAAAAGTTTGAACCTTATAATACGTCGTATTTTGTTGGTTAATTAGTTTAATATTATTTAAACCAAGCGTGTCTGCTAGCATCTTATTTACGCCATTTGGATTTACATCTAAATTTGTATGCATTGCGATAAGGTTAATATCGTTTTGAATTAGTTTGCGTATAATCTTGCCGTAACCAGTTTGAACGATATTTTTAATCCCTTTGAAGATAAGTGGATGATGTGCAATGATGGTATTTATATTTTTGTCTATCGCTTGATTGACGACGTCTTCAGTACAATCTAAGGCGGTTAATATACCATTGACTTGTTGGTTTTCATCGCCGATTAGTAATCCGACATTATCCCATGATTCCGCTGTGGAAAATGGCACATGTGTATCTAAAATAGATATGAGTTTACTCAATTTCATTATCTAACACCTCTTGTATGAGATTAATTTCACTTTCAATTTCTTTAAGTCTCTCATGATGTGTTGATGAATTCAATTGTGACTTAATATGATAGAGTGCTTCGAGTTCTCTATTCCACTTTTTATAGAAATAATCATTCTTTTCCTTTAATAAATATGGGCCGAATTTTGCTTCTTTTGTAGAGAGTGGTTTCAAAGATTGATTAAATTCTGCTACTACAATTTCATAAATATGCCCTTTTTCTTCAAGAATGACCTCATCTATAATTTCATAATTCAGTGACGTTAAGACATTTCTTAAGACTTGCGTTTGGATATTGCTTTGTAAGATAAGCCTTGGATGATGTGTTAATTTTTCTTGCCCTTCTTTTAAAATTGAAGCAATAAGAGGTCCACCCATGCCGCAAATCGTTATATTATCAATGTTATCAGCATGATTGATAACGGCTAAACCGTCACCTAAGCGGACGTCGATTGATTCATTTAAGTCATTTTCAGCGACATTATTCACCGCAGCCTTATATGGTCCTTTAATGACCTCACCAGCAATTGCACTTGTACATATCTTGTTTTGTATTGCATAAATAGGTAAATAAGCGTGATCTGAACCAATATCAGCTAGTGTTCCTTGCTTTAAAAATGAGCACACACGCAATAATCGTTGATTTAAATTAATCATGTTTAAACTCCTCATATGTATTAAAAAAGAGTGGGATTGAATTCAGTATATTGAAAATTGAATTCATTATCCCACCCCTTTCAAGTGTGATGATTCGATTGGGCGAGGTAGAAAACGATGTTTATTCATTCATAGACACTTGCCCAACTTTATTATTTTAATCCATGAAATCTTTAAGTCTCTTGCTACGACTAGGATGTCTTAGTTTTCTTAAAGCTTTAGCTTCAATTTGACGAATACGTTCACGTGTAACACCAAATACTTTACCAACCTCTTCAAGTGTTCTTGTACGTCCATCGTCTAAGCCAAATCTTAAACGCAACACGTTTTCTTCTCTATCAGTTAACGTATCAAGCACATCTTCAAGTTGTTCTTTTAATAATTCATATGCGGCATGGTCTGAAGGACTTTGTGCTTCTTGGTCTTCAATGAAATCTCCTAAGTGGCTGTCATCTTCTTCGCCAATAGGTGTTTCAAGAGAAACTGGTTCTTGCGCAATTTTTAAGATTTCACGTACTTTTTCAGGTGGTAAATCCATTTCTTCACCAATTTCTTCTGGTGCAGGGTCACGACCTAAATCTTGTAATAATTGACGTTGAACACGTATTAATTTATTAATCGTTTCAACCATATGGACAGGAATACGGATTGTACGTGCTTGGTCAGCAATCGCTCTTGTAATTGCCTGTCTAATCCACCAAGTTGCATATGTTGAAAATTTAAACCCTTTACTAAAGTCGAATTTTTCAACGGCCTTAATTAAGCCCATGTTACCCTCTTGGATTAAATCTAGGAATAACATACCTCTACCTACATATCTTTTAGCAATACTAACAACTAGACGTAGGTTGGCTTCAGCTAATCGTGATTTTGCGATTTCATCACCTTGTTCAATTTTCTTAGCTAATTCAATTTCTTCTTGAGCGCTTAACAGATTGACTCTACCAATCTCTTTAAGGTACATACGGACTGGGTCATTAATTTTGACACCAGGAGGGGCACTTAAATCATTGGGGTTTAATTTTTCATCTGTATCGGAGCTATCTTTTTCATTAACAAGAGTAATATCATTATCATTAAGTTGATCAAAGAAATCATCCATTTGATCAGAATCCATTTCGAAATTCTGTAGTTTTTCAGCAATTTCTTCATGGCTTAAATGACCTTCTTTTTTACCCTTATCAATTAATTGTTTTTTAACATCTTCTAATGTTAAAGTCGGATCAATTGTTTGTTTTTTAATTTTCACTTGGTTATCAGACATGAAAAGGCCTCCCGATTTTAATAAATACTGATAATCTTTCAATAACTATATATTATATCAATTAAATATGATTTGTATATTGTAAATATTGAATTAATCACTTTCAATTAAGCCATTTTAATATTTTATATAGGCACTTCATCAAGATTTTAATTAAAAATCAATCATACATTTAAAAATTGTGACATAGTTTTACTACCCACTCAACCTTATTAGTAACCATTGTTTAGAATGTGTGAATGTTTTCATTATTGTATCGCTTTTATATTATTACGCTTTTCAATTTCACTATATTTACATTCTACCTTTATTCTTATTTACGATAAGTTGTAAATAGTATTTTTGCAATTCTACATCACCTATACGAGATGCTTCTCTTAATTTATGATTCAATGCTTCAATTGACTCTTCACCACTATTGCTATTAATAATGTGAATGTAGTCCTCTATTTCATTTTCATAAGGTTCATCATTAAGATTATATTGTTCTAGTTCAATGAAAGCCTCTCTTAAATCATTAGATTCAATATATTGCATTACGTCACTTATACTATAATAATCTTGTTCTGAAAAATAGTCATGCAAAATATTAAATATACTCTTAAAATATTTATTTGTAAAGTCATCACTACTAATCTTTTGATAGTAATTTAAGAATGTATCTTTATCTTTCATAAAATGTTTAAGCAGTGCCCTTTCTGCTTTCTCATGCTTCGATAAACGATTAAATAATTGAGTATGTGCCTGTGATGAAGAACCATAAGTACCGTAATCCGCTGGTGGTGCTTGTGGTGTTGCATTTACGCCTACTTCATGTTGAATGGTTTCTGGATTTATTTTGAAAATGTCAGCCACATCGTGTATGAGTTTATTTCGAAGTATTGTTGATTGGACAAGTGAAATGTCATTCGTCGTTTCTTTAAAATATCTTTCGTAAGCTAAGTCATTATTATTGATTTCATCTTGATGTGTTTGAACTTTAAATAAAACGAATGATTTTTTATCTTTTTGAACAAAATTTAAAAATGAGTCATTACCATATTTTCCAATATATTCATCTGGATCCATTCCAGAAGGTAATTGAACGACATACACATTTAAACCTTGTTGTAAAAGCGTTTGTCCAGTTTTCAAAGTAGCCTCTTTACCGGCGAAATCTCCATCAAACATTAATGTGATATTATGTGTTAATTTCTTAAGAAATGTGACATGTTCTTGAGACAATTGTGTCCCCATGCTAGCTACAACTTGTTTTAAACCGGCATAATCTGACTTAATAACATCCATAAATCCTTCGAGTAGAATAATTTCATCATTTTTTCGTATTGATTTACGGGCTTTATCTAAATTATATAAGAGTCTTCGTTTTTGAAAGATAGGCGTTTCTGGACTATTTAAATATTTAGGTTCTTGTCCAGTATATGTTCTTCCTGAATAACCAACAATTCGTCCTTGGGCATTTTTTAAAGGGAACATGATTCTATTTCTGAATCTATCATAATAACTGAAATTCTCTTCGTTACGAGATAACAAACCAGCTTCATAAGCAAGTTCTATATCATAACCCTTTTTCTCTAGAAAGTCATGACAAAAGTGTGAGTTATCTGGAGCGAACCCAATCTCTCTTTCTTTAATTAATTCATCAGTAAACCCACGTTCTCTTAAATAATTTAATGCTTCTTCGCCTTCTACAGTCTTCATTAGAGCATAATGATAATATTCTTGAATAAGCTCATGCATCTCAATCATTTTCAGATCATCTGAGGCCATTTGAGATTCTTGATTCTGTTGTGTGTTGCCAATATCAACTTGTATATTGACACGTTCACCCAACTCTTTAACTGCTTCTACAAATGGTATATCTTTAATTTCTTGCGTAAATTGGAAAACATTGCCACCCTTTTTACAACCGAAGCAATGACATATTTGTTTATCCTCAGAAACTGTGAAAGAAGGTGTCTTTTCATCATGAAAAGGACACAAACCAATGTAATTGCGCCCTCTTTTTTCAAGTTTTACATATTCACTTACTAAATCTAAAATGTCTGTCTTATCTTTAATTTCATTAATGACCGATTGATCTATACGCAAAGGGAATCACCTATTAAATATTAGTCATATCATTATATCTTTTTTACTAGGAAAATGAAATCATTTCGATTTACTTTCTTCAATTAAATATATAATATCATTTGCTGTTTCTTCAATAGCTTTATCTGTGACATCAATCACAGGGCAACCTACTTTAGAAACGAGTTCATCAAAGTAATCTAATTCTTCTTGAATACGTGCTTCTGTCGCATATCTAGCAGTATCTCCTAAACCTAGTTGTTTTAATCTTTCTTTACGGATACGGTTAAGCTTTTCTTCACTAATTTTTAAAGCAATACATTTAGATGTATCTATTTCAAATAACGCATCTGGAGGTGTGACTTCAGGAACAATTGGAATGTTCATCACTTTATAACTTTTATGTGCCAAATATTGAGATAGCGGTGTTTTAGAAGTTCTTGAAATACCTAACAGTACAATATCTGCCTTAGGTAAACCTTTAGGGTCTTTACCGTCATCATATTTAACTGCAAATTCAATTGCGTCAATCTTCTTAAAGTAAGCGTCATCTAGTCGATGTACGATACCTGGTTCGTAATAAGGCGTTTCATCAATTGACTCTGATAATAAATCCATTAATGGTCCCATGATATCAACTGATTTCAAAGAAAATTCTTCTACTTTGGCAAGCATATATTTCTTTATTTCTGGTTTAACTAGTGTGTAAACAATGATAGCGCCTGTATCACGCGCAACTTGAATCACTTCATCAACATTCTCAAAAGATTCAATGTAAGGATAGCGAAGGAATTCGTGTTTACATTGTTTAGGATTAAACTGGGAAACACCTGCTCTAGCAACTAATTCTGCTGTTTCTCCTATCGAATCTGAGGCTACAATTATCTTTATATTATCCATGTATTTACCACCTATTCTTTAAATAATGATACGAATAATTTAGTTATCGTTGTTTTAGAAATTCGACCAGTGACTTCATATTTGTCATTGTCTTTTTTTCTAACAATGGGGAGTGCGTCGATTTCTTTTTCAATCATTTGATTGGCAGCATAAATGACGAGCTCGCTTTCTTCAAGAAATGTAATATGAGGCATTCGAGTCATATTTACGCTTATCGGCATTGTATGTATATCTTCGCCAATCATGGATGCCCTGAGTAAGTCCTTTCTTGAACAAACGCCAATGAAATCATTGTCTTTATTTGTGATAAATAATGTACCTGCATCTTCTAAAAAGATTGTACAAATTGCATCATAAACAGACATTTCCTCTTTCAAAATTACAGGTTGAGACATATAATCTTTAACCACGTATTGTCTTAGTTGTTCATTAATAATTTTATTTTTAGATTTGCCCGAATAGTAATAACCGACTCTAGGTCTTGCTTCAATAAAGCCTGACATTGTCAGTATTGCTAAGTCAGGACGTAAAGTAGCGCGAGTGAGATTGAGCTTTTCAGCAATCTGTTCACCCGTGATAGGTCCTTTGGTTTTGACGATATCAATAATTTGTTCCTGTCTTTTACTAAGTTCTATAGGTCCTCACCCCTCTTGAATACTTCTTATTATAACTTTTATTATAAATTGCTACAAATACATAGAAATACTTGCTATTAAAAAATCTTTCAATTAGAATAATGTTGAAGCGAGTTAAGGATGGTGTGAGCTTAACATTGATAAATTGGCGCATGACTAAATGAATGAAATAAAAGCGAGTGTCTACACTAATTTGGGTGGAACCGCGGGTTAAATGTAAGTAAACATTTGTATTTCATGTACAAATGACTAAAAATACTTTTAAACTCGTCCCAAGATAATATGACATATTTGATATGTATATTGTCTTGGGGCGTTTTTATGTGTAAGGAGAGTTTTTATGGTAAAAGATATGGAAACAATTGTTCAACTAGCGAAACATAGAGGTTTTGTCTTCCCAGGAAGTGACATCTATGGTGGTTTATCAAATACTTGGGATTACGGTCCTCTAGGTGTGGAACTTAAAAACAATATTAAAAAAGCATGGTGGCAAAAATTTATTACTCAATCACCTTATAATGTGGGTATTGACGCTGCTATCTTAATGAATCCTAAAACTTGGGAGGCATCAGGTCACTTAGGTAACTTTAATGATCCGATGATTGATAATAAAGACAGTAAAATTCGTTATCGTGCAGATAAATTAATTGAAGATTACATGCAAAAAGAAAAAGGCGACGAAAATTTCATTGCTGATGGATTAAGTTTTGATGAAATGAAGAAAATCATTGATGATGAAGGAATTGTTTGTCCTGTAAGTGGTACAGCGAATTGGACAGATATTCGTCAATTCAACTTGATGTTCAAAACATTCCAAGGTGTAACTGAAGATTCTACAAATGAATTATTCTTACGTCCTGAAACAGCTCAAGGTATCTTCGTTAACTATAAAAATGTTCAACGTTCAATGCGTAAGAAATTGCCTTTTGGTATTGGCCAAATTGGTAAATCATTCCGTAATGAGATTACACCTGGTAACTTCATTTTCAGAACAAGAGAATTCGAACAAATGGAACTTGAATTCTTCTGTAAACCTGGTGAAGAAATTGAATGGCAAAACTTCTGGAAAACATTTGCAAGTCAATGGTTAAAAGATTTAAATATTAATGAAGAAAATATGCGTTTAAGAGACCATGATGAAGATGAATTATCTCACTACTCTAATGCGACAACTGATATTGAATACAGATTCCCATTTGGTTGGGGAGAACTATGGGGTATCGCAAGTCGTACGGACTTTGACTTACAAAAACATAGTGAACATTCAGGCGAAGACTTCAAATATCATGATCCAGAAACAAACGAGAAATATGTTCCATATTGTATCGAGCCTTCATTAGGTGCGGATCGTGTAACATTAGCCTTCTTATGTGATGCATATGAAGAAGAAGGTGTTGAAGGAAGTAAAGATGCACGTACGGTTATGCACTTCCACCCTGCTTTAGCACCATATAAAGCTGCAGTATTACCTTTAAGTAAGAAATTATCTAGTGAAGCAATTAAAATATTCGAACAATTGAGTCAAAACTTCTCTATTGACTTCGATGAATCACAATCAATTGGTAAACGTTATCGTCGTCAAGATGAAATTGGTACGCCATATTGTATTACATTTGATTTCGATTCACTAGAAGATAATCAAGTCACTGTACGTGATAGAGATTCAATGGAACAAGTACGTATGCCAATTTCAGAATTAGAAACATTCTTAGCTGAAAAAATTAAATTTTAGTATTAAATAATATTTGAAAGATAAATCATTATTTGCATTTACTCTCTTATCGAGCACATCTTTTGTGTTGCAGATAAGAGAGTTTTTTATGCATGAAAAATCCACACTGTGCCGCTTTTATAAGTAAAACGGTTTAGTGTGGATCATTTTCTAGTCTTTTAAGTTGGTTAATTAACTTCTGGCTTTTAAAAAATATGCCGGCATATTCTCTGTAAAGCATAATAATGAGTTCTGACATTTCGTCTAAAATTTCTTGATGAATACTCAGAGAATTCATCTTATTGATAGGTAATTTTTGCAGTATATCTAATAGATAAAGCGAGCGATTTGTTAATTTCAAGGCGTGTGGGTCTTGATATGCTACTTCTTGAGAAATAGCTCCATCAAATTTGAAACTATAGCCCATTAATTTGGATTGGTCATCATTACCTGTTATGACGCAACGATTAAAAGAGGCAGTAAAACCAAATTTTGCCATACATTTCAATAGAACGACGATAGACATCAATTGAGCTGACGTGCCTTCGCTTATTTTCGTAAGTACAAAATGAAGAAGCTCGTAATTATATTTAGATACCTCATTTTCTTCCATTGATCTTTCAATTGTTTCTGCACATAAAGAAGCATAACTACTTTCATACAAATCTAATTGTAATTCATAGTGCTGGTTAATGACATCGACAGAATTTAAAGTTCCCATGCCACGCCATTTATTATAAATAAATAAGCCATACACAAACATTTGTGTATGAGCTTGTAAACCAGATTTAACTTTTTTCGCACGTCGAGCCATTAAAGGTATTTTCGCACCATACTCATTTAAAATTGTAATGATTTTATCAGACTCACCATAATCAACCGATTTAATAATGATGCCCTTTTGTTTCATTAACATGATACATTCACCGACTCTCTAATGATCAATCTTGATCTTCAATATAGCCAATCTGGCGGATAAAGTTTACTTTATTTCTCCAATCACGTTGCACTTTAACCCATAGTTCTAAATATACTTTAGAACCAAGTAACATTTCTATATCGTGTCGTGCACGTTTTCCAACTTCTTTAAGTTTTTTACCGCCTTTACCAATGACAATGCCTTTTTGAGAATCACGCTCAACATATATTGTCGCTTCGATTCTGACTCTGTCTTCGTCTTCTTTTATCATTCGATCAACATTAACGCCAATTGCGTGCGGAATCTCTTCGCTTGTTAAATGTAAAATCTTTTCACGAATAATTTCACTCACTACAAACTGTTCTGGGTGATCAGAAATTTGGTCATCCGGATAATATTTTGGTCCTTCAGGTAGATAAGATTTTAGCACATCGATAAAGTGATCAACATTTAACCCTTCAAGTGCTGAAATTGGAATAATATCTGTAAAGTCCATGTATTCTTTGTATTGTTCAATCTTTGGCATTAAAGCATCTGGATGCACAAGGTCTATCTTATTTAATACTAAAAAGATGGGTGTTTTAACATTCTTTAACATTTCCATGATATATTCATCACCACGACCAATATCTTCATTTACATTGACCATGAACATAATGGCATCAATTTCGGAAAGTGTATTTTTAGCCACTCTCATCATATAGTCACCAAGTTTATGTTTTGGTTTGTGAATACCAGGTGTGTCTATAAAGATGATTTGAGCATCATCTCTTGTCATCACACCCTGAATTTTATTGCGCGTTGTTTGAGCTTTATCAGACATAATTGCAATTTTATGTCCTATCACTCTATTTACAAAGGTAGATTTACCAACATTAGGTCTACCAATGATTGAAACAAATCCTGATTTATGTTCTTCTGTCATTAATTTAAATCCTTTCTTGAAAATCCTAATGGTAATAGTTCGCTTACAGTCGATTCTATCATTTCGCCTTTGTGATTAGTCATATATACTGGCATATCATCATCGCAAAGTTCTTTCAATACTTGTCTACAAGCACCACAAGGAGAGGAAGGTTGATCTGCGTCAACCGTCACTGTAATAGATTTGAAGTCTCCGGGTCTATAACCTTCTGAAATTGCTGCGAATAAACTAGAAC
Organism: Staphylococcus caprae; assembly: GCF_002902725.1. GTDB lineage: Bacteria > Bacillota > Bacilli > Staphylococcales > Staphylococcaceae > Staphylococcus > Staphylococcus caprae. Next base: position 178,294 of record NZ_PPRT01000028.1, read on the forward strand.
GTTCTGCACAAATGCCTAAGGAGTATGCCGCATTCTCAACATTTGCCCCGTGAAACGTGCGTCCATCTTTTGTTCTTAAATAGGCCCCAACTTTAAAATGACTATAAGGCGCATATGCATTATTTTGTGCCTCCCTAACTTCTTTAAAATAATGCGATTGATAGCTCATTTATTTTCCCCCTAAAATAAACTTAAAATATGTGGTACGAAAACGATTAATCCAATACACATGGCTAAAACGGATACAATTACTACACTAAACGCTGCGATATCTTTGGCATGTTTAGCATATTCATGATATTCAGTAGTAACTAAATCGACCACAAACTCGATTGAAGTGTTAATGGCTTCTAAACTCAATACTAAAGCAATAGCAAGTAATACAAACATCCACTCTGAACGATTAATATGAAATATAAATCCCATTATGATAGCAATAATTCCAGCTAATATATGGAGTAAGAAATTTTGGTCTTTTTTTAAAATGGCTGTAAAACCATCGTAAGCATATTTGAAACGTCTCATTACTAGTCTCTAGTCAATCCGTATGAATTTAGAATTGCATCTTGTCGACCAAACATTTCTTTTTCGTCATCTTCTGTCATATGATCATACCCTAATAAATGTAAGAATCCATGTAACGCTAAAAATCCTAATTCACGTTCAAAAGAATGACCATAACTTTCTGCTTGTTCTTGCGCAACATCAGTGCAAATAATTATGTCTCCAAGTACACGTGGAATTTCTAAGTCATTCATATCTATATCAGGTTCATCTTCTTCTAAAGCAAATGAAATGACATCAGTCACTTTATCTTTATCTCTATAGACTTTATTGATGTTTTGAATTTCATCTTTATCTACGAAGGTAACTGATAGTTCTGCGTCACTTTCTATATTTTCCTGTTTTTTAGCAAAGGTTAATAAAGAATCAATTTGTTCATACCATTCATCTTTGACTAAATCAGTGTGGTCGCTAAAATCTATAGTAAACATTTAATCAACTCCTTCGTAACGATCTATAATTTTACTTACTAGTGGATGTCTCACTACGTCACTTTGGTCTAATTTCATAATACTTATACCATTGACACCGTATAGTTTTTTAATTGCTTCTTTCAAGCCACTCTTCACGCCTTTAGGTAAGTCGATTTGAGTTTGATCCCCAGTAACAACCATTTTAGAACCGAAACCTAAACGTGTTAAGAACATTTTCATTTGAGCGTGCGTTGTATTTTGTGCTTCATCTAAGATTACAAACGCATCATCAAGCGTTCTTCCTCTCATGTATGCAAGAGGCGCAATTTCAATAATTCCTCTTTCTATAAATCTTTCTGTTTGTTCTCTTCCTAATACAGTATTTAATCCATCATAAAGCGGACGTAAATAAGGATCTACTTTTTCTTTTAAATCACCTGGTAGGAAACCAAGAGATTCTCCAGCTTCAACTGCTGGTCTTGTTAGAACGATACGTTTAACGGTACCTTTACGTAATTGTTTGGCAGCGTAAACAACTGCTAAAAATGTCTTGCCGGTACCTGCTGGTCCTATACCAAATACTAAGTCATTTCTTTTCATAGCATTGATATACATTCGTTGTCCCATTGTTTTAGCACGAATCGTTTTACCGAATGCATCTTTTGTAATTTCTTCATCGTATAAATCTAAAAGGTGCTGAATCGTGTTATTATCTGCCATTTTAATAGCAGCTTCTACATCTTTAAGTGTAATTGTATTTCCCAATTCTATAACTTTTAATAAATTGGTAAGAACTAATTCTGCTTTTTCTACATGCTCTAACTTTTCACCTTTGACGGCAATTTCTTGTCCTCTAGCATGTATGACGACATCAAAGTTGTCTTCAATAGTTTTAAGATGCTCATCATTATTTCCCATTAAAGCTTGTGATTGATTAATGTCGTCAATTTGAATTATTCCTGGCATAAACGCGCTCCTTTTCAAGTTACGATAGTTAATATTATTGATTACGTAATATAATTAAATGTGTTGAATTCCATATTCATTATATCACGCTTGTTCTACTAATTAATGTGATTATGCTTTAAATCAAAGTTGAAATTTATAACGTTTGATATAACATCTATCTCATTAAAAATTTTACTAAACTCCTACAATTTAGACAAACTAAAAAGAGAGTAAAACTGTACTCATTTGGAAAAATTGAATACAAATCTTACTCTCGTAGTTTTAACTTAAAATTAAATAATGATGTAATTAAATTAAATGCGTCATTTAAAGTTGTTTCGGTTTACTTAGAATTTCTGACCATATTAAACCGTTGATGACCTCATCGTTGTCAAATTTGAAAGCTGAATGAGACATACTTCGTTCAACATTTTGAGAATTCAGTAGCTGTTTTAAGCGATAACGTTTTGTTCTTTCTGATAAATATTTATCTTTAATAATATCTCTCGCTTTTTTCTCAATCATTTCTAGTTGCTTTTCTTTTTCTCTATCAATCTCACTACGAACGTTTTTTAAATCCTCAGTTAAACTAGCTTCAAGTTCTTTTCTTAGTTTTTCAGCACTTTCGTCTCTTGATGTTGTGGCAACAGGTTGAGGACTGTTGTTCTCATTGTTATATGGTGTGGGATCTGGTTTAGGATGTGTATGAGTTTGTGACGACGTGGTTGTTTCTTTATATGGTCTATCTTCTTCCTCATCTAAATCTTTATTTATAGGAGGAAGAGTTTCTTCAAAGTCTTTACGCTGTTTCTTTTCAGTTTCACCATTTAATTCATCATTCAGTTCTTTAAAAGTTTTCTCAAATTCTTCAAAGAATCCACCTTTTTTAGGTTGTTGTTCGCCTTGTGATTTCTGAGGTGGTCTCTGATTTTGTCTGTCTTCGTGGCTCTTATCACGAATCGCACTAATGGCTGTAACAATTATTGATATTATAAATATTATAATACCGATACTCATCTAATCACCTCATTATATTATTGTTCTGGTGATTCATCATCATTTTGATCAGTACGTTTGTTAATCGCATTTCTCATGCCAGTATCTGCTTCGATATTCTTCAGATTATAATAATCTTTAACTCCGATATTACCTGATCTTAATGCTTCAGCCATAGCTAATGGTACTTCTGATTCTGCTTCAACAACTTTAGCTCTCATTTCTTGAACTCTAGCTTTCATTTCTTGTTCAGATGCTACAGCCATAGCGCGACGTTCTTCGGCTTTAGCCTGTGCGATATTCTTATCTGCAAGTGCTTGTTCAGTTTGTAAATCAGCACCAATATTTTTACTAATATCAACATCTGCAATATCGATAGATAATATTTCAAATGCAGTTCCAGAGTCTAACCCTTTACTTAATACAGTTTTAGAGATGTTGTCCGGATTTTCAAGAACTTCGGTATGATGTTCACTTGAACCAATAGTAGAAACGATACCTTCACCAACACGGGCGATAATTGTTTCTTCACCAGCACCACCGACTAATCTAGCAATGTTAGCACGTACTGTGATTCGGGCTTTTGCTTTAACCTCGATACCATTCATTGCCACACCTGCGATAAATGGTGTTTCGATCACTTTAGGATTAACTGACATTTGAACAGCTTCAAGTACGTCACGACCTGCTAAATCGATAGCGGCACCACGTTCAAATGGTAAATCTATATCTGCACGTTGTGCTGCAATATTTGCATCTACTACTCTATCAACGTTACCACCAGCTAAGTAATGTGATTCTAATTGATTTGTTGTTAACTTTAAGCCTGCTTTATGCGCTTTAATTAAAGGTGCTATGACCTTTCTTGGTGATACTCTTCTTAGTCGCATACCTACAAGTGTACCAATGCCGACATGAACGCCAGCTGCTAATGCAGAAATCCATAATCCTACTGGTACAAATGAAAATAGGATTAATAATGCAACTACGATAATTACAGCTATGATTATAAAACCAATACCAAACATTGAATCGCTCCTTAATATTATTCTATTTCTCTAACAACTACACGTGTACCTTCTACCTCAAGAATTTTTACTTGTCTATTACGTAAAATAAACGTGCCATCTGATACAGCATCTATTCTTTCATCGTCACAAGTGATAATTCCTGCAGGTCTAAGATCGGTAACTGTTCGAGCGGTTTTACCCACGAGATGAGAGCGGTCTTCATGTGAACGATAACCAGCCTCAGAATTTGTTGAATCTTTTAAGATTACTTTATCTAGAAATGGAATTTTTCTTTTGAAGATTTTCACTAATAACACCCACTCTATAATTGATAATATTAATGCAACCACAACATTACCAAGCATGAGTATAATATTATCACCTAGCATAATAATACTTAATGTAATCAGTGTCATACCAATAATGCCAATGACTGCACCAATAATAAACAGCTCTATAATAACTAGTATTACGCCTATTGTAAATAAGAGTACAGATAATACGTTGACATCCCCATTAATAAGGAATCCTAAAAATAGTAATAATAATGCTAATGAAGCAATGATTCCTATGATATTAATACGTTTTGAATATAATTGGTATAGAAAACCTAGGAAGATAATACATGTAAGTATTAGCGAAACGAAAGGTTGAGTTATCAAATGCGCAATATGATCAACCCAATTATTTCCACTAGTAAGTTTCGTTAAAAGCAACGTATGTATTAGATTGGAGTAATTCACTATTTCACCTCACCCTCATTATGATTATACATGAAAACGCCCACATTATATAGCATTTCACTAATATATAAATTGCTAAATTGTAGAAAAGTAATTTAATTTGAAGTAGTTTAATAATATTTGATTAATTTTCTGAAAAATAAAAAGTATAAGAATTGGGAGCTGTCTATTGAAGAGTTTTATAAAAAGTAACATCGAAATAGGAAAAAAGTTTATAAAAAAACCCTAGTTATAAAAACTAGGGCGATATTTATAATTAACATTCGTGTTGAGGGAGTCAACAGAGCTATTAATTATTTGAATTTACGTTTACGTGCAGCTTCTGATTTCTTTTTACGTTTAACGCTTGGTTTTTCGTAAAATTCACGTTTACGTACTTCTTGAATTGTTCCACTTTTTGATACTGAACGTTTAAATCTACGTAAAGCATCTTCTAGTGATTCGTTTTTACGTACTACTGTTTTAGACATCTGTATTTCCCTCCCTCCAAATATCAACGGAACTTTATAGTCGATGCACAGTAAAAACTATGCAACTATTAGTATAATATAACTCAAATTGGTGGTCAATTAGTAAAATTTACATTTTTTAAATATTTAGACAAGTACTTCTTCTTCTGATTTATTCGTTGCATGTTCAACCACGCGGATAGCTTTACCGTCATTTAGTGGATAATCTGCTTTAAGTATTTTTACTTTAACAATTTGTCCAATTAATGATTCGTCACCTTCAAATTGAACTTTCATATAATTATCTGCATATCCAACTAATGTGTTAGGTTTTTCCCCTTGTTCTTCTGGTATCACTTCAAGAACTTCATTTTCAAATTTAGAGGCATATTCTTTAGCAAGTTGATTGCTAAGTGTAATTAATTTATGCACGCGTTTATTTTTAATTCCTTCATCAATTTGGTCATCCATTCGAGCTGCGGGCGTACCAATTCTTGGAGAATAAGGGAATACGTGTAATTCAGAAAATTGATGTTTGACGATGAAGTCGTAAGTTTCTTGGAATTCTTCTTCAGTCTCACCAGGGAAACCTACAATTACATCACTAGTAACAGCTAAATCTGGTAAAGCCTTGTGTAATTCAGTTAATCTTTCTGAAAAGTGTTCCATCGTATATTTACGTCTCATACGTTTTAATACACTGTCAGAACCTGATTGTAACGGTACGTGTAAATGTCTTACTACTTTATTTGAATTTCCGATGACTTCTATCACTTCATCAGTTAATTGACTCGCTTCAATAGATGAAATACGAATTCGTTCTAGGCCATCAATTTCGTCTAAATCTCTTAATAATTGAGCGAGATTATAGTTTTTTAAATCTTGACCATATCCGCCAGTGTGAATACCTGTTAAGACAATTTCTTTGTAGCCTGAGTTCACAAGTTGTGAAGCTTGTTCGACAACCTTTTCAGGATCTCTTGAGCGCATTAAACCACGAGCCCATGGAATAATACAGAACGTACAGAAATTATTGCATCCTTCTTGAATCTTTAATGAAGCTCTAGTTCTATCTGTAAAATAAGGAACTTCAAGTTCTTCATATGTACGGTTCTTCATAATATTACCTACACCATTGATAGGTTGTCTTTCTTGTTGAAATTGATCTATATAATCAAGTAATTTATGACGGTCTTGTGTTCCTACAACGACATCAACGCCAGGAATTTCCATAATTTCAGCTGAAGAAGTTTGTGCGTAACAACCTGTCACACAGACAACAGCTTCTGGATTTTGTCTAATTGCACGACGAATAATTTGTCTACTTTTCTTATCACCAGTATTGGTTACTGTACAAGTATTGATTACAAATACATCCGCATTTGTTTCAAAATCTACTCTATCATAATCTGCTTCTTTAAATAATTGCCAAATTGCTTCAGTTTCATAGTGGTTTACTTTACAACCTAATGTATGAAATGCAACTGTTGACATAGTCTTCACCCCAATAATTCTTTTTCAAAACTAACTGCACTTAAAGCATATAGAGGCGCAGTTTCTGCCCGTAAAATGCGTGGGCCTAAACCAACAAGTGTACTATGCTCTTGGAATAACGACACTTCTTTATCTGATAGTCCACCTTCAGGCCCAAATATCATTAAAACACGATCTTGTGCTTCAAATTGTTTTAAAATATGTTTAAAATGACTTAAATCTCCATGCTTCGCTTGCTCTTCGTATGCAATTAGAACGTAGTCATAATGATTTATCATATCATAAATTGCTTTTAAATTCGACTTAAAATAGATATTGGGAATAGTTAATCTATAACTTTGTTCGGCTGCTTCTTTAATAATCTTTTGCCATCTATCTATTTTTTTAGCTACTTTAGATTCATTTAATTTTACGACTGAGCGATCCATTCCCACGGCGATAAACTCGCTTGCACCCATTTCAGTAGCTTTCTGGATCATCCATTCATATTTATCTGCTTTAATCAAACCGCTACAAATAGTAATATGTTGAGGTAATTCAGTATTAATATCTTGTTTTTCATCTAATCGTAGTTCGATATTATTGTCGTTGATAGAGATAATTTCGCATTTATACACCTTTTTATCTGAAAAGGTAATAATGATATGATTACCTTCTTTATAACGCATTACATGAGTAATGTGATGTACATCATCCCTATCTTCAATAAAAAAACGCTGATTTTCATCAGCGTTTTGATTAATAAAATACCTTTGCAAATTAATCACTCACTTTCTGACCAACTATACATACCCAACCGTTGTCATGTTCAACAGAAATGATATTAAAGCCAACACGCTTCATTTGAGATTCTATTTCTTCATATTTTTCTTCTATAATACCAGAAGTTATGAAATAACCTTCTTCAACTAAAGTATTATAAGCATCTTCAATCATTTCTTCAATAATGTGAGCAAGAATATTTGCTATAACAATGTTAAATTTTTTTTCTTCATCTTGTAATAAATTACCTGGAACTGCTTCAATTGCGTTTTCACAGTGATTCTTCTTGAAATTTTCTTTTGCAACATTTACAGCCATTTCATCAATATCTAATGCTTTAATTCGTTTTACACCAATTAAATGACTTGCGATACTCAATATTCCAGAGCCTGTTCCAACATCTATCACAGAATCTGTAGGCTTGACATATTTTTCAATGGCTTTCAGACACATGCTTGTCGTAGGATGATCTCCAGTACCAAACGCCATGCCTGGATCTAGTTCAATACATAATTCATTATTACTTTCTTTTTCATATGTTTCCCAACTTGGAACTATTGTAAATCGTTCTGAAGCTTTAAAAGGATGAAAATAGTTTTTCCATTCATTAGCCCAATCTACTTCAGCGATTTCTTTTTCCGAAAACGTAACTATATTTTTATCTAATTCTGGAAGATTCAGAACTGCGTTTTTAATATTAGTTCTAAGCATGTCATCAAAGGTAAGTTCATTGAAATACGCTTTTAATCTGACGCCTTGATCAGGATAGTCGTCAGGGTTTAATTCATAAATTTCTCCAAATTTATCAGCAGGTTGGTCCACTAAATCTTTGGAGTCTTCTATCACAACGCCATTAGATCCATGACTTTCAAGTATGTCTGTTACATCATATTCTACTTCGTGATTGACTACAATTGAGAGTTCCGTCCAATTCATTACTTATTCTCCTTTGAAGAATCGTTTTGCTCTATCTTTAAAATTTGATGGCTGTTCATTCACTTCTTCACCATTAATTTCAGCAAATTCTTTCATGATTTCTTTTTGTCTGTCATTCATTTTAGTTGGAGTAACTACTTTAATATTTACAAATAAGTCACCATGACCATAGCCATGAACGTTTTTAATACCTTTATCTTTAAGACGGAATTGTTTACCTGTTTGTGTTCCTGCAGGGATTGTAAGAACAACATTACTTTTTAATGTAGGTATTTTGATTTCGTCGCCTAAAGCAGCTTGAGGGAAACTTACGTTTAAATTATAGTATATGTCGTCTCCATCACGTTCAAACGTATCAGAAGGTTGAACTCTAAACACAACATATAAATCACCATGAGGACCACCGTTAATTCCAGGTGAACCTTCTCCGGCTAATCGAATTTGTTGTTCTGTATCCACACCTTCAGGTACAGTTACTTCTAATTTAACTGTTTTATTTTCAGTTCCTTTACCATGACATGTAGGACATGGTTCTTCAAATTCTTGTCCACTACCTTCACATTTAGGACAAACTTGTTCTGTGCGCACTCTACCTAGGATAGTATTTTGTTCCACAGATACGTGTCCTGCGCCGTTACAGTAACTACAAGTTTTCTTGCTTGTACCTGGTTTAGCACCTTCACCATCACATGTATGACATGTAACGTCTTTACGTATAGATATTTCTTTTTTAGTACCAAACACGGCCTCTTCGAACGTAACGGTCATAGTATATTGTAAATCATCACCTTTACGAGGTGCATTTGGATCTCTTTGTCTTGAACCACCACCGAAGAATGAACTGAAGATATCTTCGAATCCACCTCCGCTAAATCCGCCAAAGTCTGCACCGCCGAAGCCTTGACTGCCAAATCCACCTTGAGGGCCTTCGTGACCAAATTGGTCATAGTTTGCACGTTTATTATCATCACTTAAGACTTCATAAGCTTCGGAGATCTCTTTAAATTTTTCATCTGCGCCTTCTTCTTTATTGATGTCAGGATGATATTTTTTGGATAATTTACGGTAAGCTTTTTTGATTTCGTCCTTAGAAGCGCTTTTACTTACGCCTAAGACCTCATAATAGTCTCTTTTGGCCACAACTATCTCTCCTTTTATACGTTTAACAAGATTAGTTTATCTAATTCACTCTAACTATCCAAATAAAAAGCCAAAGCCAATGTTCAATTGACTTTGACTTTTTTGGCTTAGTTATGAATTAAATTCATTTACTAACTCATCTCAGAATTATTTTTTATCTTCGTCGTCTTTAACTTCTTTGAAATCAGCGTCTTCTACAGTGCTATCTTGAGAACCTTGTTCTCCTTGAGCCTGTTGTTGTGCTTGTTGAGCTTGCTCGTATACTTTAGCTGATAACTCTTGAACAACTTTTTCAAGTTCTTCTTTTTTAGATTTGATGTCTTCAATATCTTCGCCTTCAAGCGCAGATTTAAGTGCATCTTTTTTCTCTTCAGCATTTTTCTTATCATCTTCGCCAATATTGTCGCCTAAATCGCTGATAGTTTTTTCAACTTGGAATACTAAGCTATCAGCTTCATTGCGTAAGTCAACTTCTTCACGACGTTTTTTATCTGCTTCAGCATTTTCTTCAGCGTCTTTCACCATACGGTCGATTTCTTCATCAGATAAAGCTGAGCTTGATTGGATAGTGATATTTTGTTCTTTGTTTGTACCTAAATCTTTAGCGGTTACATTAACAATACCGTTTTTATCGATATCGAATGTTACTTCGATTTGAGGTACACCACGTGGAGCTGGTGGAATATCAGTTAATTGGAAACGACCTAATGTTTTGTTGTCAGATGCCATTGGACGTTCACCTTGTAATACGTGAATATCAACTGCTGGTTGATTATCTGCAGCTGTTGAATAAACTTGTGATTTAGATGTTGGAATAGTAGTATTACGTTCGATTAACGTATTCATACGTCCACCCATAATTTCGATACCAAGTGATAATGGTGTAACGTCTAATAATACTACGTCTTTAACATCACCAGTGATAACGCCACCTTGGATAGCTGCACCCATTGCTACTACTTCATCTGGGTTCACACCTTTATGAGGATCTTTTCCTACTTCTTTTTTAACTGCTTCTTGTACAGCTGGAATACGAGTTGAACCACCAACGAGGATTACTTCATCGATTTCTGAAGTTGATAGACCAGCATCTTTTAATGCTTGACGAGTTGGTTCCATTGTTTTTCTGATTAATGAATCTGCTAATTCTTCAAATTTAGAACGGCTTAGGCTCATTTCTAAGTGTAATGGACCACTTTCACCAGCTGAGATGAATGGTAGTGAAATTTGAGTTTGAGATACGCCAGATAAATCTTTTTTAGCTTTTTCAGCAGCATCTTTTAATCTTTGTAATGCCATTTTGTCTTGAGATAAATCTACGCCATTTTCTTTTTTGAATTCAGAAACTAAATAGTCAATGATAACTTGGTCAAAGTCGTCACCACCAAGTTTGTTATCTCCTGCAGTAGATAGTACTTCGAATACGCCATCGCCTAATTCAAGGATAGATACGTCAAAAGTACCGCCACCTAAGTCGAATACAAGAACTTTTTGATCTTTATCAGTTTTGTCTAAACCATAAGCTAATGCAGCAGCTGTTGGTTCATTAATAATACGTTCCACTTCTAAACCTGCAATTTTACCAGCATCTTTAGTAGCTTGACGTTCAGCGTCGTTAAAGTAAGCTGGCACTGTGATAACTGCTTTATCTACAGTATCACCTAAATAGCTTTCTGCAGTACTTTTTAAGTTTTGTAAAATCATAGCTGAGATTTCTTGAGGTGTATATGATTTACCTTCGATATCTACTTTATAATCTGTACCCATATGACGTTTAATAGATTGAACAGTGTTAGGATTTGTAATTGCTTGACGTTTAGCAACTTCACCTACTTGAGTTTCTCCATTTTTAAACGCAACTACTGAAGGAGTTGTACGTGCACCTTCTGGATTTTGAATTACTTTTGGTTCGTCGCCTTCTAATACAGCAACACAAGAGTTTGTAGTACCTAAGTCGATTCCGATTACTTTACTCATAATAAAATTCCTCCAATTTAATATGTTTTAAATTTACAATGTTTTTTCAATCAACTTATTGATTTACTTTAACCATTGATGGTCTTAATACACGATCCTTAAGTTTATATCCTTTTTGTAATTCTTGAGTGACTTCACCTGATTTGAAATCAGGATTATCATCTTGAACCACTGCTTGATGTAAATTAGGATCAAATTCTTGCCCTTCGGCTTGAATTTCTTCAAGACCATTATCTTTTAAAGCTCTTAGTAAACTTTCGTGTACCATTTGCACACCTTTTTGAAGTGATTTAAAAGATTCATCATCACCTTCAATTTGAAGTGCGCGTTCAATATTATCTATTGACGGAAGAATATCAGTTAAAACACCTTGAGCTTGATAAGTTTTATTAATTTGATTTTCATTTTGAATTCGACGCTTATAATTTTCGAATTCAGCATATAATCTTAAATATTTTTCTTCATTATCATTTGCTAATTTTTCTAATTCTTGAATTTTTTCATCTTTAGGATCAACATCTTCTTGTTGCTCTGTTTCTTCAGAATCATCTTTCAATTGATTATCTTTAACTTCATTCTTATCAGTGTGATCTACTGATTCTTCGTTATTTTCAAAAGTTTGATTATCTTCGCTTTCTTTTGAATTAACTTCTTCCTCAGTTTGATTCACTGTATGATCTTTTTCTGTCATTGTCTGACCTCCAATACAATTCTCATTACTACCATATTTGGTTAAGTAATTGAATTACATTTTGATAATGCATAGCAGTTGGTCCTATGACCGCAATTTGACCTTTTAGTGACTCGTCAAAATGATACTGACTTGTCACGATAGAAATATCACTTAAACTTTCATCAATTTCTTTGCCAATACGAACATTGATTTGAGATGTTGATATTTCATCTAATAATTCAGTGATTCGATTTGATTCGATATATTGAAGAATTGGTTGTATAGATGACACGTTTGTTTCATTCAACGCATCAATAAGTTTAACCTTTCCTCCCATATAAATGCTATTACTTTGATTATTAATATGTTGTTCCATCAAATCAATCATTTCGCTTACTAACTTTTTCTCTTCATCTGAATTTACAACCATATGAATATCACGAGATAAATTTTTATGATTCTCATTAAAATGTGTAGTCAAAAAGTTAGCTATTTTATTTAAGTTAAGACGATTCAGTTCTACATGAGTTACAACATGAATGTTCTCAACATGACCTGATGAAAATACCATAATTAAAATAACCAAATGATTGTTAGCTTGAATCAAATGAATATTACTAATAATATCTTGATTGTGATTTGGACGTACAACCAACGTTGCATATTGAGATTGCATTGATAATTCATTTGCAAAATAAGTCAATGCGGTAGAAATATCATAATGATTCTCAATCAATAACTGATTTAAACGTTGAATTTTGTTTTGATTTTGATGAGATGTTTGTTCTAATAAACGATTGACATAATATCTAAAACCTAATTCGGATGGTGTCCTACCTGAAGAGGTATGTGTCTTCTCAATGAAGTTCATATCTTCAAGTTGTTTCATTTCATTTCTAATGGTAGCAGGACTAACATCTAAATTATGTCGATGAATTAAAGTTTTAGAACCAATCGGTTGTCCAAAATCAACATAATCTTCAACAATTGCATTAAGGATGCTTAATTGTCTTTTTGTAATCATGTTTTCACCTCATTAGCACTCTTTTATCTCAAGTGCTAATTATAATTTATCAAAAAGGTCAAAGTAAGTCAATGTTAAAGCATTAAAATATCGAAATTTTTAGAGGTTAAGTAAAAATGCCTCGAAAACCTCATTACCAATCACTTTACCACGTTCAGTTAATGAAATGTTTTGTTGTTGTATTTGTAATAGATTTCTTCCTAATAAATTTTCAATTGTTTGACCAAAAACACTTTCAATCGGTAATCCGAATTTGTATTTAAATCTCTCAGTATTAACGCCTTGGTTCATTCTTAAACCAAGAAACATTTCTTCTTCCATTTTTTCTTCAAAAGTTGGTTCTGTTTGAGTAAGTATAGGTTGTTCATTTTTACTAATAGCATCAATATAATGACGAACAGGATTTAAGTTGGTATATCTTACCCCGTCTACGTAACCACTTGCACCTGCACCAAATCCATAATATTCCTCATTTAGCCAATAAACTTTATTATGTGTAGATTCGTGCCCTGCTTTTCCAAAATTAGAAATCTCGTACTGCTTTAGATTTGATTGTTCTAATCTTTGCATTAAATATTGGTACATTTCAGCACCTAAATCTTCATTTGGAAGTTTGAGATGTCCCTTTCTATACATATTATAAAATTGAGTTTTAGGTTCTAGTATAAGCCCATAACTAGATATATGATCAATATCCATCTTTAGAGCTAATTCCAAACTTTGTTTGAAATCATCCAAAGTTTGTTGTGGTAGATGATACATCAAATCAAGACTAATTGATTCAATTCCAACTTTGCGTGCATTTTCAACAGCTTCGTATATGTCTTCTTTTTTATGAGTTCTGCCAAGTATTTCTAATAATTCTGGTTTAAATGTTTGCACACCCATTGAAATTCTATTGACGCCATACCTTTTTAAGAGTGCTACCTTTTCATAAGTTAACTCATCTGGATTAGCTTCAAATGAATATTCGCCACTTATAGTAAACGTATTATTAATCGCTTTAAGTAATTTTTCAAGTTGCGTTAAATTTAAAGCAGTAGGCGTTCCTCCTCCAACATACATCGTTTGAAGTTGTCTATTATTATTAACCTGCATTTCTTTAATAAGAGCATCTAAGTATTCATCTACTGGCTGTTTATCTATAAAATACTTATTGAAATCACAATAAGTACAAATTCGTACGCAGAAAGGAATATGAATATATGCGCTTGTAACTGTCAAAATTCTCCCCCCCAATAATGAACATAAAAAAGAGCGGAAGCGAAATCTTGTAGTTAAAATGATTTCATCGCTCCGCTTCGGTAAGGATGATTGTTGCTGAACTAGTGGATAAAAGAAAAATTGGATTTATTCGATTATCTCATATTTAGGCATTTTCGATACGTTTTTAAAGGCTGAGACTCATGTGTTTATGTCTCAACCTTTGAATTAAAGTTTTATTCATCATCCATTTTAAGCACTGCTAAGAAAGCATCTTGAGGAATTTCAACATTACCTACAGCTTTCATTTTAGCTTTACCGGCTTTTTGTTTTTCTAGTAATTTACGTTTACGGCTAATATCGCCACCATAACATTTTGATAAGACATTTTTACCCATCGATTTAATATTTGTACGAGCAATAATTTTTTGACCGATGGCTGCTTGCACTGGTACTTCGAATTGCTGTCTTGGGATAAGTGTTTTTAATTTTTCTACGAGTGCTTTACCTCTTTCATAAGCAAAGTCTCTATGAACTATGAAACTTAACGCATCAACTTTATCACCATTAAGTAGAATATCCATCTTAACTAAGTTACTTTCTTTATTCTCAATGAATTCATAATCGAAAGAAGCATATCCTTTAGTATTAGATTTTAGTTGATCAAAGAAATCAAATACGACTTCTGATAATGGAATTTCATACACAATATTTACTCGTATATCATCCAGATAGTCCATATTCACAAATTGACCACGTTTACGTTGACATAATTCCATAACAGCACCGACGTAATCATTAGGAACCATCATTGTAGCTCTAACGAAAGGTTCGTAAATATGTTCGATTTTATCTCTTTCAGGCATTTGGGCTGGATTATCTACAGTAACTTCTGAGCCGTCTTTTAAAATACATTGGTAAATTACTGATGGTGCAGTCGCAATTAATTCAATTCCAAATTCTCTTTCAATTCTTTCTTGAATAATTTCCATGTGTAACATACCTAAGAATCCAGTTCTATAGCCAAAACCAAGAGCTTGTGAAGATTCAGGTTCGAATTCTAATGACGCATCATTGAGTTGAAGTTTTTCCAATGCTTCTCTTAAATCATTATAATCTTTATTATCTATTGGGAATAATCCGCAATAAACCATTGGATTCATCTTTTTATAGCCTTTAAGTGGCTTGTCAGCTGGTCGATGAGCTAATGTGATTGTATCACCAACACGTGAATCATCTACATTTTTAATGCTGGCGATAATATAACCAACATCACCTACTGTTAATTCTTCAACAGGTAACTGTTTAGGTGTATTGATACCCACTTCAGTTACTTCGAATTCCTTACCAGTCGCCATCATTTTAATTTTATCTCCAGCTTTGACTACACCATCTATAATTCTGATAGAAGATATAACGCCTCTATATGGATCATACTCTGAATCAAATATGAGGGCTTTTAATGGTGCTTCTGGATCTCCATCTGGAGCTGGTACGACTTCGACTATTTTTTCTAATATATCTTCAATACCAATATTTGATTTGGCACTAGCTAAAACAACATCGTCTTGATCTAAGCCGATAACATCTTCTAATTCTTGTTTTACTCTTTCAGGTTCTGCTGCTGGTAAATCAATTTTATTCACCACAGGTAATAATTCTAAATCATTATCTAAAGCTAAATAAACATTAGCTAAGGTTTGTGCTTCGATTCCTTGAGCCGCATCGACGACAAGAATTGCACCTTCACATGCTGCCAAAGAACGTGACACTTCATATGTAAAATCTACATGTCCTGGTGTATCAATAAGATGGAAAGTATAAGTTTGACCATCTTTAGCGTCGTATTTTAAACGAACAGCATTCAATTTAATTGTTATTCCACGTTCTCTCTCTAAATCCATAGAATCAAGTAATTGATCTTGCATTTCGCGTGTTTCGACTGATTTAGTATTTTCCAAGATTCTATCAGCTAATGTCGATTTCCCGTGGTCAATATGTGCGATGATAGAGAAATTTCTTATATTTTCTCTTCTATTATAGCGTTCTTGCTTATCCATCTTATCCTTCTCACTTTCATAAAAATAACCCGATTTATGTATACATCTTTGATATGATAACGTTTTTAAAGTTTAAATGCAAACGAACTTAAAGAAAGTTATTGAGGTTGAGACATTCATAACATTTTCATTATTCCTAAGAAAACTTCATTCTATGTCATTACAATGGTTTCTATCCAGAATAAACCCCTTTATTCCAGTATCATTTAAGTTCTAACAATTTTAATTATATAGAGTTAATGGTCACTTTCCAATAGTTAAAGACTTTAAACTATATTCACAATACTGATAAATAAATGATTGCACAAAGATTAGACATTTGATAAAATATTTCTTGTTGTAATCAAATAAATTTTGATAAGTTAAGTTCACTTTTAGGAGGTGACAGAAATGCCAAACATTAAATCTGCAGTTAAACGTGTGAGAACAACTGAAACAGCTGAAGCACGTAATATCTCTAAAAAGAATGCTATGCGTACAGCAGTTAAACGCGCGAAAACAGCTATCTCAACTGATGCTGAAAACAAAAATGAATTATTAAATTTTGCGATTAAACAAGTTGATAAAGCTGCTCAAAGCAACTTAATCCACTCAAACAAAGCTGATCGTATTAAATCAAAACTTATGACAGCTAATAAATAATTCTACTTATTAAAAAGATCAAGCGGTGAGCTTGATCTTTTTTATTTTAAAGAGATAAGATAAATAGTTCTAAAATAAGCTGTTTATCCATATATGAAGATTTTAATTTATAATCAGTTTCTGCACATGAATCAATAATATTTAATAAATCATTTAATTGATAATTCCGAGCTTGATTTAAAGCTAATTTCACCCTATAAGGATGCGCATTAACTGTTTTAGCTATTTGTTGACCGCTGTAGCCCTTTTGACCTAATATTTTACATTGATAATACAATCTATAGTTACTTGTTATTAATGCTAAAAGTTTAATAGGCTCTTCTTTCATTGTGATTAAATCATTCACTAACCGTACTGCTTTATTTTTTCTGCCTTTTTGAATAAATTCAGTTAATAAAAACACATTTTGTTCTAAGCTTCTATTGATAATTTGATTGACATCATCTTTATTTATTGTAGGTCTATCCCCTAAGAAAAGCATTAATTTTTCAAGTTCTTGAGAGACAATATTAAAATTAATGCCTGTGAGCTCAATAAAAAGATTTAATGCATCTTGTTTTATATCTTTATAATTCTCATTTAATTTGCGCTGAATCCATTTTTTTATTTCTTCTTCAGACATCTGTTCTACTTTTTTTAATTGAGCATATTTTTTAAGCGATTTCGTTAGCTTTTTACGTTCATCTAATTTATTTTGATAAACTTCAAAGATAATTAAGTTTTCGCCATCATACTTTTCAATAAACTCTATGAGTTGTTCAGCACTATGATTGAGTTCTTTAGTTACTTTTTCGCCAGTAAACACATAGGCATTTTTTACTACAATAGCCTTTTTATCTGAGAAAAAGGGCATCGTTAATGTTTCTTCAATGATAGGCGTCAAGTCGTTTTCATACATATTAAATTTCACAAAGTTGAAATCATCTTTGTCTTGTCCAAGATATTGATTGACTATTTCAGAACTTTTCTTCTCAACAAGTTCAGGCACTTCACCGTATATAGCCACAATATTATCGCTCATAAGTACACCCTTCCTCTATTTCTCATACCTGTAAATTATATCATTTTATTGCGTTACTTCTCTAGCATTAGTTGATTGACGTTGATATATACGTTGAATCTTCGTTTTTATGTCATCTAAATTAATACTTAGTTCCCCATTATCCTGTGTATCATAAACTTCGCTTCCATTCTCTTTTAAACGAGATATAACATCATCATTGGGAAGATGATATTTATTATGCTTGCCACTTGAAATTAAACTTATTTTGGGTTGTATGTTTTTAACAAATTCTTCAGAACTGCTTGTTCTACTACCGTGATGTCCTACTTTTAATATATCTATTTTTGGCAATTTGTAATTTTGTAAAAGAATTGATTCATTGTTCTTAGTCGCATCCCCCATTAATAGAATATTTTTATTACGGTATTGGATGAGTGTGATAATGGATTGTTCATTTTTATCTGAACTGGCGGGTATAAATGTATTGAAAAATTTTAATT
>NZ_PPRT01000029.1 GCF_002902725.1 Staphylococcus caprae
CATTTTAATAATATTAATTTTAGCATTAATAATATTATCTTTCTACATATCTCATGAAATTAAGAGAGAGCACTATATCAAAGTTCAAAAAGCACGTATTGAATTATTTTTCAAACATAATTTAAAAGGCTACAAAAATATTGATATTAAAAACACTTATAAATCTCCAATGGGAAGTTATAACATTGAAGGTACCATCAACCATAATAAAAGATTGAATTTCACTGCTACAATGACTAGCGATACAAACTTTCAGTTCGAAGAAGATCTTACTATTTCTGACAAAATTGATAAAATGTTTAAAACTGACTCAGAAAATCCAGATTTTCCTAATGAAATCATCCGGAAAACGAAACTTAAATCAACAGATTATGAGGCAAAACCTCCAGTTATATTTAAATTTTAAACTTACGCCCTCTACATTATTTTTGTATTGAAAATAATCATTCATAATCTGTAATTTTAGAATAAGAATATGATATAGACCTTTAAAAGCAAAGAAAACGGAGATTGCTATGACATCAGAATAGCGATCTCCGTTTTTATATGTTTTATAAATATTTATTGTTGTTGGTATTTAAATGAAGCTTCAATAAATGATTTGAATATTGGTTGTGGACGGTTAGGTCTTGATAAGAATTCTGGGTGGAATTGACATGCGATGAAGAAATCATTTTCAGGAATTTCAACAATTTCTACAAGTCGTCCATCTGGGCTTGTACCTGAGAAGACCATACCATTTTCTTCTATTTGTTCTCTAAATTCATTGTTAAATTCATAACGATGACGATGACGTTCTTCGATACCATTTTCAGAGTAAATTGATTCGGCAAGTGTGCCTTCTTTAATATGACATGGATATAAACCAAGACGAAGTGTACCACCTAAATCTTCGATATCTTTCTGTTCAGGTAATAAATCGATAATTGGATAAGGTGTGCTTGGGTCTAGTTCGGCTGAATGTGCGCCTTCTAAACCTAATACGTTACGTGCATACTCTACCGTTGCTAATTGCATACCTAAACAGATACCAAAGAATGGAACATTGTTCTCACGAGCATATTTAATTGCAGAAATTTTACCTTCACTAGCACGGAAACCGAAACCACCAGGTACTAAGATACCATCAACATCTGATAAGTAACTTTCAACATTATCATCAGTAACTTCACTAGAATCAATCCATTTTACCACTACATCTTTCTTAAGTGGATAACCCGCATGTTTAAGTGATTCAACTACTGACAAGTATGCATCTTGTAAACTTACGTATTTACCTACTAAACCGATTGTAATTTTACCATCAAGATTATTCACTGTATTTAAAAGATGTTCCCATTCATCTAGTTGTGTTTCATACTTCGCATTTAACTGAAGACGTTGAATAAC
Organism: Staphylococcus caprae; assembly: GCF_002902725.1. Lineage (GTDB taxonomy): Bacteria > Bacillota > Bacilli > Staphylococcales > Staphylococcaceae > Staphylococcus > Staphylococcus caprae. The sequence goes on from NZ_PPRT01000029.1 coordinate 1,390, forward strand.
AATATCGTCCATGTCTTGTTTGCTAAGTTGTAACGGAATCTCATAAAGAGAATCTGCGTCACGACATTCAATAACACTTTCTTTATTGATATCGCAGAATAATGCAATTTTATCTTTCAAGTCTTGAGTCATTTCATATTCTGTTCTTACTACAATTAAATCTGGTTGAATACCTAAACCACGTAATTCCTTAACACTGTGTTGTGTAGGCTTAGTCTTCATTTCTCCAGCTGCTTTAATATAAGGTAATAATGTACAATGCACGTACATGACATTTTCACGGCCTAAATCACTTCTAATTTGACGGATTGCTTCTAAGAAAGGTAGTGATTCTATGTCACCTGTCGTACCACCAATTTCAGTAATAACGACATCTGCATTTGTGCTTTCTCCTGCTAATAATAATCTTTCTTTAATTTCATTTGTTATATGTGGAATAACTTGTACTGTTCCACCTAAATAGTCGCCTCTACGCTCTTTCTTTAATACATGAGAATATACTTTCCCAGCAGTTACGTTTGAATATTTATTTAAATTAATATCAATAAATCGCTCATAGTGACCCAAGTCTAAGTCTGTTTCTGCTCCATCATCTGTAACAAATACTTCACCATGTTGATATGGACTCATTGTACCTGGGTCCACATTTAAATATGGATCAAATTTTTGAATTGTAACTTTAAGCCCTCTATCTTTGAGCAATCTACCGAGAGAAGCGGCTGTGATTCCTTTTCCTAATGATGAGACTACTCCGCCTGTTACAAAAATAAATTTTGTCATTGTCTGACCTCCTGTAAAATTTAGGGTTGCTACCTCGTAGTTGAAATAATATTTAAAACTGTGAGTAACATGACATCCTTTTATGTAAAACATATAAATGTTTCAAAGTTACTCTACAATTCTGTTCACTTTTAATATTGAGTTATTTGAAAAAACAAAAAAACGCTCCCTCTCACAACAAATGTAAGGGGGAGCGTATCTACTTAATACACGTGTCCTAATTAAAGGAGCCCGAATAAAATTCTATCATCTTTTAACTAAAAATAAAAGTCCCATTTTTTAATCTAGACTGTAGAGATACCTTTTAAAATTAAGCTAGATTATCAATACTCCGTATTTAAATTAAGAATAAATCTTTTTGTACCAGCTTTCTTATGACACATGCATAAATCACATGTGTTCGTACTCCACTTTATGTCTAACTCATTTACTAATAATTAAATCAAAGAATGTGAATTAGTCGTTGAAGTCTTCTTCGTCTTCGAACTCTTCTTCTTCCTCTTCTGCCATGTCATCGTCTTCATCTTCTTCAATAACGATGTCAGAATCGTTGATTTCTTCTTCTACATCCTCATCTTCAGGATCATTTAATGTTTCTTGATCGTCAGTTTCAGCAGGAATATCATCGTCATCATCGATGTCATCCTCACCTAATAATTTAAGATTTTTATCTTCTTCATCATCGTCATCAAGAATATCAAATTTTTGAATCGTAGGTGCGATTTTCTCTTCAATATCATCAACTGAATACCAGTCACGAAGTCCCCATTGATTCTCTCCAACGTTTAAGAAACGTCCATCAGTATTAAGGTCAGTGTAGAATTGAACAACACGTGTTTCAATGTCTTCGTATTCATATCCACCTAAAGATTTAAATTCATCAATGATATCGTATAAGTTCATTGTTGTTTGTTTATCATTTAATAAAGTGTAAGCCATATCGATAAATGACTTCTCATCTACCATTTCTTTCGTGTAATCTTGAATTTTCATTAAAAAATACTTCCTTTCAAAGGATTTTTTCTCTTATTAACGTCAAATTTTCATTAACTAATATTAACAAAAATAAATTATAAATGACAACATGTGATTTCGCAATCACAACTAATAGTTTATGTATTTTTCAAATAGTACATAATCTTCAGCTTCTTCAATGACTACAAAATTACTATTTACACATAAAGGTTTCAATTCATTATGTTCACCATATAAAGTGATTGCCAAAACTTTAATACTATCAAAGTTTTTACGAATATACGTTGGCAGTTGGCGAAGTGCACTTTCAGCAATACCTTCATTTCTGTGTTCTTTATTGACTTCAATTGCAGAAATTCTCATTCTATTTTCGATTTGCTCTACAGCGATAAATCCAACTTTTTCTTTATCTTTAAGTAAGTTAATTACATGAATATTTGCCTCTTCCGATGTTTCACTTTCAACTAATCGAAGTGAAGACACATGTTTAGAATCTAAATCTAAGTAGTAAAGACGCTCTTTACCGATTGGTCCTTCCTCTTTGGTTGCCGTATGCATGAAACCAGCACGCTCATAAACATTCCATGCTCCTTTATTTTCCGCATCTACGACAAGATACAAATGATTAAAATCTGGGAACAATTCTTGCACATACTGTGGTAAAAACATCATCATTTTTGTGCCATAACCATGACCTTGAAATTTCTCATTCACTGACAATGAACGAACATATACGACATTTTCTGGTGTATCATAACCTTCATGTTGATAAAATTGATGTAAAACAAAGAATCCTACGACTTCCCCATGTTGATTCATAGCGATATTAGCTACTCTATTGTCATCATTTAATGCGTCATCTAAAACATCTTTCGGTAGTGACGAATAAATTTGTTGTCTTTCACTTAACTCAAACTCTTGAACTGCTTCGCGATACTTTTCCTCGAAGACTTGAACTGTAATATCTTCAAACTCTTTTTTGATAAACATATGATTAATCCCCTATTCATTAGTTACACTATTAATTATATATGAATTAAATATCGATTACTATTTAAGATTGTAGAAATTTACTGATTTGACAAGGATTGATTTACTTTACCCTTTTACAAAAAAGATTCTTACAATGTCCATACCCTATTAAAGTAAATTAACAACCATAAAGTGATTTTTAATTAAATTGCACTTGTTTTTCAAAAATTTTAATATACTATTATGAGTGACGTATTTTTGATGTGGAGTGATAATCATATGAAGGTCGGTATTGATGCCGGGGGCACTTTAATAAAGATTGTTCAAGAACAAAATGATAAACGTTCATACAGAACAGAATTAACTACAAATATAGAGAAAGTGATTGATTGGTTAAATCATGAAACAATCGACTCACTTCATTTAACTGGTGGTAATGCTGGTGTTATTGCAGAAAATATTACGATTCCAGCTCAAACTTTTGTGGAATTTGACGCTTCCTCAAAAGGGCTAGGTATTCTTTTGAAAGAACAAGGACATCATCTTGAAAATTATATATTTGCAAATGTTGGTACAGGGACTTCACTGCATTACTTTGATGGTAAAGATCAACAACGTGTGGGTGGTGTCGGAACTGGAGGCGGTATGATCCAAGGGCTAGGTTACCTGTTATCAAACTTAACTGATTACACTGAATTAACTAATTTAGCACAAGGTGGCTGTCGAGATTCGATTGATTTGAAGGTCAAACATATTTATAAAGATACTGAACCACCGATTTCTGGTGATTTAACTGCTGCTAACTTTGGAAATGTCCTACATCATCTAGATGAGAATTTTTCTTCTGCGGATAAACTTGCTTCTGTTATTGGTGTCGTCGGTGAAGTAATTACAACGATGGCTATTACATTAGCTCGTGAATATCACACTGAGAATGTAGTCTACATCGGCTCATCTTTTAATAATAATCATTTATTACGCGAAGTCATTGAAGATTACACTGTTTTAAGAGGATTTAAACCTTATTATATTGAACATGGCGCGTTTTCAGGCGCATTAGGTGCAATCTACCTCTAACTCATATTCATAAAAAAGAGCAAGGTATAGAAATCATCTTACTAAAAATTAGATTTCTACCTTGCTCCTATTTTTTATACTTATCATATTTTAAAAAGTAATTTCATTAGAAAGTTTCTGTGCTGATAATACAGTACCTACAACCCCAGGTTTTAAATCTACAGCTACTGCTTTATCATCATCACGTAACTTATCTAACCATTCACCAAATACTTTACCTTCAATTTCGATAATTTCGCATTCTTCAAAATCTTCGTCTCGCACTTTACGTGCACGATTTTTAATGCTCCATACCGGCATAATATGAGGTTTATGATGGTCATCATCACTAATCATAATAAAGTTTTTCTCGCCTTTATTAGTTAAACCATATACTTCATCATATTTAGCTACATCTTTTACAAATTCTTTCATTCTAATTTCATCGAGTTCTGACATTAACTCGTCAGTCATTTTGACAACATCCACTAAATGACCTTGTTCTTCTTCAGTAATATTTACTAGAATTTCATCCCCGTTATCAAACAAATCATCCATTTCATATGTGACAAAACGGTCGATATCCGCACGGACAATCTTGTCAAACTCAACAGAATTTTGAGATAAATAAGACTCTGCTACAGATTCGTCCGTCCACATCGCAATATAGGATTGATTATTTTGATTTAATCTTACTAATTTCTTATTTTTTGAAGCAAAATAAATATATTCGTTGATTAAAATATCTTTGAAAAATGCTTCATGTTTATATGACATGCTTAACCCTCAATTCATTAGTTATTCGTATCGTTTACAATCAAAATCTTAAATGACTTAGAATTGTTAGTCAATTATGCAAAATATAAACATTTCAAGAATTTAATATCTGAATATTAAGAAAATAATAAATTGAAAGGTAATCATTTTAAACCAAGCGTCATACTATTTTCTATAAACCTAGTTCTTTGATAAACGCTTTTTCATGCTTTATAATATCTGACCTATTCGCGCCATGCCATATACATCCGAAACGAGAATTCACTTCATCTTTACCATACCAATCGCCATCATAATAAGATAAAGGATATAATACACCTTTTTCTACGTATTTAAGAATCGTGTTAAAGAAATGTGTGTTATCTCCTTTTGAAAAATAACTATAAAATTTGTGATATCCATCAGTTAAGTCATTAGCGAGTAATAGCATACTTGTCGAACCATTTTGCCTAAAATTCAAATCAATCGCAAAAACATCGTCATTTTTATCTACAAGTAAATCAAAACCAGCAACACCAAAGAAGCCTTTACTCACGCCTATTTCCATGATTTCTCTGCCAGCGTCAATCACATGTTGTGGAACATCAGTCACATTTTCGTTGCCGTTATAAAAGCCATAATCATTAGTCAGTTGTTGTGCTGTTCCTAAATATTGTAATCCTAGTTCATCCGAGTAAGCATATTGAACGCAATAGTTATTTACTGCTTCAATTTTCTGTTCAATAATTAATTGTTCTGTGGCTTCAGTAGCTTCTTTAATACGTGTTTTCGCCTTTTCTAAATCTTCATCGTTATAACAAATCATCACGCCATACCCACCGGCTGTAGGTAAATCATCACCGGGTTTAATTACAAATGGATATGACCATGATTGGATACGCGTTTCAAATTCTTCTATAGGTACAATATCTCTTTTAGGTACATATTTATAATTAGTCCATTCAGGAATTCGAGATTTATTATTTAGAGCTACAAAGATATCCTTGTCTAATGCGTAAAACTCTTTCTCTAAGATATCTTCATCATGAATATATTGAAAATAAATCTTTTTCCCTTTTTCATGTGCGAGTTGTTTAATTAATGCTTCATACGTTTCTTTATTCTTAAATTTATATATAAGTTCAGGTATTTGTTTCCCAACCAATTTAAATAATTGTTCTAATTTCTCAGTTACACTTGCCTCATGCACAATAACTGGGAATTGATTTGCGATAAGCAATTCTCTTCCCGTTAAAAAGTTTGATTGATGTTCATCAGGTTTTAACCACGGATTGGAATTATATGAAGGCCTGGATGTATATACTACATCGTCATTGTATAGATCACTCAGTGTTAACATAGGTCCTTTCACTTTTTCATTCATCATTTAACATGCCCCTTTTTATGAGTATGTTCTTCAACTATTTCATTGAACAACTGCTCATTTTCAATTAATTCTAAGCCCATTAAAGCTAAGATTTTAGCCCCTCTTATCAATGCCTGATCCCCATGTACACTTGCTGCCGCTTCTCTAAAGCGATGCGTATGCCCTACTAAATTTCCAGAACCTATTTTAATGTGTGGATGAATCGTAGGCACGATGTGACTTACATTACCCGTATCTGTCGAACCATAACCAAAATCGTCATCGATGACATCTTCGCCCATTTCAATTGCATATTTTTCAAATAAATCATCGAGCTTTGGTGACTTAATAAACTCATTCACCCCATTTTGAATTGGGCCAAATTCATAATCGCAACCCGTTTGAATTGCTGCACCTCGTGCAATCTGATTAACCTTTTCAGTTAAAATATCTAATTCTTTACGCGTCGTAGCTCTCGTGTAAAAACGAGCATGTGTAAAGTCAGGAATAATATTTGCAGCTTTACCACCATCTAAAATAACACCATGCACGCGTTGGCTCTTTTTAATATGTTGTCTGAGTTGAGCCACACCATTAAAATAGGAAATCATAGCATCTAAAGCATTCAGTGCTTCCTCTGCATTTTCAGAAGCATGGGCACTGCGTCCATAAAATTTAATATCCAATACATCTACTGCAAGCGTATCGATTGTACGATATGTTTCATTACCAGGATGCACCATAAGCGCAACATCTATATCATCAATGATACCTGCTTTCACATAAGAGGCTTTCGCCGAACCGTTCTCGCCACCCTCTTCAGCTGGACAACCTAACACCACAACTTTGCCACCTTTATCATCGATGACTTGTTTTAAAGCTGTGCCGCCTAACACACTTGCAGTACCTATAATATTATGACCACATGCATGCCCGAGACCCGGTAAAGCATCATATTCTGCTAAAAAGCCGATTGTAGGCCCCGGCTTATTGGAATCATAAGAAGCGATAAAACCTGTCGCATGACCAGCGATATCTGTTTCAATTTCAAACTCATAAGCTCTTAAAATGTCGATTAATGTTCTTGAAGCAAAAATTTCTTCATTTCCTAATTCAGGGCGTTCATGAATACGATGACTGATTTCGACATAATCATATTTTTTATTTTCAATAAAATCTAAAATCTCTTGTTTAGCACTCATTGTATCTAACTCCCTTTGAAACATTGCCATCTCATCATTTTTGCTTCACATTGATTAAGATGAAAAGCATTGATAGATTTCTTATATAATTAAACGATATACATATTAGATAAACCTTATTGTGAAGATTTATAGCTTTGCCATTGTGACTTCAATTTAATTATTACTTATTCTATCGGATTAAATTAGCGTTGTCATTACTTTTAATTATATTTACACAATTTTCTTACAATTCAATTTCCAACTTTGTCTCGATATTTTTCAAAATTGTAAATCATGAAAAGGATTGTTACAATCTAACTATTGAATTGAACAATATGTTGCGTATTCGCAATAAGGAGGATTATGTAATGCCTAAAATGAACGTTGAAAGTTTTAATTTGGATCATACTAAAGTCGTTGCCCCATTCATTCGTTTGGCTGGTACGATGGAAGGTTTAAACGGGGATGTCATTCATAAATATGATATTCGTTTCAAACAACCTAACAAAGAACATATGGAAATGCCTGGTTTACATTCATTAGAACATTTAATGGCTGAAAATATTAGAAATCATACAGACAAAGTAGTAGATTTAAGTCCTATGGGATGTCAAACAGGCTTCTATGTATCATTTATTAATCATGATGATTATGAAGATGTTTTAAATATTGTTGAAAAAACTTTAAACGATGTCTTAAATGCGACTGAAGTTCCAGCATGTAATGAGGTACAATGCGGTTGGGCTGCAAGTCATTCATTAGAAGGTGCAAAAGAAATCGCTCAAGCCTTTTTAGACAAACGTGAACAATGGAATGATATTTACGGCGAAGGAAAATAATTAATTCAATCAACTTAAATAAACCTCTAGACTAACTTTTATTACAAGGTTAATCTAGAGGCTTTTTATTTGTAAATATCAAACATATTGGCAGAAGATGACTGGATTTATAGTACGCTTAAATCAAACTTCCCTTAATAAATAAAAAATAGCTATGAAGAGATCTATCGTCATAGATCTCCACATAGCTCATCTTAGTATGTTTACCGAATGGCTTAATTATAATTTTTTAACAATACCCATCAATACAAATTGTAATGGCAATCTTAAATAAAGTGCCCATTTAGGGACCTCTTTGTCACCTAATGGCAATTCTTTTCGTGCCATGTAAATATTTGCTGGAAATACTGCTAATAAGAATAAATTAATACCTTTTTTCAACCAGTTTGCTGGTCTTTTAAGCACTAACATCACACCAAAGAAGATTTCGAAAACACCTGTCACAAGTACAGCTGTCTTTTGTAATGGTAAGTAATCTGGAACAATATTTCTAAATTGACGTTCATTTGTAAAGTGAAGAACGCCTGCTGTTCCAAATCCTAAGCCTAATAGAAATCTTAACAATTTCATTCATGTTCAACTCCCATTTCTTTTAAATAGCTTTTACCGTATTCTGGTAGTTCTACGTTGAAGTTATCTGCAATTGTAGCACCAATTGAACTGAATGTCGTGTCTTGTGATAGTTCGTGATATTCATTAATTTTTGGACTAAACATTAATACTGGAATATATTCACGTGTATGGTCTGTGCCATCAGCGATTGGATCATTTCCGTGGTCCGCTGTAATAATCACTAAATCATCCTCTTGTAAATGATCAATTAATTCAGGTAAACGATTATCAAAATCTTTGATCGCTTGTGCGTACCCTTCTTTATCACGACGATGACCATATAGCGCATCGAAATCGACTAAATTCAAGAAACTGATACCAGTAAAGTCCTTTTTAACTACTTCGATAAGTTGATCCATGCCATCCATATTATTTTTAGTACGAATCGCCTCTGTCACGCCTTCACCATCGTAAATGTCATTAATTTTACCAATAGCAATGACATCGTAATGATTATCTTTCAATGAATTCATGACTGTTTTTCCAAAAGGTTTTAACGCATAATCATGGCGATTAGATGTACGAGTGAAATTCCCTGGTTCACCCACATATGGTCTTGCGATAATACGACCAATTAAATATTTAGGGTCTTTCGTTAACTCGCGGACCTTTTCGCAAATATCATACAATTCTTCTAATGGGATGATATCTTCATGGGCAGCTATCTGTAACACAGGGTCTGCACTTGTATAGACGATTAAATCCCCTGTCTCCATTTGATGCTTGCCCCACTCATCAATAATTTGTGTGCCTGAAGCTGGACGGTTTGCTACAACTTTACGTCCCGTCATTGCTTCAATTTCTTTAACTAATTCATCTGGAAAGCCATCAGGATAAACTTTAAATGGTTGCATAATATTTAGACCCATAATTTCCCAATGTCCAGTCATCGTATCTTTACCAACTGAAGCTTCGCTCAATTTAGTATAAAATGCGCCAGGTTTATCAACCTTTGAAATTACTGGTAAAGTATCGATATTCCCTAAACCTAATTTTTGAAGATTAGGAAGATCTTGGTTAAATCCTTCTAGTGTATGCTTTAACGTATGTGAACCTTCATCATTGAAGGCAACTGCATCTGGACCTTCACCAATACCCACTGAATCCATGACGATAAGATGAATTCGATTAAACGCTGTAGTCATTCTTTACATCTCCTACTCAGTTATTATTTTATGAATTAAGGTTGGAACTTCACCTTTTTCCTCAATTGTAATACTCTCTTGTAATTTGTCTAATATTTCGTCAACATTTTCTTTATTACTATGAATAGTAAGAATACTATCACCTTTAGTAACACGATCGCCGACCTTTTTATTCAGAACAATACCTACGCCAAGGTCGATGACATCTTCTTTGGTTTGACGACCTGCTCCAAGCATCATTGAAGCTACGCCAATTTCATTCGCAATCATTTCAGTAATCATGCCATCTTTCTGTGCTTGAAAATGAATTTGATAGCGCGCACGTGGCAATTGTTCAGGGTGATCGACGATAGACGCATCGCCGCCTTGATTACTAATAAATGTTTTAAACTTTTCTAATGCTTGTCCTGTGTGGATTGCACTTTCAAGAAGCTGTCTCGCCTCATCTAGCGTACTTGCTTTACCTGCTAAAACAACCATTTGAGAACCTAACGTTAATACGAGTTCTGTTAAATCATCAGGCCCTTGACCTTTTAATGTATCAATTGCTTCTTGCAACTCTAATGCATTTCCAATTGCACGTCCCAATGGTTGACTCATATCTGAAATAATTGCCATAGTATTTCTACCTACATTATTACCTATACTTACCATTGCATGCGCTAATGCTTCTGCATCTTCTAATGTTTTCATAAAAGCACCGCTACCTGTCTTCACATCTAAAACAATAGCGTCTGCCCCAGCGGCTATTTTCTTACTCATAATAGATGAAGCAATGAGTGGTATTGAATTAACTGTCCCTGTTACATCACGTAATGCATAAAGTTTTTTGTCAGCAGGTGTTAAATTACCAGATTGCCCTATGACAGCTACTTGATTGTCATTGACCAATTTAATAAAATCTTCTTCACTGATTTCAACATTAAAACCTTTTACTGACTCTAACTTATCAATTGTTCCGCCTGTATGACCTAATCCACGACCACTCATTTTGGCCACAGGTACACCTACTGATGCAACTAAAGGCGCAAGTACAAGCGTTGTTGTATCTCCTACACCACCCGTAGAATGTTTATCTACTTTAGTACCATGAATTTGCGATAAATCGATTCGATCACCTGAATTGACCATCGCCATTGTCATTGCCGCTCGTTCTTCTTCGTTCATATCTTGGAAGAAGATAGCCATAGCTAAACTTGAAGCTTGATAATCTGGTATGTCACCTTTTGTATAACCCTTAATAAAGAATTCAATTTCTTCTTTACTTAAAGTATGTCCGTCACGTTTCTTTTCGATAATATCGACCATTCTCATAAAAATCATTCCCTTAAATGAATTGTTTAATAATCTGAGTCGGATTCAAGTCCTTTAATGATTTGTACTCCTGCACTCGCCCCAATTCTAGTCGCTCCAGCTTCAATCATTTTGTTAAAGTCTTCAAGATTTCTAACGCCTCCAGAGGCTTTAACTTCTAAACGATCACCTACTGTATCCTTCATTAATTTAACATCTTCAGGTGTGGCACCCCCACCTGCAAATCCTGTAGACGTCTTAACAAAATCAGCACCAGCTTTTTCAGCTAATTCACAAGCTTTAACCTTTTCTTCATCTGTTAATAACACAGTTTCAATAATGACTTTGACTGTTTTACCATTAGCTGCGCCTACAACGCCTTCTATATCTTTTTGTACATCATCGTAGCGTTTATCTTTTAATGCGCCGATATTAATCACCATATCAATTTCTGAAGCGCCATTCTTGATTGCTTCTTCTGTTTCAAAAATTTTCGCATTTGTCGTAGTAGCACCTAACGGGAAACCGATGACTGTACATACAAGTACATCCGTTTCTTTTAATTTTTGAGCAGCATATGCCACATGGCTCGGGTTTATACATACAGACTTAAATTGATATGTTTTGGCCTCTTCAATGATCGTATCAATTTGCTCACGTGTTGAATCTGGCTTTAATAATGTGTGGTCTATATATTTTGCTTTATTCATTTCCATTCCTCCATTTTCCAAAATAAAATGCAATATATTCCTCAGTTATAAATATTAAATATAACATTAATACTTAGTTAATAATCACATAATATTTGCCTACAATTATATAGTACAAAAATTCGCAAAAAAGATAAACAAATGTTATCTTATTATTGTAATAGAGAGGTTTTTAACCATATTAATCGTTTTAAAATAAGGAGAAGATGACAAATGACAAACGGTACACCACATATTCAACCAAATGGTGTGAAAATTGCTAAAACAGTATTAATGCCAGGAGATCCCTTGCGTGCTAAATATATTGCAGATCATTTTTTAGAGAATGTGGAACAATTCAATGAAGTTCGAAATATGTTCGGTTATACAGGTACATATAAAGGGAAAGAAGTTTCTGTAATGGGGTCAGGAATGGGTATTCCTAGTATCGGAATTTATTCATATGAGTTATACAATTTCTTTGATGTAGATACAATTATTCGAGTTGGCTCATGTGGTGCGCTTCAGGAGGACGTCAACTTATATGATGTCATCATTGCTCAAGCCGCTTCTACAAACTCAAATTACGTAGATCAATTTAATATTCCTGGACACTTTGCACCTATTGCCGACTTTGATTTAGTCACTAAGGCGAAAAAAGCAGCAGATGAAATTGGTGCGATCTCTCATGTAGGAAACGTGTTATCTTCTGATACTTTCTACAACGCTGATACAACATTTAATGACGCATGGAAAAAAATGGGTATCTTAGGTATCGAAATGGAATCCGCAGGCTTATACTTAAACGCGATTCACTCTGGTAAAAAGGCGCTTGGCGTTTTCACAGTAAGTGACCACATTTTACGTGATGAAGCAACAAGTGCTGAAGAAAGACAAAATTCATTTACACAAATGATGGAAATCGCTCTAGAAATCGCAGAATAATCAGATACAAAATAAGAAGAGGGAGCAAGCCTACTTGAAGACTTGTTCCCTCTTTATTTATATCACTTACACTTAACAAAGTGTTTGCTTTAACTATTCAATTATTTACCTAAATATGATTGTAACATCCAGTTGTGTTTATCTACTGAAGTTTGCATGCCAATAAACATATCTTCTGATACATCGTCACCTGCATTACCTGCGACTTCAATTGCATTTTCTAATTGTTTAGAAATATTAGTGAAATCTTTAGAAAGTTCTTCTACCATTTGTTCAGCTGCATAATTTTTTCCAGCTTCTTTTACAATTGATTTATCTAAGCTTTCTGTTAGCGTTCCAATTGGATTACCACCAATTGCTAAAATTCTTTCTGCTAAATCATCTACATATTGACTTGCTTCATCATAAAGTTCTTCAAATTTAGTGTGTAATGAGAAGAAATTAGGTCCTTTAACGTACCAATGGAAATTGTGTAATTTCGTATATGCTACTGTCCAGTTTGCTACTTGTTGATTTAATTCTTTTACTACATCTTGTTGATTACTCATCTAAATACACTCCTTAACTGTTTCCTTCTTAATTACAACGACTATTATATTATAATAATTATAATCTGTAAAGCAAAATCACACTTTTATTTGTAGTAATTATAAATAAATATCTAGATTGTGACAGAAGTCTACGGAATGAAATACTATTCTTTCTTTAAAACGCCCTTATTCTAAAGCTTGTACATCACAGCTCAGCTTTTTCCCTTATAATACTATATTATCAATTAGACCTTATTATTATCAATTAAGTTAACTTAATTTTTGCATTATCATCTAAAAAGAAAGATTTTTCATATTCTGTTGGCTTATGCCAATGTGTTTTCCACATTTTATCTCTATTATTCGCAAATAAGTTATAACCTAGATCACGTAATGGTTTAGGCACTACTCTTAAACCTATACCGAGCCATTTATGGTTATTAGGCAATGAAGTGATGAGCGTTGCAATTGCATTTGATTTGTACTCTAAATGATTGCCCTCTTGCAATATCACACTATTTCTATTTTCAGCTTCAGGGTATTGTTTGAAAAAGTGTTCTCCATATTTGCCTTTTATTGTTGCAAATTCATATCTATGAGAAAGACCGTTTTGAATTAACCAAATTGCGTAATTATAACAATATACACAATTACCGTCATAATAAATAATAGGCATAATTAAATACCCTCCTTATTGTCATCTATATATAAATATATTTCCTTTTTTAAAATAAAATTAAACACCCTTGTCTCAATAGAAAAACTCCCTTTAAAATTATCATCACTGTTAATGACAATTTTAAAGGGAGTAAATATAGATATTGATTTGAAGTTCTAGGTTTAAATATGAAGTACTAGCTTTCAAAGAAACCAGTACTGCTATATACGAATTAAAATTCTTGTTTTCTAGGTTTACAATAGACTTTGTCTATTACATGAGAGAGTGGCACAAAATTTAATATTACAGTTTAATTCAACGTATTAGCAGTAGATGTCTGAATTGAAAGTGCGCTTATATTAAGCTTCTCTCAATCCTAGCCATCCTTGCCGGCGGGGCCCCAACACAGAGAATTTCTTTTTAAGAAATTCTACAAACAATGAAAGTTGGGTGAGGGACAACGAAAATAATTTCACTAAATTATATTCTGTCCCGCTCCCTAATCATTTTTTACGCGGACGATACGTGTGTATTTAAGGAATTGTTGTGAATATTTTTCCTTAATCTCATCAATAGACTCGTAAGTCACACCTATAATGTGCCAATTGGGATTAAAATGATAGAACGAATCTTTATTCTTAGACCACTTAATCATACTTCCATCCTTATTATATCTTGGTAAAGTGACTTCATAACCTTCAAGTACATTAATATATGTTTGGAAAATATCAGGATCTATACGATTGAAATTATCAATCACAAGATAATTTTTATCTTTATTTGGCATAAGTTGAGTAATAAATCCTTCTCGATAATACAAGGCACCCGTCTCGTTTGGTAAATATTTACCATATAGCATATCCTCTGTAAAATCAGGATGACCACTTGTAATTACTGGATTCGCATTCGTCTTTTGTAATAAGTCGTTCGCTGCTTTTAAACCTTCTTCTTTTTTCTCAACAACTAATAAAATAAAAGGCTTAAGTGCGTCATCATTCTGATGCTCAGTTATCTCAGATTTTTGAACGGTTTCAAATGGATTTTTAATTCCATTATTCGCACTCATGTCTAATATTGCATCATATTGTGCTTGCGACATACTTGCAATAGCTTGTTTGGCATTTTCCTGTAAGAAATATAAGTTTTTTAACTTAGGATGCTTATTTAAGTGTCCAAGTGAAATAGGTGTAATATCTTCGTTATATAATATTTCTATAGCTGTACTATTGGTTCTACCTGGAATTGGTGGCTTTTCATGTATATGACGTGATACTTCTCCTAAGCCTACAACTGATTGTTCTTTCTTCTTATTATAAATAATGACGTTATCTCCAACTTCTAGTTGTGTGTAGAAATGATAGCCATTTCTTTTAATTCCATTGTAAGTATGTGTATAAATTGTATAATTTTTGCCAGGTTCGAAATCCTCAGTTTCTGATAATAAAAAGTACCTAGGAATTTTAGTTTCACCTTTACCTAAACTTACAATTAAATCAAATTCTGATGCCTTAATCTGATTGAATAATGTTTCTTTCATATTATTCATACGAAAATCTAAAGCTTCACTACGTTTTAAATAATCCGTAGTTAATGATTTTAATTCTTCGGTGAACTTAAATTCCACTCTAATTTTATTTTGAGCTCCCGATTGAACACTAATAATTTCGCCTATTCCTAATAAGCCAGAGTCTGTTTGCACTTGATAAAAGATGACTTTGTCTCCAGCCTTAGCTTTTTTAAAGGCACGAAAGCCTTGAGAAGGATTGAAATGGGCTCCTGATTCAAATAAAGTAGTTTGTCCTACTAGAGGTTCATTGTGATTCCATCTATTATAACCACAGTTTAGCCAAAAATAATTGATTTCCTCAGTCATTATGATACTCCTTACCTCTCCTATAATATAAATATATTTGCGTAATTCGAGCTATTCCTCACAAATTTTAAATTCATTTTATCATAATTTTTATCATACATATTCATTATTCACTAACTATTTGATTTTTTTAATTATTTTCAGTAAAAAAGTGCAAGTATCTATTGAAGACACTTGCACCTATAAATCATTATTTAACGAGGAGTGATAAGGCTACCTAAAAGAGGAAGTAAATTAATCATTACTCCTCCTAATTTAAGCATGATATTAATTTCTTTATCTTTAATAGTAATTAAAGCACTTATTATACCTAATATGGCCACACATCTAGGTATGATCAGCGATGGATAATGTGGCATATGTAAGAATATCCCTGCTCCCGCAATAATTCCACAAACGAGAGAAATATATAAAAATTGTTTCAACGTTAACGCTCCTTATATCATTAATCTCTACCGCAATATATCTTCTAACCAAATGTTATATATAGCTGATAATTAATGTGAAATCACCTTCAAAGACACTATCTAAATCTTCTGAAGTCAAGACAAAATTAGTTCCTTTATGGATTTCAAAAATTTCACCATCAATGATAATTTTGCCGTCGCCTTCTAGTACAGAAATCAGACAGAATTCACGTGGCTTCATATAATTTAAAGTGCCAGAAATTTCCCATTTTACTATGGTGAAGAAATCATTCGATACAATATGAGTACAATTATGGCTTTCTATCACTTCGTTTTGAGGAACAATGGTTGGTAACTCACTAGAATAGTCCATCACATCTAACGCTTTAGCTATATTTAAAGATCTTGGCTCCCCATTTTCTACTTTTCGATCATAATCATAGACTCTATAAGAAATATCTGATGATTGCATCGTTTCGTATGCCATAATTCCAGCTCCAATAGAATGAATTGTACCTGCTGGAATAAAGTAAAAGTCACCTGGGTTAACTTTAATTTTTCTCAAGTTTTCTTCAAATGTGCCTTCATTTAATTGCTTTTCAAACGCTTCACGCGATGTAGCATGAGTTCCAATTGTAATTTCGGAATTTTCCTCTGCATCAATAATATACCAACATTCAGACTTACCGTATTGTCCTTCTTCATTTTCATATGCATATGAATCATCAGGATGGACATGTATTGATAGAGGTGCTTCAGCATCTACAATTTTGGCCATTAAAGGAAAGTCTTTACTTGGAAATTCGCCAAATAGTTCTCTATGATCATTCCAAACTTGATCTAACGTTTGCCCAGCATATGGTCCGTTGATAATCTCGCTTTTACCATTTGGATGTGCTGAAATTCCCCAACACTCACCTATATGGGCATTGGGAAGGTTGTATCCAAATTGTTCAAGTTTGCTACCTCCCCAAACTTTTTCATGAAAAATTGGCTTTAAAAATAACGGCATAATTACACCTCCATTATCTCACATGTTAACTTAATCTATCGTTTTTCAAGTTAACTCTAGTATCCTTACATCCCATCAGATACTTTAATATCTTTTACTTCGTAATATGAATCATTTAAAAAATAAAGATTTAAATGATTGAATATGTATAGACCCCTGTATCTATGTACTTTTATTTCTTCCTCATTATCACTATTAATGATTGTACCATATTTCAAATTCTAGCGAAGTATCGAATTTTTTAAATAAAGATAATTATTTAAAATCAAATAGAACAAATCGTCATTAATTAAATTTAAATTCAACAATATTCTATAAAGTTGAAATGAAGTTACTCATTATTATATCAATGGCACTAAAAATTGAATAGCATCACTTTTACTCTTTATCTATGTAAAATAAAGCAAGAAGCCGAGTTATTTTTGAACAACTCGACTTCTTTGAAGAAAGATTAATTCACTACATTTACAAATTTTATTCGTATTTTTGAAGTGCGTCTTTAATATCTTTTTCACCACTTACAATTTGAAACTCTTGATTAGCATATTTATCAGACGTTACAACTTCTTTAAGTACTGAGGCAACATCTTCTCGTGGGATTGAACCTTTATCATCAAAGTATAGTTCTGCTTCAATTTTTCCTGAACCCGCTTCATCTGTGAGTAATCCAGGGTGAACAATTGTAAAATTTAAACCAGAATTTCTTAAATAATCGTCTGAATAATGTTTAGCAATCGTATATGGTTTTAAGTCTCCGCTTGGATCAAATGCTTCTCTTCTAGAATCGTATGTTGAAACCATCACATAGTGTTTGATACCTGCTTTTTTACTTGCTTCCATTGTTTTAACTGCGCCATCTAAATCAACGATAATTGTTTTATCCGCACCTGTACTACCACCAGAGCCTACTGAAAATATCACTTTATCGAACTCTTTAAATGTTTGAGTTAAGTCATCAATATTATCTTTCTCTACATCAACGAGTGTGGCTTTTACGCCTTCATTTTCTAAATCTTTTACTTGTTCTTCTTTACGTACACCTGCAGTAAATTCTACATGATCATTTTTGAGTTGTTGCACTAATTTTGAACCTACGCCACCGTTTGCACCTATTAATAAAATACTCATTATCAACGTCCTCCTTATAAAAATCGTATAAGATATTTACCACTATTTTCCATAGATAAACCTCATTCAATTCACATTGACATAAGGTGGCCAGTGGATTATATTAATATATGAACAAATATTCATATAAAGAGGTGTAGCATGATGAATGAATTTGAACATGACGTAGATTCTCATATTGAGACTTTAACGAGAGTCACAGAAATATTTAAAGCTCTGAGCGATTTAAATCGGTTGCGAATTATGGAATTACTTGAATATGGTGAAGCGAGTGTTGGACATATTTCTCACACTTTGAACATGTCTCAATCCAACGTATCTCATCAGCTTAAGTTATTAAAAAGTATTCATCTAGTAAAATCTAAACGCCAAGGTCAATCTATGATTTACGCTTTAGATGACATGCATGTCTCTACTTTACTTAAACAAGCCATTCATCATGCAAGTCACCCTAATGAAGGTGGAAATTAAATGACAACTCATAATCATCAACATCACGGTCACAATCATGCACACGGTCACGTACACACAAATAATAAAAAGGTACTTCTTATTTCATTTATTATTATCGGTTTATTTATGATAGTTGAAATTATCGGTGGGTTTGTCGCTAATAGTTTGGCATTACTCTCAGATGGATTTCACATGTTAAGTGATACGATTTCACTCGGTGTCGCACTTGTAGCCTTTATTTATGCTGAAAAGAATGCCACACAAACTAAAACATATGGATATAAACGTTTTGAAGTATTAGCTGCTCTATTCAATGGTGTAACGCTATTTATCATTAGCATCATGATTATTATTGAAGCGATACGTAGATTCTTTGCACCACCAGAGGTACAATCACAAGAAATGTTTATCATTAGTATGGTGGGTCTCATCGTGAATGTCATCGTTGCAGTACTCATGTTTAGAGGCGGCGACACTTCCCATAATCTAAATATGCGTGGCGCTTTCTTACATGTTTTAGGCGATTTATTCGGATCTATTGGCGCCATCGTAGCAGCATTATTAATTTGGGGATTCAACTTCACAGTTGCCGATCCTATCGCTAGTATTTTAGTGTCACTTATTATCTTGAAAAGTGCTTATGGCATAGCAAAATCTTCGCTCAATATTTTAATGGAAGGGACACCAAGCGATGTTGATTTAGAGGCCGTTATAAGAACGATTACTAAAGATAAGCGTATCCAAAATGTTCATGATTATCATGTGTGGACAATTTCTAACGACATGAATGCATTAAGTTGTCATGCAGTTGTACCTGAGCACTTAACAGTTGAAGAATGTGAATCACTCTTGGAAACAATCGAACATGATTTATTACATCAAAATGTTCAACATATGACGATACAATTAGAAACACCAAAACATAAACATGACGAATCAACATTATGCTCTGGCGTTCATGAACATTCTCATACACATCAACACGCCCATAGTCATTAAAAATGGTTCGAGTTTAAAATTGTATACATTAAAAAGGGCCTGCCTAAAATGAATTAACCTTAAATTCACTCTAGACAGGCCCTTTTGTTATTCGTAATGTGTATTATTTACATAAAATTTTCAAATATAAAATCACGAGCAGGAACTTGCTTCTCAGCGAAGCCTTCTATAAATTCTTCATCGTCATACGCTAATTTAACGCGTTCGATTGAGATTCCTTGTTCATTTATAGTGACAATACCATAAACTGTGTGTGCTCCATTGTTTAAACCTACTGCACCAGGATTAAAATAAATGGTAGATTTATCATCAAACATGTGTAATCTATGATTGTGTCCAAATAAGATTAAATCAGCTTCTTTATCTTCAAAAAGTTTAGCGATTTCTTGTTCATCATCTCCTGCTATCGGAGCAAACGGTTGTCCCTCAATACCCACGTCTAATTTATCGTTAGGAATTTCATAATGAATAAATAAAACCTTTTTACCTTTAATTGTTGTTTCTATATAACGTGGTAAATGATTAAGTTCCTCATAATAAGATTCGTCGAGATGGCTTTCTATCCATTGGTGATGTTCATAAAATTTACCTTTAAGGTCTTCTGGATATTCTGTACCATTCACAAGTGTCATAATTGCCTCATCGTGGTTTCCTGCAATCATTTCCATATCATCACGATCAAAAACAGTATCTAAAACTTTATTTGTCTCATGTCCAATACCTATATTGTCGCCAAGATTGTAAATTTTATCGATATCTTCCCTACTATCAATATCATCCAATACCTTTTCTAATGCATCATAATTACCATGGATATCAGTAATAACTGCAAATTTCATGATGATATCTCCTTTCAATATAAATTCATTAGCATATTTTAACACTCAATACCTAATTATGTTAGATATTAATTTAAAAAAATTAGGATTTTTGATATTGTATTTATATTACGGTAAAGGAGTGCTTATAATTTGTTTAGATATTATAAATCAGCATTTAAAAATGCTAAACCGCAAATACTCAAAGCTTTATTATTTGCTTTATTAAGTTTTGCAGTTTGTTTCTTTGTTGCTAGATATGCATCTGTATTGACTACTAAAATTAATCAACAAATGCAAATGCTACAACAATTTGGTCAACCGACCACTTCATTGTTATTACCACTATTACTTATTTATCTGATTTTAGCTATACTATTCATCTTTATTGGATATCAATTAATCGCTGGTGCATTGAATGTTATCCAAAAAGCTATGAAAAATGAAAAAGTAAAATTTAGCGATTTATTCTTTGCATTCACTAATAAAAGGTATTATTTAAAATCTTTATTACTTGCATTGATCTCAGTGATTACAATCCTTATTTTATTAGCAATCGCATACTTATTAAATTTATTATACAATTTCACATTAATACCATTATTTGGAATGATTCAACAATCCGTAGCTACTGCAGATAATGGAATGACTATTTTACTTATTTCTCAAATTGTATTTATTTTAGTAATGGGATTCATTACATCAATATTTTACTGGTTCTTCCTTATTTTCATGATTAATTACACAGTTGCATTTGCTGAAGATCCAACGCGTCGTCCATTCAGCAATGTCAAAGAAGGATTTAAAGGCATTAAAAATGGTCATAAAACATGGTTTAAATTCTTTATTGGTGTATTATTACTAAATCTAATTGTGCTTCTTGCAGGTCAACCACTTATTACTATATTTAGTTTATTAACAGGTAATATGTCACAATCTGTTGCCCAAGTTTTAGCATATATCGTATTCATTCTTATCATCCTTATCAGAATCTTTATTTACATCGTTATCATCATGGGTATTGTATACTACTTCATCACTCGTGGTGAAAAGATTGATAAACCTGATAAAAAAGCACGTAAAGATAAGAAGAAAAATAAAAATACTTTAGCGAATACTAAAGATGATGTTAATCATCAAACATCTGATGCGAAAGAAAAAGCACAAGATAAAGTTAATAATCATCAATCAACTGATGATAACTTCAAAGATAAAGCTGAAAGTCAAATCAACGATAAAAAAAGATAGCATTTCTGATCAAGGTCATGATTTAAAAGATAATGCATCTCATAAAGCGAATGACGTTAAAGATAACATCAGTGATAAAGCAAAAGATACTTTCGATAATAAATAATTAAATCAATATGAAAAAGCTCGCAAGTAACGCCAATTATGGTTACCTGCGAGCTTTTCATATATCTTGAAATAATATAAGTTTCAATTATTTATCTAATAAATGCGTTTTTAAATATTTGGCTGCGCCATCTTCCTCGTTTGTTTCTGCAGTGACATCATCTGTGATGTCTTTAATTTCTTGTCTTGCATTTTTCATAGCCACTGTATAATGACCGAATTCAAACATAGCTCGATCATTATCACTATCGCCGATGACTAGCGTTTCTTCTTGTTTAATCCCAAAGTGCTCTATCATTTCTTTAATGCCAGTGCCTTTATCTGTATTATAAGCCATTGTTTCTGCATTATAACGAGATGAATTAGATACACTAATACTTAGTTTCACTTTATTTTGAATCAATTCGTCTCTAAATATAGTTATTTTATCTAAATTAGGATTGAATAAGTAAATCTTAGAATAATCTAAATTAGGCAATTTGTCGCGCCAATCTATCTTATCTCTCATGGCATCTCGTCTAGATGACCACTCACTTTGACTTACATGATTCGGTGGTGTCTCACTAGAAATCATTTCACGCATCCACTGTTCATCCCTCTTAAGAACAATACGCTGTGCCCCAAAAGGAAATACTTCATAATAAATATTTTGTTGCTCAGCTAATTCAACTATATTTTTAACTTGTTCTAAAGACATGCTATGTTTAAATAAATTACGATTGTCAATTTCACCTGTCGTACCATTAGAACTAATAATTCCATCAACTTTAAATCCCTCAGGTACTAATTGATGAATTTCTGAATACGAACGTCCAGTCGCTAAAAAGACTTTATACCCTTTATCTCGTAATTCGTCGATGACCTCTTTAGTATAGTTAGATGCTTTGTTGTTTTCATGTAGGATTGTTCCATCCATGTCTAAGAATATTGCTTTAACGTTTTTCATATGTTCCTCCACTCGTTACAATTTCTACTTGAATAAATTGTGGCACTGTTTAAGATAAAGTGCAACGACTTAGTTTTTAGAAAATACCTATTTATTTCAACCACAGGAGTAAAAATTGTTCTTCATCACTTTAAGATAGAAATATTGTAAGATGATTTTTTATATTTTCAAAAGTTCTATTATAAGACTCAAACAAAAAATACCGACAAAGAATACTCTTTGTCGGCATTTACTATAGCGATAGCTACGCTTACTCAACTGTAACTGATTTAGCTAGGTTACGTGGTTTGTCTACGTCTAAATCTCTGTGTAACGCCGCATAATAAGAGATTAATTGCATTGTTACTACAGAAACTAATGGTGTCAATAATTCATGAACGTGAGGGATAACATACGTATCTCCATCTTTATCTAAGCCTTCCATAGAAATAATACATGGATGTGCACCACGTGTGACTACCTCTTTAATATTTCCTCGAATAGATAAGTTAACGTTCTCTTGAGTGGCCAATCCGATGACTGGTGTACCCTCTTCAATAAGTGCGATTGTACCGTGCTTCAATTCACCACCGGCAAAGCCTTCAGCTTGAATGTATGAAATCTCTTTAAGTTTAAGCGCACCCTCTTGACTTACATTATAGTCAATTGTACGTCCGATAAAGAACGCATTGCGTGTTGTTTCTAAGAAATCAGTAGCAATTTCTTCCATAATAGGTGCATCATCAACAACTGTTTCGATAGCAGTTGTGACTTTAGCTAATTCTCTTAATAAGTCAATATCCGCTTCACGTCCGTGATTTTTAGCAACGATTTGTGAAAGAATTGATAAAACTGCAATTTGTGCTGTATAAGCCTTTGTTGATGCAACCGCAATTTCAGGACCTGCATGTAGTAATAATGTATGGTCCGCTTCACGAGATAATGTTGAGCCAGCAACATTTGTAATTGTTAATGATTTATGACCTAATTTTTTAGTTTCAACTAATACGGCACGACTATCTGCTGTTTCACCTGATTGTGAAATATAGATGAATAAAGGCTTTTCAGATAATAAAGGCATATTGTACACAAATTCTGATGCTACATGTACTTCAGTTGGCACGCCAGCCCACTTTTCTAGGAATTCTTTACCAACCAAACCAGCATGATAGCTTGTACCTGCTGCAATAATATAGATTCTGTCAGCATCGGCAACATCTTTAATGATGTCTTGATCAATTTTCAAGTTACCTTCTTCATCTTGATATTCTTGAATGATTCGACGCATTACTGCAGGTTGCTCATGAATTTCTTTTAACATGTAGTGATCGTATACACCCTTTTCAGCATCTGAAGCATCGATTTCAGCAGTGTAAGATTCACGATCTTGTACTTGACCATTAATATCTTTAATGATGACATCATCACGTTTAACAATAACAATTTCATGGTCATGAATTTCTTTATATTGATTTGTTGCTTGTAACATCGCTAAAGCATCTGAAGCAATAACGTTGAAACCTTCACCGACACCAATTAACAATGGTGATTTATTCTTAGCTACATAAATAGTGTCTTTATCTTCTTCATCTAATAAGCCTAAAGCGTATGAACCATGTAATAATTTCACTACTTTAGTAAATGCTTCTTCTGTTGAAAGTCCTTCATTTGAAAAGCGCTCGATAAGTTGAACGATGACTTCCGTGTCTGTTTCAGATAAAAATGTTACATCTGATAAGTATTCAGCTTTTAACTCTTCATAATTTTCGATTACACCATTATGTACGAGTGTGAATCGACCTGAAGTAGATTGATGAGGGTGAGAATTCTCATAGTTAGGTACGCCATGTGTTGCCCAACGTGTGTGACCAATACCTACTGTTCCGTCTTCTTCGCTACTATTTGCAACTTTACGTAATTCAGCAATTCTACCTTTTTCTTTAAATACTTTCGTACCTTGATCATTGACTACAGCAATACCAGCTGAATCGTAACCACGATATTCTAATTTTTCTAAACCTTTTAATAGTAATTCCTTGGCATTATCGTAACCAATGTAACCAACAATTCCACACATAATTTATTTCCTCCAAAATGAGGGATAACGTGAGCAATATGATTCATTATCTTAATTTAGATTGATAATCTTCTATCATATACGATGTCATGTTGAATACATCAAGAAATAAGCGTGTGATATTCAAATTTAAACACGCTACTCTACGCTCCCCTAAGTATTTATTATATTTGGCGATCTTATTAACTTTGTCCACCAAGTTACCCTGGTGTTTTACTTAATAAGCTAACGAATGAGCCACATCCGGGATAGCATCCGCCGATCTATTCGATCACTATCCTCCTCGTCTACAAAAGCTAAATCATCCTCTATAAAAGTTCTCCTAATTAACTTTTAATCGTCGATGATCACTTAGTCATTTTGCACAGGCGCTATAATTATTTATTACCTTTCTTTCCTCCTTTCCATTAATCATTATTGTACACTGTCGTTGTTTTATTTTGCAAATGATTTCACAATGTTTCTCGAAACAATTTAAAAAAAGTTATTCTTTTAACCATTGAAATGAAATTAAAACAAAAACTAATTCATCTTTTAAATATCTTCAATAGTTAGATTTAATATGTCACAAATGACATGACAAACTTAAATTTTGTTTATATTGAGTGAATGTAACCCAAGGCTTTAAACTAAATTTAGACACATACTAATTAAAAAGAGGTGTAGAGATGTCACAAACTCAAGAGAAAAAAGGATTAGGTCGAAAAGTTCAAGCATTTGGATCATTCTTAAGTAGTATGATTATGCCAAATATTGGTGCATTTATTGCATGGGGCTTTATCGCCGCAATCTTTATAAAAAATGGTTGGTTCCCTAATAAAGACTTAGCTCAATTAGCAGGGCCAATGATTACGTATTTAATTCCACTACTTATTGCATTTAGTGGTGGACGTTTAATCCACGGTTTACGTGGTGGTATTATTGCAGCTACAGCGACGATGGGGGTCATAGTAGCATTACCAGATACGCCAATGTTACTTGGTGCTATGATTATGGGACCTCTCGTAGGTTGGTTAATGAAAAAAGTCGACCAATTTGTTCAACCTAGAACGCCACAAGGTTTTGAAATGTTGTTTAATAACTTCTCAGCTGGTATTTTAGGTTTCATCATGACAATACTTGGCTTTGAAATTTTAGCGCCAATTATGAAATTCATCATGCATATTCTATCAGTTGCAGTTGAATTCTTAGTTCACCTTCATATGCTACCAATCGTAAGTATTATTGTTGAACCCGCTAAAATATTATTCTTAAATAACGCTATTAACCACGGTGTATTTACACCACTTGGTTCTGACCAAGCAGCGCACGCAGGTCAATCTATTTTATTCACGATTGAATCAAACCCTGGACCAGGTTTAGGTATTTTATTAGCGTATATGATTTTCGGAAAAGGAACTGCAAAAGCAACGTCATATGGTGCAGGTATTATCCACTTCTTAGGTGGGATTCATGAAATTTACTTCCCATATGTATTAATGCGTCCTTTACTATTCTTAGCTGTTATCTTAGGTGGTATGACTGGTGTTGCAACATACCAAGCTACTGGATTCGGTTTTAGAAGTCCAGCATCACCAGGATCATTTATTGTGTATTGTTTAAACGCACCTAAAGGCGAATTCTTACACATGTTACTTGGTGTATTTCTTGCAACGCTCGTATCATTTGTAGTCGCAGCATTAATCATGAAATTTACGAAAGAACCTAAACAAGATTTAGAAGCTGCAACTGCTCAAATGGAAGCTACTAAAGGTAAAAAATCGAATGTGTCTTCTAAATTAACCGCTTCAGACAAAGAAAGCACTGAAACATCTAAACAAACTGCTGGTGCTACAGGAGCAACAGCCGCTACAGCTAGTCAAGCAAGCTCAAGTGAAAGCGAAGACGACTCAGAACAGTTATTAGATAACTATAATACTGAGGATGTAGATGCCCATGACTACAGTGGTGTGAATCATGTTATATTCGCATGCGATGCGGGTATGGGTTCAAGTGCAATGGGTGCAAGTATGTTACGTAATAAATTTAAGAAAGCTGGCATTACAGATGTAAATGTTACTAATACAGCTATTAACCAATTACCTAACGATGCACAACTTGTTATTACTCAAAAGACATTGACAGACCGTGCCATCAAACAAGTACCTAATGCCATTCATATTTCAGTAGATAATTTCTTAAATTCACCTAGATATGAAGAACTTTTAAATAATTTAAAAAAAGAAGACTAATTTAAATATATGAAAATGGAGGACACCGCCATGTTATTGAGTACACGTGAAAAAGATATTGTTGATATATTAATCAAGTATCACGGTCAGTATGTCACTATATACGACATCGCTCAACAACTAGCGGTGTCCTCTCGTACAATTCACAGAGAATTAAAACATGTCGAGAAATATCTCAATTCATTTTCTATTGAATTAGAACGTGCGAATAAAAAAGGTATTCGCTTAGCAGGAACAGAAGCTAATATTAAAGGTTTAAAAGAAGAAGTTAAAAAGCAACAAACTTTAGATTTATCAGTTGAAGAGCAGAAAGTTATCATCTTATATGCATTAATTCAGTCCAAACACGCAATCAAACAATTTAGTTTGGCACATGAAATAGGCGTTTCTATTCAAACGTTAACCAAATTATTAGATGATTTAGAAATTGAATTATCTTCTTATCAACTTTCTCTATCTAGAAAGCGTGGCGAAGGTGTTTATCTTAACGGTCCAGAATCAAAGAAAAGAGAGTTCTTAAGCCAACTCATGGTAAATAACTTGAATAGTACAAGCGTCTACTCAGTGATTGAAAATCATTTCGTATATCAGTCATTAAATCATTCTCAACAATCTTTAGTAGATTTAGACAGAATATTTAAGATCGAACGTATACTCATGGATTATTTGGGTGAACTCCCCTATTCATTAACTGAATCTAGTTATTTAACACTAACAGTGCATATTGTCTTAAGTATCACTCGCATGAAAAATGGCGAATATGTTTCTCTTAATGAAGATATTTATGAAACAGTTAAACATACGCTTGAACATAAAGTTGCAACCGAAATCGCTCAACGACTTGAAGAGATGTATGATATCACATTCAATCAAGCTGAAATCACATTCATTACGATTCACTTGCGTGGGGCAAAGCGAAAGATATCGAAAGACGCCTCTTCAGAAGATGAAAGTAATGATTCTAAGATTATTCAATTTGTAAAAACGGTAGAACACATTTCAGGACAACATTTTGATGATGAAGACAATTTAGTTGAGGGATTGAGTCTGCATATTAATCCTGCAATTAATCGTTTAAGATCAAACATCGAAACGTATAATCCTTTAACTGAAATGATTAAATTTAAATATCCTCGACTTTTTGAAAATATTCATAAAGCCTTGCACATGGTTTGGCCAGACTTAATCTTCCCTGAAAGCGAAATCGCCTTTATTGTACTTCACTTTGGTGGTTCGATTAAGAATCAAGGCAATCGCTTCTTAAACATTTTGGTAGTATGTAGTAGTGGTATAGGCACAAGTCGTTTGTTATCAACCCGTTTAGAACAAGCTTTTAATGAAATTGAAAGAATTACTCAAGCTTCTGTGAGTGATTTAAATGTTTTAGATTTAACTGCTTACGATGGAATTATTTCAACTGTTAATTTAGATATCGACGTACCGTTTCTCGTTGTAAACCCATTATTACCTGAGCATGAAGTCGCTTATGTTGCTTCCTTCTTAAGTACAAAATCGAATGAAACGCATACTTCTGAAGATACTGACACACATTCCTTCGTTAATCCCGATACTATTATTGAAGACATGCGTTTAGGTTTAGAAGTGTTAGATTCAGTGAAAATAGATTATAAATTAGTAGATAATTGGAAACAATATTTAGAAGACTATTTACTCAATGAAAATGTTATTGAGCGGAATCAATCATTCGCTGATTTGTTGCAATTGAAATATGAACAGAATCCTAATTGGGTACTTAATCCGTATCCAGTGGCAATTCCACATTTAAGAGATGATATGTTTAAGAAACCTATGATACTCATTACTATTTTGGAAAAGCCAATTCAATTTCAACACAATCAAAATGATGAAAGCTCAATTCACTATATGATTAGTATATTTATTCCTGATAATCAAAAAATAGCTCGATTTGTTAGCACCCTATCTGAGGAGCTAAGTTCACATTTAGAGGATATTGATGAATATATGCAAAAACCACAGGAATTTAAAACTATACTAAAAAGAAATTTATTAAATCATATTAAAAGTCAATTATTATAGGAGTGTATAAAAATGAGTGAATTATTTAGTAACGAAAATATCTTTTTAAATGTATCTGCATCAAGTCAAAACGATGCAATTGAAAAAGCAGGTCAAGCACTTGTAGACAGCGGTGCAGTGACACAGAACTATATTCAAGCTATGAAAGACCGTGAAGATGTAGTATCTACGTTTATGGGTAATGGCTTAGCAATCCCTCATGGTACAGAAGAAGCAAAAGGTAACGTAATTCGTTCAGGATTAAGCTTATTACAAATTCCTGAAGGCGTAGATTGGAATGGCGAAGAAGTTAAAGTGGTTGTTGGAATTGCAGGTAAAGATGGCGAACATTTAGATTTACTATCCAAAATTGCAATCACTTTTAGTGAAGAAGAAAATGTCGATAGAATTGTGAACGCGAAATCAGCAGAAGAAATTAAACAAGTTTTCGAGGAGGCTGACGCATAATGAAAGCAGTCCATTTTGGAGCCGGAAATATCGGCCGGGGATTTATCGGATATATTTTAGCGGATAATAATGTAAAAGTGACTTTCGCAGATGTAAATGAGGAAATCATTAATGCTTTAGATAAAGAGCATCAATACGATGTTATCCTAGCTGATGAATCCAAAACGACGACACGTGTAAATAATGTTGATGCAATTAATTCAGCCCAACCTTCTGATGAACTTAAAGAAGCGATTCTTGAAGCAGATTTAATTACAACAGCTGTCGGCGTCAACATTTTACCTATTATCGCTAAATCATTTGCACCTTATTTAAAAGAAAAGAACAATCACGTGAACATTGTAGCTTGTGAAAATGCAATTATGGCGACAGATACTTTGAAAAAAGCGATTTTAGACATTACAGGCCCATTAAGTGATAACATTCACTTCGCTAATTCAGCTGTAGACAGAATCGTACCATTACAAAAGAACGACAATATATTAGATGTTATGGTAGAACCTTTCTTCGAATGGGTCATCGAAAAAGATGCATGGTATGGAGAAGAATTAAACCACATCAAATACGTAGATGACTTAACACCTTACATTGAAAGAAAATTATTAACTGTTAATACTGGACACGCATATTTAGCATATGCAGGATATTATGGTGATAAAGCTACGGTTTTAGATGCTGTTGAAGATGATCAAATTAATGCTGGATTGCGTCAAGTTTTAAGTGAAACAAGTCAATATATCACAGACCAATTTGATTTCTCTGAAAGTGAACAAGCACAGTATGTAGAAAAAATTATCGAACGTTTTAAAAATCCAAATTTATCAGATGAAGTGACACGTGTAGGTCGAGGAACGATACGTAAAATTGGCCCTAAAGATCGTATTATTAAACCTTTAACATACCTATATGAAAAAGGATTAGAACGCGACGGCTTAGTTAATACAGCAGCACTACTTCTCGCTTATGATGATAAAGCTGATCAAGAGACAGTTGAGAAGAATACTTATATTAAAGAACACGGTGCTAAAGCATTCTTAAAAGCTTACGCCAAAGTTGATGATCAACTTGCTGATGAAATTGTTAAAGCCTTAGAAGCTTTATAAAAATGTGAGTTTAAAAACATACAATTTATACTCTACTTCATCCATAATAAACACCTCCGAAAGATGTATCGAAATACCTTTCGGAGGTGTTTTGTAATGTTTGATTTAAAGTTTATCTGTAACTTTTATTCATCTAAACCCATTTTTTCTTTAACGACATCAGCGATTTCTTGAGCATAACGTTGGGCATCTTCATCTGTAGCTGCCTCCACCATGACTCTTACTAATGGTTCTGTACCGGAAGGACGAACTAAAATTCTTCCTTCACCATTCATTGCTGTTTCAACTTTTGTCATAACTTCTTGAACATGGATATTTTCTTCAACGCGATATTTATCCGTTACTCTAACATTAATGAGAGATTGTGGATATTTCTTCATTTGAGCTGCTAATTCACTTAGTGATTTTCCACTCATTTTAATAACAGAAGCTAATTGTACACCTGTTAATAAACCATCACCAGTTGTATTATAATCCATTAAAACAATATGACCAGATTGTTCACCACCAAGATTGTAGTTACCTCTTCTCATTTCTTCTACAACATAGCGATCTCCAACTTTTGTTTTATTGGATTGAATACCTTCATTTTCCAAGGCTTTATAAAAACCAAGATTACTCATAACTGTTGAAACAATCATATCGTTATTTAATTCATGATTTTTATGCATCTCTTGACCAATGATGAACATGATTTGATCCCCATCGACGATTTGACCCTTTTCATCAACAGCAATGATTCTATCGCCATCGCCATCAAATGCTAAACCAAAGTCACTTTCTGTTTCTAGAACCTTTTCAGCTAATTTCTCAGGATGTGTAGAACCACATTGCTCATTAATATTATATCCATCTGGACTACAGCCAATTGTTTCTGTATCAGCTTCTAAATCGCCAAATAAAAATGGTGCAAGTGATGACGTTGATCCATTAGCACCGTCTAATGCAATTTTTAGCCCTTCAAAGTTAACATCAACTGTTGATTTTAAGTAACTTAGATATTTTTGAGCACCTTCAAAATAATCAGAATAATGTACTATATCTTCACCTACAGGACGAGGTAATTCAGGATTATCTTGGTCAAGTAGAGTTTCAATTTCGTTTTCTTGATCATCAGATAATTTGAAACCATCTGAACCAAAGAATTTAATACCATTATCAGCTACAGGATTATGAGAAGCAGAAATCATCACACCTAAAGCTGCTTCCATTTCTTTAGTGAGATAAGCCACACCAGGTGTAGAAATAATACCCAAACGCATGACTTCAGCTCCTATTGAGATAAGGCCCGCAATTAAAGCAGATTCAAGCATTTCACCAGAAACACGTGTATCTCTACCTACAAGGACTTTAGGATGTTTCTCTCCTTTATTATGTGCTAAAACATAGCCACCATATCTTCCCAACTTAAATGCTAACTCTGGAGTAAGCTCTTGGTTGGCAATTCCTCGAACGCCATCAGTACCAAAATATTTTCCCATTCTTAAACTCTCCTTTTGTATCTATCAATTATTTAACATTAATATAAGCTTTCGTTTCTTTAGGATCTACTTTCGTAACATTCTTAGGTAAATCAAATTTCACTGTTTTCTCAGTTGAGTCTGAAATGCCATCCAAATCAACTTCAGCAGTTATTTCATTGATGCTTTGTAAATCATCTCTACTACCATAAATTTGAACTTCTTTATCATTCAATTTAACATTGTCTAATTCTTTATCATTATCTAACTTCCCAGTCGTTTTAGTATGTACTTTTACCTTTTTACTAAAAGGAGCGACTGAGACTTTTAAATTAACCTCATTTGGATTAATTGAAACATTAAGCTTATTCAATTCCTTATCAAAAGCATTAACTTCTGCTACATCATTTGTATCTTTAGTGATTTTACTAGAATTTTTAAAAGTAGCTTTTAAATAAGCAATTTTCTTAAGTTGTTGTTCCCCTCCAGTAACTTTGACAGTTTCAGGAGAAATCTTTTGCTTACTGACTTTATAATTATCATCGATATCACTTTGGCTAACATCAGGTTGTACATGCATTTCTTTCGTTACTTTTTTCTCTAAGTTAACGTTTGCTGTTTTAGGTTTCACACTATAACTAACATCATTACCTATACCTTTAACCTGATATTTTTTATGATAGCTTCCTGCTTTTTTATCTGATAAATCAACTGTAACTTTGAGGTCCTCAGGGTTTTCAATTTTTATTAACTTTGATTGAGGACCCGATAAATTAACATCTACACTATCAGGTGCTTTTGTAACATGCAAATCTTTATTATTGTAAATAACATCTACAGGTACATCTTGAATCGTTTTAGTAGATTTCTGGGATATATCATCAGTATTAAATACATTTCCAAATACATTATTTACTGATAAAAAGAAAAATACGGCTAGAATTAAGGCTACAAATCTTAATCCCCACTTACTTTCTAACATACTAATTCACACCTTTCTTTTGAAAGTGTGCACCGAACCAGTGTTCAGCAAGTAATTCTTCAAAAACTTCATTAGATATATCTCTACGTAATTTACCATCAAAAGTTACCGATACATCACCTGTTTCTTCTGAAACAACAACTGTAAAAGCATCAGAAACTTCTGAAATCCCTACTGCTGCTCTGTGTCTTGTTCCCAAACTTTTTGAAATTTTAACACTATCTGATAAAGGTAAATAACTTGCTGCGACTGCAATTTTAGTTCCTTGAATAATCATTGCACCATCGTGTAAAGGTGTATTCGGAATAAAAACATTAGTCAATAATTCTTGAGAAATATCTGAATTCATAGGAATACCAGTTTCTATGTAGTCTTGAAGCCCTGTTTCCTTTTCGAAAACGATAAGTGCACCTATACGCCTTTTGGCCATATATTGAACGGCTTTAGAAACAGCCTGAATTAATTTTTCTTCATCTCGACTATAAGTATTGGTATAACGTTTTAAGAAGCTACCTCTACCTAATTGCTCCAATGCTCGTCTAATTTCAGGTTGGAAAATAACTATTAATGCGAGTACTCCCCATTGAATAACGATATCGAACAATTTGGAGGTTGCTGTTAAATTAAGCATTTTACTGACTTGTTGGCCGATAACAATTACTACGATACCTTTAAGTAATTGAATCGCTTTAGTTCCCTTAAATACAGTAATGAGAAGATAAAGTACGTACCAAACGATCAGTAAATCAAGTACACTTGTAATAATTTTTAATGTACTTAGATTTTGAAAAAAGTTGGAAAAATCCATAACATCTCCTCCGGGTAATATTTTTCCATATTAAATATTATACCAATCATTGTTTATAGTGTCATATGAACAATAACTAAAATAGAAAAAAACTTACATAATTATAAATCATGTAAGCTTTAATCTACTTTCTATAATAATGTTTCGCCAAAGAATGTTCCTAATAATGCTACCGCTTGTTCAGCAGTACTATTTAAATGATCAATAAGCGGATTAACCTCAACTAAATCCATTGACGTCACAAGTTTTGATTCACTTAATAATTCTAAGGCAAAGTGACTTTCTCTATAACTCAATCCTCCTAATACTCTAGTACCCGTTCCTGGTGTTTCAGTAGGATCTAGCGCATCAACATCTAGAGAAAAATGCAAACCATCAATATTTCTTGATTTCAAGTATTCCAGAGATCTTTCAATGACTTCTTGTATTCCGAAACGGTCTATGTCAGCCATAGTGAATGTTTTAATATTTTGATCTTTTATGTATTCCCTCTCACCTTTATCTAGATCTCTCATACCAATTAATACGATATTTTCAGGTTTGACTTTAGGAGTGAACCCATTTAAATGAACTAATTCCTCTGGACCATCACCAGCTAAAATACGTAAAGGCATCCCATGTACATTACCAGAAGGAGATTCTTCAGGTACATTTAAATCACCATGTGCGTCATACCAAATAACACCTAGATTATTGTAGTATTGACTGATACCTGAAATAGAACCAACAGCAATTGAATGATCTCCACCTAATGTTAGTGGAAAGTTTCCGTTTTTAACTGTTTCAGATACAGCTTTGCTAAGATTTTCAGAAACAGTTATGATTTCGTTGTAATTTCTTAAACCTTCCTGATTAGAATGAAACTTTTCAACATCTAGATTTGGAACTTCAATATTTCCTTTATCTATAACATCATGTCCCATTCTTTTAAGACGCGCTAATAATCCAGCATAACGAATTGCATCTGGTCCTA
The DNA here is from genome assembly GCF_002902725.1 of Staphylococcus caprae. GTDB lineage: Bacteria > Bacillota > Bacilli > Staphylococcales > Staphylococcaceae > Staphylococcus > Staphylococcus caprae. Next base: position 36,297 of record NZ_PPRT01000029.1, read on the forward strand.
AATTGACACCTAATTTTTTCTGACCAAATGTGGAAGGTGCTCCAATTATTTCAATACGTTGATTCATGATATATTCTCCTTTCATTGACATAGATTCAGATTAATGTATACGCTTGCAATTTTCAAGGTTTAACGACTTGAAGTTGTAAATTTAACAATAAAAAAAGCACCTCCAATAATGAAGGTGCTTTAAAGAGTGAGCCATAGAGGATTCGAACCTCTGACCCTCTGATTAAAAGTCAGATGCTCTACCAACTGAGCTAATGGCTCTAATGGCTGGGCTAGCTGGATTCGAACCAGCGCGTGACGGAGTCAAAGTCCGTTGCCTTACCGCTTGGCTATAGCCCATTAATAATGGTGGAGGGGGGCAGATTCGAACTGCCGAACCCGAAGGAGCGGATTTACAGTCCGCCGCGTTTAGCCACTTCGCTACCCCTCCGACTTATTTATTCAATTAAATGGTGGAGAATGACGGGTTCGAACCGCCGACCCTCTGCTTGTAAGGCAGATGCTCTCCCAGCTGAGCTAATTCTCCAACATGGTGACTCCTACGGGACTCGAACCCGTGTTACCGCCGTGAAAGGGCGGTGTCTTAACCGCTTGACCAAGGAGCCATGGCTCCGCAGGTAGGATTCGAACCTACGACCGATCGGTTAACAGCCGATAGCTCTACCACTGAGCTACTGCGGATTAATGTGATTGCCTGGCAACGTCCTACTCTAGCGGGACGTAAGCCCGACTACCATCGGCGCTAAGGAGCTTAACTTCTGTGTTCGGCATGGGAACAGGTGT
>NZ_PPRT01000003.1 GCF_002902725.1 Staphylococcus caprae
CCTAATCATCAAGTAGCCGTCTATACGCACGCAGATACAAATCATGTACACAATCATATTGTGATTAATTCAATTGATTTAGAAACTGGGAAAAAATATCAAAGCAATAAAAAACAAAGAGAGTTCGTAAAACAAAAAAATGATGAAGTATGTAGAGAACATGGATTGTCTGTAACTGAACGCAACGCAACAATGCGATATACTCAAGCCGAAAAAGGCTTAATTGAAAAAGGTAAAAGCTCTTGGAAAGACGAAATTAGAGACGCGATTGAACAATCACAAGCGACAAATTTTGAGGAGCTTGAGAGAGAGTTGAACCAATTAGACATCACAATCGATCGTGTCACAAACAAAACAATCACTTACAGACACTTGAAAGAAAATAAAAAAGTGAGAGGTAAAAATTTAGGTGAACAATTCGATAAGGGGGCATTAGAAAATGAGTTTGCGGTCGCAAATGAACGGAGAGAATTCGAGCAACAATTATCAGAATACGAACCAAGAGAAAG
>NZ_PPRT01000030.1 GCF_002902725.1 Staphylococcus caprae
CAGTTTCGCCCAACAGTTTCGTCGCTAGCCACAAATGTGTTTTGTTCGCTCATCAATCCCACCACGCTTTCTTCGAAAATTATTACTTAATACAAATTTAGCTTAAATCATAACCTAAATTTTATCAAGTAATAAAGTGGTTTGGCAAGCGTCGTATATTCTAGCCACTTCGTTCTGAATATACCGGCTTGACGGGGAATATCCCCATGCCCCTTTTGTATTTTTGTTCACACAAAAATAGTGGCTAATTGCTAGCCACTAAGTTCAAAACCATTAAAGCCCCAGCAACCAAAAATGATGGTTGCTATACGTTCATAAATTTTATGATCACTTGCGTGTATAAAATTTAATTCACTTCCAAAATCTAAATTCACGCTGCCAAAAATCAATCTGCTTTTGCAATTGTTTTTCGTTTGCTTTTAAAGTCAATTTCATTAAATCTGTTAAATCAACTGGAGAAATTTCAGTCATCAATTTTTTCATTCTGTATTTCTTTTTACGTTCTAATTTTCCCCATTCATTTTCATCAAATAACAAAGCCATAATTGTATGACGGTCTGGAGCTTTTTCTATTGTTGAATAATCTGGTTTCAAAATATGTAAATCCTCAAAACAATCATTCCAATAATCAACCATATTTCGTTTCAATTCAATTTCTACACGCCACAACTGTTCAGACATAACTTCAACATCTGCATTGTCTTTACGCTCTTGTTTTTTATTATAAATTCTAATAAATCTATCACTATCTCTTACACCGAAATACTTTGTTTCAGGCTTACCATTGCGACCATAAAAAATAGTTTTCTTAACTGATTTATCAGTCATTGCGTAGTAATCGCTCAAATCATCTTCAAAATCAAAAGCCAAATCTAGTCTTGTAAAACCGTCATCTTCCATGTAGTCAATAATATTTTGTTTTAACCAAAGCATTTCTTCTTGTGTAAGTTTATTCGGATTAAATTCAACACGCATATTACGTCTATCCCATGTATCTGCTTTTACTTTGTCATATTCAATATAAACTTTTTCTTGTAGAGCCTTAGCTTTAAATTTAGTTTGTAATATATCCCAAAGTCGAATTTGTGGTTCAACACTCATAAATTCTGACAGTTTTTGAGCATTATCACGACTGAGATTCCCAACAATTGTCATAGCATCAAAACTTATTTTTGGTTGGGGGGTGTCCCAAATCGGTACACTTAACCGGCTATTAGAGTAGCCGGTTTTAGAAAAATTATCTAAATCGTGATTTTCTAAGTGATTTGAATGATTTGCGTGATTATTTTTACTCATAAAAAATCGACTCCTTAATTTAATTTAAGAAGTCGCTCACCCGAATATACATCTTGAAGAATAAACTAATATCGTTTAATATCTAGATATACAAAATATAAAAAAACAACTTAGTGTTTTTTCTTTGGGTAAGTCGCATTCACAAACTTTGGTCGGGGCGTGAGCGACTTCTTTTTTTATTTTGTTATAAATATAACATTAGTATATAGCTTAGTCTAAAATAGACTAAGCTATATACTAATAAAAATTATATTATTTTCTATTATTGTGGTTTAACACTTTTAACTATTGGAGTTCCAGACATAACAACATGAATTTTTAATCCATTTTTTGGAATGTGATCACCAATTGCACCACTTATTATAGGCGCTGCAAAAACAGCTACAGGTCCTCCCCCCATGAGACCAATAAGAACACTTACATCGCCAGCAGCAATTCTGCTTGCCCATTTATTCGATAAATAGATAGTCACAGTGCCATCTTTATGAACAACATATTTATTTGTACCACCTTTTGC
>NZ_PPRT01000031.1 GCF_002902725.1 Staphylococcus caprae
AGATGTGTATAAGAGACAGCCCTAAACGTCCCCTTTATTAAATAAGACTTTAACTTTATTAGTGAAGGAATAGATAATTACAATTACATATTACACTTTATTTTATATAAAATAAAGACTATTTAGTAAATTAATTTAAAAGTTATAAATTTTAACGATTAAGTCTAAAATCATAACCCTATTGTTCAAATATTATAGATTGTTATACGCCACAAAGATTAATCGTACCTAAGTTTTATATAGTAAATAGAACAGTGACACGATTCGATAAAAATCAGTGACTAACACAATTCTTCAGTTAAAAATCTCCGTAATTTAGCATGAAATGTAAAATCTGTTTCCTCAAATTCTTATAGTGTAATCTTGAATACTGTAGTATGATGTTAAAACGTAATAATTACGATTTATAAACATTAAGGAGATTGAAATGACTAAAAGTTATGAAGTTTGGTGGCAAAAAGGGCAAGAAACTGATGACGATATGGCTCGTGACCACCAAGAAGCATGGGAAAGAACGATACAAATGTTAGATATAACTGATATTAAGAATAAAACGATTTTAGATTTTGGGTGTAATCAAGGAGGATTTTTGCGGAAATTATATGATGCAACACCATTTAAAGAGGGCGTTGGTATCGATTTAGCACGTCTTTCACTTGAAAAGGCTGAAGCGTATAAAGGCAACAGACCACTTACATATTTTTTAACTGATCGGCCACAAGAAACTGGTAAAACCTATGATACTGCCATCAGTACGTCCGTACTTTATTTAATAGAGGATGTGCCTCAACATGCTAGAGATTTAAAAGCAGTACTGAAACCCAATGGGGTATATTATGCAACGTTTGCAGATTTAAAGAACAATCCAAGTCGCCAATATATGGATGACACGATTAATCAATATGGTGCCACGCCTTCTCAAAATCATTCGCTCAAGTACATTGTTGATAGTTTTATTGAAGCGGGATTTGAAGTTGCTGTAATGAAAGAAACCGTACCTGATGTGATTGATTTAACGCATTACAACGACTTTTTCTTAACACCTAATGATTATTTACGCACGCTTTATGAGGAATCATTTTTAATCAAAGCAACTTTGAAAGAAGGCATTAATGAATGAAAAAGAGACTATTAATGACATTAACTGCAAGTGCAACGTTGTTATTAGCAGGTTGTGGGCATTCATCAAAAGATGGGAAACAAGTGACGGTCTCATTACCTACAGAAGCAAAGGCAGATCAATTAGACGCACAAGGTTATGATGCTGCCATGCCAGTGTATAGTGCAGTCTACGAACCATTAGTCAAATATGATAAGCATAAAGGAGTTAAAGCGGGATTAGCCGAGAAGTGGTCTGTTGATCAATCCGGTAAAGTGTATGAATTTCATTTGAAGAAAAATATTAAATTCTCTGACGGCTCGCCACTCAATGCTAAAGCAGTGAAATTCTCAATTGATCGCGCAAAGGCGATGAACAAGAATACGACTGTTGAAACCTTACAAAAATTGGACAAAGTAGTAGTAAAAAATGACCACGTTGTTCAAATCAAATTAAAATCTCCATCTAATCAAGTTCTCAATGAATTAACACAAGTGCGACCTTTACGTATTATGAGTCCACATTCTGTTGAAGGTAATAAAGTCACTGGCAAATTTAAAAAAGCGATAGGCACAGGAGCGTTTGTCGTCGATCATAGTGGCAAGGAAAAAACGACATTAAACCCTAATCAACATTTTGAGCATAATCATCCTGTCCATTATAAATTAGCATTTCAAACTATTGAAGACGGGGACTCAAGGAATTCAGCGATTCAAAGTGGCTCAGTTGACATATCCGGCGGTGCATTAGGTATGCTGTCAGAACAACAGGTTCAACAAGATAAGAAGAATAAGAATTTAAAAGTAGAAGAGGCCTCAAGTACTGTGAGTCATTTCATGGCTTCCAATCCTAATAACCCGGTATTAAAGAAACGTGCGATTCGTGAAGCAATCAGTAAAAGTATTGACACTAAGCAGTTGTCTGATAAGCAAATGAAAGGCATTTTCCAGAATAGCGTGCAATACGTGAATAAAGATAATCAAGAAGACCACGTATACAATGTACAAGAAGCTAAGAAGTTACTTCAGAGTAAAGGTTATAAGAAGAATAAAGATGGTTATTTTGAGAAGGATGGAAAAACACTCAAGTTGAACTTAGCTATTCAAACAGCAGAATTTCCAAATTGGAAAGACCAAGCAGAGAAAGTACAGCGTGACTTGAAACAAGCTGGAATTCAATTGAATATTAAAACGTTAGATGCTCAAACCTATTACGATACATTATGGACTAAGAAATATTATGACCTTATCTTTTATAGAACATACTCAGATGCTTTAATGCCATATAATTTCATGAATTCAGTCTTTAAGAATGCGGGCGGGAAACCAGGTGTTCTGGCTAATGACTCAACGTTAACGAAACAACTAGATAATTTTCCAACTCAAACATCTAAAGCTGCGCAACAACGTGCCTTTAATGATATATTCAAACACTTTAATCAACAATATTATGGTGTACCCATTGCCTATCCAAACGAGACATTTGTGGTGAGTGATAAAGTGAAATCATTTAAATTTTCAGGTCTAACAGACGCACCTATAGACTATAAGACGTTGAAAGTTAATGAATAATGATGCTTAAACGCACATTTAGATTACTACTTTATTTGGTAGTAAGTTCTTTCATTATCTTTGTCTTAGTTGAAAAGACCTCTGGCAATCCAGCAATTCTCTATTTACAACGACATGGTTACACATCTATTACTGATGAAAATATTGAATTAGCTCAACATCATCTTGGACTCGGTCATCATATGTTGTTGAGATACCTCGATTGGCTGGGCCATGCACTCACCGGTAATTTAGGCTACAGTTTTAGTACACATGAACCAGTGACTTCTATGATATTGGAGTCTTTAGCACCAACGCTAACGTTAATTATGGTTTCTGCAAGTATTCTTCTGCCATTTGGATTTTTGATTGGATATTACATTGGTATACATCCACTTAGTCGGTTGTCACGTGTAGTACGAGGCTTTGTTCAGGTGATGACATCCATGCCTGAATATTGGATTGCGATACTTTTAATTTATTATTTAGGTGTTCAATGGCACTTTGTACCTTTTGTAGGAAGTGATTCATGGCGACATTTTCTACTTCCAATTATTACGATTGTCATGATAGACGGGTGTCACATTCTTCTAATGACATCACATCTTATCGAAGAAACGTTGGATAAGGATGCATATCAACTTGCACTATTAAGAAGATTTAAGTTAAAAGCACGTATGTTCATTCAAATTAAAGACATATTTGCACCATTGATGACCATTTCAATTAATAGTGTTATACATTTATTTGGTAAAGCAGTGATTTTAGAAGTCATTTTCAGTATGTCTGGAATAGGTAAATTATTAATAACTGCGATAAACCAGCGTGATTATCCAGTCATTCAAGGCATAGTTGTTATCGTCATCGTTACCATAATGATGACGAATTATATCGGGGACCTAATTATTTTGCACAATGAACCCAGAATTCAAAAACGGCAAAATGACCATAGAAAGATAGGAAGAGGCGCGTAGTATGACACAGCACTTAAAACGATATTTAGCAATGACTTTAATAGGATGTGTCATGGTAAGTTTATGTATAATTGTGAATACAGCAGGGACAGATAGCACTCATGCATTACAAGCGCCTAATCTTAAACACGTATTAGGTACAGATCAACTTGGGAGAGACTTTCTTACAAGATTGCTTATTGGTAGTGGTGTGACGCTAGGTTTAACAGCTATCGTTATGGTTCTAAGTATTTTAATTGGTTTAACATTAGGCCTTGTAGCTGGTATTGAAAGGAAATGGATAGATAAAGGATGTATGTTTATTGCTGATATGTTACTAGCCATTCCTTCTTTCATCATCGCCTTAGTTATACTCAGTTTAATGAGTAATTCAATGATGGGACTGATCTTTGCGCTGACCTTAGGCTGGGTCGGCCGATATTTACGTTATTTTAGAAATTTAACTCGTGATATTCAGAAAAGACCGTTTATTACTTATGCAGTATTAAGTGGAAATTCCATATTTAAAACAACGATGACACATATAATTCCGCACTTAGTCAGTAACATATTGGCTTTAGTCACTGCCGATTTTGGAAAAATTATGTTAAGTATTTCAGGACTTGCCTTTTTAGGTCTCGGCATTCAACCACCTACACCTGAATTAGGTACAATTTAGTTTGATGGCAAAAGCTATTTCAATGGTGCCCCGTGGCTCTTTTTTTTAGGAGGTTATGCCTTATTATTCCAAATCATCAACAAAAGGATAATGAAATGAACCATATATTAAAAGTTGAAGAATTAAATATTTATCATCGCGAACAACCTTTGATTAAATCAGTAGCTTTAGATGTAGGCCGTGGTGATTTTCACTGTATTATTGGAGAAAGTGGGAGCGGTAAATCTTTATTAACACGTACAATTCTTGGTATGGAAAAGGTGTCTTTAACATACGAAGGACATGTCGAAATTAATTTAGATAAAGCAGATGCCATGTTTCAAGATGTACATAGTAATTTGTTTCAAAACATGACATTGGAGAAGCATTTTCAATATTTATATGAAGCAACACAATCTAATTTATCACAACAACAACGCAACGCTGAAGTCGTACAGATGCTACAAATGCTTGGGTTAGACAATGGTGAGGAATTACTGAACTATTATCCATTTGAATTGAGTGGGGGTATGGCGCAAAGAGTTGCCTTCATCATGTCATTAATAAGACAACCCGAGTGCTTAGTATTGGACGAACCAACGAGTGCATTAGATAAGGAGAACAGCGATAAATTTATGCGTTATTTAATTGATGCTGTTAATCGCTACAATATGACCATCATTTTTGTGACACATGATTTAAACTTAGTTCGCACGTATGCCACGCACATCAGTATGATGCAACACGGTGAAATCATTGAATCTGGAAAAGCTACCACAATTTTAGAAAATCCGAAGCATGATTATACTAAAAAATTAATTTCTATTGCGCAACGGAGACGAAATGATGCTTAAAGTTAACCAATTATCCAAATATATTAATCATAAAGTAATTTTAGAATGTATTTCTTTTAATATGACAGGGCAGTATTTATTAATTTGTGGAAAAAGCGGAAGCGGTAAATCTACATTGGCAAAAATAATTGCTGGGTTAGACTCAGATTATTCTGGATACATGTCTTTTAATGGAACAGCTAAAGAGGATTTTACAGATAAAGCATGGATGAAAGACATACAGTATGTCCCTCAATATCAACGTGATACGTTAAATGGGCGAAAGACTGTAGAATACACATTAAAAGAGCCATTAATCAATTACAAATTTGATAAAGCAAGTTATCAAGATCGAATTGCTACAGTGATTGAAAAGTGCATGTTACCTAAAGAGATTTTAAAGCAACGTATTGAAACATTAAGTGGGGGACAATTTCAAAGAGTTTGGATAGCTAAAGCACTTATCGTTGAACCTCAAGTATTGATTCTAGATGAAGCAACAACTAATTTAGATGTGATAAGTGAAGAGACGATATTAGACATGTTAAAGTCACTCAACAATACAAAGTTAATCATCATCTCACATGATTCCTATGTGTTAAATACCTTTAAAGGCGACATGTTAGAACTAGATAAAACATGATTCATGAGTATTCAAATAGGTTGGATGTAGATGAGTGTGCTGGCTGTGAGAGGTAAACAAAATTTGAGAACAGGAAGATGAAATCCTTCATTAAGAATAGGATATCTGTCCTGTTCTTTTTTTGAAATTTTAATCAATAATGATAATATATAAATACAATTGAAAAGTAATTATTTTTTAAAAACTTTTAGTTTTTGGAGGAAAATGTATGCTTTCTATAGCAAGAAAAGAGTTTGTTGCTCTATTTAAAAGTATAAAGTCTATCTTAATCATTTTGATTATGATTGCTATCAGTTTAGGCATAGCAAAACTATTAAGCCTATTTGGAAGTCAAATTAATAGTGTGACAGGATTAGAGAAAACACCATTTCAATTAGCATTATTGCTAACTGTGTTGCTCACAAGTCCTTTATTTGTTTTTACACTTTCTCATAACATTATAAATGAGGAAGTCAAAAGTAGAACGATCCGATTTATCGCTACTAAAACAAATAGAAGTCATATCTTATTAGGTAAGTTTATTGGCGCTTTACTATTCTGGTTAACTTGTCTATTTATTACAACGCTCTTATTAATTTTTTACTCTCATGAATTTTATTTATTAGAGTTATTACAATGTCTCGTGTTTGTGAGTTATTTCTTAGCGTTGGCGACATTGTTGTCAGTTCTCATTGATAATACGATATTAACTAACTTTTTAGGTATAGCACTTTCGTTGATCATGACTATATTAGGTTTATGGAGTATGAATTCTGATAAAATTTGGTTGAAATTATTCAGCTATATCACGCCTTACTTTTATTACCTTAAAGATAACCCTGCGATGCCTTTTATTGTAGTTATCTTTCCAGTAGTCTTTCTGATAATAAGTGTATATGTATTTAGAAAGAGGGATTTATAATGAATGCAATTCAAACCGATAATTTAACAAAAATTTATGAAGATAGAGAAGTTGTGAATCATATCAATTTAAATGTTAGAGAAGGAACGATATTTGGGTTTTTAGGTCATAATGGCGCCGGTAAATCAACTTTTATAAATATGTTAACAGGATTATGTCAGCCCTCTGACGGCACATTCACTTTAAATATTGATAATAATTGCGAGATTGGCGTTTTACCAGACTATTCTTCTTTTTACAATCATATGACTGGAAAAGAACATATAAAATACTTTTGTAATATATTAAAGTATGATGTTTCTCAAAGCGAAATAGAAGACCTTTTCAAATCAATTGGGTTAGAAAATGGTTTGAATTTAAAAGTTAAAAAGTACTCTTTTGGGATGAAAAAGAAATTAGGGATTATACAAGCTGTAGTTAATAAACCTAAAATACTTTTCCTAGATGAGCCTACATCAGGCGTCGATGCGAATTCAATTTTATCAATACATCAATTGATTAAGAATATTGCTCAGTCTGGGACAACTATTTTCTTAACTTCACATAATTTAGATGAAATTCAAAAGTTATGTGATGAAATGGCTATTATGAGCCAAGGTAATATTGAAGTACAGGGGAATTTAGCACAACTAAGAGAAACTTATGAAGAGAGTCTGTCTTTAAAAATTGAGCATATGGCGTTAAATGAAGATCAAATGCAATTATTAAAAGAAAGATTGAATCATTTAAATCATGAGATTAAAGATATAGACATCAATAGCGGTTTTACCAACCTTAAAATTAAAGAGAAAAACACGATCCCATCAATAGTGAAATTGTATGTTGCTTTGGATATAAATATCTTCAAAGTTGATTTAGAAGAATTGTCATTAGAAGATATATTCTTAAGAAGTAGCAAGCATGAAAAGAAAGATTAAAACTAATCGAAGTAGATATTATTAATAGAGGCAGATTTGGGAGAGCATTAAAAAGGTTGAAGTAAGCCTTCGGTTTGTCTGAAGTAACTATTCGAGCAGTCTAAAGGCTTATAGATTTAAAAGAAAAGCATTATTCTTAAAATATAAACGAAGTATTGAATATAGAATAAGCAGTAAGAAGATTCTAACTGAAATCCTCTTACTGCTATTATTTTTGGTAAATGATGTCCCAAATAGTCTTGGACTAAGAACAATGTCTTATTTTATAGGTAATGATTTTTTCGTTTGCCTAATCTATAAAATCCATAAGCGATAACCATCGCTATTGTGAATAAATCGAAAGAATGAACAAGTGCACTTTTAAAAGTCATTTGTAGCCAAAAATACCGAATAATAAACAGTATTATAGATTGAACTATAGGAGCTATTACCACAATTGAAAATGACTTATTAAATATAATACTATACATGATTAAAAAAACCGTTAATAGAGTAATAACCAACAACAAAATATTAGGTAACAATAAAATAGCCTCCGTTTAACTTATATTCTAATCTAGGATATTATTATATTTTTTAAACGGTATATCTTTTTGTCACTATAGTGGATTATTTAAGTTTAATTTCTTTTTCACCTAATTTTTTATGAAGTCCGTCTGGATCTTTAACTTCAAGTGTGACTGGTGTTTTAGTATCTTTTAATTTATACATTTTAACGCCTTTTACTGTACCACCTTTGTTAATTTCATTATCTTGATTTTCTCTATATTTTTCATATAATTCACTGTCGTAAGCGTCGCCTGAATATAAATGTCTTTTAACATTTTTAGAATCTTGATACCCTTCGAAGCTTTCTAAAAATGCTCCGTTTGCTGTAATATCTTTTTTACCAGTTTTGTTTTTCACTTCATATACTACAGCTAAGTTTGGCTTTTCATCGTCTGAATATTTTGATGCTTTAAGAATTTTTGCATCTTTTAATTCAATATCATAGTTTTTAGTAGTTAATTTATCATTTTTGAATTTTGAGTCAGTTTTTTCTGAGTCATCACTTTTATCAACAGAAACACTATCGGAAGATTTATTGCTTGAATCACTTTCAGATGAATCTTTGTGACCTCCACAAGCCCCTAGAATAAGTGTTGACGCAAATAAGAGTCCTAATAATTTCTTCATAATCAATATCCTCCTGTATGTATTTAATGGAATGAGTATGTAAAATAAAAATATCCAACTATTAATTTTAAAAATATATTAAAACAATGAATATTTTCGTTAATAAGTATATCATTTGTGTTGCATAATAGTAATGCTTTTATTTAAATTTAAAATGGTTAATGTCATGGTAAAACTAATGAATTTAAAATTCGAAAAAAACACAAATAAGTAGATTCAACTATAATTATTAATTTGTAAAATTAAGTTATAACATTTAGTATGTCTGCATTTATATAGTATTAAAATACGCCAACCACTCTCATTTTTCTTCTAGTATAAATCTTCTCATAACTCCTCGAGTCTCATTCAATCCGCATGCCTCTCTTCACTAATTGAAATTTATTATCAATTATATTGACAATATGGTCCTACTCGTATACTATAATCTTCAAATCGTAACAATTACGATTTATTTTGTACAACTATTTTAAAGTTGCTGATAGTTACAGATGCAACTATTTGTGACAGTAGCTTTAAAAGAGAATCCACAACACAAAGGAGTGTCATATGCATCGTCAGGTGATTGAATTTTCAAAGTATAATCCGTCGGGGAATATGACTATTCTTGTTCACTCTAAACATCATCCAAATGAATACGCAACAATTGCTAATCAATTAATGGCAACGACACATGTTTGCTGTGAACAAGTTGGTTTTATAGAATCTACGAATCACAATAATTGGGAAACATATCATTTAGTGATGAGTGGGAATGAATTTTGCGGGAATGCTACGATGTCATACATTCATTATTTGCAAGAGCATCAACTGTTACAACATTCGCAATGTCAGTTGAAAGTATCAGGATATTCTCAGCTCGTACCTTGTAAGGTTCATAACCATCGATGTTACGAAGTGGGAATGCCTCAAGTACAACAAATCACACCAAGACAATTAGTCATTGCAGGACAACTATATCACGTACTTGAACTAACTTATGAATCTTACATACATTTTGTCGTTCCAACGCGAGATATTTCGGTGTCTTTTAAACAACAAGTAGAACAATTTGTGAGGACACAACGATGGAACGTTAATTATAAAACCATTGGTGTCATGTTATTTGACATGGAACAGCAGTTTTTACAACCACTCATTTATATACCTGAGGTGCAAAGTTTAATTTGGGAAAATAGCTGTGGCTCAGGGGCGGCTTCGATTGGTGTGTTTCAACAGTATCGGACAAATCAAGCGAGCAATGATTTCAAGGTGAATCAACCGGGTGGAAGCATTCTAGTTTCATCAACCTTTAATGAACAAATGTGTTATTTAACATCTATTAAAGGTCAAGTTTCAACTGTCGCAACAGGACAAGCATATATAGAACAGGAGACAAAGACATACTTATGAACTTAAAGCATGATATACAGCATCGATTACAAACATACTTAAGCCAATTTGAAACATTATATAAACAAGTGCGAAAAGATGAGCAATACATTGATGAGCTAGAAACATTGGTTGATCGATATAGTCAATTGATATTAAGCCCGATTGCGCAACATCAATTCGATACATGGAACGATAAGGAAGCGAAAGAAAGGTTAACGCAACAACTTCAAGATATTACTGCACAGTGCGTCAAACAAGTAGAAGTGATACGTGCTAAGCGATTGTTAGACGGAAGGGCGTCTACCTCTGGTTATTTCGATAATATTGAGCATTGTATTAACGAGGAATTTGGTCAATGTCGTATTAAGAAAGAAGATAAATTATTGCTTATAGGTTCAGGCGCTTATCCAATGACGCTCACCCAAGTAGCTAAAGAAACGGGAGCGGCTGTGATTGGCATCGATATCGATCCTCAAGCTTTAGATTTAGGACAACGTATCGTGAAGGTACTTGCGCCAAATGAAGATATTCAAATCACGCATCAAACGGTCGATCAATTGGAAGACACACGTGATATTACGCACATTATTTTCAGCTCAACCATTCCGATTAAATATGACATCTTAGACCAATTATATGAATTGACGAATGACAATGTTGTAGTCGCCATGCGTTATGGCGATGGAATGAAATCATTATTTAATTATCCATCTCAGAAAACGGATGACAAACATTGGTATTGTGTCTCTCAACAAACAAGACCTGATCAAATATTTGATATTGCCCTCTATCGCAAAGCGTCTGTTAAAGAGGGGGCTGCAAATGTCTAATACATTAATTGTAGGGAGTGGCCCTGTAGCCATTCAACTTGCACAAATATGCCATCAAGTGACGGATGGCAACATTGATATTGTGAGTCGCGCAAAGACGTCTATTAAGTCGAAACGTGTGTATGATGCGTATCAAAGTGAAGGATATTTCCAAGTTTCCACTCAGAATGACGCGCACCATCAACTTTCAGGGCAATTCAAAGTTCATCAATTTTTTAAAGATATTAAAGATGTGGATCAAGAATACGATACGTTGATCATGGCGTGTACTGCAGATGCGTATCGTCCAATACTTGAACAACTTGCAACATCTACATTACAACGGGTGAAACACATCATCTTAGTCTCTCCAACTTTGGGATCGCACATGTTGATTGAACAAATCATGTTAGAAGTGAACCCAGACGTAGAGGTGATTTCATTTTCAACATATTTAGGAGATACACGAATTATAGATGCGGAACAAACGCATAAGGTGCTTACGACAGGAGTCAAATCCAAATTGTATGTAGGTTCTAACCACGCACACTCTAATTTGATTGAGCGCATTAAAACGTGCTTTGAACAATTAAAAATTCAACTCACAGTAATGGACACACCATTACAAGCTGAGATACATAATAGCTCACTCTATGTGCACCCCGCACTGTTTATGAATGACTTTTCATTACATGCAATATTTGAAGGCATCTCAGTACCTGTATATGTTTATAAACTATTTCCTGAAGGACCAATTACGATGACATTAATCCGTGAAATGCGTCAAATGTGGCAGGAAATGATGACCATTTTAGACAAATTAAGTGTGCCGTCAGTCAATCTTTTGAAATTTATGGTAAAGGAAAATTATCCAGTGCGATCGGAAACAATGAGTGAATGGGAGATTGACCATTTTGAACAGTTACCCTCTATACATCAAGAATATCTATTATACGTTCGCTATACCGCCATTTTAATTGATCCATTTTCGCAACCTGATGAAAAGGGGAACTATTTTGATTTTTCAACGGTTCCATATAAACAAATTGAGGTTGATGAACGAGATACGATGCATATTCCAAGAATGCCAAGTGAAGACAGCTACCGAACATCAATCATTCAGGCAATCGGAAGGTCGCTTGGTGTTCAAACACCAATGATTGATCAATTCTTAGCTCGATATCGTGCATATTGCCAAAGTTATCAAACACAACATCCACATCAACGTGTATCGACACAATTTGATCCACATGCGTATGACAAAGATATTGCCTTAGTGAATCAATTTTTAAAAGAAAAGCATTCTTAAATATAAAGTCATACGCCTTATTGATACTACAAAGACACACGATACGTCATACGTAAACATCTTCAACATAGAAAGAGGAAATGATATGAACAAAATAACAAGAATGAGTACAGTTTTACTGATATCAGGGTTAATATTAACAGGTTGTGGTGGCAATAAAGAACTAGAAGAAAAGAAAGAACATAAGACGTTGTCATATACCACAGTGAAAGATATTAGCGATATGAATCCACATGTCTATGGTGGTTCAATGTCAGCAGAGAGTATGATTTATGAACCACTCGTAAGAAATACAAAGGAAGGTATCAAACCACTACTAGCTAAGAAATGGGATATTTCAGATGATGGACCAACGTATACATTCCATTTAAGAAATGATGTGACGTTTCATGATGGTACAAAATTTGATGCCGAAGCAGTAAAGAAAAATATAGATGCTGTTCAACAAAATAAGAAGTTACATTCATGGCTGAAGATATCAACGCTCATCGACAACGTTAAAGTGAAAGACAAATATACGGTGCAACTTCATTTGAAGGAAGCGTATCAACCAGCATTAGCAGAACTTGCGATGCCTCGTCCATATGTCTTTGTATCTCCAAAAGATTTTAAACATGGAACAACGAAAGACGGTGTGAAATCATTCGATGGTACAGGACCATTTAAAATGGGACAGCACAAAAAGGAT
This sequence comes from Staphylococcus caprae, assembly GCF_002902725.1. Classification (GTDB taxonomy): domain Bacteria; phylum Bacillota; class Bacilli; order Staphylococcales; family Staphylococcaceae; genus Staphylococcus; species Staphylococcus caprae. Next base: position 12,911 of record NZ_PPRT01000031.1, read on the forward strand.
GAGTACGCAGAATTTAATAAAAACAAAGAATATTGGGGCGAAAAATCTAAATTAAATAAAGTCGAAGCAAAAGTTAAGCCTGCCGGGGAGACTGCCTTCTTATCAATGAAGAAAGGTGAAACGAACTTTACGTTCACTGATGATAGAGGAACAGACAGTTTAGACAAAGACGGCTTAAATCAATTGAAAGAAACAGGACAATACCAAGTTAAACGAAGTCAGCCGATGAACACGAAAATGATTGTGGCCAATTCAGGTAAAAAAGACAGTGCTGTAAGTGATAAAACAGTACGCCAAGCATTAGGCCATATGGTAAATCGAAATAAAATTTCTAAAGACATCTTGGACGGTCAGGAAAAGCCAGCAACGCAATTATTCGCGAAAAATGTGACAGACATTAACTTCAATATGCCAACACGCGAATATGATACGAAAAAAGCCGAGAAGTTACTGAATGAAGCGGGTTGGAAGTTGTCTAAAGATAACAATATACGACAAAAAGAAGGCAAAGCGCTCACGCTCTCAATGTATTACGATAAAGGTTCTTCTGAGCAAAAAGAGCAGGCAGAATTTTTACAAGCTGAATTTAAAAAGTTAGGCATCAAGTTAAACATTAATGGAGAAACATCAGATAAAGTCGCAGAAAGACGAACATCAGGAGATTACGATTTAATGTTCAATCAAACGTGGGGATTACTCTATGATCCACAAAGTACACTTGCAGCATTTAAAACTAAAACAGGTTATGAAAGTGCGACATCAGGCATTAAGAATAAAGCAGATTTATATAAAGATATCGATGAAGCTTTCAAAATACAAAATCCTAAAGAACGTTCTAAAGCGTACCAAAAAATCTTAAAACGTATCGATAATGAGGGCGTCTTTATTCCTGTTTCTTATGGCAGAATGACGGTGGTTGCGCCAAAAGATTTAGATCATGTGTCATTTACTCAGTCGCAATACGAACTCCCATTTAATGAGATGCAGTATAAATAAGGGAACATCTAGATGGCCAAGTTAATACTCAAACGTCTTGTTCTCATGTTCCCGTTATTGATTGTAGTGAGTTTTATGACATTTATGATGACGTATCTAACTAAAGGAGATCCAGCTGTCACGATTTTACATGCACAAGGAACGCCTAACATTACGCCACAGTTAATTGCTGAAACTAATGAAAAGTATGGCTTAAACGCACCGATATTCATTCAATATAAAAATTGGCTTATTCAAGCGATACAATTTAAATTTGGTACGAGCTATATTACAGGAGATCCAGTATCAGAACGTATAGGACCTGCCTTTTTCAATACTTTAAAACTTACACTGATTTCAAGTATTTCAGTTATTATTACATCTATTATATTAGGAGTTATCAGTGCTTTAACAAGAGGAAAGTTGACTGATCGTGTGATACGTTCAGTTGCGTTCTTCTTAACTGCACTACCTTCTTATTGGATAGCATCGATGCTCATTATCTATATATCAGTAAAGCTAAATCTCTTACCCACGTCTGGTTTAACAGGCCCTGAAAGCTATATCTTACCTGTCTTTGTAGTTACGATTACGTATGCAGGCATTTATTTCAGAAATGTGAGACGCTCGATGATTGAACAACTGAATGAAGATTATGTGTTGTATTTAAATGCCAGTGGTGTACATACAATAACATTGCTCTTACACGTTTTACGTAATGCACTACAAGTTGCCGTCTCGCTCTTCTGTATGTCAGTACCTATGATTATGGGCGGGCTTGTCGTTATTGAAAATGTCTTCGCATGGCCTGGGTTAGGACAATTAAGTCTCAAAGCTATTGTCGAACATGATTTACCAGTTATTCAGGCCTATGTACTCATTGTCGCTGTATTATTCATTGTGTTTAACACGATAGCAGATATGATTAACGCAATGTTAAATCCTAAATTAAGGGAGGCGACAAGATGATCATTTTAAAGCGTTTAATGCAAGATAGAGGTGCAGTGATTGCGATGAGCATCATTTTACTGTATGTCGTGCTCGGTTTATTCGCGCCTATCGTTACATATTATGAACCTAATCACATTAACACCTCAGATAAATTTGCTGTCATCAGTTGGTCGCATTGGTTAGGCACTGATCACTTAGGACGTGATATGTTAACGCGAATGATTTACGGCATCAGACCGAGTTTATTATATGTGTTTATCGCGTTATTTGTGTCCGTAGTGATTGGCGCAATTCTCGGATTGATAGCTGGATATTTCCGAGGTTATATTGATGCTTTAATGATGCGTTGTTGTGATGTCATGTTGGCATTTCCAAGTTATGTTGTGACATTAGCATTGATTACAGTATTTGGTATGGGCGTAGAGAATATTATTTTGGCATTTATACTCACGCGTTGGGCATGGTTTTGTCGTATTATTCGTACGAGTGTAATGCAATATACTGAAGCGAATCATGTGAAATTTGCTAAAACGATTGGTATGAGCCATTCATCTATTATTCTAAAGCATATCTTGCCTTTAACACTCGCTGATATCGCTATTATTGCGAGTAGTTCAATGTGTTCAATGATATTGCAAATGTCTGGGTTTTCATTTTTAGGGTTAGGCGTAAAAGCCCCGACAGCTGAATGGGGAATGATGTTAAATGAAGCACGCAAAGTGATGTTCACACATCCTGAAATGATGTTAACTACAGCAATAGCCATCGTCATTATTGTTATGGCCTTTAACTTCCTATCGGATGCCTTACAAATTGCGATTGATCCACGAATTACTTCTAAGGAAAAGAGACGTGCCATGAAGAAAGGTGTGATGTCTATATGACATTATTATCTGTCGAGAACTTGCAAATTATGGATGTTTGGACTGATACCACACTTGTAGAAGAAGTGAACTTTAAAGTAGCACGAGGCGAGACGCTCGGGATGATTGGAGAAAGCGGTAGTGGTAAATCTATTACGTGTAAAGCTTTACTAGGTTTAAATCCTGAACGACTTCGTGTGTCAGGGGATATTTATTTTGAAAATGAAAATTTAATGCATTTATCTCAAAAGGACTTACGTAGTCAACGAGGTAAGCATATTGCAATGGTGATGCAACACGGGGCACGCGCATTTGACCCATCGGCAAAAGTAGGTAAGCAAATGATGGAAACAATGCGAGCGCATACGACATTAACGAAGACGGAAGTGAAACAAACGCTTATGGAATATATGACGTATATCAATTTAAAACAACCTGAAATCATCTTGGATGCATATCCTCATATGTTGTCAGGTGGTATGTTGCAACGACTGATGATTGCGTTGGCTTTAGCATTGAAACCGAAGCTTATTATCGCGGATGAACCCACGACAGCATTAGATACGATTACGCAGTACGATGTGCTTGAAGCATTTCAAGATATTAAACGTCACTTTGATTGTGCCATGATTTTTATATCACATGATTTGACTGTAATTAATCAACTTGCAGATCGTGTCATTGTAATGAAAGAAGGTCACCTCGTTGAGAGCGGTTCTACAGAAGACGTCTTGCATCATCCACGCCATGCTTATACGAAATATTTATTATCCACTAAAAAGAAAGTGAGCGATCATTTTCAAAGGGTGATGAGAGGTGAAGTCAATGCTTAAAATCACACATGTTGAGAAGTCATACGGTAAAAAATCATGGTTTCATCCTGCGCCTCACTGCATCGTCAAAGATGTAACATTTGAATGTCCAGTCGGGGAAAGTATCGCTATTATAGGAGAAAGTGGAAGCGGGAAGTCTATCCTCAGTCGAATGATTCTTGGTATTGAAAGGCCTGATAAAGGAAGCGTTACGCTTAATGATCAACCGATGTATCGCGCGAAAGTAAGGCGTCATCAAATCAGTGCAGTCTTTCAAGATTACACGTCATCGCTACATCCATTTCAAACGGTTAGAAATATCATGTTCGAAGTGATGTGTCGATGTGACAAGAAACATCAAGAAGAGATGGAAATCGATGCGATTAAATTATTGGAAGAAGTAGGACTAACGAAAGCGTATTTAGATAAATATCCCAACATGTTATCCGGTGGTGAAGCGCAACGTGTGGCCATTGCTCGTGCTATATGCATGAATCCTCAATATATTTTATTTGATGAGGCGATTAGTTCATTAGATATGTCTATTCAGACGCAAATATTAGACTTGTTAAAGAAATTAAGACAAACGCGACAACTGAGCTATATTTTTATTACACATGACATTCAGGCGGCTACCTATTTGTGTGATCAGTTAATCATTTTTAAAAATGGTCAAATTGAGGAGCACATAGAAACATGCGATTTACATTCAAGTCGTAATCCTTATACAACAGCATTGATTAATAAACAACTAACATTTTTAGGAGTGAGGCAATGAAAGGAGCCATGGCTTGGCCATTTCTAAGATTATACATATTAACCTTAATGTTTTTTAGCGCAAACGCAATTTTAAATGTATTTATTCCTTTAAGAGGGCATAGTTTAGGTGCAACAAACTCTGTTATCGGTATTGTCATGGGTGCCTATATGCTCACAGCGATGGTATTTCGCCCATGGGCAGGTCAAATTATTGCACGTGTGGGCCCAATTAAAGTATTACGTATCATTCTTTTTATCAATGCTTGTGCGTTGATATTGTACGGCTTCACAGGATTAGAAGGTTATTTTGTGGCACGTGTCATGCAAGGTGTGTGTACAGCTTTCTTCTCCATGTCACTTCAACTTGGCATCATTGATGCGTTGCCAGAAGAACATCGTTCAGAAGGGGTATCTTTGTATTCGTTATTTTCTACTATACCTAATTTAATTGGACCACTTGTAGCAGTTGGAATATGGAATTACGGACACATCTCTGTGTTCGCCATGGTCATGATTGGTATTGCTACGATAACGACGTTCTTTGGATATCGTGTGACATTTGCTGAACAAGAACCCGACACTCGTGATAAGATTGAGCCATTACAATTTAACGCTATCACAGTGTTTGCCCAATCTTTTAAAAATAAGGAACTCTTCAATAGCGGATGTATTATGATTATTGTATCTATCGTCTTCGGTGCAGTGAGTACGTTTGTTCCATTATATACAGTGAAGTATGAATTCGCGAATGCAGGTATTTTCTTAACTATTCAAGCGATAGCAGTCGTATTGGCACGTATATATTTACGTAAACATATCCCATCAGACGGATTATGGCATCCATTATATATGGTCAATGTGCTGATGCTACTTACTATAGCTTCGATGCTAGTGGCTATAGGCCCACATCTTCATGTCGTCATCTTTTACGTGAGTGCGATGATGATCGGTATCACGCAAGCATTAGTCTATCCAACATTAACGTCATATTTAAGCTTCGCATTGCCTAAATCGGGTCGGAACATGCTACTAGGATTATTTATCGCTTGTGCAGATTTAGGTGTTTCATTAGGCGGCAGTTTGATGGGGCCGATTTCGGATTTAATCGGCTATAGCTGGATGTATTTAGTATGTGGTTTACTCGTAATATGCGCGATAATGATGAGCTTGATAAAAAAACAAAATGTCAGTTAGATATGGATAAGTTAGAGGAGAAATTTGGTTAAATTAATAAATAATGAAGAGTGAGACGCGAATTGAGTCTCACTTTCCTTTTATATTGAACAAGACAGAAATATAAAATTATTGTAAATTTTTCCTGTTGTAATTTTAAAATTTGTGTAAATTTACGAATAAAGTGTTTACAAAACATAATTCGAACATAAAATAAGAGTAGCACAACAATATTTAAGTGGTTGTAATGTAAAAAATAATTGATTTAGCCAGGCTTAAATATTTATTTACTTTATGATTTATAATCAATGGTTTTTACATAGGGATGTTTGTTAAATTACTACTTTAATATTATTGTGAAAAAATCAAAGGGAGAGTTATTAATGAACAAAAAAACACTTTTTTCAATTAGAAAGCTAAGCGTTGGTATTGCATCAGTAGCAATTGGGGGATTATTATTCGTTTCAACAGGTCATAGTGTACAAGCAGCAGAAGGTGAAACTACGGCTAACCCTACAGAAAATGGAACTACAGTTACGTCAGGAAACGAAAATACAGATTCTACAACTTCTGATGATAATTCAAATAACAGTGGAAACAATGTTGCAGATGATAGTAATACAAATACGAATCCAACAGATGGAGAGAACACAACACCAAACGAAACAGGTGGAGACCAATCAAACGATAATGCAACAGACGGAGAGAACACAACACCAAACGAAACAGGTGGAGACCAATCAAACGATAATGCAACAGACGGAGAGAACACAACACCAAACGAAACAGGTGAAGATTCATCAAACGGTAATGCAACAGACGGAGAGAACACAACATCAGACGAAACAGGTGAAGACCAATCAAATGAAGAAACATCAAACCAAGGTACTGATTCTTCTGTAGAAGGAACTACACATAAAGTAGCACCTGGAGAAACAATTGAGGGAATTGCTAAAGAAAATAATACAACAGTAAATCAAATCGTTAAAGATAATGGTATTACAGATCCTGACTTAGTGGTTGCAGGTACAGATTTAGTAATTAATCAGCCATCTTCAGCTCATGGAGTTAATAACCAAGCTACTAGTGACAACAGTAAAGCTAGTTCAAATGAATTACCTGAAACAGGGAATAGTTCAGGTGTTAATGCAGGCTTAACTGGTGGGCTTGCATTAGTAGCAGGTGCAGCATTAGTTGCTTCTAGAAGAAGAAAAGAACAAGAATAGTATATTCAGATTTCTAAATAACAAGCGCAAATTTGAAATGAGTGTATTTCAAGTTTGCGTTTTTTCGAATAAAAAGAATTTATGAAGTTTGAAGACTATACATAGTAAAAAACATCTACCTTGGTTGCGTTATCATCTGGCAACGGATAGATGTTTCTTCTATATTATGAATGACTTTTACCTTTATTCCATGGCATTGGAATATGCAAGTGTAATAAGTCGAATTTTTTAATTAATGAGCCAATAATAAATGCTAAGATAGTTCCTGTCACTGCAACAGCTGCAATCGTAATAATTGATTTAATAGGACTATTGAAACCGAATAATACAATCGCACCTGCCATTGGTGTGGCCATGCCAGTAACACCAATTTTTAGACCGCTGAACGCGATAATACATGCGTTGACCATACCTATAATCGCATTTGTACCATATAAGACGGGTGCGTATTTCACGATTAAATCGATTTGTGTGAGTGGTTCGATAAATACGGCAAATCGATTTGGTTTTTGACCAATTTTTAAAAGGTTAAATAATGTAAAGTTAACAAATGATGCACCAGTACATACGATTGCACCGATCGCCATAGGTAAGCCAGTAAGTCCTAAGATACTTGCAAGGACCATTGAACTTAATGGTGTCATACTTGTCACTGGAATGATGAGTCCTAGAATAATCGCGAGTGCGTATGGACTGCTATCTCCAACTGAATTAACGGCATTCGCAATTTGATTTAATACTGCTGTGACGCCTGGGTTAATCAATGTTGCTAATCCATAGACAAGCGCTGGTGCGATAAGGATAACGACGATTAAGTCTAAGCCTTCCGGAACTTTCTTTTCAATAAATTTAATCACAAATGCAGTTAGATACGCTGCTATAAATGCAGGTAATAAACTAAAGTCTTTTAATACTAATCCTACAATCACTGCAAAGACTGGCGAAACACCTAAGTTGATGCATGCGAGAATTCCGACCGCAATGCCACCAAGACTCCCTGCAAGGTCACCAATCTCTTGTAGGAATTTAATATGGAAAATGCCACCAATAGCATAACTTAAGAAGGCCTGTGGTAGAAATGTTGCACAAGCTGCCCCTGATAGCGCTTGTAGACCTTCTTTACCATATGGCGCAAATTTTAAGAACAATGTCATAATAACTAGTACTATGACTAATGTCCCAACTCCTAATATGATATTCATCTCTTATAACCCCTTTAGTGTAAATCTATATGTTTCCCAAAACATTTCTCAATTGTAACACAATTAATTGGAGGAAATTTAATTGTGTTTTGAGTGTTAATGCGAATTTAATATTTTTGAAAATTCAAAAGTGCGACAATTCTATAAAAATTAACGATATTAAAGTAAAAAAATGACACACTTTTTTCTGAAAATTTGAATTAATTTGTAGCGAATTTAATGTATAATAGCTAATAACATAGACATAGGAGATACATTAATGATAAAAAACAAACTTACAATTAAAGAAAATATTTTTATTGGATCGATGTTGTTTGGTCTCTTCTTTGGCGCAGGAAACTTAATCTTCCCAATTCATCTAGGTCAAACAGCTGGTTCTAACGTATTTACAGCTAATTTAGGTTTCTTAATCACAGCTATTGGTTTACCATTTTTAGGAATTATTGCCATTGGTGTGTCGAAGACAAATGGTATTTTTGAAATTTCTTCAAGAGTGAGTAAAATCTATGCGTATTTATTTACTATTGGATTATATCTTGTGATTGGGCCATTTTTCGCATTACCGAGATTGGCAACGACGTCATATGAAATTGCGTTTTCGCCATTTATTTCACCAGGCCAAGGAAAAATTGTGTTACCGATATTTAGTATTCTATTTTTCCTAGCAGCTTGGTTCTTTGCCAGAAAGCCATCAAAAATCTTAGATTATATAGGTAAATTTTTAAATCCTGTATTTTTAATTTTACTTGGTATCATTGTTTTACTTGCATTTATTCATCCAATGGGTGGCGTGAGCCATGCGCCGGTGAGTCCACAATACAAAGATGGTGCGTTGCTCAAAGGATTTATCGATGGTTATAACACTTTAGATGCACTGGCATCTTTAGCATTCGGTATCATTATCGTGACGACGATTAAGAAATTGGGTGTGACGAACCCGAATACGATTGCTAAAGAAACATTCAAATCAGGAACAATTAGTATCGTCGGTATGGGGCTCATTTATAGCTTGCTTGCAATCATGGGTACGATGAGTTTAGGTAATTTTAAAGTTAGTGAAAATGGGGGCATCGCACTCGCACAAATAGCTCAACATTACCTTGGAGATTACGGCATCATTGTGCTGTCACTCATTATCATTGTGGCATGTTTAAAAACAGCAATCGGATTAATTACAGCATTTTCAGAGACATTTACAGAGCTCTTTCCTAAACAAAAATATATTATGTTTGCGACAGTAGTGAGTGTCTTAGCGTGTATCTTCGCCAATGTGGGTTTAACAAAAATTATTATGTACTCAACGCCAGTATTAATGTTTATCTATCCACTCGCAATTACGTTAATTCTCTTAACTTTAGCAAGTCCATTATTCAATCATTCTAAAGTAGTGTATCGATTTACAACATTCTTTACTATGATTGCTGCATTTATCGATGGTGTGAAGGCAAGTCCTGAATTCTTCGCCAAAACGAGTTTCGCCCGTTTCATTATTTCTTTAGGAGAAAAGTATTTACCATTCTTCACTATAGGAATGGGTTGGATAATACCAGCGTTAGTTGGGTTCATTATCGGATTCGTTGTATATAAAATACGAGGAAACAAACAACCTCAAACATATTAATGTAAGTAATAGAATTGAAGAAGCTATGTATACCGTGAATTGATAAGGTATGCATAGCTTATTTTTTGGATTAAAGTTTTAAAATTTGATTCTATGAAAAAGGGTAATTATGATAATGAAGAGTCATCACTCATAAAGGTGGAATGAAAGTGGTAAATCATAAAGAGAATTTAAACCATGCTTTAGTATTAGGCGGGGGCGGTTCACTCGCCATTGGTTGGCAATTAGGATATATTTCAGCTCTTGATCAAGCTGGAATAGACGTTAGACATTCAGATTTAGTCATCGGGACGTCTGGTGGGGCGCAAGCGGCAACAGGTATTACTTCAGATAAAAGTTGGGAAGTTATTTTCGAAGAACAAATTGCCCCAAAATCCAACGAAGAACCGCCAAGTCAGGACATGTCTGGGGTGTTCGCCCGTTATAATGAAATAGAGAAAAGCGCTAACACGCCAAAAGAATGGATTGAAAATTATAGTGAATATGCGCTAGAGGATAACAAATTTGATGAAAATGAACACATCAATAGATTAAAACACAGAATTAAAATCGAGGAATGGCCTCAAAATTTAATGATTACAGCTGTTAACGCCCAAAAAGCAGAGCGAGTCGCATTCACATCCGAATCTGAAGTGGATTTATATCGCGCGATGGCTTCAAGTGGCTCACTACCCGGTGTATGGCCTGCTACAACAGTTAATGGTCAGAAACATTTTGATGGTGGTTGCCATTCGATGGAGAATGCAGATTTAGCAAAAGGGGCTAAAAAAGTATTGATTCTATCAACAAACCTTCCTATTTCTACACCTTATCGATTAGACGATGCTATTAAAGAACTAGAAGATAATGGTGCAGATGTTAAATTGATTACGCCAAGTCAAGACGTATTCAATAAGTTAAATGAATTGGGTGGTAACACAGTGGATCCATCCATTCGACCAGAAATCGCAAAACTAGGCGAAGCACAAGGTCGCAAAGATGCAGAAATGATTAAGCAATTTTGGAATGAATAAAGATAAAATTTAGCGAGGTTAGGATTTCGACCTAACCTCGCTTTTATATGGCATCTTATAAAATCTGTGCTATCTCGGCACTTCATTTTCCGAAATTAAATATATCTAAGAATAAATCAATACTTGAGCGATGAGTAAACCGCCACCGAAGACGAGTACAAAGGCAACGACCGGCCAGACGAATCTCAACCAGTGGGAGTAGCGCATGTTGAGCATCTGTAAGGTTGCCATGACGAGTCCTGTTGGTGCAAGGAATAACATCGCATATTGACCGAATTGATAAGTTGTGACGATGACGAATCGAGGTATTCCAACCGTATCGGCTAATGGCGCAAAGATAGGCATAGATAACACTGCCAATCCAGATGATGATGGTACGATAAAACCTAAGAAGAAGAAAATCACTAATAAGACTATGATAAATAAAGGACCACTCATATGTTGCACGATGGAAGATGAGAAGTGCAAGATTGTGTCCGAAATTAATCCTTTATTTAATACTAAGTTGATACCACGCGCCAAACCAATAATTAATGATACGCCGACAAGACTTGATGCACCATTGACAAATGCATCGACTGTGCCTTTTTCGCCAAGACCATATTTACCCATTCCTGCTATAAACATAATGATAATCGTAAATATTAGGAACGCTGATGCCATAATTGGGAACCACCAGCCTTGTGTCATTACGCCCCAAACCATGATAGGGAATGGCAATACGAATAAGGTAAGTATGATTTTTTTACGTAAAGTGAATGTTGAAGAGCTATTCTGATCCATTACTGACCATTGCTTTTCAAATTCTGTTTTATCTTCGTAAGCATAAGAAGCTTTTGGTTCTTTCTTAATTTTTTTGCAGTACCAATAAAGGTAACTTACTACAAATATAGCTCCGACGATACATGCACCAATTCTCCAGTACAATCCATCTGTAAAGGTTGTTCCTGCAGCGTTAGAGGCGATGACCACTGAGAACGGATTAATCGTTGAAAATGTACTACCGATGTAACTCGCTAAAAAGATGGTGCCGACAGAAACGATGGAATCATATCCCAATGCGATGAAAATGGGGACGAGTACTGGATAAAAGGCGACGGCCTCTTCTTCAATACCGCATAATGTTCCGCCAAGTACCATTAAAATTGCTACAAAAGCGATGAGCATAAACTCGTGGCCTTTCGTCTTCTGAGTTAAGGCCAGTAGACCTGACTCGAACGAACCACTCGCCTGAACGACACCTATGAGTCCACCTAGAACGAGGATAAATACCATGATATCGACGGCTTCAATGGTACCCTTTACCATGCTGCTTGTAATTTGATCTAAACCAGCAGGATGTTGTTTAAGTCGTTCGTAAGTATTTGGTATCGATACGGGTTTATTAATAGCTCCCGATTTGAATTGTTCAATTTTAATTTTAACACCCATTTTATCAAGCTCTTTTTGTGTTCCTGGAACTTTTTTAACTTGATTATGAGGGTTTACGATTTTTAATTCTTGTGAAGCGGGTTCATATGATAATTTAGAATAAGCACCAGCGGGTATGAGCCACGTTGCTATCACGGCAACCACTGTGAGTAAGAATAAAATCATGAATGCGCCAGGCATCCGTAATTTAAATCGCTTCTTCTTTTTATTTGAATCGATAGCATGTTCCAATATTTTCATCTCCTTTTTTCTATATCATTCGAGAATCATGAAATTTATGCATATCTATAAAATATTTTCGTATTTTTCCAATAAAGAAGTGCACCCTGTATAGTTTGGGAGTAGATGGAAGAACAGGGTGCACAACTATGTCAGTATGAATAAAATGACCTGCAATTGATAGCACTCAATGTTCGTTCAATTAAAAGTCATCAAAATGATTTTTTAATTAAAGTACCAACTTTACCTTCGAGTGCGTTGTCTAATTGATCTAAGGAAGTGATTAATACACTACCTTCAGGATTGTTCTCAATAAATGAGATGGCTGATTCTATTTTTGGAAGCATACTACCTTTAGCAAATTGATCTTCTTTGACGTATGCATCTAATTCTTCAGGTGTGACAGTTTTAAGTGCTTTTTGATTTTCAGTGTTGTAATTAACATACACATAATCAATGGCTGTTAAGATAATAAGTTGATCACATTGAATATCTGCACCTAGTAATGCACTTGTTTTATCTTTGTCGATAACTGCATCAACACCTTTAAAGCTATCGTGTTGTTCGCGAATAACTGGGACACCACCGCCACCAGCTGCAATGACAAGCACATCATTTTCAATTAAAGTTTTGATACTTGCAAGTTCGACAATTGATTTCGGCTGAGGTGAAGGAACAACACGACGATAGCCACGTCCTGCATCTTCAACAAAGCTATAGTTTTTCTCTTTTTCAATGCTTTCAGCTGTTTCTTTATCATAGAAGAGACCAATAGGTTTAGAAGGATGACTAAACGCTGTATCATCGGGATCTACTTCAACTTGAGTTACTAATGTGACAACTTGTTTGTCTATACCAAGTGCGTGTAATTCATTTTGTAAGCTCTCTTGTAGTTGATAACCAATATACGCTTGGCTCATTGCACCACATTCAGCGAATGGAAAGGCAGGGCCTTGACCGTGTTCTGCAGCATAATTCAAACCTAAATTAATGCTACCTACTTGAGGGCCGTTACCGTGACTAATCACAATTTCGTGCCCTTTTGTAATTAGCCCCACAAGTGATTTAGCTGTATTCTTAACAAGTTCTAGTTGTTCTTGAGGTGATTTACCTAATGCGTTACCACCTAATGCCACTACGATTTTTGCCACTTGAATTACCTCCTGTCTGTACTAGAATTCACCTAAAGTAGCCACCATGACTGCTTTAATAGTATGCATTCTGTTTTCTGCTTCTTGGAATACTACTGAAGCGTCACTTTCGAATACTTCATCAGTGACTTCCATTTCAGTTACGCCATATTTTTCATAAATTTCTTTACCGATTTTAGTGTCAGTGTTATGGAATGATGGTAAGCAATGTTCAAATATTACATTTGGATTGCCTGTTTTTTCCATTAATTCTTTATTAACACGGTAAGGTTCTAATAATTTAAGACGTTCTTGCCATACTTCGTCAGGTTCACCCATTGATACCCATACATCTGTATAGATCACGTCAGAGTCTTTAACACCTTTATCGATATCGTCTGTGATAAGGATGTTGCCTCCATTTTCAGAAGCAATGCGTTCACAGCGGCTTAGCAATTCGTCAGTAGGATTTAATTCTTTAGGACAAACGAGGTGGAAATTCATGCCCATGATAGCGGCACCTTGCATTAATGCGTTAGCAACATTATTACGGCCATCACCAACATATGTGAAGTTAATTTCGGAGTAATCTTTCTTCAATACTTCTTTAGCAGTTAAGAAATCTGCGAGTACTTGTGTAGGGTGATCTTCATCAGTTAAGCCATTCCATACTGGCACCCCTGAAAATTCAGCCAACGTTTCAACTGTACGTTGAGAGAAACCACGATATTCAATGCCGTCATACATACCACCTAAAACTCTTGCAGTATCTTTAGCAGTTTCTTTTTTACCCATTTGTGAGCCTGTAGGACCTAAGTACGTTACATTTGCACCTTGGTCATGTGCAGCGACTTCAAATGAACAACGAGTTCTTGTAGAGTCTTTTTCAAAAAGAAGAGCAATATTTTTATTTTTAAGCATAGGCTTTTCAGTGCCTATGTATTTAGCACGTTTTAAATCTTCAGAGAGATTTAATAAAAATTCTACCTCTTTCTGTGAAAAATCTAATAAAGTTAGAAAACTTCTATTGCGTAAATTCTTCATTCTTTACAACTCCTTAAATTTGATTTCAAGGTCATTGTAAGCGTTAACTTATAATAATCAATAAAATTAAAAAGTTGTCATTTTTTATTAATAAATAATTGAAAACTTTTTTAAGATTTTAAGGAATTTGTGAAAAATTCACAAAAAAGGAGTATGGTGAAATTATATGTAATTTTAAAGTTGTGTATAATTGTATGAAATATTGTTTTAATTTAAGCGTTTAGAAGGTTTTAAATCACTGAAAAGTTTTAACGGTGAAATGATTAAAATATAAGTAATAAAAGAGGAAAATTAAATATGATATTTATGAGACAAGCATAGAACATGTCATTATAACGATACGTTCAAGCTTGTCTCTTTTCTTATATTAGAAATAACGTATGACGTATTTATGTAGGAATGGGACGTTTGATTTTTCGAAAAGAAGGGGATAATAAAATATTGACAGGACTATATTTAACACGAAAATGGGCATTTAAAATATAAAAGGCGGGGGTTCATATGAAGATTTTCAGATTAGACTATCAACACAATAAAGACATTGTTGACGAAAATATTTTAACTGTTTTTGTAGTGGCAAAAAACAAGGGGGAAGTTGACGCTTTCGCAAAAAAGTTAGGATATTCAATTGAAAAGATTACAAAATTAACGCATAAAGAATTTGATGAAGAAAAATCTAAAATCGAACACTATAGACTAGAACATGCTGATCAATATTTAGACTAATGTATTAAAGGTGGGGGATTGTATGGCTGAAAATGAAAACAATTTCGAAACATTAGATAAAGTAGCAAATGGTCTGTATGCGACGCCAACAACAGAACTCCCATTTGATAAACGATTTCGCTTCAAATCTTTCGTTCTTGAACGTTCAGAAGGGAATATTGTGATTTTCCATTCTGGTAGAATTGACGAAGCAGCAGATGATATTCAGTCACTGGGTGGCGCAGATCGCGTACTTATGAATCATGAACATGAATCGTTAGGTGGTCAAACGCATTTCAATGCACCTTACTATATTCACCAAGATGATAAAGAAGCTGTGACTGATACGCTTCAAGTTGCTGGAACGTTTAAAGACGGTGAAGAATTATATGACGATTTAGAGGTGATTCCTGCGCCTGGGCATACGCCTGGAACAACATTATATTTGTGGGATAACGGCGAACATCGTTATCTATTTACAGGTGATTTCCTCTGTTATGAAGGAGATGAGTGGCGCACAGTCGTCCTACCTTCAAGTGATAGAGAACAATCCATTAAGAGTCTTGAAATGATTCGAGATCTTGATTTTGATGCACTCGTACCGTGGGTTTCAATTGAAGGCGAATAACCCGTCTTCTTTATTAGTGATGAGAATGATAAACAACAACGTGTACAGAAAATCATAGATCGTGTTCGAAATGGAGAAAATACTTAAAACATAATATCAATCGTTAAGGTATATCCGGCTTAATGTTGGGTATACCTTTTTTAAATGAATCTCTAAAGATAAAATAACAATGTTTCATGCCCTTTCTATAGAGATATACATATGTTGAGGTGAAGCATCTTGCAAAATTCTAACCATCAAAATCGTAAAGTTAACTAGGTATTTTTAATATTAAACGTTTTTACATAGATAATATAAATAAATCAGGTACTTATGCTATCAATATAGAATTGAAGTTATAGTCGACAAAGTAATGGAGCATGTCAGATAAATGAATCAGTATATACAAATCGGATGGTGTTTTTATGGAAATTAAAGGTATTAATTATGTTTGCTTTTCTGTTAGTAATTTAGTTGTTTCAATAGAGTTTTATAAAAATGTTTTGAAAGGTGATTTATTAGTTAGTGGTAAGTCTACTGCGTATTTCAATATTGGTGGTTTATGGGTTGCTTTAAATGAAGAAGTTAATGTACCTAGAACAGAAATTAAATATTCTTATACACATATGGCATTTTCAATTAATGATAATGAATTTGAAGAATGGTACGAATGGCTCCAAAAACATTATGTGAATATCTTAGAAGGACGAGAACGTCATATTAAAGACAAAAAGTCTATTTATTTTACTGACCCAGATGGGCATAAATTAGAATTACATACGGGAAATCTAAATGATAGGTTAACTTATTATAAAGATGAAAAACCACATATGACTCTTTATAATGATGTATTAATTAACTAAATATGGATTTTTTAAATTTAAAAAAAGAAGCAGCAACGTATAGGAGTCACTGCCTCAAGACACACTTTGTATATATGTGTACTAAATAACCTTTCAATTATGAAGTATTAGGATAAGCGTTAAATGTCCTAATATAAATAAAGTAATCACAATAAATATCCAGCTAATAATTGTTATAAATATTTTTCTTTCTTTACTAAAATCAGGGATTTTATAAAGAGAAAAATAGAAAAATAAAAGAATACCAACAAACATGCCAAATATCGATAATAAGAAATTCCAAGTTATAGACATTTCTCCGATTATCATCAAAAAATAAGTAATTAGGATAACGAAAAATACTAATATTTCATATATTATAATTATCATTTGTATACCTCCAAGAGGAAAATCTATATTTATATTATTCCCTCTCAAAAGCCAATATAGATTTTGTTCGATATTACGAAATTTGTTAGTTTTTCTTGTCAGAGGTTAAAACAAAAGCCACAAAGAAAAATAAAGGAACTAGGGCAAATAACCGTATTGGTAAAGTATTTTGATTAAAAATTACAGGTAAAAAAATGTAGATAATAAAAGTTACTATTAAGCATATTAAATAAAATTTCTTTTGGTTTTTCATCATTAAACCTAGAGCAATAGAGCAATAAGTGCTCTTGCAACTACGTATCCTACGTTTTTATTTAAACCGGTATATTTATTTAATGTCTTAGCAATAGCATCACTTACATTACCTTCGAAGCATGTTAAAATATCACAAAATTTATTAATACCTTGATAGTGAAGCATAACTAACTTTCTACCAGACATACTTTCTATTTTTTTACATATTTATTCCAAGCTTTTTCACCAATTCTATGTACAGTAGCTCTAAGTGCTTTAGCACCTGCTTTAGCAGCTATAGTTGCTTTTCCTCGATTAGCTACTCCGTTTTTATAATTTGTAACTTGACCTTTTAATTGAGCAGTAGCTTTAGGGTCGTTTATGTCCCCTTTAGTCTCTTCAATAGCTTTTAATAAGTCATTACCAAGTTTTTTACGCTGTTGCGTCTCTTTATCAACTTCTTGCATAGTTTCAGCATTAGCTTTATGGGACTCTAAAGTAAAATATACAGGACCAGAAACGATGGCTGTGGCTACGGTAGCAGTAACTAACTTTTGCAAATGTTTTTTCATTTTAAAAATCTCCTTATAAATTTATTTCCCAATGAAAAACATTCCCAGTGAATAGGATATCATAATAAAAAATAATTTCTATAATATCATTGTAAAAATTTGATTAATTTTTCATTTTAAAAAATCAGTAACTACAATAAAACTACAATGATAATGAATAAAAATTAGAGACTAATACAAAAGAATGATATGATCCTTAAAAAAAGACAATTAAATAATGAGAACTTTATTTTGTTGAAAGGTAATATGACGTTACGCACAATTACGGACAAGTTCTTTAACGACTTTAATATAGTACCGAAACCAGTGATGGAAACAATTAATATAGATAATGCACTCTATTTAACAAACGCGGGTATTGGCCTTACGATTGTACCAGAAAGTGTGAAGAATAAGGCCACTCATGAAAACATACAATATTTCAAACTTGATGAAACACACTATAAAAATAATGTGGTAATTGCTTATAATAAAAATCGCGATATTTCAAAAGCAGCGAGTGTTTTTTTAAATCTCGCGAAGATGCGATTTAAAGAGCATATTTAAGATGTTTTATATACTTTTAGCTTAGCCAAAATATATCTAATATTAATATTCTGATGTTTCTAATTTAATTGTAAATACTATATACTTTAATTAGTATTTTTTATTAATTTTCAATGAGGTGAATATATGAATAAACTATCAAAGTATATTGCGACGGCGACGTTAGCAACAGCGTTTACTATTTCTGCACCACTTAATACATATGCGAGTGATTCACATGCAAAACAAGATGAGAATCATCAAACCACACAACAACAAAAGAATCCTAATCTTGGTTCGGAAAATATTATGGCTGTTTCTTGGTATCAAAATTCAGCAGAAGCGAAAGCATTATATTTACAAGGCTATAATAGTGCGAAAGTTCAACTAGACAAAGAGATTAAAAAGAATAAAGGTAAGAAAAAGCTCGCTATTGCACTCGATTTAGATGAAACAGTTTTAGATAATTCGCCATATCAGGGCTATGCAGCGCTTAATGATGCACCCCATCCACAAGGCTGGCATGAATGGGTCGCAGCAGCGAAGGCGAAACCAGTATATGGTGCGAAATCTTTCTTAAATTATACTAATAAAAAAGGTGTAGATATTTATTACATATCTGATAGAGATAAAGTGAAAGATTTTAAAGGTACGAAACAGAATTTAAAAAATATAGGGTTACCTCAAGCTACAGACAGTCATATTTTATTAAAAGGTAAAAGTGACAAAAGTAAGGAAACACGTCGTGAGAAAGTTCAAAAACATCATAAATTAGTCATGTTATTTGGTGATAACTTATTAGACTTCGCTGATCCTAAACAACCTACTGCTCAATCTCGCGATGAATTAATTCAGAAACATAAAGATGATTTTGGTAAAAAATACATTATTTTCCCAAATCCTATGTATGGTAGTTGGGAATCAACCATTTATAACAACAATTATCAAATAAGTAAAGCGCAAAAGGATCAATTGAGAAAGCAGTCTATTAAACAATTTAATCCTAAAACAGGCGACGTTAAATAACTTTTATAGTTTAAATAGGAATTTTATAGCTATGTCGGTGAATGATCTCATCGGTGTAGCTTTTTATTTTTGAAAGTGAGGTTTCAATCATGAAAGTATTAATGTAAACTTAACTATATAAAAAGTTTACATTAAAAAGAGTGTACATGTTGAACTTTAATTTTTCAGAAGTAAGGGGTTAAAAAGGATGAGTTTAAACTTAGCAGAACGCGTACTTTATCACGATGGGTTATCTCAAGATGAATGTTTGAAAATATATGAAGATCCCAATATTGATACTTTTGAATTACTCAATGAAGCTTACATTGTTAGAAAGCATTATTATGGTAAAAAAGTAAAATTAAATATGATTCTCAATGCGAAAAGCGGTATTTGTTCTGAGGATTGCGGGTACTGTGGACAATCTGTAAAGATGAAACAGAAGCAACGTTATGCATTAGTTGACCAAGATCAGATTAAAGCAGGGGCCCAAGTGGCTACAAATAATCAAATAGGGACATACTGTATTGTTATGAGTGGTCGGGGTCCAACCAATAGAGAAGTGAATCATATTTGCGAAACAGTAGAAGATATTAAGAAAATGCATCCACAATTGAAAATTTGTGCATGTTTAGGACTAACGAAAGAAGAACAAGCAGAAAAACTTAAAGAAGCGGGTGTAGACCGATATAATCATAATTTAAATACGAGTGAACGTTATCATGATGAAGTAGTAACTACACATACATATGAAGACCGGGTACATACTGTTGAAATGATGAAGGCCAATAATATTTCTCCATGTTCAGGCGTCATCTGTGGAATGGGTGAAACAAACGAAGATGTGATTAACATGGCATTTGCATTGAAAGAAATAGATGCGGACAGTATCCCAATCAACTTTTTACATCCGATTAAGGGAACAAAATTTGGTGGACTAGATTTACTGTCACCGATGAAATGTTTGCGAATTATAGCAATGTTTCGTTTAATTAATCCAACGAAAGAAATTCGAATAGCAGGTGGTCGTGAAGTCAATCTTCGGTCACTTCAAGCCATTGCCTTGAAAGCAGCTAACTCAATTTTTGTTGGAGATTATTTAATTACCGGAGGCCAACCTAACGAAGAAGATTATCGTATGATTGAAGATTTAGGATTTGAAATCGATAGTTAAGAAATTAATATAGATATTATCTTAACTAAGGCATGTTAACCATGTCCTATTTTTTATTGAAAATAAAACCGATAAATACTTAAAAATTATATTGAATATACATGCAACGTAAAGTAATATTAAATAAACGGAAATTTATACTGTAAATTTATTATATAATTGGAGGCTAACATGATAAAACAACACAAATTTAGTATTAGAAAATTTGCAGTGGGGGCAAGTTCAATCGTTATCGGAGGCATTATCTTTTTAAGTGGGCATGAGGATGTTTCCGCAGCAGAGCAACATTCTCAAACTGAAGGGGTACACACGACTACGTCATCGGGCAATGATGAAACACAAGTGTCAGATAAAGAATCAGAAATCAACTCGATTAACGGAAAAGATGTTTCAACGGTATCGACAAAGAAACCTCCTAAACTTTCGTCGCAACGAAGTTCATCGAAACTAGCAACAACGGTACCACATTCACTAAATCAAAGTGAGCCAAATCAAGGTTCATCTGATCATGATACTATAGCGCCACAAATTATAGATGTAGATATAGATAAGCATACATATGCGCCAGGTGAGACAGTGAAAGCACGTGTAACAATTAAAGAAGCAGGTCAACTCAGTGACGTATCAATCGGATTTTCCAACGACACACGTGTGGGAACGTCTTCAATCAATGAAATTGCAAAGCCTGAAAATATGCATAAAGGTCAAGATGGACTATGGACTGTAGATATAAATCTTAAGATTCCTGATAAAATTGGAGATACATCATTTAGCTTTGCAGCAGTTGTCGCTGACGATGCAAGTGGCAATGGAGATACTGTGGCGCCAGGTTTAGCTCCATCATCAATGAATACAGATCATCTTAAATTTAACATTAAGAATAAAGAAGCAGTGGATACAGAAGCACCACAAATTCTTGGCGTAACGGTTGATAAGAAGCAATATTACCCAGGTAATACAATACATGCACGTGTTCACATTAAAGATGCGAGTCAACTTAAAGAAGTTTCATTAGGATTCGTTAATGCACCTTACATAGGTTTAGATGGTATTAATAAATTTGCATATGCTAAAGATATGACACGTTTACCAGATGGTACGTGGATGGCCGATATTGCACTACAGATTCCTAAGAATATTGCTGCATCGACTTATAAATTTTCACATGTTAGTGCAGAAGATGAGTATGGTAATATTACTGCAGTCGTTGATGAATTGTCAGAAACTACAAATTACACTAATTTATCATTTGAAATTCTTCCTATGAATGAGTCTACTCAAGATCATCTTTCATCGACTCAACCCAATTTAGGCGCTTCTTCTGAAAATGATTATTCAAACACAGACATTAATAATAAAGATGATAGGAAAATTGAAAGTACAAAACATGAAAGTAAAGAAGACAGTACTTCAAATGAACTAGAATATCAACCATTAAAGAGTAATAAAAACTCAGAGTCATTTAAGGGAGTTAAATTAGCGACAACAACTAGAGAAAATCCTCAAGTGAATAAAAAAGTGAGAGATGATTCAGAAACACCGCAATCACATCAAGACGACACCAAAACGTCAATTTCGGAACCCCATGAAAAAGCTAAATATGAATACAAAGAAGAGAGTAAAACTGAAAAACAAGATCAAAACCTACCACAAGCAGGTAAAACTACTAAAAGTATCATTAGCTTTATTGCAGCTATACTATTAATCATAGGTAGCATATTTATATTAAGAAGAGAAAAACGACGTACAATAAAATAACACAAGATAAAGTCATTAAACGTGCATTTATTGAAGTTTATCAAACAAATAAACTACATAAGAAAGCCAATAAAATAGTTGAGGCAATACTCGCTTCCCTATAAATTGATAATACTGATGAATCATCGATGTATTTTACATATATGTTTCACGTAAAACAATAATAAGAATTAAAAAGCGCTCAAAGATAAAGGATTCTGTCTTTGAGCGCTTTTAAATAGTATCAACAATCAACTCATTTATTTATCATAAGCAATGGTTTTTATATCTTCTTCTTTTAAGAAATCTTCAATCTGTTTCTGCTCTTTACCATTAACATTTTTATCTGTATCAGCTAACTTACTTGCTTTTTTAACACTGTTCCCTTCCTTCGCAATGTTCAGTTCTTTTTTATAGAGTTGATCAACATGAGCCGTATAATCATTTATTTTTTTAGTATAGAGTTCATATTTATGATTAGGTAATGAATTATTATTAATATATTCATCAAATCTATGATTATTTTTGTGTTGTAAATCGACAATATGTTTAAATTTATTCAATTGTTTTTTCGATAACTTTTTCTCAGAGCTTATTTTATCTTGATATGGTTCTAAAGCATCGGTTAGTTTTCTATCACTATCCAAATAAAGTTTAATATCTTTTTTCATCGTTGGCTTAGAAATGTCTTTATCTTTATCAGTTTTACTAAATATCTTTTTTGGAATTTTAGTATTATGTATTGAGTGATGTTTATTATCAGAGTGATGCTTTGATTTGTGATTATCACTTGATTGATCTGAGCAACCGACAAGACCTAATGAAATAATGGCTATTGCTAATAGAATAGTTATCTTTTTCATAACAAAACTCCTTTATATCATTTTTAATATTATTATCTATATTTCATTTAACCTATTTTTCAGATACTAATCGTAAATTATTTTATAAAAAAACGGCTAACAATTTCATGACGAAACTGCTAACCGTATTATTTTCAAAAAACAAAGTGGCTATTCATTTTCTCTAGTTTTAAATGGTTTTGTGTGATGTCTACCATGAACAAAGAAGTAAATGATAATAGCAATAATAACTACGACTCCCATTAGAATATATAGGTTTCTGTAACCTAAGAATGGAATAATCATTCCAAGAATAAATGGTCCCATGCCTGCACCGAAGTCTGTAAAAATATAGAAAGTAGATGTAGCGAGTCCCATTTTATTAGGCGGTGATTGTTGAATCGCAATAGCTTGAGCAGTTGGCACGATGGTACCGTAACCGAAACCGATAAATGCTGCCGCAATTAATAATACTAAGCTAGAATGTGTGCAACCTAAGATAACGAGTCCTATCATAAAACTGAATAATACAGGGTACATGACTTTGTTTTCACCATAATTGTCATAAATTTTACCTGTAAACGGACGTGTAACAAATGTGACTACTGCAAAAACAACGAAAAAGAAACTTGATGCAGTAACTAAATTGATTTTTTCAGCATATATAGATAAGAATGAAAGGACGCTGGCA
The DNA here is from genome assembly GCF_002902725.1 of Staphylococcus caprae. Taxonomy (GTDB): domain Bacteria; phylum Bacillota; class Bacilli; order Staphylococcales; family Staphylococcaceae; genus Staphylococcus; species Staphylococcus caprae. The sequence goes on from NZ_PPRT01000031.1 coordinate 36,654, forward strand.
TATGCGACACCAACGAGTACAATTACCATAGAAATAGGTAAAGCTTCTTTTTGTAAATAGGCATGAATACCTTTAGGTCGTTCTTCGTTTTCTGTTGTATTACCTAAGACAGGCAATTTTTTAATAAAGAACGTTAATATGAGTGCAACAACGATACTGATTAAACTAATTCCGAAGATAGATTCGAAACCTAAATTCTTATTGAAAACTAAACCTAAAAACGGACCAATTGCAGATGCTAATGTGACACTTAAACCATAATAGCCGATACCTTCGCCTTTACGATCTTCAGGAACAATTCGAGAAGAAATCGTACCTGTTGCAGTTGATGAAAATCCGAAAGCAATACCGTGAATTAAACGAATAAGCATCAATACCCATAAACTATTGATTGTGAAATAAAGTGCTACTGCAATTACAGAGAAAATCGTACCTGAAAGTAATACTAATTTAGGTTGCAGATTATCAATAATTCTACCTGAACCAAGACGTCCCGCTAACATACCTATGATGAATATACCAGCGGCTAAACCGCCAACACTTTCAGATGCATGATATTCGTCTATTGTATATTCAGTTATCGTGACGATTAACATGTAGTGAATTAAATACATAAAGAAATTCACGAACGTCACGGATAAAAAGTCCTTAGTCCAAAGACGTGTTTCCATTATTTCCCTCCTAAAATGATTGAATTTTCCCGTACATATAATTGTATTACCCATGTATTATAATAATTAATATTACTAATGTATAATTAGAATTAATGAAGTATTTATAAGCGTTACTAATACAAATGTGGGGAGTGAACACATGAATTTTGAACAACTTGCTTATGTAAAGACAGTTTATGAAATGGAATCGATGATACATGCTAGTGAGAAAATGCATATTAGCCAATCTGCGATGAGTCAATCAATTGCGAATCTTGAGAAAGAAATAGGTTATAAATTGTTTGAACGTTCTCGTAAAGGAACATTTTTAACTGAAGAAGGGCAACGACTTATACCATATATATTAGAAATATTAGAATCTCAAAATGATTTATTAGTAGAAGTTCAAAATATGAAAACAGATATTGCAGGTACATTGAAAATTGCGACGATACCCACACTTTTCCATAAAATTGTACCTAAAGCACTATCACATTTTAAAAATGATTATCCTCAAGTAGATGTCGAAGTTAAAGAAGCAGATCGTGAAGATATTGTAGATATGGTGGATAAAGGAGATATAGATATTGGTTTAATCGGAAAGCCAGAAACTGAAGAAAACACACTTCCAGTCAGAGAAATATCATTGAATCTCACAACAAAATTTAAGTTACTCGTTCCTAAAAAGTCTAAATTAACATTCAGGGACTACGTCAATTTAGAGGAAATACAAGACTATCCATTTATTCTATATGATCGTGGATTTTATCATCATCAGCTAAAAGAATTCGAAAAAACACATGGACCACTCAAAATCGTATTCAAAACTACAAATCCGATTGTATTGATGAGAACAGTTGCAGAGGGACTTGGGATAGGTATTGTCTCCAACTTAATGGTAGAAAATGAACACTTCTTTAATGATGAAATGATTGAAGCGGTCTCACTCGGAAAACCTTTCGATGCAGCTATATCGTTTTTAGCAGTAGTTAAAGATGGAAAACATAATGAGAAAACAATACAAGAATTTATTAATTATTTAAAAAATAATGAATAAGTGACATTATTACGTTAAAAAGAAAGAATAATTTTGTTAGTTATCTTACAAAATGAGTTCGCATTCAATAAATAATTTCATTATAATAAAATATATTTATAAATAAAGAAATTTACTACACCATGAAATAACATCGAGAGGATTCAAATGAATGAAAAAATTATTCGCCATCACAACAGCTTTGACACTATTTCTAGTCGCATGTAACTCAGATAATTCATCAGAACAGAAAAAGAATCAAAACAAAACAGAAACTAAATCCAAAAAGGAAAAATCATCCAACAAAACAAATTCTGAAGACAATACACAGACAAATCTTAAAGCTAAAGACAAAGTAGAGAATCTACCTGATAAAACAAAATTAGCGCTCATTTTTTGTGCTGATGATAAAGGCCATTATACACTTACTAAAAACAACATCTTAACCGGAGCATATAAAAATGACAAAGACGATCCCCGTATAATTAATCAATTTGTTTTAGTCAATTATCCTAAATTTTCAAATGCACCTGAAGGTATGAAGTTTTATTCAGTATATCCAAGTAATCATAGTTTCCAATCAATTGTTGGCATTAGTAACGATAAGATTATACTTGGTGGCTCGCAAATCCGTCTTCAAGATTATAAACAGTTGCTCAAACAGGGAAAGGAATATAGTACACAAGAAGTCTATGATAAAGTCAAAAAGAATAAAGCTTTACCAGAATTAGCTAATAAGATGCATGTAAGTAACCAATTACCAATAGCTAATGATGAATGGAAATATAACGGTTTATCTTATAGAGAAATGAAAGAAAAGGGTGTTATCATGGCTCACGGTAGTAGCCAAGTGTATCAATTTATTAATAATTTAGAAGGTCATCCATTAGATACTGATAAATATCTGTGGGACGTTGTGAATTGGCAAAAAGATGGTAATTGGAAAGTCAATTGTCGTAATAAATATGGTGAGATTGTAGCCACTTACACGACTGTTGATGGTAAAGTTGCTAAATTTGATGAAAATGGTAAACGAGTTAAATAGTTCTATCTAATATTACGTAATTTCATAAAGGAATAAATCTTATAGTCTGGTTCTCATACAGTGAGGGCCAGTTTTTCTTTTCATAGACAACAGTTAGGTACTTAAGCATGCCTTTTAAGAATAGTCATCCCCACATTACTCGATCATCTGATACGTTATTCAATGAATTGTTTTATCAAGGTAATTACATAGCTTCGTTGCAAAGTTATACACGACAGCTTATCTTATTATGTCTAATGTAAAATCAATATGTAAATTCAACAACTAACTCAACAAAATAAGATGGTTATTTCCTGGGGAATAGGTAAACGACCATCTTTAAATTTTAAGCATCTTTCTGACGTGCACGTTCTTTTCTGAAATTTTGACGTCTTTGTTCTTCTTTAGAAAGATAATTTGGATATTTTTCAGGATGTTGGTAGCCATCGATGGCGCCTTTAATCATACCTTTAATCAGACTTGCTATACCCTTTCCAATTCCAAAAACAAATCGAATCAAACCGTAAATCGCAAATATCCATAAAAAGATATAACCCATATTGAAACTCCTTTTTTCTTTTACAATAACATACTTCGATAAACAGAAAAGACAACTTTAGTGATGATTTTATCGATAAAATCGTATGAACAAATCGATTTGTAATAAAATTTTAAAGGTAAATAGCTTTTCCCTCATTAAGGAAGACTAACGGTATAGTGACGTTAGACTACTAGACCACTTATAAAACGAAGAATTCACGGAGTTTTTTCTTAATTTTTAGTAAATGTCTTAAATCCAATTGCATAGTTATTGAATAAATTACTATTTATGACATATTTTGAGAAATTAATATAACCAAAATTGTGACAGGGCAGGCTATAATTATTCATGGTGATTTCACCGCCCGATAAAACAAATAAAAATATAAAGGGGGCAATGAAATGAAGAAAATGAGCATCACCTTAAAAGTGAGATTGATATGTAGTTTTTTTGAGAACTTAATAACAATGGCATTTTTACCTTTTATGGCGCTATATTTATCTGATATGGTAAACCAAACTTTTTCGGGTGTGTTTCTCTTTATGTTAGTGTTACTTAACTTTCCGATTTCAATGATTTCAGGGCATATCATTGAACGGTTTCCTAAGAAACGTACCTTACTCATTTACCAAGTCATTTTATGTATAAGTTTACTCACGATGGCAGTAACAATTTCAAATCAACTTATATTTATTATTTTATTCTGCATCGCGTATTCAATATTTAGCATTTCATCCGGCATGGCACAGCCATTAATAGACACAATTATAATGGACGCGATTACACCAGAAGTTGAACATTACATTTATAAAGTGAGTTATTGGCTAACCAATGTGGCTGTGGCTTGTGGCGCATTTATTGGGGGAACAATGTATAGTTTGAATAAGTCAGCACTCTTTTTCATAGCTTTTGTTATTTTCACGCTTGTACTTTTCGCATTATACATTTGGATTCCTAATGATCAAAGTTATGTTTCAAACGCTGAAGAGAAAGAGATGCCTTTAAACCATACGCGTAGTTTGAAAGGCTTTTTACATCAATACCAGATAGTATTAAAAGACAAAATTTACATGTACTTAATTATAGGATCAAGCATTCTTATTATGGGTGAGTTATCTACTTCGTCTTATATTTCTATAAGATTAAAACAGGAATTTGAGACGATTTCTCTATTTCATATCCATATCGATGGGGTGAGAATGTACTCTATTTTAATTATGACGAATACGATTGTAGTTATAGCACTCACGTATTTTATTTCTAAGTACATCTTGAAAATGAACAATGAAAAAGCACTTCTCATTGGTCTTATCCTTTATGTTATCGGATATTCAGGCATTACATATTTAAATGAATTGAGTTTACTCATCATATTTATGATTATTGCAACATTTGGCGAAATGATTTATTCTCCTATTTTTGGAGAACAACGATATAAAGTGATACCCGCTGACAAAAGAGGAACGTATTCAGCGGTAAATGCGTTAAGCTTTCATTTTGCTAATTTACTTGCAAGATTTGGCATTATTTTAGGTGTATTTTTGAATTCCGTGGGCATGACGATTTATATGTTTGTACTTCTTATGGTAGGCAGTTTCCTATTATATGGAGGAGTTCGTCAATTTAATGGAAAAGCTTTAATCAAACAAAAATGATGTAAAACACATTCGATAACCTACTGAATTGCTCGTGATTAAACGCAAAAATTATTTATTAAGTTTTTGTAAAAATGTCATTCAAGCAATTGTTTTGATGTGTTTAAATGTACTAATATATAGCGTATCTAAAGAAATATGTAAGTTATATGTTAGTGAGTATTATAAAGTATGAGTATAAAGGAAGGACTTGAATGACAATAGACACACTGCATTTTCAACAATATTTTTATAATAAATATTTACAAACATCTACAACTACTAAAAGGGTGACATATTGGGTTCAATTAGATAATGACATTGAACGTCACAGATTAATGTATGCGTTACTAGACGTTGTACAACATCAACCAATGTTAAGATCTACATTTCAAATGAATAATGAACAACTAAGAATCGATGTACGAGAATTTTTCCCGTTTATTCAAATTAAGGATATCAATCAAAAGGCGAAAAATCTCGATATCGAGGCATACTTCAGACAAGAACTAAATTCCTACTATTTCAATCAATTACCTCTATTTAATTTTACTATTTATCAATTTTTGGATGACACTTTCTTACTTTTAGATTTTCACTCTATGATTTTTAATGACAGTCAATTGGGCGATTTCTTCAGACAACTTAATATTGCTTATAATTATGGTTTATTCCACGAACATATGGTTTCTGATTTCTATAATATGATTAAAGACATGAACGAAGATATTGCACATGTTAAGGACAATACTCAATTAGAGCATTTTAAAATATTGAGTGCTGATAGTGAGTACGAGTCATATATGCCAATTAAAAACAATACAGAGCACAAAGAAGTTGAACATCTTCACGCTCAAGTTGAGTCGTTTGATATGAATCGACTCGTTATAAGTACATATTTGGCAAATTACTTTATGAGTCAGTCCAATCATGTGGCATTGGGAATTCAATTTCCACTCAATTATGACAAGACAGACGATATGATGCTTATCAACACTCATGTAGCACCATTAAGTTTAAATATCGAAGGGTCTCATTCAGTTGAAACAATCATGAATGAATGGGAATCGGTCATTTCAGAAATGATGCAAAATGGAACATCTTTCATGGCTGATCCGAAGTCGAGTGACATTGAATTTGAAACTTTAGTGCATGCTTCAACAATTATCAAGCGTTTTGAATTGAATCATACTACGCATAAAGTACATCGTTTATATAGTGATACGTCATTGTTAGCCGATTTAGAAATTTATCCATGTGCACAGGATGGGTTTGATTTAGTATATAATGCGAATGCTTATGACAATTTAACTATTAAGACATTGATGCGTTTAATAAAAGATATTTATATGCAATTAACACAAAATCCATCAATGTTAATAAAAGATATACAACTTTGTAATGAAGAGGATCAACATCTTTATCAAGAAATCAACCGTCATTCATCAAGCGCTAATAATTACCAAACAGTGATTGAGCGTTTCGAATATCAAGTAGCACACCATCCAGACAAAATAGCGTTAAAATTTGAACAACATGCTATGACATATGCTGAATTAAATCATCGCGTGAATCATTTAGCATATCACTTACGAAAAGAATATGAGATTCAAGCTAATGATATTGTTGGACTCTTAGCAGAGCGTAGTTTGGATATGATTGTAGGAATGTTAGGTATTCTGAAATCTGGTGCAGGTTATTTACCTATTGATCCAGATTATCCTGATGATAGAACGGCTTATATTATTGAAGATGCACAGCCTAAAGCTGTCGTTACGTACCAAACAACACTCTATTCAGATGTACCTCAAATTCAACTTGAGAAGATCGATTGGTATGCTGATAACCATTTGGAAAATCCGAGCCAAATCAATACTGCTGAAGATACGGCATACATTATTTATACATCTGGTACAACAGGCAAACCTAAGGGTACCGTAGTACCGCACAAAGGTATTGATCGTTTAGTACATCAACCAAATTATGTTGAATTAAACCATGAAACAGTCATTTTACTCTCAGGAACTGTGGCTTTTGATGCAGCAACGTTTGAAATTTATGGTGCATTGTTAAATGGTGGTCGTTTAATCATTACTTCCAAGGATACATTGCTAAACCCAACTCAATTAGGTCAAACCATTGCTGTCAATCAAATCAATACGATGTGGCTGACGTCATCTCTTTTCAATCAAATTGCAAGTGAACGCATTGAAGTATTAGAGCCGTTGACATATCTATTGATTGGAGGCGAAGTGCTCAATGCCAAATGGGTGAATTTATTAAATTCTCGTCAGCGTCATCCAGAAATCATTAATGGTTATGGACCTACTGAGAATACAACATTTACTACAACGTATGCGATACCTGAAGAAATGCCAGCTCGTATTCCAATTGGTCAACCAATTAATGGCACGACAGTTTATGTCATGCAAGGGGACCATTTATGTGGCGTAGGTATTCCGGGTGAATTATGTATAGGTGGCGTTGGTTTAGCGAAAGGCTATTTAAATCAACCTGAGCTCACGGTTGAGAGATTTGTTACTTCACCTTTTGAAAATGAAAGACTCTACCGCAGCGGTGACTTAGTACGTCTTCAAGAAGATGGGCATATCGATTACATCAGTCGTATCGATAAGCAAGTTAAAATTCGTGGATTTAGAATTGAGCTTTCAGAAATTGAGAAAGCGATAGAAGCAATCAGAGATATTAATAAAGCTGTCGTGATTGTACGTGAACACGAACAAGATAAACAGATTGTGGCATATTATGAAGCTTCACAACCACAATCGACAAGTCACTTAAAAGAAGTGTTGAGCGAAACATTGCCTGATTATATGATTCCGATTCATTTTAAGAAAATAGATCAAATACCAATTACAATAAATGGAAAATTAGATAAACGTGCCTTACCGGATATTGAGATGGTAGATCTATCAAATTATGTCGCACCACGTAATGATGGAGAACGTGTGATTTGTCGTATCTTTGAAGAGATACTACATGTGGACCAAGTAGGGATCAAAGATAATTTCTTTGAACTTGGAGGACATTCATTACGCGCAACGTTAGTAGTAAACCGTATTGAAGCTCAACTTAAAAAGCGTCTTAAAGTCGGAGATATCATGAAGTTACCGACTGTAGAACAGCTCAGCCAGCATATTATGGAAATGAAGAATGAGGACTTTGAGATTATACCGAAAGCACAGTCCGCATATCAATATGAATTAAGTGCTGTTCAAAAGAGTATGTATCTATTGTGGAGCGTCAATCCAGAAGATACAGTCTATAATATTCCATTCTTATGGCGATTGACATCAGAGTTGAATGTGGCGCAATTGAAACGTGCACTCAATCAACTCATCGCACGACATGAAATTTTAAGAACGCAATATGTGATTGATGAAAATGAAGTAAAACAACGTATTGCAAACGATGTCGAGGCTGACTTTAAAGAAGTAACAACAAGATATACAGATGAACAACAAATTATACGAGCATATACAGAGCCATTTAACCTTGAACAACCGAGTCAAATGCGTGTGAGATATATACATGCACCTCACGAAGACTATTTATTTATCGATACGCATCACAGTATTAACGACGGCATGAGTAATACCATTCTATTGGCTGATTTAAATGCATTGTATCAAGAAAAAGAATTGCCTGAATTGGCACTGCAATATAAAGATTACAGCGAATGGATGGCAAATCGAGACTTAAGTAAACAACGTCGTTACTGGTTACAACAGTTTGAAGATGATGTTCCTGTATTAAATATGCCGACAGATTACCCTAGACCAAGTATTAAAACGACAAATGGAAATATGATGACATTCCATTTTGATGAAGCACTTAAGACACAATTACAGTCTTACGTTGAGCAACATCAAATGACAGATTTTATGTTTTTTGCTAGTGCAATTATGGTGTTACTTCACAAGTATTCACGCCAAGATGACATTGTTATCGGTAGTGTGATTAGTGCGCGTACACATCGCGACACTGAAAATATGCTCGGTATGTTTGCGAATACACTGGTTTATCGTGGCCATCCGACAGATGATAAGACGTGGGAACAATTGATGTCTGAAATTAAAGAGACTAGCCTTGGCGCTTATGAACATCAAGAATATCCATTTGAAAGTCTCGTTAACGATCTTATAGATGAACGAGATGCTTCTCGTAATCCATTGTTTGACGTCATGCTTGTTCTGCAAAACAATGAAACGAATCATGCAAACTTTGGTCATAGTCAACTGACGCACATACCTCCTCAATCAACAACAGCGAAGTTTGACCTATCATTCATTATTGAGGAAGATCAAGATGATTATGTAGTTAATATTGAATATAATACTGATTTATATGCTGACGACACGATTCGTCATATGGCTGAACAACTTGAAAACATTATCAGCCATGTTATATCTACTCAAGAATTGAAGATTCAAGATATTGAAGAGAATCAACATATGTTGGAATGGGTTGAGACACATGTGAATCGTCATTCATTAGATTTCCCGGAAAATAAATCTCTCCAACAACAATTTAACGACATCGTGAATCGTAAAGGTGATGACGTGGCGCTTAAACTTAGTGGTCACTCTATGACTTATCGTGAATTGGACACATACGCAAACCATATAGCAAACGAACTAATCCAACACGGAGTCAAAGCTAGTGAACGCGTTGCATTATTAACAGAGCGAAGTTTTGAAATGATTGCATGTATGGTGGCTTCTTGGAAAGTAGGGGCTTCATATGTACCCATTGACGTGACAAATCCTGAAAAACGTATTGAACATATCCTTGAAGATGCGGAAGTGTCAGCAATACTGACGTATGGTGTCACTTATGATTCAAATGTATTAACGATTCCAATTGAATCCATTGATACAGAGACTCCTATTGAAAAATCATTTTCAGAATATGCGGGCAGTCTAGAAGATGAAATGTATAGTATTTATACGTCTGGAACTACAGGTATGCCTAAAGGTGTATCAGTGAGACAACGCAACATCTTAAATTTAGTGAATGCATGGACCGATAGACTAGCATTATCAGAAGAAGAGACATTCATGCAATATCATAACTATGTCTTTGATGCGTCAGCTATGGAAATTTATTGTACGCTGTTAAATGGTTATAAACTTGTGATTGCAAATGATAATGAACGGACAGACACGGAACAATTAGAACAACTCATTGCGAGAGAGCACATCACTGCTGCATCCATACCTCTACAAGTTTGTAATGTCATGAAAGACTTTTATATTTCTAAACTATTTACAGGAGGCGCAACAAGTACGCCAGCATTCGTCCGACACATTTCTCAACATTGTGATACGTACTTCAATGCATATGGGCCATCTGAATCAACAGTCATTGCTACGAATTGGTCTTACTCTAAAGGAGAGCCTATTCCATCAATGATACCTATTGGTCAACCTTTAGCTAACATACAAGTGTATATTCTTTCTGGAACTAAACTATGTGGTGTGGGTATATCAGGTGAGCTGTGTATTGCAGGTAAAAGTTTAACAGTTGGATACTTAAATAGACTTGAACTGACAGCAGAATCATTTATAGACAATCCATTTGGAGAAGGTAAATTATATCGAAGTGGTGACCTAGCAAGATATACACATGAGGGTCAAATAGAATTTATGGGACGCATTGATAAACAGGTCAAAGTAAATGGGTATCGAATAGAACTCGGAGAAATTGAGAATGTCATTAATTCTGTTGAAGATATCTCTGATAGTGTGGTAATTGTTGATAAACAAAATGACCACGAAATACTCCATGCCTACTTTGTAGGAAGTGATCAAAAGGAATCAGAGGTGGCGAGACAGTTAAATCATTATTTACCGAAATATATGATTCCTAAAACATTAACAGCAATTGATGAGATTCCTTTAACACGTAATGACAAAGTTGATGAATCGAAGTTACCTCGACCTCGTATTCAACGAAATACCTTTGTCCAACCACGAAATAACATGGAACAAACCTTTGTATCAATATTTGCTGAAGTTTTAGAAGTCCCTATGATTGGTATTGATGATGACTTTTTCGAAATTGGCGGAACGTCCCTTGATGCTATGGTTGCAGTGTCGAAACTTAAATCACAAGATATTCACATTACAATGCAAGATGTGTACCAATACAAAACGGTGCGCCATTTAGCAGAACAATTTGAGAGGGATAATGAGTTGGTAGCGGTCAATGTGCCGGATCACTTACCTCAGCTACAAGCTTTAGTTGAACGCCGATATCGAAAAGATATCACTGCGCCTACTCAAAATGCATTGGGTCACGTATTACTCACTGGTGCGACAGGGTTCCTAGGTGCATATCTCATTAATGAGTTGCAAGGTTATGCAGATAAAGTGACATGTATTGTGAGAGGTCATGACATGGCTGAGGCACGATACAAATTACAAGAGAATTTGACTTGTTATTTTGATGCCTCACATGTAACTGACTTAATGAAAAATGTAGACATCGTATTGGGCGATTTAACAAACTTAGGTTCTTTAGGCATTAATGAAACAATTGATACCGTTATGCATGCAGGCGCACGTACAGATCATTTTGGTGATGATGAGGCGTTTATTGATGTAAATGTTCAAGGTACTGAGGATTTATTAAACATCGCTCAACAGCATCATGCGAAGTTTATATATATTTCTACAATTAGCGTCGGAGCAGTCTTTGAAGCCCACGTTGAGGATAGAACTTTTTCAGAAAAAGATGTTTATAAACAACAATTATTTACGTCACCTTACACCAAAAGTAAATTCTATAGTGAAATCAAAGTGCTAGAAGCGGTCAATGATGGATTAGACGCACAAATTATGAGATTAGGTAATTTAACAAGTGCATATTCTGGCCCATTAAATATGAAAAATCTTACAACAAATCGATTCTCAATCATGATGCATGAGTTATTAAAAACATCATCTATAGGAGAATATTTCGGTAAGACATGTCTAGATTTCTCATTTATTGATGTAACCGCACGTCATATCGTGAAACTTGCTGCATCACAAGCACAGCCAATTATTTATCATATTTATTCACCTCATACAAAAACGATGCAAAGTGTATTAGAGGGAGCCAATCATACACAGATGAATATCATTAGTGATGAAGCGTTTGAACAAATGTTAATTAATGAAGGTATGCATGAGGTGATTGGCCTAAGTAGTGGTAATGCATCACAAGTGCCGGCAGAGATTAATTCTGATATGACGCAACATGTGATTGCGCAATTAGGTGATGGATGGCCTGTAGTAACTTCTGAATGGTTACGCGCTTGGAGAGATTTACTCTTTGACAAATTCAAGAAAACAGAGAATAACGAATGACAGTATTTCTAACAAAAATAAACGCTGACATCGACATGATTGCGCAAAGATTATTAACATCAAGGCGGCAAGCGAAGAAACCTAGACGTATACAGTACCGTTTTCAAAAAGACCGTGTCATGCATACGTTAGGTGACTTCCTTATTCAATATTGTATTGAGCAATGGGGCGAGTTGAGTCCAAATCAATGGGAGTATCAGATTGCGAAAAATGGGAAAGTGGACATTCAAAGTGCACATTCTATCGGCTTATATGTGAATCTTTCATACAGTTTTCCATATATTGCTTGTGCAATCGATGATCAACCAGTGGGACTTGATATTGAATTGATGAAAGAGATTGATTACATGAGTTTGGCGCATCAATTTTCGGAAAATGAATTTAAACAAGTGCAAATATTAAAAGACTTCTATGAAATTTGGACGAAAAAAGAGAGCTACACGAAAATGATAGGTGAAGGATTAATACGCGGCATAGATGTTTATGATGTGACGCAACCTTTATTCTATAAAAATAAAGAAGTATCATTTCAACCATTCGTTGAATATAACATGATGATTCAATTATGTACGGTAAGAACCAAGCAACACGAATTAGTTGAAATACCCATACAAAATCTATACTGATTTAACAGGGAACTGAGATATTTTAATGAAGTCTCAGTTCTCTTTTTACGTCTTTAGAAAGATGTAAAGGTAAATTCATATGGGCTTAATATTGATTTTTTAAAATGTAATTGCCTTTAGACTGTAGTCAAACCCTTTCACTCATCGTCGTCTTATGCATGCCTAGCTCATTTACTATAAGTAAAATCTAAAGCTTCACTACTTCTATAGAAGTTAGTGAAACTTACGTATGAATTAAAAATTCAGACGTTCCTTTAAGTAAGTGCGACTCCTCGATTGATAAGTGTTTTCTATCAGTCTATATAATTGAAAGTTATTTCGATAGGTGTTTGTATTTTATTTTCAACAGAGAGGAGCATGAAGATGATAAAAGCATGGTTGAGTAAAATCTTTGAGTTAATCCCACGTGCTATTGTAAATATTTTCATTTAAGACCGAATTTAAAATTAAAAAATGATGTAGAGGTGCTAAAAACATGAAAAACAGAAAGAACTCGTACAGTATTCGTAAATTAAGTATTGGTGCGTCTTCAATCATCGTCGCATCAATGTTATTTATTGGGGGCCAAACTGCACATGCCGCAGAACAAGACGCTCAAGAGAATTCTGAAAACCACATAGCACAATCTATTGGGGCTGAAAATGATAAAAATAGTGAGAAGCAATCGAATGTTGAAAATGATAATAAAAGTTCACTAGAAACTAAAAATAATGCGCCATCATCTATACATAATGAAGATGCTCAACAACAAGCGCAAACAAACAAGGAAAATAATGACAAAGTAACTGAAACTAAAGAAAATGCAACTCAAGACAAACAGAATCAAGACAATCTCAAAACAAATAAATCAGAAACTCAGCAACCGCAAATCCAACAATCACAAAGTTCGCAAACTAAAAATGACCATGTGTCGTCACAAGCTCAAGAGAATCAACAACATCCAAATGAACAATCACAGCAAACTGAACAAGCAAGCGCAGAAAAAGTTTCTGAACGTAAAGCAGAACCGCAAAGTGAAGATACTCAGAAACCATCAACTTCGAACACAAATGTGACAAAGTCATCTGAAAAAGGGGACAATGATGCAACAAAACCTTTAGAAAAACAAGATAATGATAGTGTGACTCAAGCACAACATCAAAAGAAATCGCATCCAGTCTCGACTCAAAATAATGACTCGAATCACACACAGTCACCAAAACAACAAGGGACTGCAAAAGATACTCAAAATGCGAAAAAAGAAGCCCCAGTGGAAGCATTAAACAAGCATCCACAAACGAAAGCACCACAAAAGCAAACAACTCAAAAGCAGGCAAATCAAAAAGATCTTAAAGTAAAAGACTTAGATAGCGACGGTGCGACAAATACACATGCCCCTGGTAAAAAAGATGATCAATCTAAAAAAGGCTTAAATACTTTAACACGAAATGCTGTTGCTACACCTAAAAATAAATCCGCTCAACAAACTGATAAACAGGTTAAAAAACAAGCAAATAAAACATTCCCTCAAATTCAATATAAAAATCATGATCCTATCATTTTAGTGCATGGTTTCAACGGTTATACTGCAGATAACGGACCTGCCCTTGCTGGAAATTATTGGGGTGGCGACCGAATTAAACTGACACAAGAATTAAGAGCTAAAGGTTATAACGTCAGTGAAGCAAGTGTAAGTGCATTTGGTAGTAATTATGATCGAGCAGTCGAATTATATTACTATATTAAAGGTGGAAAAGTTGATTACGGCGCTGCCCATGCAGCTAAATATGGACATGATAGATATGGTAAAACATACGCCGGTGCTTACCGTGAATGGCAACCAGGTCAAAAAATTCATTTAATTGGTCATAGTATGGGTGGACAAACTGTACGTTTATTAGAAGAAATGCTACGAAATGGCAATCCAGAAGAGGTTGATTATCAAAAGAAACACGGCGGAAGCATATCACCTTTATTTAAAGGCGGACAGGATAATATAATTTCTTCAATCACCACTCTAGCTGCGCCACATAATGGTACGCATGCTGCTGATGTAGGGAATGAACCATTTATCCGTCAACTTGCTTATGACTATGCAAGATTTCAAGGGCACAAGCTTTCAAGAGTTGATTTAGGTTTAAAACAATGGGGTCTTGCTCAAAGAGACGGTGAAACGCACGCGCAATATGTGAAACGCGTTAACAACACAAGTAAGATTTGGAAAACGAAAGATAATGCATTTTACGATTTAAGTCGAGAAGGTACGAGTAAGTTAAATCAACATACATCACTTAATCCAAATATTGTGTATAAAACATACACAGGAGAATCAACGCGTCCGACATTAGATGGTAGACAAAAGGTAGATATTAATATCAAATTCTCTTATCTTGTAACAGCAAATGTGATTGGTAAAGCGCCAGAAAAAGAATGGAGAGTCAACGATGGATTGGTGTCTGTCATTTCAGCACAACATCCATTTAACCAAGCCTTTGTACCTGCAACAAAAGAGATTAAAAAGGGTGTATGGCAAGTTATGCCGGTTAAACACGGTTGGGACCACGGTGATTTTGTAGGTTCAGATAGTTCAGAAGTGCGTATTTCAGTAGACGATTTAAGAGACTTCTGGGATAGCATGATGAAAGAAATAGTTCAAAACGAGAAAGTAACAGATAAATAAAATGTAGACACGTCGAGAATTGAATCATATTTCAATACTCGGCGTGTTATTTTTGTTACTTACATACAAATGGAAAATGATTAACCAAAAAATAAGTGCAAAAAGTAACATGTAATTCGATTTTAATAAAATAGAAATTGAAACGCTTTCATTTTAGGCGTATAATTGTTTTAGTTTTTAAAAAAGGGAATGATTTACATGAAGGTAAATAAATATTTGATTTTTATATTGGGAGCATTAGGAGGTTTACTCTACGGTTATGACAATGGTGTAATCTCCGGTGCATTATTATTTATACATAAAGACATACCACTTAACAGTACAACAGAAGGTATTGTTGTATCTTCTATGTTAATTGGTGCAATTATTGGGGCAGGAAGCAGTGGTCCGTTAGCTGATAAACTCGGACGTCGCCGTCTTGTCATGTTAATCGCTGTCGTATTCATTATTGGCGCATTAACACTTGCCTTCTCGACTAACCTTGCATTATTGATTATTGGTCGATTAATTATTGGCCTAGCTGTCGGTGGTTCAATGTCTACCGTGCCTGTATATCTATCTGAAATGGCACCTACGGAATACCGTGGTTCTCTTGGTTCATTAAACCAATTAATGATCACAATTGGTATCTTAGCGGCATATCTTGTTAACTATGGTTTTGCGAGTATCGAAGGTTGGCGTTGGATGTTAGGTCTTGCAGTAGTACCATCAGTTATTCTATTGATTGGTATATACTTCATGCCTGAAAGTCCAAGATGGCTCCTTGAAAATAGAAGCGAAGAAGCGGCGCGTAAAGTAATGAAAATTACATACGACGATAGTGAAATCGAAAAAGAAATTAAAGAAATGAGAGAAATCTCAGCAATTGCTGAATCTACATGGACAGTCATTAAGTCACCATGGTTAGGTCGAACATTAATCGTTGGTTGTATCTTTGCGATATTCCAACAATTTATTGGTATCAATGCAGTGATATTCTATTCATCAACTATTTTCGCTAAAGCAGGTTTAGGCGAAGCAGCCTCTATCTTAGGTTCAGTAGGTATTGGTGTGGTCAATGTACTTGTTACCATAATTGCACTATTTGTAGTGGATAGAGTCGATCGTAAGAAGTTATTAGTTATGGGTAATATTGGGATGATTGCTTCTTTAATCATCATGGCTGTATTAATTTGGACAATCGGTATTGCATCTTCAGCTTGGATTATTATCTTATGCTTATCATTATTTATTGTCTTCTTTGGTATTTCATGGGGACCTGTATTATGGGTTATGTTACCAGAGCTATTCCCAATGCGTGCACGTGGTGCGGCAACAGGTATCTCTGCGTTAGTACTTAATATTGGTACATTGATTGTGTCATTATTATTCCCAATTTTAAGTGATGCATTAAGTACAGAATGGGTATTCTTAATCTTTGCTGTGATCGGTGTACTTGCCATGTTATTTGTTATTAAATTCTTACCTGAAACACGTGGACGTAGTCTTGAAGAAATTGAATATGACTTACGTGAACGTACAGGTGCAAAAACTGAATAATATATAAATTTCGCACTCCGGTTTTCAATATAATGTTGAGAACTTGGAGTGTTTTTTATTTTTAAGTGTGCGCGCATAGTTACATTTAAGTGAATCGCATACGTTTAATGGGTTTCATTTTCAGGGTAAAAAATGTAAGTTACGAAAATTAAGAACGGAGGTGTAAGACATGAAAAGTGCTCAAGCACTTGAACACACGTTAAAATCATTAGATGGTCAAAAGTACGGTGCATACAAACGTACGAAAGGAATGTACGAATTTGACCAATTTAGACTCGCAATCGACCATGTACAAGTCGATCCGTTTGCGCCGCCTTCTAAAATGAGAGTCATTATGGATAGAAATACGACGGGGATACCAGATGATTTATTGAATGATAAATATAAGCGTCTTGCAGTCAGTGACTTCTTAACAAGATCAATGCATCAACATATTCAATCAGCAACGCAAAAGTCTAAAAAGTCAGGGAAACTATTTATCGATCGTTGTGGACAAGAGATGTTAGAACGTACATCTGTAGTCATCAATGATAAAGATATTGAAACTCGAATTGAAGTAGGACTACCTGCAGCTGGTCGGAAAATTCTTGGTAAAGCTGCAGCACACACACTTATCGATATACTACCTGAAATTGTGAACCAAGCACTACGTTATGAGCATCTTGATCAAACAAAACTTCACAATCAAGTTGAATTGATGGTAGACCAAATGTATATACGAAATGAATTAGTTCGAAGAGGCCTAGTGTCATTTGTTGCGAATGATGCCATTTTACCTCGACAAAGTGGTGTATCTGACCGTCCTATGAAACATGCCATTAAGTTCCAAAGCCCTGAAAAGTTTGAAATCCAATTAGACTTACCAAGTGGAAAATCCATCAAAGGTATGGGAATTCCGAAAGGTATTACTTTAATTGTAGGTGGCGGTTACCATGGTAAATCAACATTGCTTGAGGCATTAGAGCGCGGTGTTTATAATCATATTGCTGGAGATGGAAGAGAGTATGTGATTACACAACAAGACGCAATGAAGATTCGAGCCGAAGACGGTAGAAGTATTGAGAAGGTTAATATTCAACCGTTTATCGATCATCTGCCTGGTAAGAAAGACACGACAGAATTTTCAACGGAAAATGCGAGTGGTAGTACGTCTCAAGCAGCGAATGTAATGGAAGCTTTAGAAGCACAAACATCGCTCTTACTGATTGATGAAGATACGTCTGCGACAAACTTTATGATTCGTGATGGACGCATGCAAAGATTGATTGCGCCTGAGAAAGAACCGATTACTCCATTTTCAAATAGAGTGAAACCATTATATGAGCATCATGACGTATCTACAATCCTTATTGTTGGGGGTTCTGGAGACTACTTTGATGTGGCAGACCAAGTGCTAATGATGGATGAATATCATTTAAAAGATGTCACAACTGAAGCGAAGGACATTGCACAATCTGCAGGTTATGAGAGAATCGATCAATCACATGCAGACTTTGGTAGCATTCCGTCTAGAGTCCCTCTTAAATCTAGCTTCAATAAGAAAGGGAAAGATGACCGATTCAAAGCTAAAGGACTTCATACAGTGACATATGGTAAGGTACCTATTCAGATTTCTGGTTTAGAGCAACTTGTGGATGATAGCCAGACGAACAGTTTAGCGATGATGTTAGATTATCTTAAAAATGAAATACTCAACAATGACGTTACGCTTGCTCAAGCAACAGATTGCTTATATCAACGTATTGAACAAGAAGGACTAGAAGTGATTTCGCATCATCAAGGTCATCCAGGTAATTTAGCTTTACCGCGCAAACAAGAATTAATTGGTACAATAAATAGATATCGAGGACTACACATTCGTAGTGAACGTTCTTAAAACATTACGATAAAAGTTAAATAGTTATAAAAATAAGCGTATTGTGAGCTCACTCATCCATAAGTGAGGGTAACAATACGCTTTCTATGGTTCTTTTAAGAAGAATTCTACGGTAAGTTCTTCATCGAAATATTTCTCTTCATGGTCAAGTATCTCTTCATGATTTCCTTTAATAATAGTGAAACCGCTCCGTTTTTGTAATCCATATTCTTGAATAAAGCCATGCATACCTTTTTTAACATAAGGCACAATTTTAGCTTTAAACTTAACACGCTGATTTATGATACGCCTTCTTTTATTGTAGTATCTTTGAGGGACTTTGAGCCAAATATGGTCAATGGGTTGTCCTTCAATCATTAAATCTCTAAGTAACATTCTTGTATTATTGTGAAAAGGGTATCTGCCGTAGCGACCTCCATGATGCATAAGTACGACTTGACCAGAAACAGTCACGAGGCGATTACGAAATGGCTTTAAAGAATCTCTTGGCATCATTTACACTCCATTCTTCAATTATTATAAAAATAATATCATAAAATAAATATAAAGTAGTGTATAAAAATAGAGAACCCTTTTCAACCTTCAAAAAAATGGCTACCCATATCAAAAATATGAGTAACCACTCTATAAGAAATGACTTATTGATTATATTTATCTATACCTTCTGCAACTCGAATACCACTAAAGATACAGCCACCTAAAAACGTACCTTCAAGTGCGCGATATCCATGAAGACCGCCACCACCAAAGCCTGAAGCTTCTCCAGCAGCATATAAACCTTGAATAGGTTCACTCTGTTGATTCATGGCACGACCATCTAAATCAGTTTGAATACCACCAAGTGTTTTACGACTGATGATATTGAGTTTCACAGCAATCAATTTACCACTCTTATTACTTAGGAATGGTTGAGGTTTAGCCGTTCTTACAATCTTATCTCCTAAAAATTGTCTTGCATTATGAATAAATGCAATCTGAGGATCTTTGCTAAATGCATTTGTAATTTGTAAGTCACGAGATTTAATTTCTGCTTTAATCTCTTCGTAATTTAGTAAATGATCGTTAACAAGTGCATTCATTTTCTTAACTAAAGTGCCTAAATCATCAGCGACGACAAAGTCTTCACC
Organism: Staphylococcus caprae; assembly: GCF_002902725.1. Classification (GTDB taxonomy): domain Bacteria; phylum Bacillota; class Bacilli; order Staphylococcales; family Staphylococcaceae; genus Staphylococcus; species Staphylococcus caprae. Next base: position 56,745 of record NZ_PPRT01000031.1, read on the forward strand.
CCTTTCTACAAATGCGTTGACTGGTGAGGTAGCTTGTTTACTTAAACGTTCTTTAATTAATAATTGAATGTCTTTATTCGTTAAATCTGGGTTTTGTTCAGAACCTGATAATACAAACTCTTTCTTAATGATGTCTTCTGTTAAGATAAACCAAGAATAATCATATCCTGTTTTCATAATTGTTTCTAACGTGTGTAATGTGTCGAATCCAGGATAATCAGGTGCCTTCATACGATGACCTTCAGCATCAAACCACATTGAAGAAGGGCCTGGAATAATACGTATACCATGTTCCTTCCATATAGGGCTATAGTTCTTAACGCCTTCCGTATAATGCCACATGCGGTCTTTATTTACAATATTGACGCCGGCATTTTCAGAAATACCGATTAAACGGCCATCAGTTGAATCCGGCACACCTTGAATCATATGTTGAGGCGCGTTGCCAAGACGTTTCGGCCAATACTTCTTAATCAGTTCTATATTAGCTCCGATACCACCTGATGTGATAACAAGATTCTCTACATCATATGAGAATGTATCAATGACTTTACGAGAAGAGGGCGCGCCACGTTCTACATCGCTTTCTTCTAGAATGTTTCCTGAGATATGTCGCACTTGATTATCTTCAATGTCGATTGCTGTAACTTGATGTCTTGGCAAATAAGTTACGCGACCAGCTTGCTCTTGTTGTAAAACATAATTCGTAAATGGTTCGACAAGCCCAGGACCAGTTCCCCACGTAATATGGAAACGGGGTACTGAATTACCGTGACCTGATGCAGAGGATCCACCGCGTTCAGCCCATCCTAGAATTGGTGTTAGTTTGATACCCATACGATGTAGATAATCTTCCTTTTCATAAGTGGCAAATTTGACGTAGGCCTTTGCCCATTGTTCTGCCCAATAATCCTCTCCATCGAGGCGGTCAAATTGTGCAGATCCCATCCAGTCATTAAGTGCTAAATCATATGAATCTTTAACACCATATCGACGTTGTACCTTCGAATTAACTAAGAATAGACCTCCAAACGACCAGTAAGCCTGTCCTCCAATCGCTTGTCTAGGTTCTTGATCGATTACAGTAACGTGGAACCCTTTCTTAAGCAGTTCCGTAGCCGCTACAAGACCACTTAAACCTGCACCGATAATATGCACTGTTTTATTCATGAATATACTCCCTTTTTATTTTGCTAAATTTTTATATGTAAAATGCTAACAAACCGCTATATATTTTATCATTAACTTCAATTCAGCGCATGAGTCATTTTATGATATTAAATAAACATAATCTCATAATTCATTTTCAAAAACAGAAATAAATGCTGTATATTTCTACAAAACGAGCATCAATGTATAATAATAAGTGAGAATAAGTCAGCTGAGGAGGTGCAAGAATGACACAACAGAATGGTATAGATGAATGGATTGAGGTTACAGAATATTTCAGATATATAGAAGATATGATTGAACGTAATTTTAAACAGAACTATGGCATAAGTTTAAGAGAATTCTATGTGCTTTATGAGTTATATAAGGCGAAAGATAAGAAATATAAAATTAATGACTTAATTAAAGAAGTGAAATTGAGTCAGAGTGCTATGTCTCGTCTTATAGACCGACTGAGATCTCCAAAGAAAGCATTCATTTGTAAGGATATGAGTAAAGAAGATCAACGTGCGACATATATTTATTTAACGGAAAAGGGTAACAATATCATACAAACGTTAATGAGTGATTATAGAAAGTTAATTGGTAAAGTAAATATTGAAGACATCGAAATGCTTGTACGAAAGGTGAAGGATGCCAATCCATCTTAAAAGTTAGCGAATGAAGATAGAGTGGTATACAATCGGAAGTGTAAAATATTACCAAAGGGGTGGATTTAAATGACAAAATTAGATGTTTTGAATCCAGCAACAAATGAAGTGATTAAGATTTTAGAATATACTGACGAACAAACCGCACATCGTCAAATTGAACGTGCACATGAAGCATTTCAATCATGGAAACAAGTGGATGCACATGAACGTTCAGCAAAGTTATTTGAATGGGCACGTTTAGTTGATGAACATAAAAATGAATTAGCAAAATTGATTACACAAGAAGGTGGCAAACCTTATAAAGAAGCACAAGGCGAGGTCGATTATGCTAATTCTTATATTAAATGGTATGCAGAAGAAGCAAAACGTATCTATGGTCGTACAATTCCTGCCAATTCATCATCTAAAAAGATTATTGTACAGCAATTCCCAGTAGGTGTCGTAGGTGCAATTACACCTTGGAATTTCCCAGCAGCAATGATTACACGTAAAATGGCGCCTGCTTTAGCCGCAGGTTGCACGATTGTTTGTAAACCAGCAACGCAAACACCTCTAACGACAATTCGATTAGTTGAATTAGCACATGAAGCGGGTATTCCAGAAGATGCGATTCAATATGTGATTTTATCCGGTAAAGATGCTGGAGAAATCTTTAATGAGAGTCCAATCATTCAAAAAGTTACATTTACTGGTTCAACTCAAGTTGGTAAAAAATTAATTGAGCAGGCATCTCAATCTGTTAAAAATGTGACGATGGAATTAGGTGGCTTAGCACCTCTAATCGTACATGAAGATGCGAATGTGGATTTAGCAGTTGATCAAACGATTGCTACTAAATTCCGTAACGCAGGCCAAACTTGTATTTGCGCAAATAGAATTTATGTTCACGAATCAATTGAACAAGAGTATATTGAAAAGTTAACAGAAAAAGTTCATGCATTGAAAGTAGGTAACGGCATGGATGAGGATGTCGTTGTGGGTCCACTTATTAATCAAGAAGGTGTTAATAAAGTAATTGACCAGATTAAAGACGGCAGAAGATAAGGGTGGCCAATTATCGCGTTCATTATCAGACATTCAAGAATTAGGTGGTAATTTCTTAAAACCTGTAGTTATTTCAAATGCTAACCAAGAAATGAAAGCCATGCATGAAGAAACATTTGGCCCTATTGCACCAGTAATGACATATTCAGATTTAGAAGATGCGATTCAAATGGCGAATGACACTGAATTTGGACTCGCAGCCTATTTCTTCACTAACGATTATCATACAGGATTCCACTTATACGAATCTTTAGATTATGGCGTTATTGGTTGGAATGATGGAGGACCATCAGCTGCACACGCACCATTTGGTGGCATGAAACAAAGTGGTTACGGTCGAGAAGGTGGCATCGAAGGCATAGAACCATACCTTGAAACGAAATATTTATCAATTGGAGATATGTAGATTAAGAATAAAAAGAAAATTCCTATGGCTCAAATACATGATTGTAATGAAGTGTCATAGGAATTTTTATTGTATTGAGACGTGATGTTCTTATAAAAATAAATTTAAAGGTGCTAATAAAAATGAAATGGAAATCAGTTGAAATTTTGAATCACTTATCAAAGTGTATGGATTTAAACTATAACATCATCTCCGAAGAACAATGGAATACAGAGTATGAAGCAATGGATCTTAAGTTAAATCATACATGTTGTAAAAGTAGATTAGCTAAAAGTACGCCTAAAAAATCAGGATACTTTGTAACACTCTGGATTAAAGATAAAACTCACATCAATCAACCGTTTGATTATCAAAACTTTCCCGAGAAATTAATTGTCAATGTCATCGATAATGATAAACGTGGTCAATTTGTATTTTCTAAGGATCTCTTGTTGAAAAAAGGTATCTTAAGTCATGATGAAAAGAAAGGCAAAATGGCATTTAGAGTTTATCCAGTTTGGGAAACAAATTTGAATACTACTGCGCTTAAAACTCAAAAATGGCAATGTAATCATTTTATAGATTTAACGAAAAACATCAAAAAGGAACTTGTATTAAGTCTATATGAATAAAGATAACTTTATTGCGTTTTCTTTACGTTTAAAATTGTATTTATTAATTGTACCAATACCCCCATGCTACAAAACAAAATAGACAGAATTATAAGTGCGTTGATATTCCGAGTTATCAATAATAGAGAACCATATAAGGCTGAGCCAATACTACTTCCTAAATAGTTAATCGAACTATTTAAGGCAACAGCAGTACTTCCATAATCTTGATGTTGCTTAATTAATATATGTTGTTGAGGTGCTTGTGTTGCCCACCCCATAGCTCCCCATATTAAAAAAGGAACGCTACTCAACAGAGGTATTTGAATAATAAACGGTAAAAGTATAAAACTGATAAGAAGGAAAACCATTATACTTAACATAATTAAATTAGTAGATTTAAATTTATCTAAAATAAAGCCAATACCAAAACTCCCAATTAAGCCTCCAATACCCCATATTGTTAAATAAATAGGTATTGAGTAGACACTAGGATATTGATCAACTAAGTTACTTAAATAGGTATAAAGCCCTAAGCTAGATATTGCTGCACAAACCGTAACTGTTATCACTCTAATAATATTGGGATTTATAAATAAATTAAAACGCGCTTTAATGCTTGGAGGAGAAGGTACAAATATTTGTTTGAAATGAATAGATATGAGCAACAGAGCCACACTACTTAATAAAGCTATACATACCAGAGTGAATCTCCATGAACTTATATTAGATATTTGAATACCTAGTGGTACGCCTACTACAGTTCCTACGCTCATGCCTCCAACAATAGTTGCTAAAGCCTTTCCTTTATGACTATTCTCTACCAATTGACTACTTGTGCTTACAGCCATGGGTGAAAATATACCAGCGCCTAAGCCAGCAATAGCTCTAGCAATCAAATAAAAAGGTAAGCTAAATGATAATGCTGTTAAGATGTTCGCTATAATAAAAATGAATAATGCTACCATAAGCGTATACTTCACATTAATTTTTGATAAAAATATTGAAAACAACGGAGCAGAAATTGCAAAAACTAGTGTAAAGACTGTTACGCCTTGTCCGATAGCTGTACTTGTATGATTTAAGCTTTTACTTATTTCTGGGATTAATCCAGCTACGATGTATGTATCCATTCCTAGAGCAAACATACCTAAAGCTAAAATAAGAATTCTTTTCATAATAACCTCCATTTAACTGGTTCAAATAGTTTTTAATGTTGTAAATTAAGGTTAATATTTAAATAGATTACTTTGAATAATGAATACGTTTCAAGACGTGTGAACTAAAAGTTTCAAGGAGAACGAAATGGAAACGGATTATATTAAAGATGTACTAGAAGTTGCTAAATATAAAAGCTTTAATAAAGCTTCTGAAGTAATGAATATAAGTACCCCAGCGATTAGAAAAAGAATTACAGCAATTGAAAATGAATTAAATCAAAAAATTTTTGTTAGAAATAGCAAGGGGGCTTTTTTAACAAAAGAAGGGCGATTAATTTTAGAAAAACTAAAATTAGTTTATGAAAAAATTGAAAGTATAAAGGTATCTGAATCTAATCTAAACGGCAATACTATTAGACTGGGGATATTACCTAGCTTTTATCCTATTAACATTAAGGAAATTCAAAATAGTGATTGTTATAACTTTCAGATTTTAATTAACGACAATACTATTAGTTTGATAGATGCGTTAAAAGATAAAAAAATAGATGTAGCTATTGGCGATATTACTAACTTGAGAATCGATGATTTTTATACTGAAGAATTATATGGTGAAGATTATTTTGTCATTTACTCTAAGGAGAGAGGAGAGTTGAATAATTCGGACATAAATATTTCAGCAGAACAGATTTATGTCCAAACACCTCCATGTGATACCCTACGATTTATAAAAAGTAATTTCAAAAATACAAGAGAACATTTGGTTTATAATAATTACTTTGAAACAATTTTAGCTAATGTTGCTACGAATAAAGGTATTACTCTTTTGCCATATTCTTATTTAGATAAGATAAATTTAAAGCTTAATTATACTAGACTTGAAAATCACGTGCGTAAAGTGGGACTAATTTCTTCAAGTAAATCACTGAATTCACGTGTATATGACATACTTAATAATCTAACTAAGACAACTCCCTCCTCTAAATATATGAATTGAAGTAGAATGACTACTCAAATTATAAATGTGTAAGTTTTTCATTCTCTGAAAATTAAATTATACTGAAGTTGTATTGATAAAATGTGGGGGTGGATAAAATGGATGTAAGATTTCCTATAGGAGAATTGGAATTACCTAACCAAGTGAGTTTAGTCGACGTGAAACGATGGATGAGTGAGGTAGAAAGATATATTGACCAACTCAAAAACGTCGTAAATGGAATTTCAGAGGAAGAGTTGAAGAAAAGATATCGTGAGGGTAGTTGGACGGTGAGACAACTTGTCCATCATATTGCAGATTCTCAGTTACAGTTATTCAGCCGTTTGAAATTAGCGTTAACTGAAGAAAATCCGTCAGCACCTGAGTTTGATCAAAATCAATGGGTAGATTTGGCGGATTCAGAATTACCAATTGAAGTATCTATTCAATTGCTTGAGGGGTTAAACAAACGTGTAGTAGCAATTGGAGAAAATGTCACAGAAGAACAACTTGATAGACAAGTTAATTTAGTAGGAACAGGTGAGCTCACAGTTGGATTCTTATTAGCTAAATTATCTTGGCATGAACGTCATCATCTTGAACATATTAAAATTGCGCTATCTCAATAAACAAGAGGGTAGGCAGTCTAAAATTGAAGAACTTGATTTAAGCATTGGTAAATTTTCATCTTTATCAATGCTTTTTCACTTTGAACGAAATACCCTCATTAGATGCAATTATTTTACGCTTTAATCATAGAAATGCCTATAATTTGTAAGAAAAAGTGACAACACTGTTATACCTAATTGTGTTTCATTCAGTATCCAATGTGTAATAGTTGAGTGTGTAATCAATGAAAAGAAGGTAATTGTAAGGAGGAAAATATATGTCTGAAGAAAAAGGTTGCGTAAAGTGCGGTCACACTGAAATCGAGGAAGGAACACTTTCGGCGACTGGATCAGGTTTATCGAAAATGTTCGACATTCAACATAATAATTTTAAAACAATTACATGTACAAATTGTGGTTATACTGAGTTTTATAAAGAAAGTGCAAATCGTACAAGTGACTTTATAGATTTATTCTTTGGAGGATAAAACTTCATGGTTTAGATAATCGTATTCATTTATGACGAATAAAAATTTAATCACTCAGTCTGTACTCACAAACAGATTTGTATCATTCATTGAGTAGAATTAGTAAACTAAATAAGCATACTATCAAATGAGCTGAAATAATGCTCATTTTTTATTTTACATAGAGTGAGGGGGCTTATCATGGCATCTGAGTATAAAAAGGGAATATTTTTTGCATTAGGCGCGTATGTATTATGGGGTATTCTTCCTATGTACTGGGAGCTCATCAATCATATTGGCGCTTTCGAAATACTTGCTTTTAGAATCATTTTCTCAATGATTTTTATGATTCTTGTACTTATCGTAGGACGCAATCAACGACAAGCGTTCATCAGAGATGTGAATCAGTTATTTTCACATCCTATACAACTCATCGCAATTATTGTGGCTGGATATGTGATTACGATTAATTGGGGAACCTTTATCTGGGCCGTAACGAATGGTCATGTACTTCAAGTCTAGGTTATTATATTAATCCTCTAGTCAGTATTGTGCTTGCACTTATTTTCTTAAAAGAGAGATTCAACAAATTTGAATGGCTAGCAATTATCTTTGCATTAATCGGTGTACTCTATATGACAATTAAAATTGGAGAATTTCCATTCGTATCTATCATGCTTGCACTATCGTTTGGCGTCTATGGTCTCCTTAAGAAGGTTGTTCACATTGATGCGATTAGTAGTATAGCTATCGAATGCATTGTAACTGCACCAGCGGGTATTATATATGTCATTTATTTATGGCAACAACATCATATGACATTTGGTTTCAACATGTCATCGTTTTGGCTTATCTTTTTAGGGGCAGTCACAGCGATTCCATTAATACTGTTCTCTGCAGGAGCGAAACGTATACCTTTATCACTGACAGGATTTATTCAATATGTAGGACCAACGATTATGTTTATACTTGGTATCTTTGTATTTAAAGAAAAATTCGATATCAATCAACTTATTACATTTATCTTTATCTGGATAGGAATTATTTTATACAGCATTTCTCAATATATGAATATTAAAAGAAATCCAATTGCAAAATAATGACTTCATTATATTTTCTCAGTAAAAGGCACATATATTTAAAAAACAGCACCCTCACATTCATTTGAAGTGTAGGGTGCTATTTCTATATCTAGCGATCATTTATTTTTCTTTGTTATTCATCTTAAATGGCCACCAATTTCCTTTACCAAATGTAGCCACCATAGACGGAATGAATAAAGGTAAGATGAGTAAGTTATAAATAAGCAATCCAATAATTAATACGGTAGCGATTTGCATTAATGTGAGCGCACCAGATGTATAAAGTGCTGCCACCGTTCCGATAATAATGACACATGCTGTAATAATAACTGTACCCATTTTCTTCATAGCAGTAATCAGTGCAGTATGAATATCATCGTTTTGAACCTCTTCGTTAAATCGATTGAGTAAGAAAATAGCATAATCGATACCCAGTGAGAAGAGAGTAACTAAACTAAAGAATGGTACGACAAGTAATACGCCATTACCACCGAATGCATGATCGAATATGAGATTAGCAATACTCATTGATACATAGTATGTGAGGAGTATTGAGAACATCATATATAGTGGCATAATAATTGAGCGTTTAAATATAACGAGTACGATAAATGTGATTAATGACATGAGTATAATCACTTTTTGCATATCTGAATTAATTGTGTGGTCTAAATCAGAGTTTTGTGACGTAATCCCACCATATTCAATTTTACTGTGATCAAAGCTTGTATCATTCGTTTGATTTGAAACTGTATCCTTAATGTCATTTAATGTTTTAAACGCAGACTTAGAATAAGGATTTTTATCAAGCTCTACGTTGAGCAGTACAACTTTTCCATTATCATCACTGTACTGATGAATGGCTTGTTTCATATCTTTGTTTTTCATCATGTCATCAGAGATATACATACCAGATTGATTCACGCTCTTATCGTTGGCCATACCGTCTAAGTAAGATTGAATCTCTTTTTGACCGTTCATTACTTTTTGGTTACCTTGTTGGGCTTGTTGTAAGCCTTGAGATAATTGACCAGCTTGTTGCGTGATACTTTGTGATGCAGCTTGTGGATTTTGAGAACCTTGTTGCATTTGTTGTTGAACCTTTTCAGAGTTAGTATAAGGCTCAACTTTACTTTGCATATCTCCTAAGCCACTATTCACTTGTCCTAAGCCATTATTAGCTTTATTTAATTTCTTCTGAATCGTATCAAGTTGATTTGTTGCTGAAAGTTGTTTGATTGGTGTACCTGTAGGACGAGTGACTGTGTTTACGCCTTTCACACCATCTATTTTATTAATACTTTTAGAAAGTGATTCGAGATCTCCTAATCCCTTGCTCGTTGTTAATTTGTGGTCGTCTTTAATGGCAATAGTGACAGGGAAGGCTTCACCAAGTTCAAATTTATCTTTAATGATGTTGATGGCTTTAACTGAGTGATAGCTATCACTAATTTCATTTGTGTTATCGTAAGTGATTTTATTAGGTGTAAAGTAAATTAATGGGATAAATACTGCGAGTATCACTAAGATAGTGAGGAATGCATTTTTAATTGAAAATGAACCCAACTTACCCCAGAACTTGTTATCTTTGTGGCTTGTAGATTTCTTACTAGGCCAAAAGATTTTTTCACCTAACAATGACATAATCAATGGTAATAATGTGTAAATAACGAGCATTAAACAAATAACACCAATACCAATGCCAATGGCAGATTTAAATAAGTCGAATTTAGCAAATAAAATGACTAAGAAACTTACGAAAATTGTAAGTCCACATAATAAGATGGTTTTACCACCACTTACAAACGTGTTATAAACAGCAGTTATTTTATCATTTTTACCTAGTTCTTCTTTGAAGCGGTTGAGTAATAAAATACAATAATCTGTGCCAATACCGAATAGTAAAGCTACGAGGAACGGCTGAATATATACGGACACTGGGAAATCAAAGTATTTTACTAATATCGCTACAATTGCAGAACTAAATACATATGAAATACCCACAATAAATAATGGGATGAATGGTGTGACTACTGAGCGGAACACCGCAAATAAAATAATTAAAATGAGAATGACCGTAACAATTTCAGTTTTTTGTAAGCCTGCATCAGCACTTTTATTAATATCTTTGGTCATTAAATCATTATTTGTTAAATACACACCTTTGAAATGTTGGTCGATTTTGTTGATATTGTTTGCGACTTTTTCAGAGTTACTAGATTTTAACTCTATCGGAAGCATGACCGTTTTCTTATCTTTAGAAACGACTTTATTGAATGTTTCTTTATTAGTATATGGTGAGATGACGTTATCAACGTTATCTACTTTTTTAATTTTTTTAATATAAGATTCTAATTGGTCGTTTCCATTACTGTTAATCGGTTTCTTCAAGTCGATGACAGCGACCATAGAATTAGAGTTTGCACCGACATCTTTTAACATTTGTTCATATTTTTGTGATGTAGTATCACTCGGAGGCTTAATTTCACCTTTCTCTTTTGCAAGTTGAGATAAATTAGGTGAGAAAATAAGGGATAGAGCGATAACAATAATCACTAATATGGATATCGGCCATTTAAATTTTAATAAAGCCTTCATCATTTTTTCCTCCTATTTCAAAATTTGAGCAGTATTTCCTTGGAAAATATTTTGTTTATCATTTTCATTAAAATACCTAGATTCTTCAATATTTTTCTCCATTTTGGCAATCCAATCATTTGGGGCATAATGTGCATCTGAACCAAATAAAATATGTGATTTGTCCGTTACTTCATTTAAACTGGCGAATGCCGATTCACCTGTTGATAGTGCTGTATCATAATAAAATTGACGCATATAATCTTCAGCAGATTGTGATAAAGTGCTCCAACGATCCAACCCTTTTTTATATGTTTTGAACATTTTAGCGTATCGAATTGGATGTTTGGCAACTTCTTTAGCTAAATCTGATTTTTTACCAGTAATAAATGATTTAAGTCTATTTTTAGGATCTTCCATTACATATTTTTGAGTATTTAACGTTTCATTAATACGCCATTTCAAATACGGTAAGGTTCCACCAGCATGCGCTAAGATAAATTTAATATTTGAATAGCGCTCCATCGTTCCACTGAAAATTAAATTCGAAGCAGCACGTGTTGTATTAAAAGTAAATTCTTCAATAAAGTCAGCAAATACAAATTGAGGTGCTTTAAACCGAGATGATGCAGAACTTGGATGGACGAATACAATGGCATCACGTTGATTCAAGTTAGCCATCACTTTATCAAATTCATCGTCACCTAAATAAGATTGATCATAGTTTGAAAGCAAACCTACACCATCTAGTTTTAAAACATCTAAAGCATATTCGATTTCTTTAATCGTTTCTTTAACGTGAGGCATAGGAAGTAATGCTAAACATTTAAATCTTCCTGGATAGGTGCGCTTAAGTTCAGCTTGATACTCATTAACTTCACGTGCGACTTTCGCTGCTTGTTTTCTTTTAAAAGGTAATGTCGCTGGTTCTGAGATAGATGTGACACCAACTTGAATGTTCAATGCATCCATCATTTGAATACTATCTTGAGGTTCCCAATTTTTGATAGGGTAGCCACCCGCAGTGGTAACGCCAATTTTCTTTAATGCATCTTTATAAATTTTGGGAATAATATGGTGATGAATATCTATAATCTCTCGTTTATTATTCATAATAAGAACCTCCCTTTATTAATTACCGTTGATTTCTGATACAATATAATCAAACTTAATAGACGATGTGTCTATTAGATAAAATAGCACAGAAGAATAAGAATGTCCTCCTTAAAATTTTGAGGAAAACGACTTAATAAACAAATTAGGATGAAATGTTAATTAAATTAGATTTAATAGACTTAAGTTAGGAGTTGTCTAGAATGGATAAACGTCAAATTAGAACAAATAAGTATTTGAAAAAGGGATTAACACAACTAATGAATGAGGAAAGTTATTCAAAAATTACGATTCAGCAACTTGCGAATGCAGCAAATATCAACAGAAGTACTTTTTATTTGCATTATAAAAGTAAAGATGACTTCCTTAACTCAATTATTGAAGAAACAATCAATGAAATGATTGAATATGTGAAAAGTAATCCAATGAATGAAGATGAGATTTTCAACATTGATTTTGAAATTTCATTTTATAGATTATTAGAATTTATTGAACTTAACTTTGAATTTATCAAAGTGCTAATTATGAATATGAATAATACGTATTTCAGGGCTTTACTTGTTCAAAAAGTAAGAGAGGAAATCTATTACCCTTTACTGGAGAAAAACAATGTGAACATTGACTTTAAAAAGGATATTATATTGAACCATACAATATATGGACATTTAGGGGTTATTGAACGCTGGATGAATAGTGAAGTGGAATATGGATCACATTATATAGCTAAAGTACTCGTGGAAATTTCAAACCATCCCGTCCACCAAATGTTAGGAATAGAAGCCGAGTGTAATGAAAAAAGAATCGCCCTAAAAAGAGCGATTCAAAACTACATAATACCAATTAATTTCATCCATAGCGAACCTAAACCAATCCAAATGATAAAGTACACGATACCGAGTACGAGGTTCATCAGCCACCAACGTTTCTGAGATACATAACCTGATGCATAAAGGATTGGTGCCGGACCACTACTATAATGCGTTGTTGAAGCAAGTAAGTTACCAAAGAAACCTAACATTAATGCGCTAAATAATGGTGGTGCTCCAGCTGCTACGGCTACACCTAGGAGTGCGGCATACATTGCACTGACGTGTGCCGTTGCACTTGCGAATAAATAGTGTGAATAGAAGAAGAATAAGATAAGTAAAATAAGTACGATTGGCCAACTAAATCCACCTAAACTATGTGCGATGATTTTACTTAACCAAGGAATAAATCCTAGTTTATTTAACTGATCAGCCATAAGTACAAGAACTGAGAACCATACAAGTGTATTCCACGCCCCAGTTTCATTTAAAATATCTTTCCAATTTAATACACCAGTAAGTAATAGAAGTGATAACGCAATAAATGCTGTGAGCGTTGCGTCAACATTGATAAAGCTTCCTGTTACCCATAGTGCTAATGCGATGATAAAAATCGCAATCATAAATTTCTCCGCTAAAGATATTTTGCCCATTTCATCTAATTGTTCGTTTGCCCATTTTCTAGCGTTAGGCGTTTCTTTAACAGTTGGAGGGTACATCTTATAAATAATGAATGGAACAACAATAAGTGAAATAAGACCAGGCACGATAGCTGCAATAAACCAATTCATCCATGTGATGTGAACATGTGCAGTCTTCTCTGCTAAACTTTGAGCAATAGGGTTACCAGCCATTGCCGTTAAGAACATGGCTGCAGTAATTAAGTTGCCTTGGAATTCTGTGAAAATTAAAAAGGCACCCATCTTTCTTTCAGTACCATCTTTAGGTGTTGAACCAAATGATTCTGAAAGAGATTTGATAATAGGGAACATAATTCCGCCTGCACGTGCAGTGTTACTAGGTGTTGCTGGTGCTAAAATTAAATCAACACCAACGAGTGAATATGCTAGTCCTAACGTTTTCTTACCGAATAATTTAACGAATTGGAGTGCAATCCGTCGTCCAAGACCAGTTTTAACAAACCCTCTTGAAATGAAAAAGGCCATAGCGATTAGCCAGATACTACTATTACCAAATCCTTGAACAGCCGATTTAGTATCCATAATGCCAACGAGTACCATAATCGTAAAGCCAATGATAGATACAGCACCGATGGTCATAGGTTGTGTAATACATGCGATAATCGTAGCAACAAAGATTGCGAACATGTACCAAGCTTGATCATTTAAGGCATCAGGTTTAAAAGGGGTAAGCGCCCAAATAATCAAACCTACGACAATTGGTAGGATGAATTTACGATATTTTACCGTATTCTCCATAATAACTTTCCTTCTTTCTTTTAATGTTCTTTTTTACATTTCAATCATAGTCTTCTGAAAATGATATGTACAGACCTAAAAGAATTTTAATGATAAAGATTATCAATAAAGGTGCTACACTTTTGAAAACATAAAAATTCCGACAGCTTAATCATAAGCCATCGGAATAATCAAACGGTTTATTGTGCAGATATTAACACACGTGTCATTTCTTCGATTTTACCCGCATGTAATGGGATGTGTAATGCGTTCAGTACAAGAAATTCTTCTAAAGTTTTACATCCTGCGACAGGTTGATCTACTTCTTTTTCAAGGTCCTTATCAGTTAAATGTCTCGCACGTTCAGGTAATGTTTTAATATCATTTAAAATACTTTCAATGGAAGGAACATCTTCATTTCCCCAGTCAGCAGGCTTTGTGCCAGTACCAAATAATCGGCCATACTTTTCAACATCTACAACTTCTTGGTTACCCATAGATAACGCTTCTTCGAACACAGTTAACACATGTCCATATTGCCAATGCAATGTATTTGGAAATACGCTATCATCTTTATCTAATACTTCCACCACATCCCAGTCGTCATAAACACTTCTGATATAATTCACACCGAAATCTATAACATCATAAACTGTTTTAGTCATTCTCTATAACACCCTTTCAAGTGATTACTTAATCATTCTTACAGGACTTGTCTACCCGCTTTGGAAAATGACTACTCATATAGGATAGAAACGATTTGAATTCATTATAAAGGTTTGTTTATCATAAAAGTAAGACATATTGAATATAGGTGAAAGCATGTATAAATACTTTAAGCGAAATCGATTTTCTACAAAATCTTCCGACATTAAAGGGAATTCAGAAAAACATATTGGTACGATACAGAAAAAATATAGTAATGTTTTCCAACGTATCATTAGCTTCTTCACTATGGGCTTTAAATTTAATCAATTCACGATTTATGATAACCAACAACATTTGATAGCGCATGTTAAAGTAAAGACCCAAATGACACAAAAGCATTTCGAGGTAACCTACTATTCGAGTAGCGGGGAATCTCAAATTCTATTCGACAAACAAAGTAATGGTCGGGAAGAAACATATGGAATAATGAAATATAATGGAGTCATTTACAATATTCATTCAGATGAAAATAGATATACGGTAATTAAAGATACGAAAAGAGAAAATGAAATAGCAAGTTGGAAACAAATTGGTGACTATGCACACGTGGGAGGGAAACATGAAGTATTTAATGAGAATCAATTATTATTTATACTGATTTTACATTCCTTCGCAAATGTTCATGTGACACGAAATGTATGGAATCCATTTAGTCCAGACACCACAGGGCCACCAATCATTTAAAAACAAATAGTAATTTTTAAAATAAGAAGAGGTTGGGAACATTATAGTTTATGCTCTGGGAAACCGATTAACGGCGTCCCAAAAGCAGGATTTTCGGCAGTAACACTCACAATTCGACAAAATTTGAAAATCAATTTTGCTCATCGTTCGGTTCTGCTCAAATCCTAAACACTTTTGTCCCGACCTCTTGTTTGTTGTTGAAAATATAATTAATGTGTTTCTCCTAATGCGACTTTTTTATCTTCAAGGGTATCAATTGCTTTGATTGCAGCTGTTAATCCTTTAACAATTGTATGAATAGATATTGAAGGTTTGTCCGGTTTATTAATCGTTTGTTCTGGAATAAATGGTACATGAATGAAACCAAATCGCAAACCTGGATATGATTTGTCAGCTAAATAACCTAATTGATATAGAACATGATTACATACAAATGTTCCTGCAGTATTTGATAATCTACCTGGTACACCGGCATTTTTAATTGCTTCTGTCATCTTTTTTACAGGTAAATTTGAGAAGTAAGCTGGTGGGCCATCTCTTTGAATGACTTCATCAATAGGTTGATTTTCTTTATTATCTGCAATACGTGCATCATCAATGTTAATACCAATACGTTCAGGTGTGATTTCAAATCGACCTCCCGCTTGGCCAATTGCTAAGACGACATCGAAATCATTTTCAGCTAAGGCTTTAGAAATGACCTCTTTCGATTCATGAAAGACTGTCGGGATTTCTAACTTTGTGATGCTATGATCGCCGATAGTTTCGTCTAATTGTTTGACTGCTTCTAAAGCTGGATTCATCTTTTCTCCTCCGAAAGGGTCAAATGCTGTAACTAGAATTTTCATAATTTGTGACCTCCTTTAATATTTAAAATGCCCAAAAATACATCAATGCAATATGAATGACAATTAATGCGAGCGCGATAGGGGCTTGTGCTTTAATGACGCCAAACTCTTGTTTCATCTCTAATAATGCAACGGGTAAGGTGTTAAAATTTGCGGCCATAGGTGTGAGTAGTGTTCCACAGAAACCAGCTGTCATTGCGAGTGCACCAGCAACAATTGGGTCGCCACCTTGTGATATAACGAATGGAATACCGATACTTGCGGTAATCACTGTAAAAGCAGCAAAGGCATTACCCATCAACATTGTAAAGAGTACCATACCCAGAATATAGGCAATGGCACCGATAAGATGATTGCCTTCAGGTAAGAATGATGAAATTCCTTTTGAAATTACTTGTCCCACACCGCTTGCAGTAAAGAGCACACCAAGCGCTGCTAAGAACTGAGGTAGGATGCCAGTTGTACCAACTTGTTGGGTTAAACGATCACTATCATATAATGTGAATGAAAGCTTGGGCTTAATAATCAATAACGCTGTAATCAATCCAACTACAGATGACACGCCAAGACCAATGGCTCCACCTAGTGGCGTCCAGTTCGAGACGATGACCGCTACCACTGCTAAGACAACCGCAGGAATAAAGAGTTTATTGCCATACTTGGCAGATCCCTTTTCTGCTTCCTTATCTGTGACGTCGATAATATTTTTAATTTTTACTTGCTTGAAAAGGGTCAACACGCCCATAGATAGAACGAGCATACCGTTAATCACGTTTGGAATATAAGGACCACCTATGAAAAGTACAGCCAGTATCGTCCAGAATGCTGCAGTACCTAAACTTTTAGATTTATCAGTTGAGCGTAAAGAACGATAAGCAGTATATAAAAATTGTAGCCCGATAAGGATGTAGAAGATTTCTAAAATATGATTTAAAGTTGTTTCACTCATGATCTTTTACCTCTTTATGTCCATATTTTTTATTGAAATAGCGATCGAGCAGAATATTTTTAATCCACACGAGAATCAAAGTGATAATAGCAATTGGAATTGACGCGAGTACTAAGCTCAACGCGTTGACTTTGATGTTGAGTGTTTGGAATGTGCCAACCATAAGTAAAACACCAGCAGCTCCCACGAATAAGTTTTGTCCGAAGAAGTTACCATAGTTCTCCATTGCCGAAGCTTCAGCTTTTAACTTTTCAATGTCTTTATTATCAACGTCTTTGTCGGATAGGTTGTAACGCGTACGAAGGGCACCTTGAACCATTGGGTTAATTAAAGGTCTAACGAATTGAGGATGACCTCCGACACGAATTGAAGCAACACCAGCAATTTCACGAATAATTAAATATAAAGTAAGAAGTCGCCCGGTGGTAATTTTCTTGACGTTACTAATGAGTTTTGATGCTTGTTGTTTTAATCCAAAACGCTCAATCAAACCAACCATCGGGAGAGTAAGTATAAATAGCGTTACGAGACGTTGATCGACAAAGGCTTTGCCAAGTGTATATAGCACTTCGACTATATCCATACCAGCAACAAGACCTGTCGTTACAGCTGCAATTAAAATAATAGCGATAGTGTCGAACTTAAGGATAAAGCCAATAATAATGATTAAAATACCAATTAATTTAATCCATTCCATAAAAACGCTCCTTTGTTACGATGATCTCTTTCCG
The DNA here is from genome assembly GCF_002902725.1 of Staphylococcus caprae. Classification (GTDB taxonomy): domain Bacteria; phylum Bacillota; class Bacilli; order Staphylococcales; family Staphylococcaceae; genus Staphylococcus; species Staphylococcus caprae. Next base: position 74,735 of record NZ_PPRT01000031.1, read on the forward strand.
CTTTTATACATTATTTAAAACAAAAGCTACGGAAAGAAATTAATAAATAAGTTTTAATTTTCTTAATATTAGCATAGCTATATTTATTGAAAAAGAGAAGATAAAACAAATTAGAAAAAGTGTAATAATTTGTGACAAATTAAAGTAATAAAACTTTCAAATTATAAATAACAAGAGGGCGAAATATCGAATTCTTGGATTAATGTAAAAAATTTATGACGAAATGTTTAATTCTAAATAGCGCATCGGAATATGGTTATAAAATAAGCCCTTAAAATGAATTCTAGTCAACTCATTTTAAGGGCTAAAGTAATTATCACTTAAGCATGTGCATGTTCTGGAACATCTTTAAAGTTTTCTAAACGACGGTTCCATTCTTCATCACTAATATCATGTTTTGCAACATAACGATTACGTTCATGTTTTGCGCAGTCATATGAGCATGCGCCTAAGTATTTTTCCTCGTTTTCTTCTGAAACAAGAATTTGTTTATTACATTCTGGGTTTGCACAGTTAATATAACGCTCACAAGGTGTGCCATCGAAGTGTTCTTTACCGATAACAGTTTTTTCAACTTGGTTCACATCAACACTAATACGTTCATCGAAAACGTACATTTTGCCATCCCAGTATTCACCTTTAGTCTCAGGGTCTTTACCGTAAGTTGCAATACCACCATGTAATTGTCCTACATTTTCGAAACCTTCCTTAACTAACCAACCTGAGAATTTTTCGCAACGGATACCGCCAGTGCAATATGTCACAATATTTTTACCATCTAATTGATCTTTATTATTACGGATCCATTCAGGTAAGTCGCGGAAACGTGTGATGTCAGGACGAACTGCGCCACGGAAATGGCCTAAATCGAATTCATAGTCATTACGTACATCTAAGATAATTGTATCTTCATCTTCTAAAGCTTCTTTAAATTCTTTAGGTGAATAGTATTTACCTGTTGTTACGCGAGGGTCTACATCATCTTCTAAACCTAACGCAACGATTTCTGTTCTTGGTCGAACGTGCATTTTTTTGAATGCATGACCTTCAGCTTCGTCAATTTTGAAAGTTAAATCAGCGAAACGTTCATCTGCATGCATATGTTCAATATATTTATCTGTATCTTCTTTTGTACCAGATAAAGTACCATTAATGCCTTCTGTAGAAACTAAGATTCTACCTTTTAAATTATTTTCTTTGCAGAATTCTAAGTGTTCTGCAGCAAAAGTTTCGGGGTCATCGATAGTTACGTATTTATAGTATAAAAGTACTCTATAATCCATTCTTACATTCTCCTCTTTCAATTCTTCTCTATATAGGGACGATGATTTATATAAATGTCATAAGCTTATAAATATTGATGCTGTTTACATTTTTACCATTATAATATTGTACCAAAATGATAAAGAGTTTCAATATACTAGCACATAAATCATTCTTAAAGACGATATTTTTTGAAAATGTAAGCCTATATTGCACGTCATTTTCAGAGAGAATATATTTAAATGTAAGCGATATCATGTCGCTGTAATGACAATTAGCATAAGTTCTTATAAAATAGTAACAAAGTGTTAAAAAGAGAAAGAGGGGTTTGAATAATGAATAATCAAGACTTGCCTACATTAAAATATATTGGGAAATCTGCAAGTGTTGCGCCAATTGTATCTGAAAATGAGTTGCAAACCGTTACAGCAGAGCCTTGGGTGAAAATTTCAGATAGAGGGTTACAGTTAGAGGGATTAAACTTTAATCGCGAAGGCCATTTATTTTTATTAGATGTCTTTGAAGGAAATATTTTTAAGGTAGATCCTTCTACGAAAGAGGTTTCACGTTCATTTGTATCTGAAAAAACAAATCCTGCAGCAATCAAATTTCATAAAGACGGGCGTTTATTTGTATGTTATTTAGGCGATTTTAAAACTACTGGGGGCATCTTTGCGACTAATGAGGAAGGAGAACAATTTGAAGAAATCGTTTCTGAATTGAATACAGAATATTGTATTGATGATATGGTCTTCGATAGTAAAGGCGGCTTTTATTTCACTGACTTCAGAGGATACTCTACGAAGCCTCTTGGGGGCGTATATTATGTCTCTCCGGACTTTAAGTCAATCACACCAGTGATTCAAAATATTTCCGTAGCAAATGGTGTAGCGCTAAGTACTGATGAACGCGTACTATGGGTTACTGAAACAACTACCAATCGTCTACATCGTATTGAATTAGAAGAAGATGGAGTGACTATCGCACCGTTTGGAGCGACGATTCCATATTATTTCACAGGACACGAAGGTCCAGATTCATGCTGTATCGATAGTGATGACAACCTTTATGTAGCAATGTATGGTCAAGGACGTGTCTTAGTCTTTAATAAAAAAGGTTACCTGATTGGTCAAATTCTAATGCCAGGCCGTGATGAAGGTAAAATGCTACGTTCAACACATCCACAATTTATTCCTGGTACGAATCAATTGTTAATTTGTACGAATGATATTGAGAATGGTTCTGAAGGTGGTTCAATGATTTACACAGTAAATGGATTTGCCAAAGGACATCAGAGTTACCAATTTCAGTAGGCCTAGATTTGTTTGAAAGAAAAAGTAAATTAAAAAAGGCGTAAATTAAAAATTGGGCTATAGGATGCATTGTTACGATGTTTAAGTTTTGGCTAGACAATCGTAATAAAAAATAGGCGACATGCTATAGCCCACCACTAAATAACCCCTCACTAGATGCAATATTGAGGGGTTTGGTGTTGCTAATGGAACTAATTTATAAATGTATTATAACACCGTGTGTAACATATTGCAATGTAAAATGATAGTGATGTTGTATTCTATTAATCTTCTAAACTGAATTCAGCAGATGCTTCGAATTTTACGTCTTTACCTAACATTACGCCACCAGTTTCTAAAGCTTGGTTGAAGCTGATGCCATATTTTTCACGATCGATTGTACCAGTAACGATGAATCCAGTTACTTGCGCACCATTCATAGGATTTTTGCTTACGCCATTAAATTCAACGTCAAATGTTTCTTCATGTGTTTCACCTTTAATAGTTAAATCGCCAGTTACTTTATTTTCTGATATTTCCTTAGTTTCAAATGTCCATTTATCATTTTCATCTGTAGCGAAGAAGTCTCCAGATCTTAAGTGATTGTCTCTATCTTCATTTTGAGTATCGATTGAGCTTGGAACGATAGTTGCAGTTGCTTTTAGTGAACTTAAGTCATTAATGTCTCCATCTAATTGAACATCGAATTGCGTGAATGTACCTTTTACTTTAGAAACCATTAAGTGTTTGATTTGGAATTGAATGTCGCTGTGTACTGGATCAAATGTAAATTGTGTCATAAAATAATTGCCCCTTTTTTTATTATATATAGGTATAATTTTTATACCTGATATAAATATTATAATGATCGGATGGTCAAGTTGCAATAGATAAGTATGATGTTGGATAAATTTTTTTAATGTCTTCTATTTATTAATTACCCTTTTTGGATATAAATTATCAATTGTGTTCAAATGTAACTATGTGTGGGGATGATTGATGTAGGGAATAATCGTTGTGATAAATGATTTCTAAATTGAACTATAGAGAGGTGAATGGGTATGAAAGATATCTCAAGAGGTATCAATCATATTGGTTTAACAGTACCTGATATAGAAGAGGCTACGGAATTTTTCAAAAAAGGTTTAGATGGGAAAATTGCATATGATAGTCAAAGAAAAGACGAAGAACCGCGTGGAGGTAAGCATGTCGAACACATCCTTGGCATAGGTAAAGGTGTTCAAATCGTTCACAAACGGATGATGGTATTTGGGAATGGGCCTAATATAGAAATGTTTGAATTTGAAAATGCAAAACAACGAGGGCCTGAATCGTTACAAGATGTGGGTTATACTCATATTTCATTTTATGTGGATGATTTCGAAGCGGCTGTCGCAAAAGTAAGATCGGCAGGCGGGGAGCCTATATCTGAGTCACATAGCAATACAAGATATGAAGATACTGATGGAAACCAAACAGTTTATGTTAAAACGCCTTGGGGAAGTCTTATCGAATTACAAACTGTTCCTAATGGATTTTATTATCCTCCAGACAGTGAGGCGGAAGTGTTTACGCCAGAGGAATAAAAGATTTAAACAGAAATGACATTTTAGAGACCAAACAAGTTTTTAATTGACTTTAAAGATAAGAGGAAGTAATATAATTTTAAATCGTAATTATTACGATTTTAGAACGATAGATAATGAGTGGTTTGCATATAGATAAATGTACATATTCGTCCATGGACATTTATTCTTTATGCATTCAAAGACTATTCTTCATTACCTCAGACATAAAAGCAACTTTCCACTTTTATCTTATCGTTCTTTTTTATAATTTAATTCTCTTGAAATTTCCAATTTATTCACTCGTCATACGATGAGTGAATTTTTTGTCTTTAGATTAGTTTTATTTCATTCATTAAAATGATACGTTCTTAATAAATGGAGGTGTGTTTCAATAATATCGATTAAACGTGGCATATGGATCATCTTAAGTTTAATACCGATTGAATTCATAGGCATGATTGTAGATTATAAGACGTATACAATGTGGGGTTACATACCATTTATTATTTTGATTATTTTGGGTTGTTTTTCATTCAACCTGAAGAGCTATTTCATCATTTTAATAAGTAGACTTTTAGGGATTTTAATATCGTGGAAATGTAGTGACTATTTTATAAATTGGAAAGTGGCAGTAGACTATTTTAAGCCTTTTGATAACCTTTCATTTATTGTATTTTTAGGAATAATAGGTTTTGGGCTTCTTCATATTGTGATGCTTGTCTTTTATACATTAAGACGCAGTTAAAATGAGACTGAAATCAACACGTCGTTAAAATAAGCGACCCTCTTACTTAATTTTACTTTGTTGCCAAGTTTATATAAAATAATCCCTTTCGAAGTTGGCTCTCTCCGAAAGGGATATAGGGAATAAGGTTAAATTAATTTCAACTTTTGTTAGTTTAAAAGTTACTTCAAAATTTTACAATATTTATTAAAGGTTTTGGGTTAAGGGGGGATAACCCGTTATAGAATCTTAATATTTTGTAGGGAAAGGGTTAATTATTAAGATTCATAATAATTTAATTCTAAATCTTTTGATGTTTGTTTACGTGTTTCTCTCATTAATTGAATATCATTGATAAGAGATTGTCCATATGATGGAATCATTTTTTGTATTTTAGGTTTCCATTCATTTTCATAATCAGCGAAGTTTCTTTCTAAAACTTCTAACGCTACTGAAACTGAAGTTGAGGCTCCTGGTGATTCACCTAATAATGCAATGACAGAGTGGTCTTCAGAGTTAACAACTTCTGTACCAAATTGAATGAATCCTTTACCGTGCTCAGGTGTATCTTTAATAACTTGAACACGTTTACCTGCAGTGTATAATTGCCAATCTTCGTCACGTGCTTCAGGGTAGAACGTGCGTAGATGGTTTATACAACCTTCTTTAGTCATCAATACTTGATCGATTGAATACTTAATTAAAGGTAAATTTTTAGCTGCAGCTGCAAGTAAAGTTGTGATGTTGTATGGTTTAACAGATTTAAATAAATCTAAGTTAGAACCATTTTTTAAGAATTTAGGCCCAACGTTCGCAAAAGGCCCAAATAATAATGTTCTTTCACCATCAATATAACGTGTATCGAGATGAGGTACAGTCATTGGCGGTGTGCCAGGTGGTTCTTTACCGTAAACTTTAACGTCATGTTCATTAATAACTGCAGGGTTGGTACATATTAAGAACTGACCGCTAATAGGGAACCCGCCTAAGTGCTTACTTTCAGGGATACCAGTTTTTTGTAATAGTGGAATAGCGCCACCACCAGCACCAATAAAGACGTAATCCGCTAATACAGTTTCTTCAGAACCGTTATTGCGATTTCTTACTTTCACTTCCCATGTATCATCTTGACGTCGGTTAAAATCAATGACCTCATGATTATATTGAACTTCTGCATTAGGGTGCTGTTCAATACTTTTAGCCATCTTACGTGTTAACTCACCATAATTCACATCTGTACCTTCATCAATTTTACTGGCTGCCATAATCTCATTGCCTGTACGACCTTTCATCATTAATGGCATCCATTTTTTCATTTCTTCAATATCTTCTGTATATTCAATATTGTCGAACATTGGGAAGTTACGCATTGCTTCGTAACGATTTTTCAAGAATTGTACGTTATTCTTACCTCTTACGAAACTAATGTGAGGAAGGGGATTAATAAATTCTCTAGGATTATCAATGTTGCCACTTTTCACGAGGTGTCCCCAGAATTGCTTAGAAATTTCAAATTGTTCATTAATTTCTTTCGCTTTTTCGATATCAATTGAACCATCAGGTTGTTGAACTGTATAGTTCAGCTCACATAACGCAGCATGTCCTGTACCGGCATTGTTTCTTTCATTAGAACTCTCGATACCTGGACGATCTAAACGTTCAAAGAGTTTGATGTTCCAATTAGGTTCTAATTCTTTAATCATAGAACCAAATGTCGTACTTAAGACACCAGCGCCAATAATCACTATGTTTTTTGACTTGTTGTTAGGCATTTTTGCTCACCTTTCTAAAAAGATTTCGTGCAAAAATAATTAAATTATTGCGCTGACTCTTATTATAAGTGCTGTATTTCTATAACAAAAATACATATTTTCAATAACACCTATTCCATTTTGTAATAATTTGGACACAATATGACCATTGATTAGACAAAAAATAGTCTGTGCGTTCAGATAATGAATCGTCTAAATTTTATTCATCAATGTGTGTGACAGAATTAATAATAATTCTTCAATTGGTTTACTACGCTCATCTAAAATATGAAAACTTACTTGTCCCTCATTCTTAGCCCAATGTGATAGTTGTTCATTTTCATAATTTGTAATGATACAAGTTTCTGGGCTCATTTTTTTAATAAAATAGTCTTCATTATCATAAGTGAACTTAACCGGTTTATTAACCAACGTAAACTCTTTCATATCAATTTTTGTATTTCTATAATTACAATGAATTTCTCTGAAATTTCTAAAGTTTGGTATACATTTGGAAGTGAAAATAATATTTTTCTCCAAATCTCTAACAACATAAGACGTATAGATGCCTGCTTGAGGAATAATAATGTCTAAACCTTTGATAAATGGATTCGGATAAGCTTTTCTTATGTACAAATAAGGATCTCCATCGTTGTACATTGTCTTCCATCTTGTATCAAAGTAATTGCTGAGTGTGTAATTAATCATTCGTCATCAACCTTCGATTTTTAGAATTATCAATAAATGTATATTCCCTATTCCCATGGAAAATAAAACAACTAGCAGAAAGTTTAAAATTGATTTTATTTAAGAGAAAACAAAACGCTCTACGAAGTATTAAATACAGAAGTAGCAGTAAGACGACTCCTAATTGGAATCATCTTACTGCTATTATTTTTGGGGATTATGTTTCAGCTTGGCTTTACTTAAATGAGTAATCGGTATGTTTAAGAATTTTTATTTGTAATTACTCATATGGGTTTCCAAACTTTTTACAATACTCATACAAACCATACTTATTCATAAAAGATTGTTTTTCGATGTTTTCGTTCGTATCTAGTTCTATCATTTTGAGTACGTATTCAGAAAAATCAATTGTTGCAGTACCGTTAGCTGTTACGAGATTTCTATCACGTGTAGCCTGAGTTTTAATAAAAGATTCTTTATTATGATAGTTCCCAAATGAAGACCAAAGTTCAACTGAATTTCCAGTATGCTTAAAGTGATTTAAAAAACCATTTTTGGCCAAATAGTCAACTGCACCACAAATAGCGCCAATAGGTTTCGATTTATCAAAGAAATTATGAATATATTCTAGTAAAGTAGGCGAATCAATATTCCAGGTGTTTCCACCTACTAAGATAAGTAAATCTCCTTGAGGACGAAGAGTATTTAAATTATAGTCAATGGCGGTATGAATACCACCAATTGAAGTAACACTATCTTGCAAAGAAACTGTCTTCACTTGCCATTTTGTACTTTGATTAAGATATGGACTAAGAAATGCGATTTCCCAATCTGCATATTCATCTAGTAATAAAAATAGAGCAGTTTTCATAAATAGACTCCTTTGATTAATGGCCTTTATGTTTTTCTTTTGCTTTTTGTTTTTTGATTGAACGCTTATAAGCTTCATGCTTTTCTTTATTTTGTTTCTTACGCTTTTTCCGTCCTTTTTTCTTTAACTCTTGTTCTTTCTTCATAGCTTCTTGTGCAATAGTTGTAAATTTAGGCTTTTTTTGTTCTTTTGCTACTTTCCTTTGTAGTCTTTTAGGATTGACCTTTTTTGTTTGAGCCTTCAGTGTAGTTTGAGTCTGAGTGTTGTCTATCAAACGTTCTAATTCGTTGGTGATAAATCCAAGCACTTCTTCGTCACTAGGTTCTTGACCAAAAATATGTTTAGAAAATTTAACTGAATTGTTCATCGAGAATTTAACTAAACCTATAAAAAACTGACCATCATGAAATACTGATAATTTCATGTCTAGTCCCTCCTCTTAATTAAACTTGAAATGATGGACAACCTGAGGAGGAGGGTTACTGACAAATCCTATGAATTTGCATTGGGACTACCAACCCAATTGTGTTTTTACATTTCACTATTTAGTATTACATGAACTAAAAAATATACAAAACACCTATTTTTTAAAACTCACACATATTACCTATAAAAGTTTGTCACGTTGATGATTTTAGAACCTTTGTCATTGTGCATTCAGTATTTTTTGAAAAGTTGCGTTAAACTTGATATAAGTATTATATGCAAGGTACATACATAATTGGGAAATTTATAAAATAAAATCAGGTGATATGATGTTTCAAAGAATACTAAGCGTGACAGGCGTGTTATGTGTGGTCACATTATTATCAGCTTCTCCAAGTTTTGCAGTGGAAAAACCAACCTCTTTATTAAAGAACAAAGATAATACGAAAATTTCAAGCACATACGAACCTCAATCTTTAACACTCTCAACAGATCAAGGTCAAATACTTTATAGTTATCATGAAAATAAAAAAGTAGACCCTGCTTCTTTAACTAAAATGATGACAATGTATTTGACACTAGATGCTGTAAAATCTGGAAAACTACATATGAACGATAAAGTAAAAATTACTAACCAACAGGCGCAATTATCTCGAAAATCTAACCTATCCTCAGTTCCTTTAAAAGCTGGTCAAATCTATACAGTTAAAGAAATTTTAAGTCAAACTGCTTTAGCATCTAGTAATGCTGCAGCCTTAATTCTAGGAGAAAAGGTATCGAAATCGACGTCTACTTTTACAGATCAAATGAATCAACAAGCAAAGCAATTTCATATGAATCATACCCACTATACAAGTCCTACAGGGGCAGATACTCATTTATTAGGACCTAGTGCCCCTGAAAAGTATAAAAACCAAGGTAAGACGCAAAGTACATCCAAAGATATGAATATAATGATGTATGAAATGTTAAAAAATCATCCGGAAATACTGAAAATTACTAAGAAAACGTCAGAAACTCAAAAAGGACAAACGTTTAAATCTACAAACTTATCTTTAAAAGGGCAGCCTAAGTATTATAAAGGGACTGATGGTTTGAAAACAGGAACAAGTGATTCAGGATATAGTTTAGCTTTGACGAATAAACAACATCGTTTAAGGCTGAATGAAACGATTCTAGATGTGTCGCCTTATCCAAGTGAAACAGCTAAACTTACACGTAATGAAATTGCGAATGATATGATGAAGTACTATCGTAAACAATACGAGTATAAAAAAGTTTTATCCAAAGGAGAGCACAAGATTGATGGCACAACATATGATGTGAAGAAAGATTTATATGACGTTGTTCCTAAACATCAAAAATGGTATATCGCCATTAATAATAAAGGTAATGCATATGTTCACTATAAACGAAATTATCTCGAGGGTGCTTCATATCCTTCGGTCAAAGCTGATAAAAAAAGTAAAGGTATATTAAGTTGGTTATCGCATCTGTTTTTGCGATAACCTATTATTTTGAAGTTTAATGTAAGCGTTTTACCATATTTGTACTAATACTTACATGTAATATGTTAATATTCAATTGACAGAATGTTCCGACATAATCAAGCGTTATAACTTTCATACAAGGGGGTTAGGCCCATGCCTAAAAAGTTATTTAGTATTGATTTAAACAAGACAATGGATCAACAAGCGCATCCAGGACATAACAGATGGCATCCAGATATTCCGGCAGCATTTTCAGTAGAACCTGGAGAATCATTTAGAATGGAATGTTTAGACTGGACTGATGGACAAGTAGGAAATAATGATGACGCAAATGAAATTAAATATGTCAATTTGAATCGTGTCCATGTATTAAGTGGTCCTGTGTATGTGAATGGTGTCGAACCAGGAGATTTACTTGTCGTTGATATTCTAGACATCGGAACTTTTCCTGAACATGAATGGGGATTTAACGGTATCTTTGATAAAACGAATGGAGGCAGTTTCTTAGTGGACCATTATCCTAATGCGGCCAAGTCTATTTGGGATTTCAATGGAATCTATGCTACTAGTCGACATGTTCCAGGGGTCGAATTTGCAGGGGTTATTCATCCGGGGTTAATCGGAGTGGCACCATCCCAAGAAATGTTAGATGAATGGAATCGTCGTGAACGTGCGCTTGTCGATACAGACCCAGACCGTGAACCTGTGTTAGCGAATTTACCTACTGAGGATGCGGCAGTATTAGGTACGCTTAAAGGAAGAGACTTTGATCGTGTAGCTAAAGAAGGCGCACGTACAGTTCCGCCTCGTGAAAATGGGGGCAACTGTGATATCAAAGATTTATCAAAAGGGTCTCGAATTTACTTCCCAGTTCATGTTAAAGGTGCCAAATTATCTGTAGGTGATTTACATTTTTCTCAAGGTGATGGAGAAATTACATTCTGTGGTGGTATTGAAATGCCAGGATGGATTGAATTACGCGTGAATGTCATTAAAAATGGGATGGAAAAGTATCATATTAAGAAAAATCCAACATTCAAACCAGGTCCACTTCTACCAAATTATAATGATTATATTGTCTTCGAAGGTATTTCTGTAAATGAATTTACAGGTGAACAAAAATATAATGATGCGACCACTGCATACAGAAATGCGGTGCTTAATGCGATTGAATTCTTGAAAACACGAGGATTCACTGGAGAGCAAGCTTATATGCTACTAGGTACAGCGCCAGTGCAAGGCACAGTTGCCGGTATCGTAGATGTTCCGAATGCCTGCTGTACGATTGCGATTCCGAGAGAGATATTTAAAGACGATATTGTACCGAGTTTGGAGCCTGATGAATAATGCCAAAATATACTTATGATTGTTCAACGTGTGGGCCATTTACAATGAGACAATCCATGAATGAACAACATGAATATGCTTATTGTCCACATTGTGGCGACACATCTACACGTGTATTTAACGCTTTTCAAACTTATAAAATGGATGGGAAATTAAAGCAACGTATTGAAAAGGGACAACAACCTCGTGTTGTTACTAAAGATAAGTTGCCGACAAATAAACGTAAAAAAGCCACACAAGGAAGACCTTGGATGGCAGGACACTAAGCGCTAAAATAAGAACCTTCGCTAAATAATGACACAATTGGGGGTCATATCACTATCTAGCGAGGGTTTTCATCTATAATAGTTATTAAAATTTTTTAATGTGTGTTTCTCTAATGCCATTTATAATTTTGACGACTTCTAGTGTTAAATCTTCGACTGAACGCTTTTGTCCCTCTTTTAACCAAGCATAAATAATGCGCAAGATACCACCAGCCATGAATTCCATGTAAACTTCTAAATCAATATTAAATCGAATGCCATGACGGATGTCGAAATTAACCTGTCTTTCAACACCCTTATAAAGCTGGTTATATACAATGCGGGTAATTTCGTCATAATAGGCAATAGTAAAGACGCTTTGGATGGTATCTCTATTTTCTATTAAAAAATAAAGCGTCTCCCTAACTATATTTTCGAAATATGTTTTCGGTTCTTTCACCAATAAATTATCTAAATGAGATTCATGCAAACTGTTGAAAAAGTTAGCTAGAACTTGGTTTAATAAATCATATTTATCACTGTAATGACGATAGAAAGTTGAGCGACGTACCATAGCTCGATCACACAAATCTTGAACAGTAATTTGACTAAAATTCTTCGTCTTAAGTAGTTCTAAGAATGAATCCATAAGCGCACGCTGTGTCTTCTTAACACGTAAATCATTGTTATTCATTTTTTATTCACCTCATTAATCCGACACTTCAAAATCTGTGTGATTGATGCATATATTATTTGATGGTTGCTCTGTAAAATAATTTCTGAGCGTTGCAAATTAATAATTAACAGCATTTACTATAGTACTTCACTTATAGCACGAACACAATTGCATTGTACTACTTTTATCGTTGAAAATGGTGTTGAGGTGTATGGTCGAGATAGTACTTTTTAAAATTTAGCATGATAATTATGTACACCATTCAGAATAGTAACCACTTCTTTTGTTAAATCATCTATTGAACGTTCTTGGCCGTCTTGAATCCATGCATACATTGTACGTAATATGCCTCCTGCAATAAAGTCAGCAAGAATATCTATATCCACATTAAATTCAACCCCATGACGTATTTCAAACTGTATTTGAGCTTTCATACCTTCATACAATTGCTCATATATAATATCAGTCACTTCATCATAGAGTACCATAGTTAGTACGTTTTGAACAATGGGTTTATGTTCATATAAATAATCCAATGATTCACGAATCACTTTCTCGAAGTGGGGTCTAGGATCATCTGGATTTAAAGTTGTAGAATGTTTCTCTCTCACTCTAAAAATCAACTTTTGTATTAATAATTTAAGTAAATCATACTTATCGTCGAAACGTCTATAGAATGTTGAACGTCTGACTAAAGCTTTGTCACATAAATCTTGGACGGTAATTTGACCAAAATCTTTCGTTCTTAGCGTTTCAAATAAAGCATTTAATAATGCTTGTTCAGTTTTTTCTACACGCAGATCTTTATTTTTCATTATACACCTCTTAAAATGAGACATTTATTAAAATATGTCACATAAGTATCAGATGGCTTAATTTGCATTCACATTCTTTGATTTAAAATTGATATAATCCTAATTGTGATTACAATTGAATAAATCTTTTGAGTGGGCAATGATATTACTATATAAGCCATACTAACTCATTAAATTGGGCTTTATGGGTTAGTATGTTTTGTGTGGTAATTAGAGTATACTGTTAATTTTTTCTCAAAATCACTTACGCAGCTTCATGCTGCATCCCTAAATTTTTGTGTATTAATGTAGTCATAGTATCTCTAGTTATTGCGTGTGTTGAGCAAAATGCTAATCGTTATCGATTGGTATTTTGCTTTTTTTGTGGAGAATTTTAAAAATATGTGCAAGCAACAGAGTTTTAAATTTAAAATTGCTTAAAGATAATATGTATAACTACATTTTAGAATAATATATCTATTAGAGTTAAACAAGGTGTATATGAGATTAAAAGAAGATGATGTGTGGATGAGTTAAAATGCAAAGGTAAAACTGTGTTTATAATTGAAAGAATTTTCAGAAAAATACTTGTAATATTAATTTCGTCATGGTAGTTTAATACTACATTTTCACTTTAGTACAATATAGCATTAAAGTGTTTGGGCCGAGGTGACATCTTGTGAGTAAATTAGACATAATTTCGATTAAAGAAAAGGAATTAGCATTTCTAAAGTATTTCAAACAACAAGGTTATCAACTTGTTGATTTTAATTTAATAGAAAAGTTGAACTGGGGAAATCTTACGCATGAAGATTTACAACAAATGGAAGAACGTCATTTTTGGCAACATCATAAACACTTATATGCCTTAAGAAACGATTTTACTGATCAATTATTTAGATATTACTCAGCTTATCCTTCAAATCACCAACAAGTTGCGTATGCTGGTGACATTATTAGAAATAATAAAGTGATTAAACAAATAGGAATCGAAAATTATCATCCTTCACGTGAAGTCATTAAAAACAGTTTTATACATTTTCACAAATTCATTAAAAGCGGTCTTCATGATCGTATACAATTTGTGATTCTTGGACACTATCAATTGATCGATGCACTTCTAGACCAACAGTTTCAAACACCCGACGTAGTAGAAATGATTGAAGAAAGAAATATATCAGGTTTGGTTAACAAATTGGGTGTGCATCATCCGCTTATTCGAATATTGAAAGAGAACACATTAAATCAACTCCAGTTGCTTCCTAATTACCTCAGTGCTAACCATCCTGCGCTTCAAACATTGCAATTGTGGGAAGGATGGCTAAAATCATGGGGGTTAAAAGATATTCATCTGGATATTACTGCACAGCCGCCAAGGTCTTATTACAAGGGTGTATTTATCAAATGTCATTTAGAACACTCGCACGAAAGTGTGTTAACAGGCGGGTACTACCATGGTGAGTTAGAAGGATTTGGCTTAGGTTTGACGCTGTAATTTTATAAAAGGGGAAGGAGCGAATGTCATGTTACGTGTAGCATTAGCAAAAGGGCGATTATTAGACAGTTTCATAGACTATTTACAGCGAATAAAACAGATAGACATGTCTGAGGCTTTATTATCGAGAAAAAGGTTATTACTGCTTACTGTAGATAGCATTGAATTTATTCTAGTTAAAGGTAGCGATGTACCTACATATGTTGAGCAAGGTATTGCAGATGTTGGGATTGTCGGGAGTGATGTGCTAAACGAACACAAATTTAATATTAATAACTTATTAGATTTGCCATTTGGGAAATGTCACTTTGCTTTAGCTTCTAAACCTCAAACGACGGCGTACAAAAAAGTAGCGACGAGCTATATTCATACGGCCACACAGTACTTTGCCAACCAAGGAATGGATGTTGAACTCATTTATTTAAATGGTTCAGTCGAACTTTCATGTCTTGTTGACATGGTTGACGGGATTGTAGACATCGTACAAACAGGTACAACACTTAAGGCGAATGGTCTTGTTGAGAAGAGACATATTGGAGATATCAATGCCAAGTTAATTACGAATAAAGAGGCATATTTCAAGAAATCTACTGAAATAGAAAGGTTAATTAAGCAATTGGGGGTGTCTATTGACTATGCTTAAAGCACAACAATTTATAGAACAATTTGCTCAGAATGAAACATTAGACGAATCACTGTATCCGTTAGTACGAGATATATGTGAGGAAGTCAAATTAAAAGGGGACCGTGCACTAAAAAATTATAATTTAACATTTGACCATGTGAAAACAGATCAATTAGAAGTGGCTCAATCTAAACTCAAAGAAGCTTATGATAAATTAGATGAAACAACACGACATGCCCTTGAACAAAGTTATAGACGAATTAAAGCCTATCAAGAAAAGATTAAGACAAATATGACCCAACTTAAAAGCGAGGAATGCTACGAAATCTATCATCCTATTGAGCGCGTAGGGATTTATGTTCCAGGAGGTAAAGCGAGTTATCCTTCTACGGTACTAATGACGGCAATGCTTGCACAAGTAGCCGGGGTAGAGCATATTACCGTCGTTACACCACCTCAAGCGGACGGGATTTGTAAAGAAGTATTAGCAGCTTGTTACATTACTGGCGTGAACCATGTTTATCAGGTCGGTGGGGCTCAAAGTATTGCCGCGTTGACGTATGAAACAGACGCTATTGAGAAGGTCGATAAAATTGTAGGACCAGGCAATCAATTTGTAGCCTATGCTAAAAAGTATGTCTTCGGGCAGGTAGGTATCGATCAAATTGCCGGACCTACAGAGATTGCGTTAATTATAGACAACACTGCAGACTTAGATGCGATTACCTATGATGTCTTCGCACAAGCAGAACATGATGAAATGGCACGTACTTATGTAATTAGTGAAGATGAGCACGTATTAAACCAACTAAAAACTAAAATAACTAAAGCGCTCGCAGATGCGAAACGTAAAGATATTATTTCGAAAAGTATCGCTCAACATCATTATTTAATTTTAGCTTCAAATCATGACGAAGCATGCCAAGTTATGAACACGATTGCCCCAGAACACGCATCTATTCAAACAAAAGCACCAGAAACATACGTTGAAAAAATTAAATATGTAGGTGCGTTATTTTTAGGACATTATTCTCCTGAAGTGATCGGTGACTATGTAGCTGGACCTAGCCACGTCCTTCCAACAAACCAAACTGCTAGATTTTCAAATGGATTAACAGTAAATGATTTTATGACGCGCAATTCAGTGATTCAGTTAACGCAACAAACCTTTAAAGAGGTCGCGCATTCAGCAGAACACATTGCACATATTGAATCTTTATATAATCATGAAAAGTCTATTCAAATACGCAATTAAGGAGGGACACATATTGATACGTATAGATAAGAATGAAAGTCCCATTGCACCTTTATCACAGGTTCAACTTAATGAAATTTTGAAAGACATGCAATATAACTTATATCCTGACGAAGAATATCAACGATTTAGAGAAGCTTATGCTTCATTTTATAAATTAAAGCCAAATCAAGTGATTGCGGCAAATGGTTCAGATGAATTAATTCAAAAACTGATGTTGATTATGCCAGAAGGACCCGTACTCACGTTAAACCCTGACTTCTTCATGTATCAAGCGTATGCTGCACAAGTACAACGTCCTATTGAATTTGTAGAATCTGATCAAGATTTACAATTTAATTTGCAACACATTTTAGATCGGATTGAAGTGGTTCGCCCATCATTTTTCATTATGAGTAATCCACATAATCCGACTGGAAAGCAATTTGATATGACTTTCATTAACTCAATAAGTGAGAAATTGAATAAGATAGGTAGTTACTTTGTTATAGATGAAGCATATCTTGATTACGGTCAACCTTACGAGGTTCCGAATACCCCTCATGTTATTCGCATGCGTACACTTTCGAAAGCTTTTGGTATAGCAGGGTTACGCCTTGGTATCATCATCGGTCACGAAGCAACGATTCGTTTGATTCAACGTATAGAACATCCTTATCCACTTAATAGTTTCACATTGAAAGTGGCTACGTCACTTTTTATTTCTGAAAATGACACAACAGCATTTTTAAAGAGACAGCGTGCACTAGCGACACGATTGAAAGCGATTTTCACCAAGCATGTTGCAGACGTTATCAAAGTGTATCCTTCCTATACAAACTTTGTCTTAACTAAAGGCAAACTCGCGCATGATTTAGGGGAATTTATTTTCAAAAATGGGTTTAAACCACGAATTTATGAAGAAGAAAATATGAAGGATTATGTCCGTTATTCTATAGCCACTGAGGAACAGCTTGAGCAATTAGAAGGCATTGTTAAAGAATGGAGAGAGCGTTATGACTTATCGAAAAATACGTAACACCAATGAAACACAATTAAATATTGAACTTGCTAATAATGGTCAACCATCTCATATCGATACGGGCGTAGGTTTCTTAGATCATATGCTGACACTTTTTACGTTTCACAGTGGTTTAACTCTAAATATTGTAGCGAACGGTGATACATATGTAGATGATCATCATGTTACTGAAGATATTGGTATTGTCATAGGTCAATTGTTACAAGAACTGACACGTGACCAAAGAAGCTTCACTCGGTATGGAAGTGCCTATATACCAATGGATGAAACGCTCGCACGTACGATTGTAGATATTAGCGGTCGTCCTTATCTTTCTTTTAACGCCAATCTCAGTAAGGAAAAGGTAGGCACATTTGATACTGAACTAGTTGAAGAATTCTTTCGAGCGTTAGTGATTAATGCGCGTTTAACCGTTCATATTGATTTAATTCGAGGTGGCAATACGCATCATGAAATTGAAGCGATATTTAAATCATTTGCTAGAGCGTTAAAGGTAGCGCACATGCCTACTAAAGATGGTCTTATTCCTTCATCTAAAGGTGTGATTGAATGATTGCAGTTATAGATTACGGTTTAGGAAACATCAGTAACGTAACTAGAGCTATTAAACATTTAGGGTATGAAGTCGTTTTGACGTGTGAAGAAGCAGAAATGATGTCTGCTGATGCTATCGTTTTGCCAGGTGTAGGTCATTTCAAAGATGCAATGGTATCCATTCACTCTAAAGGGTTAGATCAAATCTTAAAAAAGATTGATGGCACACTGATTATTGGAATATGTCTAGGTATGCAGTTGTTATTTGAGCATAGTGCTGAAGGAGACGTCGATGGTTTAGGACTTGTCCCGGGAAATATTGTGCCGATTCAAACTTCGTATCCAGTACCTCATTTAGGATGGAATCAGTTACACAGTCAACATCCTTTATTACAAACCGATGTTTATTTTGTTCATTCGTATCAAGCAGAAATGTCTGAGCATGTTGTGGCGTATGCTAATTATGGTACTCAAGTTCCAGGCGTCATCCAATATCGTCATTACATTGGGATTCAATTTCACCCTGAGAAAAGCGGTGAACATGGCTTAGCCATTTTAAAGCAGGCATTGAAAGGCGGTTTTATTGATGATTGAATTATGGCCAGCAATCGATCTCATAAATTCAACAAGTGTTAGATTAACAGAAGGTAAATATGAGTCCGAAGAAAAGATGGAAAGATCTGTTGAAGACAGTATCGAATTTTATAGTCAGTTCGAGAGTGTGAAACGTATCCATATCGTCGATTTAATTGGTGCGAAAGCTAAAGAAGCGAGAGAACTGGATTATATTAAAACATTGAGAGGCCGTACACATAAGCCAATTGAAGTAGGAGGCGGCATTCGTACAATATCGACAATTGAAGACTATTTTAACGCTGGTATTGATTACTGCATCGTTGGCACGAAAGGTATTCAACATCCTCAATGGTTAAGTGAAATTGCCAATCATTTTCCAGGAAAAATTTATCTATCAGTGGATGCGTATCAAGAAGATATTAAGATCAATGGTTGGGAAGAAGATGCACAACTCAATTTGTTTGAATTCGTATCGCAAATAGAAGGATTACCGCTTGGTGGGATTATTTATACAGATATTTCAAAGGACGGAAAGTTATCAGGGCCAAACTTTGAGATCACAGGTCGACTAGCTGAGTTTACAAATTTACCTATCATTGCGTCTGGTGGCATAAGACATCAACATGATTTGAAACGTTTAGAGCAACTTAATGTACATGCGGCCATCATTGGTAAAGCTGCACATCATGCATCATTTTGGGAGGGGTTATCTTGATTAAGAAGAGAATTATTCCTTGTTTAGATGTGAAGGATGGTCGTGTAGTGAAAGGGGTTCAATTTAAAGGATTGAGAGATATTGGAAACCCTGTTGATTTAGCTTTGTATTATAACGATGCAGGTGCAGATGAACTTGTCTTTTTAGATATTTCAAGAACTGAGGCAGGACATGATTTAATGCTCGAAGTGATAGAGGAAACGGCTAACCAACTCTTTATTCCTCTTACAATAGGAGGCGGCATTCAAACATTGGATGATATCACACAATTACTTCATCACGGTGCGGATAAAGTGTCATTGAATTCAAGCGCCCTAAAAAATCCTGAACTCATACGACAGGCGAGTGAAAAGTTTGGAAGACAATGTATATGTATCGCAATAGATAGTTATTACGATGAGAATAGACACGATTATTTCTGTACGACGCATGGCGGTAAAAAATTAACAGATGTCCGTGTCTATGACTGGGTTCAACAAGTAGAACATTTAGGCGCAGGAGAACTTCTCGTTACAAGTATGCGTCATGATGGGATGAAACAAGGGTTTGATATTGAACATTTGTCCGAGATAAAGTCCTTAGTTAATCTCCCAATAATAGCTTCAGGAGGCGGAGGAAACGCTCAGCATTTTGTAGAATTGTTTCGAAAAACAGATGTATCTGCAGGTTTAGCAGCAAGTATTTTACATGATAAAGAGACATCGGTTGATCAGATTAAAGAAACATTGCGCCAAGGAGGTATACCTGTAAGATGAGAAAAGATGTAGATTTTTCAAAAGGATTAGTGCCAGCCATTTTACAAGATGCGATGACAAATCAAGTATTAATGCTTGGTTACATGAACGAAGAAGCTTATCAAAAAACTGTAGATGAAGGTGTAGTCACTTTCTACTCAAGGTCTAAAGAACGATTATGGACGAAAGGTGAGTCTTCAGGACATACGCAAAGCGTTGTAGATATTTATATAGACTGTGATAATGATACATTACTTATTAAGGTCAACCCTAATGGGCCTACATGTCATACGGGGAGCCAAAGTTGTTTTAATACTGAAGTTCCTTTTGTTGTTCAATCGCTTCAACAAACAGTGCGTGAAAGTGCTAAGTCGAATAAAAGCAAGTCTTACACACAATACTTACTTAAAGAAGGGATAGAGAAAATTTCTAAAAAGTTTGGAGAAGAAGCTTTTGAGGTGGTCATTGGTGCAATGAAGCACAATCAACAAGAAGTGGTTAATGAAACAGCTGATGTCATGTATCATTTATTCGTATTATTGCATGCATTAGACATTCCATTTTCAGAAGTGGAAAAAGTGTTAGCGCAACGACATCAGAAAAGTAATAACTTTAAAGGTGAGAGAAAAGATATCCAACAATGGTAAATGAATCATCTTAGAAGAAAAGCCTCTGAACTGAAATGATTTAAAATTTCAGTTTAGAGGCTTTTTAATAGTATCAATGTTTATATGGGTTATTTGTGAATATAGCGATTTAAATGCTTTGCGGTAACTGAATTCTTTATTTTTAGTAGTCCGGCAGGCTGACCGCTATATAATAATTGGCCACCTTTATCTCCAGCATAAGGTCCAATATCGATAAACCAATCGGCTTGAGTCATCATTGTTAAATTATGTTCAATAAGAATAACGGTATTACCTTGTTCAATCAAATGGTTAAAGCAATCGATAAGGACAGGTAAATCATCTTCATGAAGTCCAGTCGTTGGTTCATCGAAAATAAAGATTTGATCGTGTACATCTTCAGTGAGATATCGACTTAATTTAACACGTTGAATTTCTCCACCAGACAAAGTATCTAAAGATTGACCTAAAGTCATATAGTTAAGCCCAGTGTTCGCTAATGCTTGAAGCGGACGAGTGATACTTTCTTGTCCGTGAAACTGCGTAATGGCTTCACTGACAGTGAGTGCTAAGATATCCGCGATAGAGTTACCATCTACTGTTGCTTCTAGTACTTCAGGGCGGTATCTTGTGCCATTGCACATCTCACAAATTTGGGAAAAGTCTGGCATAAATGCAAGTTCAGTTTTAATAACACCTTTACCATGGCATTCAGGACATGCACCCTCAGAATTATAACTAAACATGCTTTTTTTCATGCCCGTGTGTTGACTAAAGAAACTTCGTACGTCATCAAAGATATTTAGATACGTCAGTAAGTTAGATCTATTAGACGCATGAGGTGGTTTCTGATCGATAAAAATAGCACGATCATCGTGTTCAAATGCCGCTGAAATAAGCGAACTCTTTCCAGAACCGGCCACACCTGTTACGACGGTCATAGCTTGTTTAGGTAATTGCGTTGAAATATGATTCAAATTATTTCGTGAGATATCTTTGATATGAAACATCTCTGAAGTAGTTCTAGGATTCTCTTTGAGATTATGCTTTTTATTTAAAGCTTTACCCGTGCTCGTTTGAGATTGAAGTAAATCATCATATGTCCCCTCGAACATAATCTCTCCGCCATCTTTCCCTGCATTAGGTCCAATATCAATCACATGATCGGCTGTTTGTATTACATCTGGGTCGTGTTCGACCACAAGCACTGTGTTTCCTTTCTCTTTAAGCGACTGAATCATATCATTAATTCTTTGAATATCTTCAGGATGTAGTCCAACGCTTGGCTCATCAATAATATAAACTAAATCACTTAGTGGACTATTTAAATGTCTGATCAGTTTAATACGTTGAGATTCGCCACCTGACAGTGAAGTTGTTTCTCGTGATAAAGTTAAATAATTTAAACCGATATAGCTCAATGCCTGTAGTTGTTGCTTTAATGGTTCAATAATCACTTTGGCTGTATTTGAATTGATATTTTCTAGAAAATGAACGGCATCATCAATAGGTAAATCGGTGAAATCAGCGATATTCACACCATTGATTTTACAACTTAAAACTTTATCATTGAGTCTTTTACCATGACATGATGGACATTCATGTTTTGACACAACACGATCAATATCAGCTTTAAAACGTTTCTTTTCAAAATTATCATTAAGCAAGAAAGAACGTCTAAAGCGATGAATTAAACCTTCAAATTTTGCTGTTCTTGGCCAATTTGATGGCGGATTTTTTAATTTTGTAGGTTCGGTATATAAAAATGTATCCATTTCTTCTTTAGTATAGTCTTTTAATTTCTTATCATTATCAAATAACCCGGTATAGAGGTAACGTTTACCACGCCAACTGTCAGGTCTAAAGGAAGGGAATTTAATCGCGTCTTCATTTAGGGATTTATCGAAATCTAGTAATTCGTTTAAATCAATATCCTCTAAATAACCGAGACCTGAACATGTATCACACATGCCTTTAGGATTATTAAAAGAGAAAATATCTGAATATCCTACAAAGGGTTCTCCAATTCTTGACCACAACAGTCTTACAGAAGCATAAATATCTGAAATAGTACCTACAGTAGAACGTGAATTTCCGCCAAGACGTTTTTGATTTATAATCATGGCAACAGGCAAATGATTGATTTGATCGACATTCGGTTTTTCGTATTGAGTTAATTGGTGTTGCACATAACTTGAATATGTTTCGTTTAATAGTCGTTCTGACTCAGCGGCTATCGTATTAAAGACTAATGAAGACTTACCTGAGCCCGACCTCCCTGTAAATACAGTTAATTGATGTTTGGGGATGCTGACATCAATATTTTTAAGATTATTTTGTTTAGCTCCTAATATTTCAATGTTTGACATTCTTTTCACCTCATTATTCAACAATACCCTTGGTTGTCTAAAGTAATGATTAGTCTTCAAGTCTATCAATCGTTTCGTTTAGATTAAAATATTTTTTTAGAAAATGTTTGTAATTGTGAGCTGTAACATCATATTTTTCTTTAGAATCTCCATAGCTTAACGTGAGTGTGCGATGTGTCATTGTAGCCCGACCAAATGTTTGTGGCTGTGTGACAAGTAATTGTTTTACAAAAATAGAGTTCGGATTACTTTGGTTATAAACAATCTTATCATCAAAATCATGAATGAATTGAGGTTTTAATAGTGCATGGTACAACGTAACCCATTCGTTGTTTTTAAGTTTTTGAACATGATAGTAGTCTTCTGTATCTAAAATTGCACGAAATTCTCCATTAATATCAGAGATAACAGTAGGTTGGGAAACATGAGTAATTGGAATTGCATGTAACGGTAAATCACCAAAACCTACATCCGTAACGTAATATATACCGTCTATTTTCGTATATAAAGACATATGTGAACCTTCTAGAGAACGGCCACCATCAGGGGTATGAATGGTAGCTGAAGCACGATGAACATCAAACCCTTTCTCCTCTAAGTATGTTCCAAATAGATGATTCATTTCATAACAGAATCCACCTCGATGATTTAGGACGATTTTTCTGAAAAGATCTTCAATGTTAACAGAAATAGGAACTTGATTTTGAACACTAATATTTTCAAAGGGAACAGTCAGCATATAACGTTCCATCATATGATTAAGTGTTTCCACATTAAGGTTTTGATATTGAGATGTATTAATATTTAAATAGTTTTCAAATTGCAAACAATCCATAATTTTCATCCTCTTTATATAGTGATATTTAGCTATATTCATTTTAAAATATATCTTCTAGCTTGTAATTCCATGAGAATTCTTTTATATAATTGGTCAATTTAATTGCATGTAATTATTGACAATTTTTCAATATTACAGTATGATATGTTTTAAATTTAATCGAAAAAGATAAGTGTTTTATATTTTATATGCAACTCAAGAGTTTTGTATATACAAAAATTTTTTATATTAAATGTAAGCGTTTTCTTTTCGATAGAAAGGATGGTCATTATGGAAGCTATTAAAGCGGTTTTTAGTAAGCTATTCGAGTTACTACCACGCGCAATTATTAATTTATTCATTTAATCATTTATAATTGCGAAGTTCATTTTTAAAAAATTAAATAAATAGAGGTGCTACTAATGGAGACAAGAAAAAACAAGTATAGTATTCGCAAGTTTAGTGTGGGGACATCATCAATCTTGATAGCAGCATTATTATTTATCGGGGGTAATTCAGCTCAGGCTGCCGAGGAAAATCACAATCAGGGAACTTCGGACAATGAGATATCACAATCTATTGGGGCAAATAAAGAAAATGTGAATGAGCATCAGACAACGAAAAATGAGGAAACTCAATCAACGTCTGAACAACCGAATGTTAAAAATGATACGAATGATAAGACGAATCAACAAAATAGCTTACATAATGAGAATAACCAAAAAGACGTACATCAAAACACTGACAATGAAGAAAGTGCAACATCTCAAAACCAAGCACAAGAACAGTCAACAGGAAATCAAGGTCATCAACAAAGTGATTCAAAAGAAGATGTAAAACAACCTTCAACAACAGATGATGCACGTAAAACAGATCAAACATCAACTGAAAATACTAAAGAAAAGACACAGAACCAAAATGCTAAAACAGAAGCTGAAGATGCAGCACCAATGGAAAAAGCAGAGCATCACGAATCAACTGACAATCAAACTCAAATACCATCAAAAACTGAAAACAAATCAGACAATCAAGGTAACCAAGTGAGTGAGTCTGAAACACAAGATAAACAACAGACAAAAGAAAACGCACAAAATAGTAAAGATGAAGATGCGCAAACACTTACAAAAGAAAACACTGATGAAACAAAATCATCAAAAGATACAGATGACACAACAGCGACAGTGAAATCGCCTAAAGCTACATCGCAAAAAGATAATCAACCAGAGGCAGATAACCATCAAAAGGTGACAGCTCAAGATGACGCAACTTCAGAAGCTACACTAGCTACAACAAAGGATAGCGACGAATCCAAATCTTTAACTGTTGGCGATAAGGCAAATCCAACTTCGAACAAAGATGATTCTTCTGATAAAGATAAAGACTCTAAAGACGGATTAGGTACACTAAAAAATAATGCCGTCGCTACAACTAAAAAAAAATCCAAACAGCAAACAACACAACAAAATAAAGATCAAACAAATAAAAAGGCGAAACATAGTCAATATAAAAATCATGATCCAATTATCTTAGTTCACGGTTTCAATGGATTTACTGACGATATCAACCCTACGGTGCTATCACATTACTGGGGTGGCGATAAGATGAATATTCGTCAAGATTTAGAAGAAAATGGTTATGAAGCATATGAAGCAAGCATTAGTGCATTTAGTAGTAACTATGACCGTGCCGTAGAACTTTACTATTATATTAAAGGTGGAAGAGTAGACTATGGTGCAGCACATGCCGCAAGATATGGTCACAAACGTTACGGTAAAACATACGAAGGTGTCTACAAAGACTGGAAACCAGGTCAGAAAGTTCATCTTGTAGGACATAGTATGGGCGGACAAACAATTCGACAACTAGAAGAATTATTAAGACATGGTAACCCTGAAGAAGTAGAATACCAAAAAGAACATGGGGGTACCATTTCACCTTTATATAAAGGAAACAACGACAATATGGTATCTTCTATCACGACTTTAGCTTCACCGCATAATGGTACACACGCTTCAGATGAACTAGGTAACGAAGCCTTAGTACGCCAAGTGGTATTCGATGTAGGTAAGGCATTCGGTAGAAAAAATTCACGTGTAGACTTTGGCTTAGCGCAATGGGGTCTTAAACAAAAACCAAATGAATCATACATCGATTACGCGAAAAGAGTTCAAAATTCTAAATTATGGAAATCTCAAGATAATGGTTTCTATGATCTCACACGTGATGGTGCCACAGATCTGAATCGTAAAACATCATTAAATCCTAATATCGTTTATAAAACATATACAGGTGAATCAACGCATGCATCATTATTCGGTAGACAAAAAGCAGATTACAATCTATTCTTCCCATTCACGATAACTGCCAATGTAATTGGTAAAGCGACTGAAAAAGAGTGGAGAGAAAACGACGGTCTAGTATCGGTGATTTCAGCACAACATCCATTCAATCAAAAATATGTAAAAGCAACAGATAAAAATCAAAAAGGTGTATGGCAAGTCACACCAGTCAAACATGATTGGGACCATGTAGACTTTGTTGGACAAGACAGTTCAGATACAGTACGCACAAGAGAAGAACTACAACAATTTTGGCACAACCTTGCAGATGATTTAGTTCAAAGTGAACAATTAACTTCAAATTAATAAATAAGTCATTGAGAGTTGATAAGTAAAATCTATAAAGTGAAAGGGGTGAAATCCAATGTCAGGTACATTATTCCAATTAATCGGTTCATTCTTTAGAGTATTGAAAGTATTATTCTCATAAAAAAGTAATCCACCACAAACCCAAAGCGCCACCCGCAGAGATCCATCTATTTTATCTCTGCGGGTGGCGCTTTTCCAACATTAGTGTGATTTCCAACTAGGTTGATAATGATTAAACTGTAGCTTATACGGCTGTTTGCCAATAACGAACCTAAAAATATAAAATTCTCTCAATATCATACCAACACCAATGCAGATGCCGAGAATCATCAGCAAGGAAACGGCTAAGAAGACAACCGTGTTATCCTCAAAGATATTGGTATACGCAAATAGCGAATCCAAAATAATTGGATGTAGCAAATAAATAAAGAATGAAAATGCACTAATCATCTGAATCGTGTTAAGTAACATGGTTTTAAAGTGTGCGCAAATACCTACAAGTACAAAAAACATCACACTGTTATAAAGCGTGAGTGAATACGTAAAACTGGTTACATTCCAATAATCGTCCCCAGATATAGCAATAAATAGTACATATGAACCCAATGCTAGCATAATCATGATGACGAGATATTTTTCTAAGAATGATAGCACGCGTCCATAGTTGTACCCGATATAGCCACCTAAAAAGAAATAGAAAATCCATCCAAGTATCATCGTATTCTCACTTAATGGATAATAATGTTTTACAAATCCATGAAAAGCATCGCTATGATTAAAATAATATAAAAAAGCTTGTTGTATGACAAAGGCTAGCAATAATAAAAGCTTACTATTAAAAAGTTTATAATTAATCTTATAAATTACGTACGATAAAATGAAGAATTGCATGATAATAATGATGAAATAACCATACCATTGTCCCAAAATCACATTTTCAATAAATTGTTTTTTGAAAGACGAAGCGGTTAACAATGATTCACTATAACTATAAAATAGTCCCACTAATATATAAGGAATAAAGATATACTTAAAGCGAGAAAACAAATATTGCATGCTAACAGATTTATAATTTAATGTAGTTAACAACTGTGATAAAACGATAAAACTAGGTGTCCCAAATATGACTATATTTCTTATATAAAATTGCAGAATAAGCGAACTTCCTGAAAGATGTTCATGTTCTAAAGTGATTTGTGTTAATAAATGAGTGACAATAATGATGATATATATAAAAGTACGTAAGTATACTAATTCAAGTCTATTTTTCTTCATTGAAACCGTCCCATTTCTTAATTAAAGTTTCGAATGCATCGTTACTTACTAGAATACGAAGTATTTTGTAATTATTTACATTTGGAGTGACAGCTCTTTCACTTAATGTAAATCCGTATTTCATACCTGCATCTTTAGAAGCTTGAATTTTACTATTGTTGATTAGACCATAAGGGTAAGCGATGGCATGTTGATTTTTGCCAAATTTAGAATTTAACACATCTTCACTATCTTCAATATCCTTAGTAGCAGCAGGATTAGATGCTTCTAGAAACTTTGACTTATTTCCTTTCTTTAACGAATGTAGATTATTCGTGTGTGTTTCGAAATCCCAAAGGCCTGTACGATACATTTCTGATAATTGAGACTGAGTCATCATATCTAAATTATGGAAGTTTTGTTGACCAATATGTCCAGTAATCACAAATCCAGTTGCTGGAATTTTATATTTTTTTAATATTGGAAAGGCATTTTGATAAATAGTTTGATCCATATCATCGAAATTAATCCACACACTACGTTTTGGAAACTTACCTTTCTTTTTATACTTCAGAAACTCTTTTAAAGTAAGGAACTTTGCATCATGTTCCTTCAGCCATTTGATTTGTGACTCAAATTCTTTATCCGTCACACTATAATTCTTAATTTCCTTACTACTTGAAAATAAAGTTATAAAATCATTCAAGGGGTCATTTTTTCTAACTCTGTGATAGTTTAACGCTAAAGCGCTATTCTTGTGATACTTTAACTTCTTGTTGTCTTCATCAGCTTTTGCATTATGATGAAAGATTGGTGTTACATTCGTCATTACTAACATCATAATTAAGCTAATCAAGATAAATTTGAAAGGCTTCATGCTTCACGACCTTTCTTAATTTTTTGAAAAATCATACTAAAAGTAAAGAATATGAAAATAATGATTGAGAAAATCAGCATCAATTCAAATATCTTATAAATTTCTACGTTCTCCACATTGAGTGCAATACGTATCGTAATCACACTTTCAACTTGTGAATTGATAAGCGTCCCTATATATACAATCATGACAACGACACAATAAATCCAAAATGCGCAAGATATCGCGATGAATAAGCTCTCCCTAACTAAATTCAAAGACGATTTTACCGTTGGATATTTCCTCTGTCTGGGCTTGACCATGTAGCATAGCCACCTTTCTTTCTTTTTAATGCTTTAGGAAATGCGAAAATGACTACGGCGGCGTTGATAATCCAATAAACTGTTGGGTACCAACTCACAAAAATTAAACCAACTATATTTTTCTTTTCGTAGCGACTGTCTATAAATAAAGCAACTGTAAACTGAATGATGTTGATAAATGTCATCGTAAATGATGAAAGGAAAAAAATTGAAAAGCTATATTTCAAATATGTGTAATCTAAAAAGTTAGCAGTCATCAACAAAAATGCCAGGTATAACAGAATGATATAAACCCAAGTGATAGAGATGATTTGTTCAAACATGAGGATATAAAGTGACAATTTCTTAGATTTCATCGTTGCCCAAAAATCTCTAAGAAGTACTTCATGTCCACCTTGAGCCCATCTCACACGTTGTTTCCATAGACCACCAACTGTTTCAGGCACAAGCATCCAACATAATGCGCGTGGTTCATATAAGATATGAAACCCCGCTAGGTGTAATTTCCACGATACTGCTATATCTTCGGTAATCATATCAGTATCCCAATAGCCGACTTCTTTCAGTGCGCTTTTCTTAAATAATGTAAACACACCTGAAATGGTGTTAATCGCGCCAGCCAGTGATTGACTGCGTTTAATACATCCGATTAAGCTCGCATATTCTATCGTTTGTATCTTGCCTAAAATTGAACTCTTGTTGCGAATACGTGGGTTACCTGTGACAGCACCTAGTTTAGGATTTTTCTTGAAGTTGTCCATCATATAATACGGGGCATCTTGATCCACAATCGTATCTGCATCTAAGCACATCACGTAGTCATATGAAGCTTGCTTCACACCTTCGTTTAAAGCATTTGCTTTACCTCTATTAACTTGTAAATCTACAAACTTAAAGTCGTGATGTTTCTTCATATCATAAATAATGTCAGCAGTATTATCAGAACTGCCATCATTAATGATAATAATTTCCTTTTTTGCGTAATTAAGTGACAGGACATTCGATAGCGTATCTCTTACAGTTTCACTTTCGTTGTAACATGCTAGTAAGAAAGTGATGCCTTCAATTTGTTCATTGTTGTTGACTATATCTCGCTTATTAAAGGGCGATTCTTTAGTGAAAAAGTAATAAATTGAACCAACTATCCAGTAAATTGACATGAAAATAGGGTAAAAAAGCAAAAAGTTAAAAAATTGCATTTTATTTAACTACCTTTCGTTAGTTAGGTTGCATCGAATATATTAATCGAAAGTATTTCAATTTGCAATAGAATGTTGTTATACTTGAAAAGTAATATTTGTAATTTTAACTTAATTTTTCTGTAATATAACGATTAAAAATTAAATAAGGGGGAGATTTTAGAATTGAAGAATAAGATTATTGATAATGCAATAACCTTATTTTCTGAAAAGGGATATTACGGTACTACACTTGATGATATTGCTAAAAGTGTAAACATCAAAAAAGCAAGTTTATATTATCATTACAGCAATAAAGAAGAGATTTATCGTAAAAGTGTAGAAAACTGTTTTAACTACTTTAAAACGTTTATACTCGAAAACAACAGTGATTCTAACTACTCAATTGATGGGCTTTACCAGTTTTTATTTGAATTTATATTTGATATCGATGAAAGGTATATCAGGTTATATGTCCAATTATCCAGTGCACCAGACGAGTTAACACCAGAGATTCACAATCATCTCAAAGAAGTCAATGAAGTGCTAGATAGTGAAATTATAAGATATTATGATCCCTCCGAAATGTCTATGGGTAAAGAAGATTTTCAAAATTTGATACTCCTTTTTTTAGAGAGTTGGTATTTGCGAGCATCCTTTTCACAGAAATTCGGGGTTATTGAAGAAAATAAGAATTGCTATAAAGACCAAGTATATTCTTTATTAAATGTGTTTGTAAAAAATAATTTTGGTAACTAGTGTGTAATAAATTTCTTGTTTTTACATGAAATTGCATTGCATATTTTTTTGAAATCAAAAAATAGTTGACAACATTTATGAAAATTGAGATTCTTAAAGTATAGTTTATAAAATTTGAATTTTATGCAATTTCTTAGAAAAGTGAATAATTCAAATGTAATAAGAATTATTCATAAAAATGATTTACTTATGTATATAATTTTTGGCAGATGCTAAAATTTACAATAATAAAAAATGATAGCTTGATCATAATTGTTAAATTCACTTATACAATTGTTGATAGCCTTTCAACATGAGAGATAGTTACTAAT
>NZ_PPRT01000032.1 GCF_002902725.1 Staphylococcus caprae
ATCGACATCGGCAAGCACATCAGAATCAACGAGTGAAAGTGATTCAATTAGTGCAAGCTCGTCACAAAGTAGATCGCAAAGTGTGAGCGAATCGAATTCAGTTAGTACATCAACAAGCGAAAGTGTCTCAAATAGCGCAAGTGCATTGTTAAGTAATTCACAAAGTGCGAGCGTTTCAGACTCAATAAGCGCATCAACATCTGATAGTGTATCTACTTCAATAAGCGCGAGTGACTCAAGTAGTGCAAGCACATCAGACTCAATGAGTGAAAGTGAGTCAAGCAGTGTAAGCACGTCATTAAGTAACTCACAAAGTGCAAGTATTTCAGGCTCAGAAAGCGCATCAATATCCGATAGAGTGTCTACGTCAACAAGTGAGAGTGACTCAAGTAGTGTAAGCACATCATTAAGTAATTCACAAAGCACAAGCAGCTCAGACTTGTCAAGTACCTCAACATCCGAAAGTGCGTCTAATTCAACAAGTGAGAGCGATTCGACAAGTGCAAGCATCTCACTAAGTATCTCAACAAGTATGAGCAGTTCAGACTCAGCAAGTACGTCAACGTCGTCTAAGGGTCGCTTCTCATTCCATTTAGTTAAACCAGAAAGCACATCATTACCTGAATTTGATTTACCATCATATTTGGCTTCGGAATCAGTGAGTACTTCGGAATCAGTGAGTACGTCAGAATCAGTGAGTAACTCTGAATCACTAAGTAATTCAACATCATTAAGCGATTCAACTTCTATGAGTACATCAGCATCGTTATCACATAATGATTCAACAAGTGCATCGTCAAGCAATTCAAATCATTCAAGCGCGTCAATATCAGATTCTAAATCTATGAGCATTTCTGATTCTGGTAGTGCATCCTTGTCTACTGACACATCAACATCTATTAGCATCTCAGAATCACATCACCAAGGATCACTTGCACATCAAAATGTTAATCAACCTAGTCGTCATGATACAGGTGAGCAGCACCTCAGTCATGGTACAGATTCTTCAGAATATCTTTATCCAGAATATTCTAATACAGAATCTACTGTAACTTCTGAAAATGATTACAATAACCTACAAGCACAAAATCAAAATCATCAAAGCTCACATCAACATAATGATGAATCGTTACCAGATACAGGTGAAAATACTACAAACAGAAGTGGATTAGTTTCAACAGTACTAGCAATGTTAGCTGGTTTAGGATTAGTAAGAAAATCTAGAAAAGACAGAAAGAAAGATAGAAAAAATAACGAAGATTAATCATAGCGACAAGCTATAAAAAATTTAAAGAGGCTAGGGCACTATAAATAAATAGAGATTACTACGATAGAGTAAACCTAATTTATTTATCTCCTTAGCCTCTTTGATATCATTTTAAATTTGAAACAACTTATGTGATTAGGGTGGAAATATGTTAAAGGAATTTGAGTATAAAATTCTATATAAAAGAATATTATTTACATGTTTCATTTTAATTGTTTACATACTAGGCAGTAACATTTCAATAGTAGGAAATGAAAACATTAAACAGCATAAAGATTCATTTTTTAAACTTGCCATATCAAACGTAGGAGGAGACTTAAATACTCTAAACATATTCTCCTTAGGGTTAGGACCATGGTTAAGTGCGATGATTATTATTACATTAATGAATTATAGAAATGAAGATAAAGTAAAAACGCAAACTCGAGCAGAGCGTCATTTTAAAGAAAGAATATTAACGCTCATTTTAAGTTCGATACAAGGATTCTACATTATTCATTCATATATTAATAAAAAAGCAATTACAGATACCAATATTTTTATATTACTCCTAGTCTTAATTACAGGAACATTATTTTTAGTATGGTTAGCAGATCAAAACACGACCTATGGTATTGCTGGACCCATGCCTATCGTTTTGATGAGCCTTGTTAAATCTATGTTTAACAGTCATTTTGGTGAATTTAATGTAAGTTCAATATTATTTATAACTATAGTTGTCTTGCTAGCAATAGCCTTATTTTTATTGCTATTTATAGAACGTTCAGAATACCGCTTGGAATATAAAGATATTATGAATATTTCTGCAAAAGAGACACCAACATATCTAGCATGGAAATTAAATCCTGCGGGAAGTATCACGATTATGATGAGTTTGTCTATATTCATGTTTGAGAATAATATCGTAAATCTTATAGGAAGGTTAACGATAAATGAGAAATTTGAAACAACACTTTTCAGTTTTTCAAATCCTATAGGTATTACAACTTATATTTTAATGCAAATTGTATTAGGTTATTTCTTATCAAGATTCTTAATCAATACAAGACGTAAATCGAAAGAATTTCTTAAAAATGGAAATTATTTCGAGTGTGTATATCCAGGAAGGCAAACGGCTCAATTTCTTTCACAAAAGGCGCTGAGAGTATGTTGGTCTGGTTCTATTATTGTCGCAATCATATTAGCCATTCCTTTATATTGTTCTTTACTTATCCCGCATTTATTTGAAGAAATTTATTTTTCGATACAACTGATTATATTTGTTTATATTGGAATTAATATTGCAGAAACGATTCGTGCATATTTATATTTTGATGGTTATAAGCAAATTTTAAATAAATATTGGTAAAAGGAGGAAATTATGAAGCGTTTTATCCCTGCATGGTACAGTCAAGATAAATGGTGGGAAAGTACATCGGTGCCTTTTCATCAAAAACGTCAATACACAGATTTCGATGATATGATTAGTTTGATGACTATGCATAGTAAAAATAACGTGGACTATCAATTATTGATATTAAGTTTTAGTCCATATCTTAGAACCTTCCTTCACCGATATGATCTGTTTGAAACAAATTATTGGTCAGTGTTTGATGATATCCAAGGTTTGAATCATCAAACGCCACAAGCAATTGATTATCGAGATTTAGCATGGCCTGAAGATACAGAGTTTGTATTTACTCCCTATCAAATCGAGGCAATTACGGGGCCAAATCGTTTTTCAAAGATTCACTTTAGTCAAGAAGGCTATCTAATGTGGATAGAAGACTTTGAAAACAACGTCATTCAACGTCGGTACGTTATTGATGATAGAGGGTTTATTTCAGCGATTCGAACGTATACAGAGACGGGACAAAGTAAAATGAAGCATTATTTCTCAATTCAAGGAGAAGAAATATTTACAGAGGATTTAAGAAATCATACTGTCACAATTAAGGAACAATTCCAATCATATTTTAAACAGACATCCTATCCCACAATGGCTGAATTAATTGAAGAAAAGTTCAAAGAGTATGTTGAAAAGGAAATGAGCAAAGAGGACTTAATTATTGTTGCTTCTGATGAAAGACATAATTCAGTAATGGCACACACAATTGATGAGGATTCATTATGCTTTTCAGTGTTTACGGAACGTAATAAAACAGTTACAAAAGAATTATTCGATTCTATTTCTAGAGCACGTTATTGTCTTGTTGACACACTAGCCAACCAAAAGAAAATTCAACAGTTTGCTAATGACACTCAAACTCAGTTACATCTTTTAAGGGTAACACCGTTTGACGCCCAATCGTTATCAAATAAGAGTAGTCAACTTTACGATACGTATGTAGGTTTATGGGTAGACCAATTACAACAGCATGAATTGCAAACTATTTTGTCATCATTATTTCAATATATTCAGAAAAAAGATCATTTCAAGTTAAAGTTATTGACTAAATATGAGAATGAGAACACACAATGGTTAATTGAAGAAATTGCTCGGCTTAATGATATATATCATTATGAAAAACGGGAACATTCAGAAGAAGTTGAAGATATATTAGCGTCAGAATTAAAAAAAGAACCAGTCATTGAAATTGAATCTGTACCTTTCGAAGAAGATTTTGTGAGAGCTATAGCGAATCTAAGATTAGTCGTTGATTTATCAAAAGAACCGGAGTTATTTTTACAAATTTGTAGTATTGGCGCGGGAGTACCTCAAGTTAATAAAAGAGAGACTGACTACGTCAAACATAAACAAAATGGTTTAGTTATTGAAGATATTTCTGAAATCGTATCTGCATTAGATTACTTTTTAATATATTTAAAAAACTGGAATTACTCATATGCATATTCCATGAGATTAGTAGATGAATTTAGTTCTATAAATATTATTCATCAAATCAATCGATTATTTGAAGGTGATGAAAAATATGCCACGTACATTTAAAGTGCTTCAAGTAGGAGGCAAAGATTTAGAATCCCTTTTTGAAAATAAAAGAGGCGTCGATTGGGACTATCTCGATACAGCATTATTTGAATTTGATAGTGGTTACATAGAAGCAGTAGAAGCACTTATTAATGAAAAAGGGGCATTTGATTTTGTTTTTATTCAAGCGCCTTATTCTAAATCACTTATCAATCTTTTTAAATTAGTGAGCACGCCCTATAATACTGTGATTGATGAAGCGTATTGGGGTTCACATTTTCAAGATGAAGAGACGGTTAAACGTAATTTTATTAAACCAATGACTTATGAAAATGAAGAATCCTTACATCAAAAATTACAAGCAATTACATTTCCTGGGCAATATGGAGATAAAGTTTCGCCCATACATTGTCGAGTGAATACAAGTTTCATTGGTCAGTATCAGTTTAATGGGAATGAGTCATTAGAAATCTCAGGAGATTTTGGTGAACGGCTTACTCCGCTTGTAACTTGGAGTAGAAATATTATTGCAGATGAAAATAAGGTGAATCAAATTTGGCCTGAATTCAAAGTGGATGGAAATATAAGTATAGAGTATACCTTGCGGATAATACCTGTATATTCTACTGACCAACCTGTCGAAACATTTATTTTTGAACAACATGAATTAGACAAACCGATAGAATTACCCTCAAGATCATATAAAGCAAATGTCAGTATTTCACTTAAAGCTAAAGGCAAGGGGAATTTGTATATAGGGGCGATTCATAAACGTTGGTCCAGATTGGAACTGGGAGAATTTATCTTAGGAGGCCAACGTTATAGTGACCACGACCGTAATGAATTTATGCATTATTTCAATCCTGGTGATTTTAAACCGCCATTGAATGTTTATTTTAGTGGATACAGAACTGCTGAAGGTTTTGAAGGATACTTTATGATGGATCGCTTGAACGCACCTTTTATTTTAATTAGTGATCCACGTATTGAGGGTGGGGCCTTTTATTTAGGTTCAGAAACTTATGAGGATGCAATTAGGAAAGTAATTACAGAAGCATTAGACTACTTAGGATTCTCACATCGTCAACTCATACTTTCTGGTTTATCAATGGGTTCTTTCGGCGCCTTATATTATTCGACGTATTTGCAACCATCTGCAGTCATTGTCGGTAAGCCACTTATTAATGTTGGAACAATTGCTAATAATATGAGGCTAGTACGTCCCAATGACTTTGGTACAGCTTTAGATGTTTTAAGATTTAATGAGGACGGTATTTCGGAAAATGAGGTTAAACAATTAGACCGAAAATTTTGGAATCAACTCCGAAAAAGTCAATTAACGCATACTACATTTGCGATTGCGTATATGGAACATGACGATTACGATACACATGCATTTCGTGATTTATTACCATTACTTACAGAGCAACATGCACGTGTCATGAGTCGAAGTGTACCAGGTAGACATAATGATGATTCTTCTACGATAACCAACTGGTTTATCAATTTCTATCATTTAATTATGGCGCAACAGTTTGGGAGAGAGACAGATGCAAGAAGCTAAACAATTTGAAGTGAAATGGCGATTAGTCAATTTAACTACATTTATGTATGGCACTAAGTTACGTTTTGATAATGATGATATTTATTTTGAAAATCCACTCATGCCATCAGGCACAGTTATTCATAATTGGTATATGCTCACAAACTTTGCTGAAGATCGAGTGAGTCCGAAGCTACCGATATTGAAAAAGGGTCATCGCTACTTATTTAAATTTAATTTTCAAGTTGAACCAGAAGGAGCTGCATATTTCAAAATTAAGTTCTATCGTAAAAATAAAGAACAATTTGAGTATAAAATTCTAAAAAACAAAGAAGAAGAAATTGTCTACCCAATTGAAGCACATTCTTATCAATTAGAATTGGTGAATGCTGGGATGAATCATCTCCATTTCCAAAATATAATGGTTCAAGAACTAGGAGATGGCACGTACCGAACACCTAGAATGAATCAAACTATCGATTTAAAGGAAAAGTTTGAGATTATGAATCGAGTTATCAATAAGGCACGAGCTAATGATTTAGATACACCTACTGAATTGAGGGGTGATCGTTATGAATAATGGAATAAACGCAATCATTAATAATATGAGATTGCGTCGTCTACGTAAGACATTGAAACAAATTAATGCACTCAGCGAAGTATATTCAAACTTTACAGACGAGCAATTAAAAGCGAAGACTGTAGAATTTAAAGAATGTTTACAATCAAGTAAAGTTTCATTGGAAAGATTATTACCAGAAGCATATGCCACCGTGCGTGAAGCTTCAAGACGTGTACTCGGTATGTACCCGAAAGATGTTCAAGTGCTTGGAGCAATTGTAATGCATCAAGGTAATATTGCAGAGATGCAAACAGGTGAAGGGAAAACGTTAACTGCAACGATGCCTTTATATTTAAATGGTTTAACTGGCAAAGGTGCGTATCTTATCACTACAAATGAATATCTGGCAAAACGTGATTATGAAGAGATGAAACCATTGTATGAATGGCTTGGGCTAAGTGCATCATTAGGATTTGTTGATATCCCTGATTATGAATATGAAGAAAATGAAAAATATCATTTATATCACCATGATATCGTTTACACGACTAATGGGCGTTTAGGCTTTGATTATTTAATTGATAATCTGGCTGATGATATTCAAGCGAAATTTTTGCCAGACTTAAATTTTGCGATTATTGATGAAGTAGATTCGATTATTTTAGATGCTGCTCAAACGCCACTTGTTATTTCTGGTGCACCACGTGTTCAATCCAATTTATTTCATATCGTGAAAGCGTTCGTAGAAACACTTGAAGAAGACATACATTTTCACGTTAAATTTAATAAAAAAGAAGTTTGGTTAACTGAAAAAGGAATTGAAGCGGCCAATCATTACTTCAAAGTAGAGAATTTGTACGATGATCAACATTTCGATCTAGTTAGAAACATTAACCTTTCGCTTCGAGCAAAATATTTATTTAAGTATAATTTAGATTACTTCATTTTTGATGGTGAAATTGTTTTAATCGATAGAATCACAGGTCGCATGTTGCAAGGAACAAAGTTACAAGCAGGTTTACATCAAGCAATTGAAGCTATTGAAGGTGTTGAGATTTCTAAGGATATGAGTGTGATGGCGACGATTACATTTCAAAATCTGTTTAAACAATTTAAACAATTTTCAGGGATGACTGGTACCGGTAAATTAGGAGAGAAAGAATTCTTCGATTTATACTCAAAAATTGTTGTAGAAATTCCTACGAATAGTCCGATTAAGCGTGATGACCGACCTGATAGAGTGTTTGCGAACAGTGATAAAAAGAATGAAGCTATTTTAAAAAGCGTCGTTGATATTCATCGCACACAGCAACCCGTACTACTCATTACACGTACTGCGGAAGCAGCTGAATATTTTTCAGAACAATTATTTAAAAAGGACATACCTAATAATCTACTTATAGCACAAAACGTGGCCAAAGAAGCACAAATGATTGCAGAAGCTGGGCAACTATCAGCAGTAACCGTTGCAACAAGTATGGCAGGACGTGGTACAGATATTAAATTAGCTAAAGATGTATTCGAAATTGGGGGATTAGCAGTAATTATCAATGAACATATGGAGAACAGTCGTGTGGATCGTCAATTAAGAGGCCGTTCAGGACGTCAAGGAGATCCTGGGTATTCTCAAATCTTTGTGTCATTAGATGATTACTTAGTTAAACGTTGGAGTAATTCTAATTTAGTTGAAAATGAAAAATTACAATCGATGGAAACTACAAAATTAGAAAATAGCCCTCTATTCCAAAGACGTGTAAAAAACATTGTTAACAAAGCGCAACGTGTGTCTGAAGAAACAGCCATGGTTAACAGAGAGATGGCTAACGAATATGAAAAAAGTATCAGTATTCAGCGTGAAAAAATATATACTGAGCGAGACCAAATTCTTGAAAGAGAGCACTTTGACGATTTTAATTTTGAACAATTAGCACGAGATGTTTTCATCAATGATATAAAAGATAAAAAACTCGTTAATGAGGAATCTCTCATAAATTATATTTATAAAAATTTAAGTTTTGTCTTTAATGATGATATTTCAAAGATAGATATTAACAACCGCGAAGAACTCATTCAATTTTTAATGAAACAGTTTAAACAACAACTTTACAGTAATTTACAAGAAGTCTCTGATCCATATTTAAAATTACGCTTTTTACAAAAGTCCTTTTTAAAAGCGATAGACAGTGAGTGGATTGAACAAGTTGATAACTTACAACAACTTAAAGCAAGTGTCAATAATCGACAAAATGGTCAGAGAAACGTCATATTTGAATATCATAAAGTGGCTTTAGAAACATATGAATTGATGACGAAGGACGTTAAAAGAAAAATGATTAGAAATTTATGCTTAAGTATTCTAACATTTGATAAATTTGATGATATGGTCATCCATTTTCCATAAATAAAGAGGTGTAAAGGCATGACAATTTATAACATTAACTTTGGCATTGGTTGGGCAAGTAGTGGCGTAGAATATGCACAAGCCTATCGAGCTAAATTGCTTCGCCAACTTCATTATCCAATAAAATTTGTCTTTCTAGACTTTATTCAATCTGAAAATATCCAAACACTAACAAGCAATATGGGTTTTAAAGATGAAGAAGTAATTTGGTTATATCAATATTTTACAGACATAAAAATTGCACCAACCACTTATACTGTTGATGATTTGATTTCAGAATTAGGTAATGATGTTTCGCGTCACGAGAGGAAAGGGAAAGTTTTAAGGCTTTATTTAAACAATGATCAAACTTTCGTGACGTGTTATTTAAAAAATCCAGAAGAAAACTATGTTGATCGAGCTGAATTTGTCGTTAATGGCATGCTGATTCGTAAAGATTTTTATAGCTATGTACGTACATTTTCAGAATACTATGCCCCTTTTGAGAAGAGAGCTAAACTTTATATGCGCCAGTTTTATAATGAAGATGGCTCGATTGTATATAACGAATATATCGATGATGATGCGCATGTATATGTGTTTGACGATGCACGTTTATATAGTAAAGAAGAATTCATCGCATATTTTATTCGAAAACTTCATTTATCTCATAACGATATTGTGATTATTGATCGTTCAACAGATGTTGGTCAGGCTATTTTGCAAAATAAGGGCAACAGTAAGGTTGGGATTGTGGTTCATGCAGAACATTATAGTAAAAATTCCACCGACAACACCCATATTTTATGGAATAACTATTATGAGTATCAATTTGAAAACGCGAGACATATTGATTTCTTCATCACAGCTACAGACTTACAGAATAAAATTTTAACTCAACAGTTTAGAACATACACACATGAGGTTCCTCGCATTAGAACTATACCAGTGGGCAGTCTGCATACCTTAATGTATCCACAACATCCTAGATTGCCTTATTCAATCATGACGGCTTCACGGTTGGCGAGTGAAAAGCATGTGGATTGGATTGCAAAGGCAGTGATTAGGGCGAAATCACGTGTACCACATCTTCGTTTTGATATTTATGGTGAAGGTTCGGAAAGAAACAAAATTGAAAAGATAATCGAAGAATATGAAGCACAGGATTATATACGTTTGAAAGGTCATACAAATTTGCAAGAGATCTACCATCAGTATGAATTATTCGTTTCAGCATCACAAAGTGAAGGATTTGGGCTTACATTAATGGAAGCGGTTGGCTCAGGACTCGGGATGATTGGCTTTGATGTGAATTATGGAAGTCCTACGTTTATTCGACATAATGAGAACGGCTATCTCATACCGATTGATTTAGACTATGAAACAATCGAGGAAGTCATCAATCGAATGGCTGATAAGATTGTTCAATTTTTTGAAAATGGTCCAAAACACCCGCACGAGATTTCATATAACATTGCAGAACCTTTCAAGACA
This sequence comes from Staphylococcus caprae, assembly GCF_002902725.1. GTDB lineage: Bacteria > Bacillota > Bacilli > Staphylococcales > Staphylococcaceae > Staphylococcus > Staphylococcus caprae. Next base: position 10,155 of record NZ_PPRT01000032.1, read on the forward strand.
TTACATATTGTAGAACATTGGAGACAATTGATAGAAGAGGTGCTACATGATTAATTTATTTGAAAACTATGATAACAAGACACGTGAATTACATGGCTCTCTTAAACTTGCAGGATATAATCATTTTACAATTGTGATGAATGATGATGGCTTTTTACCTGATGAGGTCACATCACCGTATCAATATTTTGCGGCTTATCAAGTATATGAAGATGACAAGCCGGCCTTTTTCAACGATGTGGTCACGCCTGATTTCTGGGAAATTAAAGGTGACGGCACAATGGCCAAAATTATCGATATGGGTGAGTTAAGAGGAAAGATTTTCTATAGAAAGAACTTCAAAACGCGTGTGGTCAGCTTCGTTGAATGGTTAGATAAAAAACAACGTTTGCGTTCAGTCGATCATTATAATAAAGAAGGTTTTAAATTTGCAGAAACTGTCTATGATTTAGCTGGAACACCGATTTTAAAAAAATATATGAATCGAGAAGGTAAAGAAGTGATTTATGAAAACTTCGTTACCAAAGATTTTGTCGTGGATTATCAAGGGAAATCCTATTTCTTCGCATCTAAAAGGGAGTTCATCAAGTTTTATCTTCAAGAGATTCATATTGATTTAGACCAAGTAATATTTAATAGTTTATCTACACCATTTTTAGCACTCTATGATTTACCAACGAAGGGTAAAGGTATTTTATTCTGGCAAGAATATTCTAGGAATCATGTCCCGGGAAATATGAGGTTAATATTTAACAATAATACCGAAAGACAGTTCAGTGTTATTATTCCTGAAAAGGATGAATATGAAAATATCATAGGTCATTTAAGTGAGGAAGAACGTAGATATGTTCATGCTTCGGGATACTTGTATCATAAGGAAAAAGAGAATCAATATTCTAACAATATACTTACGCTGACGAATTCTGATCAAATCCCGCATTTAGAATATTTAGTAACCAAACATACGGATTATCAGTTCCATATTGCTGCAATTACTGAAATGTCTTCACGACTAATGGATTTAGGTGACTACCCAAATGTCAAACTTTATCCTGCAATTAAACAAAATATGGTAAATCAGTTGTATGAATACTGTGATATTTATTTAGACATCAATGAAGGTGGAGAAATTTTAAATGCTGTTAGAAAAGCATTTGATCATCATATGTTAATTCTTGGGTATACTGAGACGGCGCATCATTTTAATGTAACGTATCCTGACAATCAATGTTCGATACAAGACGTTGAACAATTAAGTCAAATGCTTAAAGAAATAGATGAAAATAAAGACAGATTTAGCGAAAGATTAAATTCACAGCAAGTGCATGCGAATGAAATTTCTAAAGTAGACTTCAAATCAGTATTAGAAGAAGCGTTAAATTAAGTGGTTTTATGCTGCGAAACTTACAATGTTGTAATTATGAGTGATATAACTTAAATTGAGCACAATGATGTGTTTAGATATAACTGAGGTGAAAAAAATGGAAAACTTTGATGAAAGATATAACGAAAAAGCAAATAATATTTTAGGAGCTTTAAGTTATTTAAGCGTCTTTTTTGCACCGGTGTTATTCCCACTTATCGTCTGGATTGTAGCTAAACGTCCTGCTTCAACATATTCAAGAAATGCATTGTTCAACCATATATTTACATGGGTTTTTACTGCGATAGGCTTTTTCAGTATAATGGTTGTCCCTACATTATTTGACGATGCACATGCTGGTCTAGGTATCACGATAGGTCTCATAGCTGCAGCGATTTTCTTTATTTGGGCTATTGTGCTGTTCTTAACAAATATTGTCAAAGGAATTAAGTTATTGATTATATAATGATTCAAGGGAGTTGGAGCTTTTGTTCTAACTCTCTTTTTTATAGAACTTAACAAGAAATGTGGCTAAAGAAACAAGCTTTTGGGATTCTCTCAGGCATCTTGATTTTAGTAGCAGGCATACTAGCGTTGGTAAGAAAATAAATTGTTTAGAGATAGATAATTGATTTTATGTTCTTAATAACGTAAGAAGTGAATAATAAAAAAGTGAGGATTAATCTTCACTTAATAATGATCTCCACATTGTTAATAACGATGAGGAGATTTTTTATTTATATGTTATGAATACGCGTTGGCAAGAAGCTTTGGATAAGCAGTAAATCAAATACCAATAGATTCTTATCATCGTTTGTTATTTGATTCTAGCTCTAGGTGTTACAATATTCATAAGAGGTGATAACGTTGGAAATTGTTTATCTTGCAGGCGGTTGTTTGTGGGGGACGCAAGCATTTTTCAAAACGATACCTGGCGTTGTGATGACGGAAGCAGGTAGAGGGAATGGTACTACAAATCATTTGGAAGAACCGTATGATGGATATGCTGAATGTGTGAAAGTAGAATTCAATCCACAACAAGTTACTATAAAAGATTTGATGGGGTATTTATTCGAAATCATTGATCCATATAGTTTGAATCGTCAAGGACCAGATATAGGAGAAAAGTATCGAACTGGAATATATAGTAAAGATCAAACGCATCTCGACGAAGCACAAGCATTTATCAATGATAGAAATGATGCGCACCGTATTATGGTAGAAGTAAAGCCATTAACGAATTATGTTAGAAGTGCTGAAGAACATCAAGATCATCTTTATAAACACCCTGAAGATCAGTATCTTTGTCATGTTTCTAAATCACTTTTAAATAAATATAAAAAGTAAAATTAACCCTCGTTGCAGTTTCGAGATGATATAAAATACATAAACAGACATGAAAATTTCTTTAAACCACAAGTTTAAAATATAAAATAAGACTCCTCGCATCAGCGGGGAGTCTTATTTTTCAATGTTTATCTTTTAGATGAGAAAGTATCTAGTAAGCTTAAAGTAGCTAAGCCTAATAAGTCAAGTGCGTGTTGTGCACCTTTTTTGCCGTGACCAGCTTCAAAGTGTTTGTAAGCTGCGACACTTAATACTGAAATTGTAGCAAGTGAACCTAAGCGAGAGATGTTTTTATTTAAGAAACTTGCAGCGAATAATGCAGCTGCAGTTGCTTCAACACCACCTGCTAATTTAACTGAACTAGCTGGTAAACCAAATGTGTTTGTGAAAGTATCCACCATACCTTGGTCACCTTGTAATTTAGGTTTGCTTGCATTGTATAATTCTTTAGCAAGTTTTAAATTTGTAGCATAACGTAAAATCATAAAATATTTCCTCCTATTTATCTTCAAAATATTTATCTACTATAGGTTTAACTTTTTCCCCAAAAAGACGAATTGAATGCATCACATACTCATGAGGCATAGAACCTACCGGAGTATGAATCATAAAGCGGTTAATACCTAGAGTCTCGATGGTATCAATAATTTTTTGAGCCACTGTTTCAGGGCTTCCCAAGTAGATAGCACCATGACTGCCTATTTCTCTCTCGAAATAATTTTCATCGAAAGATGGCCAACCTCGTTCTTTACCTAGTACATCTTGATGTGCCTTAAGTGAAGGGAAAAACTCACGTTTCGCTTGTTCATCTGTTTCTGCAACATAACCCCAAGAATGCACCCCAATAGGTAATTTGTCAGGATTATGTCCGTAAGATAATGCAACAGATTTATATATTTCAATATTACGTGCAAATCGTCTAGGATTTCCGCCAATAATGGCATACGTAATTGGCAAGCCAAACGCGCCGGCTCTGAGTGATGATTCAGGTGTACCACCTGTGGCAATCCAAATTGGTAGTTCGCCATTTTCCACTCGTGGGTAAATGCCAGTCTCTTCTAAACTAGGTCTTAATTTACCTTCCCAACTTATGATTTCATGTTTGTTAATTTTAAGCAACATTTGAAGTTTTTCATTAAATAGCTCTTCATAGTCATTTAAATTATAACCGAATAACGGGAAAGATTCGATAAATGAACCTCGACCAATCATAATTTCAGCTCTACCATTAGATACAGCATCCAAAGTTGAGAATCTTTCATATACTCTGACCGGATCGTCTGAAGATAAGACGGTAACTGCAGAAGATAATTTAATATGTTGTGTTCTTGAAGCAGCTGCACCTAACACAGTGACAGGATCAGAAACTGCATAATCTTCACGGTGATGTTCACCTAAGCCATATACATCTAATCCAAGTTGATCTGCAAGTTCAATCTCTTCTACTATATCTCTAATACGTTGAGCATGACTTATTGATTCGTGTTTACCATCTGGCATGTAAATGGCACTATTTTCAGCAAATGATGTTAAACCCAATTCTACTTTCATTACTCACACCTCCTAGTATATTTTTTATACTAGATATATATATTAATCTTGCCCCACAATTTTGTCAATATAAAAGATTTAAACCATACAGAAACGAATGAATAGCACAGTAACGCTATCAATTACTTTAACAACATTGGTTTTGTTTAAACCGTTGACGATAAAGTTTCAATTTTCATATGGAGTCATCTTTGTGTTTTAATACTATGAAAATGACTCGATTATTCATAGTTAACACTTATAGTAAAAGTATATTTTTATAAACTAAACCTATGAGTAAACCGCTTTTCTTGTACAGAATACTTATTAGCCTTACACTTGATGAAAATTCAAAATATCAAGTATGCAATCATTTTCAATATTAAATGTAATAATCAAGTAAAGAGAGGCGAAAAAGATGAAAACGGATATGCAAGCGATGGTTATTCATCATTATGGGAAAGGTCCTGTGTCATTAGAAAGAATGCCATTACCAAGTATGAACCCGAATGAAGTACGAGTGAAAATTAAAGCAGCAAGTATTAATCCAATCGATTTCAAAATTCGTGATGGTAGTTTGAAAATGTTACTGTCTTATCAATTTCCATTAATATTAGGAAATGACTTTGCAGGAGAGATTTCCGAAGTAGGGGAAAATGTTACAGACTTCAAGGTAGGCGACAAAGTGTATGGACGTCCACGTAAATCGAAAATTGGAACATTTGCCGACTATATTTCAATCAACGCAGAAGAAATTGCTCCAATGCCTCAAGGACTTTCTTACGAAGAGGCGGCAAGTATACCTTTAGTAGGCTTAACATCTTATCAAGCGCTAAACGAAGTAATTAAAGCTAAGCCAGGAGACAAAGTGCTCATCCAAGCTGGATCAGGTGGCGTAGGAAGTTTTGCCATTCAATACGCAAAAGCAATAGGGCTTTATGTTGCAACGACTGGAAGTGATCGAGGAGAAAAACTTATCAAATCATTAAATCCAGATGAATTTATTAATTATAAAGAACAAGATTTCTCGAAAGTGTTAAAAGATTTTGATGGTGTATTCGATACACTTGGTGGAGATAATTTAGAAAAATCATTCCAAATCCTTAAACCACATGGTGTCATTGCTTCGATTTCTGGATTACCGACAGAACGCAATGCTAAAAAGTTAGAAAAAAGTATTTTCAAGCAAGGTTTATTAAAAGCAGCATCATTGAAATACCAACGTTTAGCAAAAAAATTCAACGTTAACTATGAATTTTTATTTATGCATCCAAGTGGTAAGCAATTAAGAGAAATTACAGAACTCATTGAAGCTGGAAAAATTAGACCAATCATTGATAAGGTATTTGACTTTAAAGAAACTCAAAAAGCCATTGAATACTCTGAAAGTGGAAGAGCAAAAGGCAAAATTGTAGTAAAAATGGAAGATTAATTAAAGAGGTGAGATAAATGGCAAAAATTATGATAGTCAATACAAGTACAGATTACTTTGGAAATACAGAAGAACCTACAGGACTATGGCTAAGTGAACTGGTGCATTTTTATGATGCATTTAAAAATACAAATGTAGACATTGATATGTTTAATATTACTGGTGGAAATACACCGATCGATCCCGTGAGCCTTAATCCACTGATGTTTGATAATACAACGAAAGCTTATTATAAAAATGAAAGTTTCATGGATTTACTAAGATATTCTCAACCTATTAGAGAAGCGCAACCTGAGAAATACGATGCCATTTATTTTACTGGTGCTCATGGTGTGATGTATGATTTCCCAGAAAATAAATACATCCAAAGTGCAGTGAATACGATTTATGAAAATGGGGGAATCGTTGCAACGGTTTGTCATGGCATTGCAGCGCTACTCAATGTCAAAGATGCTGGCGGTACGTATTTAATTCAAAATAAAAAGATAACTGGATTCTCAAATATTGAAGAGGTCCTAGCTCAACGTGATACCATCGTACCTTTCCATTTACAAAACGAAATTAAAAAACGTGGTGCCATTTATCGCTATGGTCGAGTTCCGTTTACTTCAACACTAGTTGTAGACGGCCGAGTGATTACAGGTCAAAATCCGCAATCCCCGTCTCAAGTTGGCGAAGCGGTACGAAAACAACTACTATAATAAAAAGTAAAAGCACGCATCTTTATCAACTGTTTAAGAAGATAAGGACGCGTGCTTTTGTATGCCTCGTTTTAATTGGTTTTACAGTTTTGAAGTGAAGCTTCTAATGTATTGTTTAGTGTTTCGAAAATTTCATCTACCGAGTAATTGTAATCATTTTCAACCCAACGTCTTAAAACTTCAATGACACCACTGCTATAAAAATCAGCTAAAATTTCTGGGTGCTTACTTTCACGTATCTTCAATGCAAGGGGATCATCATGATTATTCTTTACGCCATATAACATCATTTCACGGCTTGCACGTGTTAAACTCCTGAAAACATCAACTTGTCTGGAAGATACAAGCAAATGCTTAAATACCTTCTTATGTTGTTCTATATAATAGATAAAAGCCTTAAAAGATTCAGAAGTTTTAATTTGTGGCGCTTCAGTTGAATCTGTCATAATTTCGCCAGTCATATATTGAGGTAGGGAATAGAGTAAATCATACTTATCTTGGAAATAACGATAAAAGGTACTACGATTTATCTCGGCAACTTCACAAATTTTTTGAACAGTCATTTCATCAAAATGATAGTCATATAAAAGTTCGAAAACTGTCTGGTTAATATGTCGAATCATACGTTTTTGAGTTGATGTGGGCATATACATTTCTCCTTTTATTATTCTCTATTAAAGGATACTTCACGACACAGAATATACGTTAATTTATCATAGTTGAATTGCTTTTACCAAATATAAATGTCAGTGAATATCTTCATTTAACACATTCATTATAAAATAAGCTCTAAGACAATTTCTTTAGTGTGCTGTACCTCTCAAAGTTAGATTGTAGTCCAACCTATAGTGGTGCACATTCTAATTAGAAATCATCTTAGAGCTATCATTTTGGATTAATATTCTAGTCTCAACACATTGACTTTATACTACTTAATTAATGATCAATACCTTTTAACCATTTATCAACTTTTGTTTCATGGTCATCGACATAATCTTTGGCAACATCTTCAGGATTTTTATTATCTTTAAAGATTTTCTTCGCTAATTGTTCTTCATCATCTTTACTCCAATTGTCAGAGACGCGTGTAGCAATTGTATACGCCGCAGGATGATTTTTTTGGAAGCCTTTATTGAACACTAAGTTAATATGTTCGTCATCTTTACCATAAATTTTTTCAGGATCTTTTAACATTTTGATATCGAGCTCTTTAGAGAACCAGCTTGGTTCCATAGCAGTGAAGACGATAGGCTTTTGTTGTTTATAAGCTTTTTGAATCGCTTTAAATTGATCTTGGTCAGATGACTTATGCAAACGATATTGATCTAATTGACCATCGTCTAGTTCACTTTTAGTTTGTTTCATCACGCCATTTCTATCGTCTGTACCTTGAATCGTCCAATCTACAGATTTACCAAAACTTTTACTACTATTTAAATCTGAAATTGAATCAATATTTCTTTCATATTTAGGAACAGCTAAACCAACTTTTACGTTATCTACTAAGTTCTTTTTATCATAAACTGTTAATTGACTTTTGAATTTGTTGTAAAAGCTTTTGTCTGTTGATGGAAAGATACCTGAAGCGTGGAATGAATCCGTATCTTGAGACACAGATGCGTATAGTGGACCACTCGCTTGAACAGGTGTCGTTGTCACATCGTATCCAGCTTTCTTAAGCACTTCCGCAATCACTAGAGAACGTGGCGTAGAATTGTCGCTTGCGATATAAGGAATAGTGACTTCCTTTTTACCTAGAGATGTATTACCATCGTCCGATGATCCGCTACCACCATTACCACACGCGCTTAGCACAATAGCTAAGGCGAGAATGGCAAGTAGTCCTAATACTTTGAAACTACTTTTCTTGAACATTCGGCGTTTCCTCCTTCTTTGTTTTAGTCTCTGTCATTGTCTCTACCTTTATCGACATGTTCGTCATATCTTTCATTAGAGCGACGTTGATAGTCGTCATAAATAGCTTTGTTATTTTCTCGAGCGTATAACATTAATGCATTAAATAACATATCTTGATCATTTGATTCACCAGATAATTGTTTAAATAAATCAGTCGTGCGAGATTCCCTTTCTGAACGTTGCGGTTTTTCTTGGTTACGACGATATGCTTCATCATGTCGAGGTTGATGGTCATATCTATTATGCGTATCTTCTCGATGATAATGGTGATTGTCTTGAGTGTACATAGACTCATAATCTACTTGATTTCGATGGTTGCGTGATTGATTATTGTTGTTTGGATCTCCATACTCTGATCTACGATATTGTGAATCATTTTCCGGAAAATGATCTTCACGATAGCCACGACGATCATCATCCAGGCGAACATATCGAGGATAGTCTTCACTCTCATTATGAGCGTCTGTATGGTTGTCACTGTGACGATAGTCATAACGGTTATCATCATCAAAGCGTTGAGCGTCATGTCTATAACTTTCACCATGATGATCACCATATTGCGTGTCTTCAGCAGCCTTCGTATTTGAATGATCTTGATCTAAAGCTTTACCTTCAATATCAATCTTAGGTAAGACGCTACCTAACCATTTAGGAATGTACCAAGAGCCTTTACCGAATAATTTAGTAAGTGCAGGAATCAATGTCATACGTACGATAAATGCATCGAAGAGGACACCGAATGCGAGTGAAATACCCATTGATTTAATTGCTGAATCTTCTTGGAAGACGAAAGCAATAAATACGCTGAACATAATCAATGCTGCGGCAACGATAACTGGGCCACTTTCTTTGATACCAACGCGAATGGAATGGTCATTATCACCTGTTTTACTATATTCTTCGTGGACGCGTGTCATCAAGAATAGTTCGTAGTCAATTGCTAGACCGAAGAGAAGGCCAATAGTGATAACTGGTAGGAATGCTAATAACGGACCAGTATTTTCAACGCCGAACAAGCCTCCTAAGAAGCCATCTTGCATGACGAGTGTTGTAAATCCGAGTGTCGCTAGTAGGGATAAGACGAACCCGAGTACAGCTTTCAATGGTACTAAGATTGAACGGAATACAAAGACGAGTAGTACAAATGCTAAGAGTACGATAACACCTGCGAATACTGGAATCGCTTCGTTAAGCTTTTCAGACATATCAATGTTGATTACACTTTGTCCTGAAATTTCTGTATTGAAGTCATATTTTTCTTTGGCCGTTTTATTATAGTCACGTAAATCGTAAACTAAATGATTTGTAGATTGTGCATTTGGACCATCTTCAGGAATCACAGAAATTAACGCATAGTGTTGATTATCATTAAGTTGTGGTGTCGCCACTTTGTCTACATTGTCCATATCTTTAATATCATCTTTGATATTATTTAAGTCTTGTTGAATATCCTTTTTACTGCCGCCATCTTTCGTATTTACGAGCATTACAATTTGACCATTATAGCCCGCACCGAAGTTGTCTGTGATTAAGTTATATGCTTTATGTGCTGACGTATTATTAGCTTTAAGGCTGTCGTCTGGAATACCTAAACGCATTCCACTTATAGGAAGTGCTGCAGCAATTAAAATAAGTAAACTGATAACAATTGCAATCACAGGCTTACCAACAACGAACTTAGCCCATGGATGATCTTTTGGATTTTTACTTTTTTCAGGTTTATCTTTAATCTTGATGCGTTTATGGAACACACTGATTAGTGCAGGTAAGAGTGTCAATGCAGCTAATACGGCAAATAACACACTAATCGCAGAAGCGAATCCCATAATTGCTAGGAAATCAATGCCTACAAGGGATAGACCGCATACTGCAATCATCACTGTTACCCCTGCGAAAATAACGGCACTGCCTGCAGTACCAACGGCTGTAGCAATAGCCTCAATCGGTTCTAAACCACGTTTACGAACTTCCTTATATCTAAATAGTATAAATAAGGAGTAGTCGATACCAACAGCGAGTCCAATCATGACTGCTAACGTGAGTGTAAAGTTTGGAATGTCGAATACGAATGTAAGTAAAGAGATAATTCCGACACTTGAACTCAAACCAATAATTGCACTCACAATCGGCATACCTGCTGCAATAAGCGAACCGAACGTGATAAGCAAGATGATAAATGCAGTGACAATACCTACAATTTCAGATGTGCCACCGACTTCAGAGTTCATTGAGCCACCTTGAGTTTGCTCAATTTGAAGGTTATGATCTGCTTTGACATCATCTAATTCTTTATCAATCGTTTTTTTAGAAGAATCTTGCAAGGCTGTTTGGTTAACTACATAGTTAACGGTTGCAATTGCAGTATCTTTATCATCGTTAATTTGATGTGATTCATACGGATTGCTTACGTTTTGTACGTAATCGTCATCCTGTTTGATATGATCAAGCGCTTTTTCAATATCTTTTTTCGTATCTTTATCTGTGATGCCATTCTTCTTATCGGAATGGAACACAATTTTCATCGAGGCTTTTTGACTATCCTGATGAAATTCTTTAGAAATTTTATCATTTGTATCTAATGATTTTAGGCCATTCATTGTAATGTCATTATCAAATTTAGGTGAGTTAATCATGAGTGGTGTAATGATTACGCCTAGAACAATTAGCCACGCCACAATACTGACCCATTTGTTCTTAGCAATAAATTTGCCTAATTTGTATAAAACTTTTGCCAAGACATTTCCTCCTATTTGTGAATAATTTTTGCAACAGAGTGTGAAATTCTAAAATATTTTAACGCAATTTGAGTGCGAAAAATGAAGATGTTTGAAAGTTACATATACTAATTTAACAATTTTGCAAAGCCCTAAACACCACTATTTAGTGCAAGGTGTGGAAAAATGCAACAGATAGTCAGAATTGTTGTGAATTTTTTGTGAAAGTAATGATTTTATAGCGAAGAATTAACGAAATGACCAATCAAACAAAGAAATCCTATTAATAAAAGACATAAACCAGGTACATAGATTTTCTCTCTTAAATCGAGTGAATCAGATTTTGAGACAATGAGACTAACTAATATGAGCGATAAACCAAGAACAGTTAAAATTATAGAAATAACCAACATAGGTAAACCTCCTAGAGTGATTCGTAGATGCGTGGTTGAATAGCGTCTTTATATAGATTAGGCTGACTGATATGCCAGTACTTCTCTTTGATTAACGAGGATTTGCTTACTCTTTGCTTCAACAATTTTACTTTGTCGATAAGTTTCATATTTTACGATTTCATTTGCTTATTCCCGCTTTATACACGAATATTTAAGTGAATGCGCCGATATTTCAAACAATGTGTGACATATCGTTGTAGAAATATAAATTCTATAAAAGTACGTATTTAAAAAATTTATAAAAATTTAATATCTATTCACTTTATTCATATATTTACTACAAAAAAATAAGCTAAGTTGAATGTAGAGGTGATAATAAATGAAACATTCATTAATCAAAGTAGGGATGATAACGACTTCTATTTTACTTAGTTGTGGCATTACTAAAAATGTTCAAGCAGCAACGAATCAACCTGACCAATATGAAGTGAAGGTTTATGCTGATAGTCATAAAGTGGTAAAAGACAATCGTCATATTAAACATAGTGTGTTAGAAGCATTAGGTTCTAGTGATAAAGATGAAGATTTTAATGTACAATATTTAGATGATACAAACCGCACTAACTATCAAAATAATGTGACATATCGTTTGCGTAAATCTGAAGATGATAATGACCACGAGTTGCAATACAAAAAACGCTATTCGATTTCTAATCATGATGTCTCTCGTGCGATACAACAAGCTAAATCCGAAGGGTATAACGGCGACGAATATGAGGTTGAATTCGGTGAAAATAAAGAAACACTTAGTGTAACTAAAGAGGCAAAAGAACATTTAAATTTAGAAAAAGATACTATGCCAAATGCACAGGATAGTTTGAAAATATTAAAAACTCATGCAGAAAAGCCGTATAGTGAAACATTAAATAAGATGAATCAACCAAGCTTAATTGGTCCAGTTCATTTTGAACGTCATAAAGGGAATATTGATGGTAATAAAGTAAAAATTGAAAATTGGGATATTAAAAATCAAAATATAGTAGAAATTTCAGCGAAGGTAAACAATGAGGAGGATGCAAAACGCGTACAAAGTGCAATTGTTAAGAAATTAGACCAACTCGGCATTCATGAGAAGAAAGATCAACTCAAAACAAATCTTATTTTTGATAATTACTAGACTTGTGAAAGGCGCTTTACTCCTAAATATAAATCACATTTAGAACAATCGTTCGATTCTAGACGAGCGAACTGCATAACTATAATAAAAGCCCTTAAAATGTTTGTTTAAACAAATCTATTTTAAGGGCTGGTATATTAGACTACCAATCATACACATGTCTCTTTATATTTTGGGACTAGCTCATTTAATTTTGCATCGTTTCCTCAAAATTCACATTGTATATTAATGAAATAAAGTTTTGAATTACGGGAGTTAAATATAAATCATCACGATAAACAATGGAGATATATCTTGGCTTTGGTCCATTGGGGACCTTTTTACAAATAATGACATTATGATGCTGAATCGCACTATGACTTATTAAACTCAAGTATTTAGAATATTTAATCGTTTCTAGAATACTACTCAAACTATTTGATTGCATACGTGCACGTAGCGAGACTAAATTATCACGTCGCCACTCATCGATACTTTCTCTAGTAGAGCCCCGCCACTATGTATAACAAAATCATATTGCTCTACATCCTTCATAGTTAACTCTTGTTGGTGAGCAAGGGGATGATCTTTATACATGGCCACCATCAATTCATTCTCCATAAAACGCTTAACTTTTAAATCATTTTCATAAAAACCGTTTTCAGAGATTACTGCAATTTCAATTTCCCTATTTCTTAATTTCTGAATAATATTCGGAGCTGTATCTACAGTTAAATCAATTTGAATATTTGGATGATGATGCATATAGTTTTTGAATGCTTCAGGTAAAATATGATAAACAGGTGCATGACTTGCGCCAATTTTTAAAGTTCCACGCTTCGAGGCTTTAAAATCTGCCATGACATCGTTCGTTTCTTGCATTAAGTTTAAGAGTTTAGTTGTATTGCGATATAACAACTCGCCTGCTTCCGTTAATTTAAAATGTTTACCTTTTTTATAATACAAAGGAATGCCATAGTTTTTATTCAAATTTTTCAAATGGAAAGTGACAGTAGGTTGTGTAATATTCATAGATTCAGCCACGGCATTTTCATTTTGAAATTCTACAAATTGCTTAAAAATCATCAACTGCTTCGTATTCAACTTTGCTTCAACCCCCAAATATAAATTTTCTCTATACATTTATACATATTACATATACTTTTTTGAGTTAGCGTTAACATTTCATTTAATAATTATTAACAATCTTTTTCTATAGTAATAATTGAAAGAGGTGAGGATGTGGTTTTAGAACTCCAAAATATTAAAAAATCATTCGGTTCGAAAACAGTGATTCATGATATTGATTTGACAATTGAAAGTGGCAAATTTGTTTCTTTATTGGGCGCTTCGGGTTGTGGCAAGACAACATTGCTAAGACTGATAGCTGGTTTGGAAACACCAGATTCTGGAAGTATTGTCCATAATCATTGCACATATTATGATTCACGCCAGCATACATATGTTCCACCGGCACAAAGAGATTTAGGGATGGTCTTTCAAGATTTTGCATTGTGGCCACATATGTCAGTCTTTCAAAATGTAGCGTATCCATTGAAAGTTAAGAAAGATACTAAAAATTTGAAAACACGGGTCATGCAAGCATTAAAAGAAGTTCATTTAGAAGAGCATTATGACAAAGCCATTCATCAACTTTCGGGAGGACAACAACAACGTGTTTCATTAGCAAGAGCAATTATTTCACAGTCTCAACTCATATTAATGGATGAGCCTTTATCAGCGCTAGATGCGAGTTTGAGGGAAGATATGCAGATATTAATTCAAAAATTGATAAAAACATATCACATGACCGCTATTTTTGTAACGCATGATCAATATGAGGCCATGAGTATGTCAGATGATGTGGCAGTGATGTCGAATGGGCATATTGTGCAATATGGCACGCCAGAAGAATTATATCACCGTCCTATGAATAAAGAAGTAGCGACCTTCATAGGAAAGGGAACCTATTTAGAAGGTATCGTTCACAATCAAGTATTAAGCACAAATGAGGGTTTTCAACTTAATCATTCTATCCAAGCTCAAGAAGGGAAATATGGTGTATTAATCCGCCCAGAACATGTTCATATTCAAGAGCATGATCATTCAGAGGCTACACCTGCAACCATTCAAACAGTCAGCTTCACAGGTGAACATTACCAATACACGGCTACGTCGAATGGTGTGGATATCATGTTTTACGATAGTAAGTATTTTCAAGAGAATGAGACGATTCATTTAACTTTCGATATTCCTGAAAATTATTTCATAAAAATGGGGGACACTAAACATGAAGAAGTTCACTAAATACATTTTGATTTTAATTGCGACTGTAGTTTTATTAGCAGCATGCCAAAATAAACCAGAAAATGGCGACAATGGAAGTAAAGATTCAACATCGAGTTCAAATGACGGAAACAATAAAGACAAACTCGTTTTATACGCAGCAGGTTCTGACAACTTAGTTAATGATATGGTGAAACAATTTGAGAAGCAGACCGGTAAAAAAGTTCAAGTTTTCCAAGGTACGACAGGTGAAATTCTAGGACGTTTAGAAGCTGAAAAAGATAATCCTAAAGCTGATGTTGTACAACTTGCATCACTACCAGCAGCTTTAGATTATAAGAAAAAGGGATTAATTGAACCGTATAAAGTTAAAAATCATAAAAAGTTATATAAAGATTGGATAGACAAAGATGGTTACTACTACGGTTTTAGTGGAAGTGCTTTAGGTCTATCTTATAATACTAAAAATGTCAAACATCCACCTGAAGACGATAAAGATTTAACGAAAGCGACATATAAAGATAAAATTGCGGTTCCAGATCCTTCAGAATCAGGGACAGCTTTAGATTTATTATCAATCAAAGTTAATAATGAAGGTAATAAAGCTTGGGATGAATATAAAGATTTGAAAAAGAATGGCATGAAATTAGCAGGCGCGAATAAACCAGCATTAGAATCTGTTATCAAAGGAGAAAATGACGTCGTTTATGGCGGAGTTGATTATATGGTGTACGCCGCTAAAGCAAAAGGAGAACCGGTAGATATTAAATATCCTAAGTCAGGTACAGCTATTTCACCACGCCCTGCATTTATTTTAAAATCTTCAAAACATAAAGATTTAGCTAAAAAATACATGGATTATGTCACAAGTTCAAAAGGTCAAAAACAAGTCGATGATCATTACCTTATTCCAGCAGACCAATCAGCTGAAAAGAAAAAAGGTAAAGCAAAACGTAAAGATATTAAGGAATATAAATACGATTGGAATAATTTAAGCGATAAAAGTGAAAAAGTATTGAAAAAATTCACGGAATTGATGAGATAATATGCGACAAGCAGCGACAATCAAACGTTTAAACCAAGTGTTAGCACTGATTGTACTTTTCCTGCTCATCGTCTTACCTTTATGTTTAATACTTTTTAAAGGGTTTGCGCCAGGAGAAGGTGGCACATTTGGAGAACACATACAACAGCTAGGAGAACAGTATCATCTTAAAATACTTTGGAATTCAATTATATTAGGTGTTTCAGTCGTTATTTTATGTACGGTTATAGCACTACCGCTCAGTTACATCATGACTAAAACGTCACTCGCAAAATATCAATGGTTAGATTTAATCATTATGATTCCATTTATGACGCCACCCTATATTGGATCAATGGGGTGGATGCTGACCATGCAGAGAAATGGGCTGTTAGACCAACTCAGCCCCATTTTCTCCCATATCACGCCGTATTTCTTTAGTTTCTTTGGGATGGTCTTGATTATGAGTTGCCACCTGACACCATTTTTATATGTTATCTTGAAAAATGCACTTATGAATATCCATCAGTCACAAGAAGAGGTAGCCGAAATATATGGTGGTACGTTCTTTTACCGATTCAGAAAAATCATCGCACCACTTTTTGCTTCAGGTTATAGCATGGGCGCGCTCCTTATTTTTGTAAAAACAATAGGAGAATTTGGTACACCAGTCACAATGGGTAACAAAATTGGCTTTCAAGTACTTACATCTGAAATTCATCATAGTGCTTCGATATGGCCGATTGATTTTCAAAGGGCAGCATTGTTATCAACACTATTATTAGCAGTCAGCATGACAGTGTGGGCGTTACAACAATGGTTCCAATCACGTAATAATATAAATTCTAATTCAGGAAAAGGGCATAAAGTAAAGGTGCATCAACGTAGTAAATGGGACATACTTTGTTATGTCTTCGTAGCATGTGAAGTGTTTGTTACAATTATTCTACCTTACGCGAGTATCTTCATGAGTGCGTTTATGAAACAACTTTCATCAGGGTTTCATCTAAATAACTTCACTCTTGATAATTTTATTCATGTCATTTCAGGTAACGGTGGCATTGCTTTATTCAATAGCATCATGTTGGCTACAATTTCTGCTACGCTTGCAAGTGTCATTGGATTGTGGGTCGTTCTAATTACTCGAAAGCGTCATCGTTTAGGGCGTTTAATTGACTTTTCAAGTTTACTACCAAATACTGTGCCTGGCATTATAGTGGTGATTGGTCTTATACTATTCTGGAATAATAAATTTAATCCATTGCCAATCTATAATACAATCTCTATATTAGTGGTTGCTTATACAGTACTCTATATTCCTTATGCAGTTCAGAATATAAGGACAGTTGATCAACAACTAAGTAAAAATCTTATTGAAGCGGCTGAAATTTCAGGAAGTAAAGGTTGGACATTGTTTAGAACAATTACATTACCTTTATTAAGACCAGGCATCGTTTCAGGGTGGATACTCATCTTTTGTATATCAATGCGAGAACTTGTAGCTTCACTCATGTTAAGACCACCGAACACGGATACATCTTCAACTTTTATTTACAGACAGTTCGAACAAGGTGATTCCGCACAGGGTATGGCTATGGCATTGTTATCTATAGGTATAACTTCAATTATTTTAATCATATTAGAGACATATCAAAGGAAGAAAAAGATTTAAAGCGAAAGTAGTAGTGAGAGGAGCGTGAAAAAGACATGTCTAAAAGATTATTAGTAGCATCAGATATTCATGGACATGGTAAATCTTTATCGCATTTGCTTAAAGCAGCTCACTATGATGACAGTAAAGATCAACTTGTTCTTATCGGAGATTATGTAAATAATGGACCCGATTCTATAGGCACATTGAAATTAATTAAACAACTAGTGAAGAATGGTGCTATTGCATTAGTGGGCAATCATGAGTTGAGATGGCTAGAACGTACAGATAAACGAGCTACTGAATGGCATCACTTTATCAATCAACTCCCATATTATAAAGTGATAGATCAATACATCTTCGTACATGCGGGTATTGAAACAAGTAAATCGATGCGCAAACAATCAAGAGCAGTGGTAACAGGCCATGCACCAGGGAATTTAAACCAATATTTACCAAGAAACAAAGTTGTGATTCATGGTCATATTCCTAATTATCGGTTAGGTTATAAAAAGGACCATATCCATATTGAACACAACATCATAGATATAGATACTGGTGCAGGTCATAATCAATACTTAACATTACTAGATTTAACGTCTCAAAGACAGTATTCTGTTAAGGTATCTGATAAGGATGCTAAAATCCAAGAGCGTCGAATTAAATTGAAGTAGGATGCCTAGATATTATTGCAAAATGAAATGTTAAGTGTTATAATACATTTATAAAATATCTAGCATATAGGTTAAACACCGAATCCCCTTACTACTGGTGATAGTAAGGGGATTTTTAATGGTGTGGCTTTATCGTCTTTTCTTATTGCGATTACGTAGCCAATGTGTAAACATCGCAACGAAACAACCACTTATAATTGTAGTTGTGATATTAATTAAAATATCTAGCATCGGCTAGACACCTCCCTTCAACGTCAATTGACATCTAAGGTAGACGAAACAACTATTATACTGTGGTGATAAGACATTTGTATATAATTTTAATAATATAAAATAAATTAATTATCTATATCTAATAAAATGCATGGATGATTGCTGAATTTCTGAAAAAGCGTAAGCTACATTGTAATGTGTATGGTTCTTGCACATACGCGTTAATAAATGTAACTTACGCTTTATTTATATCTAAATTATTGTGCTGTGACTTCTAATTGAACGTCGATATTACCACGTGTTGCTTTAGAGTAAGGGCAGAATTGATGTGCTTGTTCTACATATTTTTCAGCATCTTCTTGTGAAATGTTTTCAAGTGTCACTTTAATATCTGCAGCAAGTTTGAAACCATTATCAGTTTCATCTTTAATTAATTCAATTGTAATTTCTACTTCAGGATTCGCATCATTTACTTTATTTTGAGATAGAAACAATGATAAAGCACTGTTGAAGCAAGCACTATATCCGGCCGCAAATAATTGTTCAGGGTTCGTATCATTGCCGCCTTGACCGCCCATTTCTTTAGGTGTTGCAAGGTTTTGAACAAACGTATTGTCTGGGCTAAATACTCGACCGTCACGGCCACCATTTGAAATCATTGTAGTAGTATAGAGAGGTTTTGTCATTTTGAAAAACTCCTTAATCACTTTAGATTACACTTGATTAGATATAAACGTTAACTAATCAAGGTTACATCGAAGTATAATAGTTATTAACTTCTAATTACAAGTAGTATGTATTTATATTTAATTATTTTTTTAAATAATCTACAAAAATCAAAAAGAGTTTATTAAAAATGAGAAGTGTATCTTTCTGTGAAATGTTATATAATGACATTGAATTTAAAATTGGGAAATCTAATAGAAAAGGAGAGCGGAAGAGAATGAAACAAACACGAAAGCATCAATTTGGCGTGTATGTAAAAATGTCATGCTCCGTATTACTTATGAGCGGAACACTGATTGGCTATGGACTTACAAAAGATACTCAAGCTGATTCAACCGAAACGCCAACGCATCATTATCAATCCCCAAATGAGTCACTTAGTCATCGTATTGAACAAGCGAAAAAAGACCTTAATCAATTAAAATCTTTGACTAAAGAAGACTTAGACAATTATCAAACACGTATAGACAAAGCTAAAGATAAGTCAAATATTGATGAAATTATTGAAGATGCTAAACAACGTAATGATCAATTAGAAAGTTCAAATCCATCTGCTACTGATGATAAAAATATTGATTCAGAAACAACTAAGGAGTTAGATCAATTTCTAACAGAATTAAATGATATATCTGATAAAGTTGATAACCCTCAACAAAAAAGAGCTGCAGATACCCATAAAGATGAAGATGGTCGTTCAAATCATGCAGAAAATGTTAATGATAGTATTGCTGATGACGGAGACTTATCAGAAAAGACGCAAAAAAATACGGATGACAACGCTGATGATCAAACTATTTTCAGCAAATTAGATAAGATTAAAGAAGATGTCAATTCAGCTGAATCAGAGGATCAATCGACATCAAAGAATACAGAACATGAACCATCTAATGATTCTAAAAATGTGTTATCAGAGGATAAAGATCACTTAGAAAAGGCACATTCTGATTTCGATAATTTAAAAACTTCAATCAACGATGAGACCCCTAACGTTGATGAAAAGATTGGTACAATTACTGAGCGCCTAAAAGGTAGCGATAAAATCACACATGCACTTGCAAAAGCTCAGTCACAACATAACGATATAAATAACTATCTAAATCAAAAGCAAACGAATTTAAACGCACTTAAGAAAAAAGTGGATGAAAATCAAAAACTACCTGAAAGAAATAAAGATAAACTCAATAATGAAATTGAAAAAGCACAGCAAAAACTAAATGGACAACAAAATATCATATTGGATCAGCTTAAAAATTCAAAAGATAAAACCCAAGCAACGAAAAATATACTTAATAGTGTCATGAGTAAAAATGAAGCTGATAATGCCCTGAAGCAAATTAAAACTAATAAGCAATCAGATAAACAAATTGCTAATCAAATCGCAAAGCAAATGGATTCATTAGCGACAACCTCAAGTGATGATATTTTGAAATCGATGTTAGATCAATCTAAAGATAAAGAAAAATTAATCAAACAACTAATGTCAACAAGACTAGGTCAAAATGAAGCATCTAAGATTGCGAAAAAATTAGCACATAGTCACCTAAGCAATACTCAAATTGTTAACCAACTTAAGCGTGATTTCGATAAAAAAGGCAATGCAACATCAGATGATATTCTAAATGGAGTATTAAATAACGCTAAAAATAAAAAAGAAGCTATTGAAACAATATTAGCCACACGCTTGAATCAAGAGAAAGCTAAAATGTTAGCAGAAGTCATTTCACGTATACAAAATGATAAGTCAGATGCTTTAAAACTAATTCAATCTGCACTTAATGGTAAAGTGAACGACTTATTACAACTTCAGAAACAAGTTCATAAAGGGAAGAATGATTTGGATTATATCTTATCACCAATCAAAGATAGACCATCATTGCTAGATAGAATTCATGGAAACAAACACCATAATAATCAACTCGCTGATTTATTAAATCAAATATCTGATTTGACTAAAGGTCCAAGTCTATTCGATAGACTAAATTCTAAAGGTTCTCTATTAGATGGTGTAAATAGCATTGATACCCCAACACCTGAGAATGGTTTATCTTTAGGTTCAGGAGATAGTTTGTTAAGTGGTCTATTTAATGATGATGGTAATATTTCTTTACCAGCTACAGGAAAAATAGTTAAACGAAGTGCCTTACCAATAGCAATTGTTGCTCTAATAGTAGGAATAATGTTTATTTGGAAGAGCCGTCGTAAGCACAAACATACGAAATAGTTTATAAATAAGTCACCCGGACGTCTTAATTTTTATTAAACGGTCAGGTGACTTTTTAATTAAGTAAATAATTGGAGAAATATAATGGAATAACGTTATAATATTTAAACTGTTCATGAAAATAATTAAAGGAGTATGACTATGACGAATCAAACAGCACTTTTAGTAATGGATATGCAAAAAGGTATTGCGCATAATGTACCACAAATCAATAGTTTAATTAAGGCTAACCAACGTGCCATTGCTGCCGCTCGTGAACATCATATACCAGTGGTCTTCATGCGTGTTGCTTTAGAGAAAAATTTCGCAGATGTTTCCCCAAACAACCGCGTATTCTCAAGCTTTAAACAACGTGGCATCAATATGACAGAGAACGATGAATTCGCACAAATCATTGACGAATTAGAACCCGCTGAAGACGAACCGATATTAACGAAACGTCGCTTTAGTGCTTTTACAGGTAGCGGTTTAGAAGTGTTTTTGCAAGCGAATCGTATTAATCATCTTGTACTAACTGGTATTTCAACAAGTGGTGTTGTTTTAAGTACAGCGCTTGAGGCAGCAGATAAAGATTTCCAAATAACGGTACTTGAAGATGCAATTGGAGATCGTTCAAAAGATAAACATGATTTTATTATAGAACAAATTTTAGCACGTTCTTGCGAAATAGAATCCGTAGAATCGTGGAGAAATCACCTATAAATTTACAATCAAACTAAAGGTAAGTACGTTCTTTATATGATTTAGAGGACATATTCATGTTTTATTTCCCAGAAAATAAAGCGGATTTACTCACCTTTGTGAGGTTGAGACAATGAATTCTACCGTCCTCACGTTTTGTATATTTTATAAATGAAAGGGAGAGGATGTATGACCTTATCTAAAATTAAACTTCAAGAAAAAGACTATCCCAAAGCATTAGACATTTGGGAACGCTCAGTCATTGCTACACATGATTTTTTAAAAGAGAATGATAGATTACAACTTCAAACTGAAATACCTACTTATTTTCAATACGTTGAAGGTCACTTATGGTTTGAAGGTGAAGAAGCGGTTGGGTTTTCCGGAATTAATGAGTCTAACTTAGAAATGCTATTTCTAGATCCGCAATATTTTAGAAAAGGTTACGGAACGGAAATACTTCAAACTTTAATCAGAGAACATAAAGTTCAATATGTAGATGTGAATAAAGATAACCCTAACGCTGTAGCATTTTATATTAAAAATGGGTTTAAAAAGTATGGAGAATCTCCAAAAGATGCACAAGGAAGAAATTATCCTATTTTGCATCTTAAATTGCAGTGAATCTTATATTTCAATTACTTATTTTTTCCATTCCATTAATAGCTCTGTATGATTTGTTTTATCAATACTTGAATCAATGGTTACAAAGTTTAGCCGTTTATAGAAACGAACAGCTCTCGTGTTTTGAGCGAATACTTTTAATGTAAGTTCATCGTATTCAGACTGCAAATGCTCCATGAGGGCATGTCCGATTCCTTTGTCTCTATATTCTTCTTTAACAAATAATCCAGCGATATAATTATTTCGTAATCCACAAAATGCCACAATTTGATTATTATTCATATACACATATATATCTGAGTCTTTTAAGTAAGTGAGGACGTTACTATAGTTGTCTATCCAATAAAAACTATCAATGAAGGTATGTGTATCTAAATTAGCATTAAGCCAAATATTTCCTAATGTTTTTAGTGTTTTTCTATTTTTCTTTTTTAAATGTTCTATCATTGATTTTACCCACTTTACTCAATTGATTTTGTTTACCTTTAACTAATGAAAAAGGCAATTTCTATAATCATTCAATAGAAATTGCCTTTTTGTACTAACTCGAGAGCTTAATGTCCTAATCCAACCTTTCTCATACATTATTTCCCTTGAATATAATCTAAATCTGAAGCGTCAGCAGCATCAATAGTTCTGTAAGAAATGATACCTAGACCTTTAACATTAGATTCTGAAATAACGATAGAACCGTCATCGTTTACCTTTTCAACGAAAGCGACATGACCATATTGAGTGTCTGCACCAAGTTGACCAGCTTCGAAGACAACAGCGGTATGATTTTTAGGTGAATGTGTAACAGAATAGCCTTCGCTTTCAGCACGATTATTCCAATTGTGTGCATCACCTAAATTGCCATCAAGTGAAGCATCATATTGTTGCATACGATTGTAAACATACCAAGTACATTGTCCTTGAGGATAAGGGGAAGCCTTACTACTCTCTACGAAAGGTTTGAAGTCACTTCCAGACGTATCCGTACCAATTGACTTAGTATATTTCTTAAGATTTGGCATACGTTTTTTATCAAATTCAGTTAAATTGTAATGTTTAATGATGCTATTTAACTTCTTAGCATAATCAGGATCGGTTGCATAAGAATGTGATAAATGTGAAGTCGCATCCTTATACGTTAATGCTTCATCTTTCCATGTTGGCTTATAAATATCTGGATTACCATCAATACCATGCTTAATTAAATCAGCATAATCTTGAAGTGAAGATTTCAAATTAGGATATTTACGGAACCCCGCATTAATATTAAACATCTGATTATCAGTACCAGCTTCTAACGTATTAAAGTTAACCGATTGTCCATTATAATTCCCTTTAACACCGAATAAATTAAAGTTTGGTGATTGTGCTAAAGTACTTTTACCAGAGTCAGATTCTAAAATCGCTTGTGCCATCATAACTGAAGCATAGATATTTTCTTTTTGACCAATTCTATGCGCATGTTTAGCTATAGATTTAATAAATTGACGTGTATCTTGACTGTCTACCACATTGAAATTATCTTCCTCAACTTGGCCATCTTCTAATTGAGGAATTTGTTGGAATAAACTTGTAGAACGTGTGTTATTTTGTTTTACATTGTCCTCAAATGATTGAACAGGCTTAGATTTGTGTTTTAACTCATCATTTGTAGGTAATTGTGGATTCTCATTATGAGATGATTTAGAGTTCGTCGATGCTTTATGGCTCGCACCTTTATTTTGTTTATAGTTTGACTGAGTTTTCTTTGCATCTTCACTATATTCGTCTAGAATAGCATCCAATGCTGAGTCCGACATACTTGAACCTTTGTTCTGTCCTTCAGATTGAGATGATTGAGTTTGTTTTGAATTTTGATGTTGCGACTGAGTTGGTGATTCCTGTGATGTATCTTTATTTGAATGTCTTTGTTGAGAAGAAGGGTCCTTTTTACTATCTTCTTTTTCCCATTGTGATAATGCATCACTCACTTTGGAATCATCTGATTCAACATTTGAGGCTGAATTGCTATTATGTTGTGTCTGAGTTTTAGATTGTGATGATGGCTTTTCTTCAATCGTTCCGTTAGATGTTGTATTTTGTTTCGGTGCTGATGTGTCGTTAGAAGTAGAGGAAGCATTGCTATTGGAATCGTTTTGCGACGTTGTAGTTGAATGATTTGATTGTGTGTCCGGTTGTTCATAATTTGAAATATCAGAGTCAAAGTTAAATAGATTCTGGATTAACGTTGTTAAACTAAAGCTTTGATCATATTTATCACTTTTCAAAAGATTCGACATTTTAGATTGGCTTTGCGAAATATTATTATAAAATGAATCGACTAAATTTGTATGGTCACGTTTATTTTTATCAGTCACTGCCGTTGTAGTTTGATGTGATTGAGAAGTTGTTGAAGGTTTATCATTTTTAGAATTATCTTTTTTATCTTGCTTCTTTGAAGATGCGGTATTACGCTTATCGTCTTGTCGATTCTTAGTCGTGTCAGTTGTTTTATCTTCATTTGACTGCGTATGATGTTGTGTCACATTTGACTTTGAACGTGTGGCATCTGAGTCATCTTTTGCAATGGCTGTCTGCGTTGTAAATGTGGGCATAATCAGGGTCGTGGACAGTAAATAAATTAATAATTTGTTTTTAGACATCTCATTCTTTCTCCCTCTAAAATTTTTGATTTAGGTGTGATAATAATTGAGAATTTGGTATAATCTAACTTATGACTTATATTGTTGACATGTATCAACGAAACGTAATGCGCCTTAATACATTTATTATACAAACCTTCCTTATAAAAATAAATTAATTTCTCAAAGATGTTATAAAATAATGTTAGTGTGATGTTAATTATCTAATGTAATAGGGCATTTTTAAGAGAATAGAACATAAGCCTTACGAAAATAATCAATATAGAAACAATCAATATAAAAGATCTTCTTAATAGGAGAGTGACTATGAAGAACGCACTAAAACTCTTTATCACAGATTTGAAAAGGGTAGCAAAAACACCAGGAGTATGGATTATCTTGATAGGTTTAGCTATTCTTCCTTCATTCTACGCGTGGTTCAACTTATGGGCGATGTGGGACCCATATGGCAATACCGGACATATCAAAGTAGCGGTAGTCAATGAGGACAGTGGGGATAAAATCAGAGGTAAAAAAATTAATGTTGGCGATTCAATGGTGAAATCGTTAAAGAAAAATGACAGCTTTGATTGGCAATTCGTCAGTCGAGAGAAAGCGGATCATGAAATTAAAATGGGTAAATACTATGCTGGAATATACATACCAAGCAAATTCACACATGAAATCACTGGCACACTAAGAAAGCATCCTCAAAAAGCAGACGTTAACTTCAAAGTGAACCAAAAAATAAATGCCGTAGCAGCTAAACTTACCGATACGGGATCGTCACTTGTTGTTGAAAAGGCCAATGAACAATTCAATAAAACTGTGACGCAAGCACTGTTAAGCGAAGCAAATAAAGTTGGACTGACACTTGAAGATAACGTTCCGACTATAAATAAGATTAAAAACGCAGTCTATCAAGCCAACAATGCTTTACCAAAGATTAATGAATTTGCAGATAAAGTAATTTATCTTAATAATCATCAAGACGAGTTAGATAATTATGCCAATAAATTTAGGGATTTAGGTAAGTATAAAGACAATATTACTGATGCACAAGATAAATTAAATGCAGTGAATGCAGCAGTACCAGCTCTCAATGAAAGAGCGAAATTAATCTTAGCGTTAAATGATTACATGCCAAATATCGAACGCCTTCTTAATGTAGCAGCTAATGACGTTCCTAATCAATTTCCTAAGATAAATAAAGGTGTTAATATTGCGAGCCAAGGCATTGATGTGGCAAATGACCAATTGACAGATGCCCAAGGTTACCTCACGCAAGCGAAGCAGCGTGTTAAAGACTATCAAGATGCTGCCGGTAGAGCACAAGACGTGAATGGGGCAGTAAACAATGATTTAAGAAATCAACAATCTACAGCGCAACAAAGTGCCAATCAGACACATAAAGACGCAGGTAGAAGTTACTCAAATATGCATACAAGCCAAGTGAGTACAAACGGAGATGCTTCGTCTAAAGGTGACACTGTACTATCGGACAATGACGTTAAGTCTATGAACACAGCACTCACAGAATCTCTATTATCGTTATCAAATCAGACTGATAAACAAGCTCAGGCAACGCAACAAGATATTAAAGCATTAAAGAATATAGCCTATGGTATTATTGCGTCAGATAAACCGACACAGTTTAAAGAGCCATTGGATAATGTTAAATCTCGTTTGGAAAATGCCACAAAATATAATCAACAAATGATAGATATCCTTTCAGAATTAGAAAAAAGTGAGCATGTAGATTTATCAAAAGAAATTAAACAAATTAAGCAAGCGAATAATCAAATTAATGATAGCCTGCGCAAAACAAATCAACTGATTGACGCACTATCAAATGGAAGTTCAGGTCAATCAGAAGCGGTCAAAGTGTTACGTAGTTTACCGAAATTAAATAGCAATCTCGATGCGTTCCGCTCATATATTAAAAAGGAACTCAATCAAAAGTTATTATCTGTGTCCAACGAAATTACAGACCAATTAAATAAAGGTCAAAATACGTTATCTACCATCCAATCAAAACTTAATACAATTAACCAAGTTATCACTGCAGGTCAAGACATCTTAAGTAAAGGGAAAGAACGAATTGACACGATTCAAAGTGCGTTACCAGGTATCGAACAAACATATATTAACGCAATGCGAACAGCTCAAGATTACTTCCCAACAGTGAAGAAAGATATCGCGCAAGCCGCTGATTTCGTTCGTAATGACTTACCACAATTAGAACAAGAATTGGCGAATGTGACGCAATCTGTGAACCAAAACTTACCAGCGTTATTCAACCGTTATGACAACGCCGTTAATTTATTAAATGAGAATCAACCTCGTGCCAAAGAAGGTTTAGCTTCTCTAGCTAACTTCGCAGAGAATAAACTGCCCGATGTTGAAAAGGACTTGAAAAAAGCAGACAAAGTATTCAAGAAGCTAGATAAAGATGACGCAGTAGATAAATTGATTGATACCTTAAAGAATGACTTGAAAAAACAAGCCGATACCATCGCTAACCCTATCAATAAGAAAACAACAGATGTCTTCCCAGTTAAAGATTACGGTTCAGGTATGACACCGTTCTATACAGCATTGTCAATCTGGGTAGGCGGATTATTGATGGTAAGCTTACTAAGTGTCGACAATAAGCATGAACATTTACGACCTATATTGACGAAGAGACAAATATATCTCGGTAAAGCAGGATTCTTCTTCATGTTAGGTGTGATTCAAGCACTGATCGTATCAATTGGTGACTTAGTCATTTTAAAAGCAGCAGTAGAATCGCCAGTATTATTCGTATCCATTGCTGTATTTAGTTCACTAGTATTTAACTCGATTATATATACATGTGTATCTATGTTAGGTAATCCGGGTAAGGCCGTGGCAATTATCTTGTTAGTGCTACAAATTGCAGGTGGGGGAGGAACATTCCCAATTCAAACAGCACCTCAATTCTTCCAAACGATTTCACCATATTTACCGTTCACCTATGCGATCGATGCATTACGTGAAACAGTAGGTGGCATAGTACCAGAAATTTTAATTACTAAAGTTGTGGTATTAACGTTATTTGGTTTAGGATTTATTATCTTTGGTGTTTGTATGAAACCTGTAATGGATCCGCTTATGCGTAAAATTGCTAAACGTGCAGCAGAAAGTAAAGTAACTGAATAAGACATGCGAAATCCCCTCGAATTGTACCGTTCAATTCGAGGGGATTTTTAAATAATTACTTTTATTTTTATCAATACTTCACTTCGTATTGATTAGCTCCCTTGCCGCGGGCATGGCTTGAGCCTGTAGTCTCAAGACGCATGCTATTCCTGCAGGCGTGTCGCCATCAATAATTTGTTTGTTCACTAAAATTCAGTCTTTATCTATAATTCTCCCAATTATAACTGTAGCTGAGGGGAAGCATACTTTAAGGATGGCTGATGATCAATTCAATGTTTCCTTCAAATGTGATTGTATGATCTTCTGATGTAAGAATGAAATGCATGCCTTTTTTAATGTCGTAAGGTTTATCATCGATTAAGATTTTACCTTTGCCATCAATCACTGAAACTAAACAATAGGCATGTGGTTTATCCCATTGCATCTGATGATTAATCGTCCACTTTTCAACAGTGAAGAATTCATTCGCAATAAATTGCGTGTACGTGTTCCCATCTATCTCTTTGGTAAGAGGAGACGTGTTAGGTTGTCGATTTGAAATATCAATAACATCTTTACTCTGTTCCAAATGTAACTCACGCGTATGTCCATGACTATCCTTTCTATCATAATCATAAATACGATACGTTGTGTCTGAGGATTGTTGCGTTTCTAAAATAAGAATGCCTGAACCGATGGCATGAACAGTACCAGCAGGAACATAATAGAATTCACCAGGATGAACAGGTACATGTTTAAATAAATGATCGAAGTCTTTGTTATCAATCAATTGATGAAGCTCTGTTTGTGAATCAGCATCCACACCATAAATAATTTCAGCTCCAGGTTCTGCATCTAAAATGTACCAACATTCTGTTTTACCGTATTCTCCTTCATGTTGAAGGGCATAGTCATCGTTAGGATGTACTTGGACAGAAAGTTGATCATGTGCATCTAAAATTTTAGTTAGAAGCGGGAAGTGTGTTCTAGAATCATTCCCAAATAACGCTCTATCATCATCCCATACTTGGTCTAGTGTTTTACCTTGATGTTTGCCGTTTAGAATGACGTTAGGACCATTTTTATGAGCTGAAATAGCCCAACATTCTCCTGTTGAATTACTTGGAATATCATATCCGAACTGTGTTAAAGCTGAGCCACCCCAAATTCTTTCTTGAAATACAGGTTCGAGAAACAATACCATGTCTTACACTCCTTTATATCCCTTTTAAAATATTGTAGATTTCACTTTTATCTTGAGCGTGTACGAGTCTGTCTCTTGTATCGTCATGCATGAGTGATTTTGATAAACGTTGTAATAGTCTTAAATGTGTATCGTTACTGTCATTTGGAACAGCGATAAGGAATACCAATTGTGGTAATGAACCATCAAGACTTTCCCATTGAATGCCTTTTCTATTACTCATAACTGCTACTACAGGTTGTTTCACCGCATTTGATTTCGCGTGAGGAATTGCTACGTTCATTCCGATAGCTGTTGTTGACTCTGCTTCTCGTTTAAGAATCGCGTCTTTGACTGTTTCTACGTCAGAGATGTAATGATGTTCATTTAATTTTGAAAGAAGTGTATCTATTGCCTCATCTCGAGTGAGTTCAGATTTTGAAATATCGATAATGTCTTCGCTAAATACATGATCTTCAGTATGCTTCGCTGTTGATGCCTCTTGTTGCGCTGAAGTAGCTACACTATTTTGTGAAGAAGTATCGTTTGCTGTTGGTTCTTCATTTTCCAAGCCAGTGTCAGTCGCTAACGTATTCACGTCATTTGCAGGTGAATGTCTCTTGAAAATTAAAACCGCTAACGTTGTGACTAAACTACCAATAATGACAGCAATAAAGAACCACAATACCTTATCAATACCGCCAAGTACTGCCACAACAGGGCCACCGTGAGCAACTCTATCGCCTACGCCACCGAGTGCCGCAATAACAGAAGCCACCATCGCACCAATCATATTAGCCGGAATTGTTCTAAGTGGGTCTTGAGCAGCGAAAGGTATGGCACCTTCAGTAATACCAAAGAGTCCCATTGTAAATGAGGCTTTACCCATTTCTCGTTCAGACTTATTGAACTTACGCTTTTGGATAAATGTTGCTAAACCTAAACCAATTGGAGGAGTACATACTGCAACAGCAACCATTCCCATCACTGCATAATTTCCTTCGGCAATGAGTGCGGAACCAAATAGAAAGGCTGCTTTATTAATAGGGCCACCCATATCGAAGGCAATCATTGCACCAATAATTAGAGCAAGAATAATAATGTTGGCACCTTGCATCCCTTTTAACCATGTCGTCAGAGCAGCGAAAATACTTGAAATCGGTGCACCAATAACAAAGATGAATATTAAACCTACAATTAACGATGAAATAATAGGGATAATGATAATCGGCATAATTGGCGCCATCGCTTTAGGAACTTTAATTTGTTTAATCCATTTAGCGATATAACCAGCAAGGAAACCAGCGACAATACCACCTAAGAAGCCAGCGCCTGCAGTACTACCGTATAAACTACCGTCAGCTGCAATTGCACCACCAATCATACCTGGAACAAGGCCGGGTTTATCAGCGATACTAACGGCAATGTAACCAGCTAGAATAGGTACCATGAATTTAAAAGATAAACTACCGATACTTTCAATAGATTTCCAGAATGAATGTTCTGGAATGACTAAACCTTTTGGACTTGTTTCGCCACCAATAGTTAAGGCGATAGCCATGAGTAATCCACCAACAACAATGAATGGAACCATGAAAGACACACCATTCATTAAGTGTTGATAAATCATTTGCATTCCGCTTTTATGTTCGTCATCCTCAGCATCATTTGACTGAGCATACGCGTCTGAGTCAGATCCATGATAGATACGTGCATCTTGATCGATGATACGTTGAATTAATTCTTTAGGGCGATGGATACCTTCGCGAACATTTTCATTGATTAAACGTTTTCCTTTAAATCGAGATAAATCGACTTGTCGATCCGCTGCGATGATAATGCCGTCTGCTTCTTTAATTTCTTTAGCAGTTAAAATGTTTTCCGCACCTACACCGCCTTGTGTTTCGACTTTGATGTCTACGCCCATTTCTTTAGCAGCTTGTTCTAATTTCTCTTGAGCCATATATGTATGGGCGATGCCATTCGGGCATGATGTTATAGCAAGTATTTTCATAGCTTTCACTCTCCTTTATTAAAGTGTAAGCGTATTCAATGCTATATAAAAAAGAATAATTGCCGTTATTAGTGGCAATTATTCTCTAATTCGTGCGATTAACTTATTCTTCAAAGCAACCTCATCTAACACACACCATTGATCGACTGTATGTTCATCAAGCTGAGCAATCGATTGAATGATTTTCTTCATCATCTGTGCATCTTTTTTCGCAATCGCCAGGAAGAAGACTAATTTCACATTATGTTGCTTCCATGGGATAGAATCGATCGTTTTAAATATAATCACATGTGACTTTAGAACCTTTTCCGGGTTACCGTGGGGGATAGCGATTGCGTTTCCAATATAGGTTGAAGATTGTCTTTCGCGTTCCATCGCGGATTCGATATAGCCATCTAAAGTCGCTTGATGTTCATCTAAGATCGTTTGCGCTCTTTTAAAGATAGATAACGCAACGGTGGAACCAGTATGTTCAATGTCAGATTCAACCACAAATTGTATCGGGGATAAGGCATCTCTTTGTAATGTAGGATTTCTATAGGATTGAATGAGATGTTCCACTGTTCTTTCATCATCTTTTGAAAATAACGGCGAAACTTTAACAACTTTCGGTAAAGCATTTAAATCATTATTCGACAAGTCGATATCATGCGTTGTAATGAGTACATCAATTTGGCTGAAATCATAGTGTTCTACATCTTCAAGTTTGAGCGTATCGACGATAGAAATCGACGGACTCAACTTCTTAATTCTTTCAGCTAATAGGGTTGATACACCTAAGCCATAGTAACACACGATGACGACGTTCATTGTAGATTGCATTTGCCGTTCAATAGAAGATTGAAAATGAATCGTCAAAAAGGCAATTTCATCTTCACAAAGTTGTATATCAGTATCTTTTGATAATTGAGCAATTGCATTATAAAGCGTATTAAAAATAAATGGATACAACTGTTTAATCTCCGATGTCAACGGATTATTTAAATAAACATTACGCATTAACCGTATATACGTACGACTAAAATGCATATAAATATTTTCTTTTAAAATGGAATCTTTAGAAAATGGAATATCTACAGTATCTTCCATCAATTGGATTAATCTCTGAATATATCCTTGAATAAAAAGTCGTTGAAAACTCAAGTCAAACTGATTGAAATGGTAGCTAATGAAAAATGAAAATAAATGACTTGTTTCATCAGTGAGTTGATATCCAAGTTGTTGATTAATATCAGCAATACATCGTCGAGCAATATCTAAAGAGTCGGGATGAGCTTCCCATTCTACTTCTTCGGATGACGACCTTTTAATAATTAAGATTAAATGCACAAGTAACTGACGCACTTGATTATCTGAAGTTTGTAGATCGGCTTCTTGGATATGTTGTTTAATAATATGATGAATGCGTTGAATATGTGCATGGGGCAATTCTTGTAAGATTAAATCTTCCACTTTAATTTCATTAGAGGTAAGTTGATTAAGATGGAGAATGGCATTACTTAAGTTTGAAGCACTCGCGTCAATCATAATACCTTGTTTCCTTTTGATGACCATCATGACATCGAATTTCTCACACCAATGTTGTAAACGTGTCACACAATCGAGCACATCATTCTTAGATAAATGAAACTGTGCCGCCAGTTCGTTCAGTGTATACGTATGGTCGTCCATCAATAATTTATAAGCTATCGTAATTAACAACTTTCTCTCTTTGAAGATCCAATCATTCAATTGATCCTCAATATAAGAAACGGAGTACTGATCTAGATTCAAATGATATCCCCTCGACTTAACACTCACAATGACCTCATCAATAAAAGTAGCATTAATCACTTTAATATCATTTCTCACAGTCCGATTGGAAACGTTTAAATAATTGGAGACTTCATTCCCACTAATGTATGTTTGAGCGTTGTTCAATAAGAGTTGAATTAGTTTTATATGTCTATTTATCATTGTTCATCTCACTTCTCCAAAAGTTTAATAGGAAAACGCTTACTTTACTAATAAAGTGTACTCCCTAACATCAGGATAGGCAAGTGCACATTTGGTGAATAGCAATAGGAGTTTCAGACATAGTCAGATATATTTATACTAGCTAAAGATAGTTAAGGAAATTAATGATTGAGCTAGCCAATCAATTATAGTGATAATAAAAAGTAAGGATTTGTTATAGAAAAAAAGAATGAATATATGACAAAATAAATTACATGATAATATTGAATAGATTTCAAAAGACCTTAAAAATGAAACTAACTTTGTAGAAGATAAAAACGAAGGGGAGCACACAATTATCAATACAATAAATATAGAAACTATCGAAAAAAACAGTAAATATAAGTTAATACACTATAAGGACTCGTATTATGTTATTGATTTAAACCGTAATAAATTAACATATTTATTTCCGTTACTAAATTATGTAACAAGACAATTACTTATTAAAATTGATAAAGAAGAATTGGAAAGCATCAAAACCTCTTATATCAATAAAGACAAAAGAAATAAAACGAATGCTTTGGGAAGCATAGGCACAGGTATTGGTCTATTATTTGCAACGCTCACTAAATCATTACTAGATTATATGGATTTTACTACGAACTCGATGGTAAGTCTTATTTTAGTAATAATCGCGATAATTCCACTAATCATAGTTAAGAGATTTGTCGATAAAAAGAAGAAGGAAGAATTAGGAGTTAAGTTAAATGGATATAAGCTAAGAGCGTTTGTGTTTCCTAATGTTAAAGAGATAATCAAAAATATTTTGATCAATGTTGTAGTAAGTTTTGTTTTTATAGTATTAGTTTTGGGCGTAATGATAGAGAAACAATCAAATATCATATATTTTTTATGCATGATGATGACACTAGCTTGTATTTTGTTTCAAAATGTATTTCTTTATGCACAAACAGAAATTACAGGGAAGATTGCTGGTATTAAATGAAAACAATAGATAGTACTGCGAATTTAAATAATAAAATGATAATATTTAACTTAATCTCATTGAGAAAAATATAAAAAAGTGAACCACTGGAAACATAAGTGAATAAATATTTATCCATCATTTTAACTACTGTTATATTAACAATAAACCAAAAATTCATATAAATATAATATAGG
>NZ_PPRT01000033.1 GCF_002902725.1 Staphylococcus caprae
TTGAACTTTGATATAGTGCTCTCTCTTAATTTCATGAGATATGTAGAAAGATAATATTATTAATGCTAAAATTAATATTATTAAAATGTTGACTTTTTTCATTTAATTCACTTCCGATAGAAAAGGTTGGTTTATATGAATAATACAGATAAAACTTCATAAAAATTCGCTGATTACTCATACAAAGATGGAGAAATTGGTGATAAATTATTTGCTTCGAAACAAAAATACAAAATTATCGAAAAACGAGACGATAAACAAAATGGTTTCCGTGCTTATGCTTTTGCTCCAGTGAAAAATGGTAAAACTGATACAAATCATATAGTTATTGGTTATGCTGGTACCGATCCTTTAAGTATTCATGATATATTTACAGACGCTCAACTTCGAATTCATCATAACACAAAAAAACCTAAAATTAATAATTATTATAAAAATTTAAATCATACTACAATCAATAAAAGCTACAATGACTTTTCTGATGATAATGATATTGTTAATAGTACCTATAATGTGACTAAAGAAGCTTTAAAAAATAGTTTTAGTTTGCAGAATACTTTAAATTCACCAAATTTATTAAAACGTAAGTTTCCAATTACAAATGCATATGATTCCTCAATAATGGTACCTACTCAAATGGCAGAAGGTGTTGCTTTTACTAAAGCGGTAAAAGAGAAATATCCTAATAGTCATATAACCGGTGCTGCACATAGTTTAGGCTCAGTACATGCTCAAATCAATACAGTATTTGGCAATATAGAA
The DNA here is from genome assembly GCF_002902725.1 of Staphylococcus caprae. Taxonomy (GTDB): domain Bacteria; phylum Bacillota; class Bacilli; order Staphylococcales; family Staphylococcaceae; genus Staphylococcus; species Staphylococcus caprae. The sequence continues at coordinate 763 of NZ_PPRT01000033.1, forward strand.
GGAGCCACTACGTTTGGTGCTCCAAATGTAAATGAAACGTTTTCTAAGAATTATCAAAATAAAATTGATTCCCGTCAATTTGAACAAACCGTTAGAAATATAGGTCATCCAGATGACATGATTAATAATTTGACATTTGGAAGGGACCGAATCGGCTCAAATATCATCGCCTTTCCTCATATCAATAAAGGATTATTTATACCATTTTTAGATCAACATTCTATTGCTAATTATGATGATTTTGTTAAAGGTGGTAACATTCATGAAATGACAAAATCTGAGTTAGCTCAATACAGAAAAGCACAAAAATTAAGTTTAACGTATAAAACGTTTGGCATCCCCATGAGTTACAATGATTATATCCAAATTATGAATAAGAAAGTCAAAGATGACAAAGACTCTACTACTAAGAGTAAAAATAAATCGAAAAGTTCCTTTTCTAAAAGCGTCAGTGCCTTTTCTGATAGTATGGTTAGGATTGGACTCGGCGGTATCGGTGGTAATGGTAAAAAAATAAAAATCCACTCTGATAAGGTAAGGAATATTGCTAATCAACTTAGAGAAAAAATCAATATATATGATAAGTTACTAAGTAAATTAGAAGAATATCAAAGAGATACAACACGTGAAGCGCGACAAATTTTAAATAGGTATGAAAGGGAATTATTAGCAGGTTCTCACGAATTTATTAGTCCTAGTGAGTTAGAAGATTATATGGAGATGCTCGCTAAAGGCGGTTCTGCTGCGAACTTAAGATTTTATGATAATGGATTAATGGAAGATGTGATGCAAGACATCAAACAAAATCAAAAAAGCTTAATGCAATTTGCCGAAAAACTCGATGAAGCTACAGATCAATTTGAAGATAAAGATAAAGAAGAGAGTGATATATTCGGTTTATTTAGTTAAAGGAGATGAAAAAATGAGTTCTGATAAATCTAAAAAAATGTTCAAAGAAAAAGAAAGACTTAGAGAATTAAAGGAAAGAATGCGTGCCGAAACACAAGATATGGTACTTGATGCTAAGTCACGCGTCAAAAGAGAAGAAAGGCTTATTGAGGAAATGCTTCATGAGATTAATCAAGCAGGTCAAGGTATTGAAGAAGCTTTTGAGGGTGAAGCTAGCGAAGCTGCAATTAAAAGTATTGATAAAATCAAACAAAAAAATAAGACGTTAGACACAAACTTTCACTCGCTTTTGAACACATTTAAAATCTATTGATTATTTTTAAATGTTTCTGATATTAAAACAAAAAAATACTAGAAAAGTAGGGAAGGAGACATACTACTATGTATCTATAGCCCACTATCTTAGTTATTATGTTTTAAATTGCAATTTATAATTCTAAATCTCGTGTCATTTCTATCATTTGCGTATAGATTTCATAATATATGTAATTGAATGCCATTGGATGAGGTTGAACAATTTTATCGTAATCCTCAGTATAAACAATAGGTCTAGGTGTAGATAAATTCACATAATGCATCAGATGCTCCGGAAAATCATCACGCTTAGGATTGTTACATACCAATACGAAATCAACATCTAAGTCAATTAAACGTTGAACATCTTTTTCTACTTCTTCAGTATAAAATGGCGAAAATAAGAATACTCGATCAGTCGAATCTATCTCTTCAAATGAATTTAAGTGCTCAAGAGAACGGCTTGAATCAAGCTTTTCCTCACTATCTAACACAAATGCTTCATAAAATTTTAAATCGCCATATCCTTTTATGTATACATAGCCTTCGCCTCCGATAGCTTGTATTAAACATTGTGCTGCCATTTGAATATCTAATGCTTGTTTTTCGAGTCTATTAAATATGCCTGTCAATTGTGTATTAAGAATTTTTGACATGATGTTCCTCCATTCTTTTCATTAAAATATTGTAAATAATACGAGTAGGTTATGCAATATATGAGTAATTGTAATCTTGTATGCGTTTGCAATTGTTGAAAGGTTAAGGATTGTGAAAATTATTAATTTTAAATAAAGTATTCGCATGCATTCACTATGTATTTTTGATATAATGATGTTGAAAAAATACGTGCACAGATGCACTCAAGGAGGAACTTTCATGCCTTTAGTTTCAATGAAAGAAATGTTAATTGATGCGAAAGAAAATGGTTATGCAGTTGGTCAATACAACTTAAATAACCTTGAGTTTACACAAGCTATTTTAGAAGCGTCACAAGAAGAAAATGCACCAGTAATCTTAGGTGTTTCTGAAGGTGCTGCTCGTTATATGAGTGGTTTCTATACAGTAGTTAAAATGGTTGAGGGATTAATTCATGATTTAAATATTACTGTTCCAGTGGCGATTCATTTAGATCATGGTTCAAGTTTCGAAAAATGTAAAGAAGCAATTGACGCTGGATTCACTTCAGTTATGATTGATGCTTCTCACAGCCCATTCGAAGAAAATGTTGAAATCACATCTAAAGTAGTTGAATACGCACATGAAAGAGGCGTTTCTGTAGAAGCTGAATTAGGTACAGTTGGGGGACAAGAAGATGACGTTGTTGCTGACGGCGTAATCTATGCAGATCCTAAAGAATGTCAAGAATTAGTTGAAAAAACTGGTATCGATACTTTAGCACCTGCATTAGGTTCAGTTCATGGACCATACAAAGGTGAACCTAAATTAGGCTTCAAAGAAATGGAAGAAATTGGTGCTTCTACTGGATTACCATTAGTATTACACGGTGGTACAGGTATCCCAACTAAAGACATTCAAAAAGCAATTCCTTACGGTACTGCGAAAATTAATGTAAACACTGAAAACCAAATTGCTTCAGCTAAGGCTGTTCGTGATGTATTAAATAACGATAAAGATGTTTACGACCCACGTAAATATTTAGGACCAGCACGTGAAGCAATTAAAGAAACTGTAAAAGGTAAAATTAAAGAATTCGGTACATCTAACCGCGCTAAATAATTTTATATCATATCGCTCTAAGGCCATTGAAACGATGCTTTCAATGGTCTTTTTTATGCTATACTAAAATCAGAAATTCAATTATAAATATACACTTCACACGTTTAAACAGATATTAATTAAAATGAAACAATATTTATTTCATACATATACACAATTTTAACGATTAAATTATTGTAGAAGAGGTAATAATTTAATATCGATGTAAACTTGAATTAAGTAGAACACGAATTAATGACGTTAAGTATAATAATTTTTCAAATAAATCATTTTCTGTAGCTAAGAATTGAAGTATTTTACAAACAAAGTAAAATTATTTTATAATGCTAATAATGTGAAATTTTAAAAAAGAAGGAAACAAAGGAGACAAATCGTATGGTTCAAGAGGTAATAAAAATAAGAGGTGGACAAACACTAAAAGGAGAAGTAGAAATTAGTGGTGCGAAAAATAGCGCTGTTGCTATTATCCCCGCAACTTTATTAGCTCAAGGACATGTAAAGTTGGATGGTCTTCCTCAAATCTCTGATGTCAAAACTTTAGTGAGTTTGTTAGAAGATTTGAATATTAAAACGAAATTAAATGGTAAAGAATTAGAAGTAGATACTACTGAAATAGAAAATGCACCTTTACCTAACAATAAAGTTGAGTCGCTTCGTGCTTCATACTATATGATGGGCGCAATGCTTGGACGCTTCAAAAAGTGTGTAATTGGTTTACCAGGAGGATGTCCATTAGGGCCTCGTCCAATAGACCAACATATTAAAGGGTTTAAAGCATTAGGCGCAGAAATAGATGAATCGAGTGACACATCTATGAAGATAGAAGCTAAAGAATTAAAGGGAGCTAATATTTTCTTAGATATGGTCAGTGTAGGTGCTACGATTAATATTATGCTTGCAGCAGTTCATGCTAAAGGTCAAACTATCATTGAAAATGCCGCTAAAGAACCTGAAGTTGTAGATGTTGCAAATTTCTTAATGAGTATGGGAGCTAATATTAAAGGTGCAGGTACTACTACAATAAAAATTACAGGCGTTGAAACATTGAATGGTACAGAATACCAAATCATCCCTGATAGAATTGAAGCGGGTTCATATATGTGTATGGCTGCTGCAATGGGTGAAGAAGTGACATTAAATAACATCGTACCTAAGCATGTAGAAGCTTTAACGGTAAAATTAAGAGAACTTGGTGTCGACATTCAAATTGAAGACGAGAAAGCAATTATTCGCAAACAAGCGCCATATAAGAATGTAGATATTAAAACTTTAGTTTATCCAGGTTTTGCAACGGATCTTCAACAACCAATTACACCTCTATTATTTATGACGAACGGTCCTTCTTTTGTAACGGATACGATTTATCCAGCAAGATTTAAACATGTGGAAGAACTCAAACATATGGGTGCTAATATTTATTCTGATGAAGGCACTGCAACAATTAAACCATCTCACTTAAAGGGTGCAGAAGTTTATGCAAGTGACCTTCGTGCAGGCGCATGCTTAATTACTGCTGGTTTAATTGCTGAAGGTGTAACTACTATTTTCAACGTAAAACATATTTATAGAGGGTATACAAATATCGTTGAACACTTGAAATCACTCGGTGCAGATATTTGGACTGAAGAAATTTAAGATTTTGTGATATACTATTTATACTAATAATTGGGAGACAAAAGATACATGCCTACAATTATGAGCATATTTAATATGAGGTGAGGCAAATGGAAATCTGTCCATATCTTGAAGAAACCTTCAAAATTGTCGGTCGGAGTTGGAATGGACTTATTATAAACTATTTATCTAGATGTGAAAGTCATTCTGCTCACTTTTCCGATATGAAAAGAGATTTAAAAACAATTACTCCTAGAGCTTTAAGTTTAAAATTAACTGACTTAGGAGAATGGAATCTTGTTGAAAAGAAAATTATTTCTTCAAGTCCTATAGAAATTGTGTATGAATTGACTGATAAAGGACATGCATTAGCAGAAGCATTGAAGCCTATGGAAGAATGGGCACAAAAATATGTCGAATTAGAAACAAATGCTTCAAAATAAATCTAAGTAAATATTTAGTCAGAAATTGCTTACAGAGTTCAACTTTGTAGGCAATTTTTTTGTGCAATAAAGGGCATTTCGTTTATAGTTACTAAACGGAAAATAAATAACGCTCAATTTATTTCCAATTATATTGATGTTTAAAGTAGGCTTTCAAAGGATATTTAATATATATAACTATTTCGAAGGAGTGAATATTGAATATGAGAAATTTCACTAAACAATATATTAACGGCGAATGGGTTGATAGTGCGAGTGGCGAAACAATAGACGTAATCAATCCTGCAACTGAAGAAGTGATGGGTTCTGTAGCAAAAGGTAATGCAGATGACGTCAATAAAGCAGTAGAAGCTGCTGATAGCGTTTATGTACAATTCCGTCATAGCTCTGTTGAAGAGAGAAGAGATTTACTAGATAGAATTGTAAAAGAGTATGAAAATAGAAAAGAAGATATCATTGAAGCAATTACTGATGAACTTGGTTCACCATTATCCGTTTCTGAAAATGTACATTACCAAATGGGATTAGATCATTTTACAGCTGCAAGAGATGCGCTAGATAACTTTGAATTTGAAGAACAACGTGGTGATGACTTAGTAGTTAAAGAAGCAATCGGGGTAGCTGGATTAGTAACACCATGGAACTTCCCAACTAACCAAACATCATTGAAATTAGCTGCAGCATTTGCGGCAGGTAGTCCAGTCGTGTTAAAACCTTCTGAAGAAACACCATTTGCGGCAATTATCTTAGCTGAAATCTTCGACAAAGTTGGTGTGCCTAAAGGTGTATTCAACTTAGTAAATGGTGATGGTGAAGGTGTAGGTAATCCATTAAGTGAACATCCTAAAGTAAGAATGATGTCATTTACTGGTTCTGGCCCTACAGGTTCTAAAATTATGGAAAAAGCAGCAAAAGATTTCAAAAAAGTATCTCTTGAATTAGGTGGTAAATCACCTTACATCGTATTAGATGATGTTGATATTCAAGAAGCTGCTAAAGCGACAACTGGCAAGGTTGTCAACAATACTGGACAAGTTTGTACTGCAGGTACACGTGTACTAGTTCCTGAAAGCATTAAAGAAGATTTCTTAACTGCAGTGAAAGAACAATTTAGTCAAGTTAAAGTTGGTAATCCTAGAGAAGAAGGCACACAAGTTGGTCCAATTATTAGTAAAAAACAATTCGACCAAGTTCAAGATTATATTGATAAAGGTGTTAACGAAGGTGCTGAACTCTTCTACGGTGGTCCTGGCAAACCAGAAGGATTAGATCAAGGTTACTTCGCTCGTCCAACTATTTTCACCAATGTGGACAATCAAATGACTATTGCTCAAGAAGAAATCTTTGGTCCTGTAATGTCTGTAATCACTTATAATGATTTAGATGAAGCCATTGAAATTGCGAATGATACTAAATATGGTTTAGCCGGATACGTTATCGGTAAAGATCAAGACACATTACGCAAAGTAGCACGCTCAGTAGAAGCAGGTACAATTGAAATCAATGAAGCTGGCAGAAAACCAGACCTACCATTTGGTGGCTATAAACAATCAGGTTTAGGTCGCGAATGGGGCGATTATGGTATTGAAGAATTCTTAGAAGTTAAATCAATTGCTGGATATTTTAAATAATTGAATAAATAGATTAAATCTTGCAATTAAACGATGCACGGAACTATTTTAGTTCCGTGTTTTGTTTTTATTGTTATATTTTCTAAATTCATTTTGTAATTAAAATGAAAATTTGCTATAGTTATTCTAGTATTTAGAAGGTTAAGACACATATGAACGTGAAAAAGTAGTTAACTTTGCTTTGTTTTTATAAAAGTTAAAAAAGTTTTCGCAAGGTTATATTTTGAAACTTTTCATCAAAACCTACTAAAAACGTTTAATATGTCAGAGCCTCGCAACATAAAAAATAACGAAATGGGTGCAAGTCTATGCCTGAAAGAGAACGAACGTCTCCTCAGTATGAATCTTTCCACGAACTTTACAAGAACAATACTACTAAAGAGCTCACTCAAAAAGCCAAATCTTTAAAATTGACGAATTATAGTAAATTAAATAAAAAAGAATTAGTTTTAGCCATCATGGAAGCTCAAATGGAGAAAGATGGCAATTACTACATGGAAGGTATCTTGGATGATATACAACAAGATGGATATGGTTTCCTTAGAACAGTCAACTATTCTAAAGGTGAGAAAGATATTTATATTTCTGCCAGCCAAATTCGACGTTTTGAAATTAAACGTGGCGATAAAGTAACTGGTAAAGTCCGTAAGCCTAAAGACAATGAGAAATATTATGGATTACTCCAAGTTGACTTTGTTAATGATCAGAATGCAGAAGAAGTAAAAAAACGTCCTCACTTCCAAGCGTTAACACCTCTATATCCTGAAGAAAGAATCTTATTAGAAACAGCTCCAACTAATTATTCTACTCGTATTATGGATTTAGTGACGCCGATTGGTTTAGGTCAACGTGGGTTAATCGTAGCTCCGCCTAAAGCTGGTAAAACAAGTTTATTAAAAGAAATTGCAAATGCGATTGCAGCGAATAAACCAGAAGCAAAACTCTTTATTTTACTTGTAGGCGAGCGTCCAGAAGAAGTGACAGATATTGAAAGATCTGTTGAATCTGCGGAAGTTGTACATTCTACATTCGATGAGCCGCCAGAACATCACGTTAAAGTAGCTGAATTATTACTAGAGCGTGCCAAGCGTTTGGTTGAAATTGGTGAAGATGTCATCATCTTAATGGATTCAATTACACGTTTAGCTCGTGCATACAACCTTGTTATACCACCAAGTGGTCGAACGTTATCTGGTGGTTTAGATCCAGCGTCTCTTCATAAACCGAAAGCCTTTTTCGGTGCAGCGAGAAATATTGAAGCAGGGGGAAGCTTAACTATTTTAGCTACAGCACTTGTTGAAACTGGATCAAGAATGGATGATATGATTTACGAAGAATTCAAAGGTACAGGAAACATGGAACTTCATCTTGATCGTAAATTATCAGAACGTAGAATATTCCCAGCCATTGATATTGGTAGAAGTTCTACGCGTAAAGAAGAATTACTTATTTCGAAAGCCGAACTCGATTCATTATGGCAATTACGTAATTTATTTACAGACTCTACTGATTTTACAGAACGCTTCATCCGAAAATTAAAACGCTCGAAAAATAATAAAGAATTTTTCACTCAATTACAAAAATCAGCCGAAGAAAGCACGAAAACAGGTAAGCCAATTATCTAACGAATATTGATAAAGGGTTGCGTTTTAAATTGATTCCTATTATAATTACACAGTATTGGGTAAAAAACTCACAAATAACTCTGTTCCAGATGGTTCAGGGCAAAGGAGCTGAAAGAAATGAAACAAGGAATTCATCCTGAATACCACAAAGTTATCTTTTTAGATACAACTACAAACTTTAAATTCTTAAGTGGTTCTACTAAAACATCTTCAGAAACTATGGAATGGGAAGATGGAAATGAATACCCAGTTATTCGTTTAGACGTATCTTCTGATTCACATCCATTCTATACTGGCCGTCAAAAATTCGCTGCTGCGGATGGTCGTGTGGAACGCTTCAACAAAAAGTTTGGTTTCAAATCAAACAACAACTAATTTTGAATTTCAACTGTCTACGTATCCATTATTATGGGATTGTAGACAGTTTTTTTATTTTGGATAATTTCGTTACAATAAATGAGGGTTGAGAGTTAAGTTCCTAAATTGTTTGTAATAAGTGAGTATCATTGCTTAATTTAGAATAATACTTTGAAAATGCATTTAACTACATAAAAAATATGATATAATTAAGCGATTATGTTTTGAAAAAAGGTGGAACTCTCAATGTATGAAACGTACCATTCCGGATGGATTGAAACTATTACTGGAAGTATGTTTAGTGGTAAATCCGAGGAGTTAATACGTCGATTAAGACGTGGGATTTATGCGAAACAGAAAGTAGTCGTGTTCAAACCGGCAATTGATGATCGTTACCATAAAGAAAAGGTCGTCTCCCATGATGGTAATGAGATTGAAGCGATAAATATTTCTACGGCTAGAGAAATTTTAAATCAAGATTTAAACAATGTAGATGTTATCGGTATAGATGAAGTGCAATTCTTTGATGATGAGATTGTCAATATAGCAGAACAACTTGCTGAAAATGGTCATAGAGTTGTTGTAGCAGGTCTTGATATGGATTTTAGGGGAGAACCATTTGAACCTATGCCAAAGTTATTAGCGGTAAGTGAACAGGTAACTAAACTGCAAGCGGTATGTGCCGTTTGTGGCTCACCATCAAGCCGTACGCAACGATTAATCAATGGTGAACCAGCTAAAATTGATGATCCTATTATATTAGTTGGTGCGAATGAAAGTTACGAACCACGTTGTAGAGCGCATCATATTGTGGCTCCAAGTGAAAATGAGAAGGAGGAAATGTAGTGTTTGATCAATTAGATATAGTTGAAGAGCGATATGAACAATTAAATGAAATGTTAAGTGACCCTGATGTTGTCAATGATTCAGATAAATTAAGAAAGTATTCTAAAGAACAAGCAGATTTACAGAAAACGGTAGATGTTTATCGTAGTTATAAATCGAAAAAAGAAGAATTAGAAGATATCGAAGAAATGTTAAGAGAAACTTCTGATAAAGAAGAAGTAGAGATGCTTAAAGAAGAAAGTGCTGCATTAAAAAATGAATTACCAGAAATGGAAGAAGAACTGAAAATTTTATTAATACCTAAAGATCCAAATGATGAAAAAGACGTTATCGTTGAGATTCGTGCTGCTGCTGGAGGAGATGAGGCAGCCATTTTTGCCGGAGATTTAATGAGAATGTACTCTAAATATGCCGAAGCAAATGGCTTTAAGACTGAAATAGTCGAAGCATCAGAAAGTGATCATGGTGGTTATAAAGAAATCAGTTTTTCAGTATCTGGTAGTGGTGCATATAGTAAATTGAAATTTGAAAATGGGGCACATCGTGTGCAACGTGTACCAGAAACAGAATCAGGTGGTCGTATTCATACATCTACTGCTACAGTAGCAGTTCTACCTGAAGTAGAGGATGTTGAAATTGAAATACGCAATGAAGACTTGAAAATTGATACGTATCGTTCAAGTGGTGCGGGTGGTCAGCACGTCAATACAACTGACTCAGCTGTCCGTATTACTCACTTACCAACGGGTGTAATTGCGACATCTTCTGAGAAATCTCAAATTCAAAACCGTGAAAAAGCAATGAAAGTGTTGAAAGCACGTTTATATGATATGAAATTACAAGAAGAGCAACAAAAATATGCATCTCAAAGAAAGTCGGCAGTAGGGACAGGGGACCGTTCTGAACGTATTAGAACTTATAATTACCCACAAAGTCGTGTGACTGACCACCGTATTGGTTTAACACTGCAAAAGCTCGGCCAAATCATGGAAGGACATTTAGATGAGATTATCGACGCGCTCACACTTTCTGAACAAACTGAGAAATTGAAAGAATTAAATAATGGTGAATTATAGAGAAAAGCTTGAAGAAGCTATCCAACTCACTTTAGATAAAGGATATGAACAAAGTAGAGCAGAATGGTTATTCTTAGATGTTTTTCAATGGTCTAGGACAGATTATCTTATTCATAGTCAAGAATTAATGTCACAGGCTGATATTTCGAAATTTGATTTAGCGCTACATAGAATGTTGAAAGGAGAACCGATTCAATATATTGTAGGTTTTCAATCATTTTATGGATATAAGTATAAAGTTGATGCCAACTGTCTTATCCCACGTCCGGAAACTGAAGAAGTAATGCTTCATTTTCTTAAATTATGTCGTAATAAAGATGGTGTAGTAGATATAGGAACAGGTAGTGGTGCAATTGCTATCACTCTGAAATTGCTTCGCCCTGATTTAGATGTCTACGCTACAGATTTATATGAAGATACTTTAAATGTGGCTAGAAACAATGCGGACACCCATCAACAAGATATTCACTTTCTTCAAGGAAATGCGTTAAAGCCATTAATTGAGAAGGGGATTAAAGTGGATGGCTTAATTTCGAATCCTCCTTATATTGATGAAGCGGAATCTAAAGACATGGATGATACGGTACTTCAATTTGAACCTCACCATGCACTTTTTGCTGAAAATAAAGGCTATGCTATTTACGAGGACATCTTAAAAGATTTACCACAAGTAATGAATGAAAATGGACATGTTGTTTTTGAAATTGGTTATAATCAAGGTGAAAAATTGAAGTCAATCGTGACAACAATGTATCCAAACAAAAACGTAGAAGTGATACGAGACATTAATGGGCACCAGCGTATCGTATCTATTAAATGGTAGTTCAACTTTCAATTGTTAAGTGTATATTTAATCGTGGTTTCAATAAATAAAAAATGTTTAACCATATGTTGTGTTACTAATATAATGATTATAAATATAAGATGGGTGGGACTTTAAATTCAACAAACGACTAACTGAATTAAGTTCCACTCTTTTTTCCGTACATGATATAAATTAGAAAGAGGTGAAGAAAATGGAAACTCACATTTGGGATGTTCGGGCCTTTAAAGATAACTTACATCAATATCCATATATAAATGATATTAAAGATACCGTGATTAAAGGTGGATTAGTAGCGATTCCAACGGAGACGGTATATGGGTTAGGTGCAAATGCAAAAGATGAAGAAGCAGTGAAAAAGATTTATGAAGCTAAGGGTCGACCTTCTGACAATCCTTTAATTGTTCATGTGCATCATAGAAAACAACTGGATAAATTTGTTGAACATATTGATGAACGTGTTTCAAAACTAATGGAAGCATTTTGGCCTGGGCCTATTTCCTTTATTTTACCGCTTAAATCAGGTTATTTATGTGAAACAGTAACGGGGGGATTGAATTCCATTGCTGTTCGTATGCCTAGTCATAAAATAGGAAGAGCGTTACTTCAAGTTATAGATGAACCCATTGCTGCACCAAGTGCTAACTTAAGTGGTCGCCCATCACCTACGACATTTGACCATGTGTTTCATGACTTAAATCATAAAATTGACGGTATTGTAAACGGTGATCAAAGTGAAGAAGGACTCGAAAGTACAGTTCTTGATTGCACGCAGTTTCCATTTCGCATTGCACGTCCAGGCTCAGTAACGAAAGAGATGATTGAGAAAGTCTTACCAGAAAGTGTGCAAGATATTCATTTTACTGAAAATGAAAAGCCTATTGCGCCAGGTATGAAATATAAACATTATTCGCCAGATACTCCTCTTACAATTATTGAAAATTTAAATCATAAAATTGATAATAATGAGAAATGGAAAGATACTGCTTTTATTTTTCCTGAAAGTATGAAATCTTTACTACCGGAAAGTGCACAGTTCATTTCTTTATGTAAGAATGCTCAAGATATTAAAACTGCTAACCACAATTTATATAGCATCTTGCATTCAATAGATCGCTCTAGTGACATTCAACGTGCTTTTATTTTCGGATTTGAAAAAAAGGATCAATCTGAGGCAATTATGAATAGAATGCTCAAAGCAGCAGGTAATGAAATAATTAAAGGTGATACGCTATGAAAATCATATTTGTATGTACAGGAAATACATGTCGTAGTCCATTGGCAGAAAGTATTGCTAAAAAGTTATTGCCAAATGATGATATTCAATCACGTGGATTATTTGCGATGGATGGACAAGCTATTTCAGAAGCATCGTTACAACTTATTCATGATCATCATTTGCCTGAACCTACGAATGCCCAACAGTTAGGCATAGATGATTTAGAAGCGGATTTAATTTTAACGATGTCTAAATCTCATAAAGAATTGATTATGGCACAATATGGTCAGCATTCAAATGTTTATACACTCAATGAATACGTCAATGTTAATGGTGAAATTGCAGATCCTTATGGGGCTCCTGCAGAAGTATATGAACAAACGTATCACAAGATTTACGATTTAGTTAAGAAAATGAAAACCACTCGGGATTAAATTATATATAATTAGTATATGTTAGGCTTTAAATAAGTTATAATTAGGGAGTATAGCAAGTTTGCTATGTTCCTTTTTATTTTATACAAAGGGGTGGGTTCAAATGCGTGATTTACAAAAACTGCTTGACGAACTAAAAGATATGTCGTTCTTTAAGAAAGGCGAATTGTGTATCATTGGATGTTCAACTTCAGAAGTGATTGGCGAAAAAATTGGTTCAGTGGGATCAATGGATATTGCTAAAGAAATTTTTGAAGCATTGAAACAAATTGAAAAGGATACAGGCGTGTCGTTTGTCTTTCAAGGATGTGAACATATCAATAGGGCGATTACAATGGAAAGCACAAATTTCAACCCACTGACTATGGAAGAAGTTACTGTTGTTCCAGATGTACATGCAGGTGGAAGTTTATCCACTTATGCTTATCAACATATGAAAGATCCAATTGTAGTAGAACATATTACTGTTCCAAAAGGTATAGATATTGGTCAAACATTAATTGGTATGCATATTAAACATGTTTGTGTTCCAGTTAGAACAAGTGTTAAACAAGTTGGAGAAGCTATCGTTACCATAGCAACATCAAGACCTAAGAAAATTGGTGGCGAACGTGCTAAATATCATTAATATTAAGGAAGAAGGGGATTTTTTATGTCTTATATCGAAAAACAGGATAAAGTTATTTTTGAAGCAATTCAAAAGGAGTACAACCGTCAAAACGGAAATATTGAATTAATTGCATCTGAGAATTTTGTATCTGAAGCTGTTATGGAAGCACAAGGCTCAGTTTTAACAAATAAATATGCAGAAGGATATCCTGGTCGCCGTTACTATGGTGGTTGTGAGTATGTAGATGTAACTGAAACTGTTGCAATCGACCGTGCTAAAGCATTATTTGGTGCTGAACATGTAAATGTGCAACCTCATTCAGGTTCTCAAGCCAATATGGCTGTATATCTAGTAGCCATTGAAATGGGAGATACTGTTTTAGGAATGAACTTAAGTCATGGAGGTCATTTAACACATGGCTCACCAGTGAATTTCAGTGGTAAATTCTATAATTTCGTTGAATATGGTGTAGATAAAGAAACTGAACGTATTAATTATGACGAAGTACGTCGATTAGCTTTAGAACATAAACCAAAATTAATTGTCGCTGGAGCTTCTGCATATTCAAGAACGATTGACTTCAAAAAGTTTAAAGAGATTGCGGACGAAGTTGGCGCTAAATTAATGGTAGATATGGCACATATTGCTGGATTAGTAGCAGCTGGTTTACATCCTAACCCTGTGGAATATGCTGATTTTGTTACGACTACGACACATAAAACTTTACGTGGACCTCGTGGGGGTATGATTTTATGTAAAGAAGAGTATAAGAAAGACATAGATAAGACAATCTTCCCTGGCATTCAAGGTGGACCTTTAGAACACGTAATTGCTGCTAAAGCCGTAGCATTTGGAGAAGCATTGCATAGCGACTTTAAAGTTTATCAACAACAAGTCATTAAAAATGCTCAAGCTTTGTCTAAAACTTTAATAGATGAAGGGTTTAGAGTTGTCTCAGGTGGCACAGATAACCATTTAGTAGCTGTTGATGTTAAAGGTTCTATTAATATTACTGGTAAAGTAGCAGAAGAAACACTTGATAAAGTAGGCATTACTTGTAATAAGAATACGATTCCATTTGATCAAGAAAAGCCATTTGTTACAAGTGGTATTAGACTTGGAACACCTGCAGCAACAACACGTGGTTTCGATGAATCAGCATTTGAGGAAGTAGCAAGAATCATTAGCTTAGCTTTAAAACATACAGATGATGAAGCTAAACTCAATGAAGCTAAAGAAAGAGTACACGCCCTTACTTCAAAATATCCACTATATGAATAATAGATAAACACATTGGAGGAATATGAAAATGAGTAAAGTACATGTTTTTGATCATCCGTTAATTCAACACAAATTAAGCTATATTAGAGACGCTCATACTGGTACGAAAGAATTCAGAGAGCTTGTAGATGAAGTAGGCATGTTGATGGCTTATGAAGTAACTAGAGATTTAGAGTTACAAGATGTTGAAATTCAAACACCTGTAACCAAAATGACAGCTAAGCGCTTAGCAGGTAAAAAATTGGCTGTTGTACCTATTTTGAGAGCAGGTTTAGGAATGACTGATGGCGTATTAAGCTTAGTTCCTGCTGCAAGAGTAGGGCATATTGGCTTGTACAGAGACCCAGAAACACTTAAAGCTGTAGAGTACTTTGCCAAATTACCTCAAGATATCGATGAGAGACAAATTATTGTTGTTGATCCAATGTTAGCAACAGGCGCTTCAGCTATAGAAGCCATTTCATCATTAAAACAACGTGGTGCGAAAAGTATTCGTTTTATGTGCTTAATCGCTGCACCCGAAGGTGTTGAAAAGATGCAAGAAGCACATCCTGATGTTGACATTTATATCGCAGCACTTGATGAAAAGCTAAATGATAAAGCATACATTACACCTGGTTTAGGTGATGCTGGTGATAGATTGTTTGGTACTAAATAATAGATTCGGAGATAGATATTTTTGAAGAAAAAAATTATGACCATTTTCGGAACAAGACCTGAAGCTATTAAGATGGCACCACTTGTAAAAGCATTAGAAAAAGATCCTGAGTTGGAGCCTATAGTTGTTGTTACAGCACAACATAGAGCAATGCTTGATTCAGTTTTGAAGACGTTTAATATCGTTCCTCATTATGATTTAAATATCATGAAAACAGGGCAAACATTGTCTGGTATTACATCGAAATCGATGGTTCAACTTGAGGACATAATTAAATCTGAAGTGCCAGATATGGTTCTTGTACACGGTGATACAGTCACTACATTCTCAGGAGCACTTGCTGCATTTTATAATCAAACACCAATCGCTCATGTTGAAGCTGGTTTAAGAAGTTACGATAAGTATTCTCCATTTCCTGAGGAGATGAACAGACAAATGGTTGGGGTAATGGCAGACTTGCATTTTGCCCCAACTCTTAATGCAGCAACGAATTTAATTAATGAAGGTAAGGCTTCTGACAAAGTAGTTGTCACAGGTAATACAGCTATTGATGCAATGGATTATACAATTGATGATCAGTATACATCTCAAATTATTGATAAACATAGAAATAAAAAGTTTATTCTACTTACTGCACACAGAAGAGAAAATATTGGTCAACCAATGAAAAATGTGTTTAAAGCAGTGAAAAGGTTAATTGAAGATTACGATGATTTAGCTTTAGTATATCCAGTACACATGAATCCTAAAGTAAGAGAATTAGCTGAAACATACTTAGGCAATCATGAACGTATAGAACTCATTGAACCGTTAGATGTTGTTGATTTTCATAATTTTGCGAAACATGCATATCTTATTATGACAGATTCAGGTGGTATTCAAGAAGAAGCGCCATCATTGCATAAACCAGTCCTTGTGCTTAGAGAGACGACTGAACGACCTGAGGGGGTAGAGGCAGGCACCTTGAAAGTTGTGGGTACCGATGAGCAACAAGTTTATAACACAACGAAACAATTATTAGATAATGATATTGTTTATAACAAAATGAGCCATGCAATGAATCCATATGGAGACGGCAAAGCTAGTTTAAGAATTGTGGAGCATATCAAATTCTACTTTGGCTTATTAGATAAAAAACCTAATCATTTTAAATAACGAAAAAATTGCATTGATATATTTTGTGAATATTTTGTGACGAAAATGTCTTAAAATTTAACAAGACTTTGAATGGAATTGACACCGTACAATAGCCTGTATTATCATTTAGATTGTATGAGTGGAACGGTTTACATGATTGGTATAAGACACTCGGAGGCATATAAATGAGTCGATTCTACATCATTTTCAAACAATATATCCAATATTATCTCTATCTCTTGATAATACTTGGGATATTGTATCTAATTGTACCCCACCCTTTTATTTTAGGTTTATTGATAGGTGCATGTGGTTCTTTGGTTAATACATACATCTTTGAAAGCTATTTGGCAAAGGCTAAAGAGAAAGATGCTATACATATATCAACGGGCAATATTTGGAGATATTTAGTAGCAATCATTGCGTGTTTGTTATGGTTTTTCTTTAAGGATCACATCAATATCATAGGTGTATTAATTGGTTTAATGATTTCTTATATTGTAATCATATTGCGCCCTCTACTTAAAAGGGAGTAAAAATTTAATATGAAAGAGGTGAGTTTATGGATCACAAATCCCCACTCGTCAGTTGGAACGTGTTTGGATTCGATATCGTCTTTGACATGGCCAGTGTTATGATGGTAGTTATTACAGCGATTTTGGTTTTCATCATAGCTATAATATGTACACGTAATCTTAAAAAACGACCAACTGGAAAGCAAAACTTCATTGAATGGGTATTTGATTTTGTAAGAGGTATCATTGAAAGTAACATGGCTTGGAAAAAAGGTGGCCACTTCCACTTCTTAGCAGTGACATTAATTCTGTTCATCTTTGTAGCCAATATGCTTGGTTTACCATTCGCTATTGTTACTAACAATCATTATCTGTGGTGGAAATCACCGACAGCTGATGCAACGGTAACTCTTACTTTATCTACAACTATGATTTTACTAACGCATTTTTATGGTATTAAAATGCGTGGACCTAAAGCATATGCAGCTGGATACTTTAAACCTTTCTGGCCACTTGCAATCATTAATGTATTTGAAGAATTTACATCTACATTAACGTTAGGTTTACGACTTTATGGGAATATCTTTGCTGGTGAATTACTACTAAGTTTACTAGCAGGATTAATTTTCGAACAACCAGCATGGGGTTGGATTATTAGTATTCCAGGTTTAATCGTTTGGCAAGCTTTCTCAATCTTTGTTGGCACAATCCAAGCGTATATCTTCATTATGCTTTCAATGGTTTACATGTCACATAAAGTGGCAGATGGACACTAAATTAATTTAATAATTATATACAATTCTTAGGAGGAAAATTTATTATGAATTTAATCGCAGCGGCAATCGCAATTGGTTTATCAGCATTAGGTGCAGGTATCGGTAACGGTCTTATCGTATCTAGAACAGTTGAAGGTGTAGCACGTCAACCAGAAGCACGTGGTCAATTAATGGGTATCATGTTCATTGGTGTTGGTTTAGTTGAGGCTTTACCTATCATCGGTGTTGTAATTGCGTTCATGACATTTGCTGGATAAGACATATTAAGGCGAAGTCTGTTACAAGACTATCGCCGTTCGTTTTGTTTTTTTATAGCTTAGTGATTATATCGACGAAAGGAGTGTCATGAGCCCGTGACTGCAACAGCTAATACATTCGTTCTAGGTGCAGGTGTACAATGGGGAACAATGCTTGTAACTATAGCCACATTCGTAGTACTACTTGCACTATTAAAGAAATTTGCTTGGGGTCCATTAAAAGAAGTAATGGACAAACGTGAGCGTGATATCAATAAAGATATCGACGATGCTGAACAAGCTAAAGTTAACGCTCAAAAACTTGAAGAAGAAAATAGAAAGACACTTAAAGAGACTCAAGATGAAGTTCAAAAAATCTTAGACGATGCTAAGATTCAAGCTCGTAAGCAACATGAAGAAATTATTCATGAAGCAAACGTAAGAGCTAACGGCATGATTGAAACTGCTCAAAGTGAAATTAACAGTCAAAAAGAACGTGCGCTTGCTGATATCAACAATCAAGTATCTGAACTATCAGTATTAATCGCATCTAAAGTTCTTAGAAAAGAAATTTCAGAGCAAGATCAAAAAGCATTAGTTGAAAAGTATTTAAAAGAGGCAGGGGATAAATAATGGTAAAGGTAGCAAAAAAATATGCCAAAGCATTATTTGATGTCTCTAACGATACAAATCAATTATATGTAGTATATGAAGATTTAGAAACGATTAGTCATTCATCTTTTGACTACATTAAAAGTTTAAAAGCGATTGATAGTAACCCTTCATTAACAGCAAATGAACGTAAAACGTTCGTTAATGAGGTTTATAGCGGTGCAAATGAATATGTTGTTAACACGCTAAAAGTTTTAGCAGATAACCGTCATTTATCATGTATTGAAGATGTATTTAGAGCTTTTCAAAGCTTATATAATGCACACTACAATCAAGACTTTGCAATTGTAGAGTCAACTTATGAATTAAGTGAAGATGAATTATCAAGAATCGAACAATTAATTAAGAATCAAACACATTTATCTAGAGTAATTGTAAGCACTAAAATCAATCCAGATTTAATCGGTGGATTTAGAGTGAAGGTCGGTACAACTGTGATGGACGGTAGTGTTAAAAATGACCTTGTTCAATTACAAAGAAAATTTGAAAGAGCTAACTAATATTTAAAGAGGAGTGACATAGATGGCCATAAAAGCTGAAGAAATCAGTGCATTACTTCGCTCACAGATTGAAAATTATGAGTCTGAAATGTCCGTAACTGATGTCGGTACTGTACTTCAAATTGGTGATGGTATTGCATTAATTCACGGATTAAACGACGTTATGGCTGGTGAGCTAGTAGAATTCCACAACGGCGTGCTAGGTTTAGCGCAAAACCTTGAAGAGTCTAATGTTGGTGTGGTTATTTTAGGACCATACAACGAAATTAGTGAAGGTGACGAAGTTAAACGTACAGGTCGTATTATGGAAGTACCAGTAGGAGACGAATTAATCGGAAGAGTCGTTAATCCACTTGGTCAACCTATTGATGGGCAAGGTCCTATTAATTCAACTAAAACACGTCCAGTTGAGAAAAAAGCAACTGGTGTTATGGATCGTAAATCAGTTGATCAACCATTACAAACTGGTATTAAAGCAATCGATGCATTAGTACCAATTGGTCGCGGTCAACGTGAGTTAATTATCGGTGACCGTCAAACTGGTAAAACAACTGTTGCTATCGACTCAATTCTTAACCAAAAAGACCAAGATACGATTTGTATCTATGTTGCAATTGGTCAAAAAGATTCAACAGTTCGTGCAAATGTAGAAAAATTAAGACAAGCCGGAGCTTTAGATTACACAATCGTTGTATCAGCTTCAGCAGCTGATCCAGCTCCATTACTATATATTGCACCTTATGCTGGTGTAACTATGGGTGAAGAGTTCATGTTTAATGGTAAACATGTTCTTATCGTATATGATGATTTAACTAAACAAGCAGCAGCTTACCGTGAATTATCATTACTATTACGTAGACCTCCAGGTCGTGAAGCGTACCCAGGTGATGTATTCTACTTACATAGTAGATTATTAGAAAGAGCAGCTAAACTTAATGATGAGTTAGGTGGCGGTTCAATTACAGCATTACCAATTATCGAAACGCAAGCTGGTGACATTTCAGCGTATGTACCAACTAACGTTATTTCAATTACTGATGGACAAATCTTCTTACAATCAGACCTGTTCTTCTCTGGTGTAAGACCAGCTATTAACGCTGGACAATCAGTATCTCGTGTTGGTGGTTCAGCTCAAATCAAAGCTATGAAAAAAGTAGCCGGAACGTTACGTTTAGATTTAGCTTCTTACCGTGAGTTAGAATCATTCGCACAATTTGGTTCTGATTTAGATGAATTTACTGCACAAAAATTAGAACGTGGTAAACGTACTGTAGAAGTCTTAAAACAAGACCAAAACCATCCTCTACCTGTTGAATATCAAGTGTTAATTATTTATGCATTAACAAAAGGTTATTTAGACGATATTCCTGTGGAAGATATCACTCGATTTGAAGATGAATTAAACCACTGGGCAGATGCGAATGCAACTGAATTATTAAGTGAAATCAGAGAAACTGGTGCTTTACCAGATGCTGATAAATTTGATTCTGCTATTACAGAATTCAAAAAAAGTTTTAATAAATCAGAACAATAATTCTACCTAAATAGAATGTAACTGCGAAATTGAGAGTACATTTAAAACGTCACTTCATTTTGAAAGTTTAAAGTGAAGCGTTAATACTCTAAATAATAAGGTGGTGAGATAATGGGCTCTCTAAAAGAGATAGATAATCGAATAAAATCGACAAAAAAGATGAAACAAATTACTAAGGCCATGAACATGGTATCTAGTTCTAAATTACGTAGAGCTGAGAAAAATACTAAACAGTTCAGACCTTACATGGAGAAAATGCAAGATGCTATTACAGCAGTAGCAGGTGCAAATAGTTCTTCAAATCATCCTATGCTTAAACCAAGAGATGTTAAACGTAGTGGTTATTTAATTATTACGAGTGATAAAGGTTTAGCAGGAGCATATAGTACGAACGTATTAAAAAGCTTAGTGAATGATATTAAATCTAAACACAAAGATAATAGTGAATACAGTATTATTGTTTTAGGTCAACAAGGTGTAGATTTCTTTAACAATAGAGGTTATGAAATCGAAAGTTCTTTAGTAGATTTACCAGATCAACCTTCATTTAAATCAGTTCAAGCGATTGCGAAACATGCGATTGATTTATATAGTGAAGAAAATATTGACGAATTAACTATTTACTATAGTCACTATGTGAGTGTTTTAGAAAATAAACCAACAACAAAACAAGTTTTACCATTATCTCAAGAAGATTCTAGCCAAGGTCATGGTCAAATGTCATCTTATGAATTTGAACCAGATAAAGAATCTATTTTAAGCGTTATTCTACCGCAATACGTTGAAAGCTTAATCTACGGTACTATCCTAGATGCTAAAGCTAGTGAGCATGCTTCTCGTATGACTGCAATGAAAAATGCTTCTGATAATGCGACTGAACTTATTGATGATCTATCATTAGAATACAATAGAGCGAGACAAGCAGCGATCACTCAACAAATTACTGAAATTGTTGGTGGTTCAGCAGCTCTTGAATAATATTAAAAGGAGGAAATCAACATGGGAATTGGCCGTGTAACTCAAGTTATGGGTCCAGTAATCGATGTTCGTTTTGAACATAATGAAGTTCCTGATATTAACAATGCCCTACACATCGAAGTTCCTAAAGAAGATGGCACGCTTCATTTAACTCTTGAAGTTGCTCTTCAATTAGGTGATGATGTTGTACGTACAATCGCTATGGACTCAACTGACGGCGTTCAAAGAGGTATGGAAGTTAAAAATACAGGTAAAGATATCAGTGTACCTGTTGGTGATGCAACTTTAGGAAGAGTATTTAACGTATTAGGAGAAACAATCGATTTAGACGAAAAAATTGATGATTCAGTACGTCGCGATCCTATTCATAGACAAGCACCTGGCTTCGATGAATTATCTACTAAAGTAGAAATCTTAGAAACTGGTATTAAAGTAGTAGACTTATTAGCACCTTACATCAAAGGTGGTAAAATTGGATTATTCGGTGGTGCCGGAGTTGGTAAAACAGTTTTAATCCAAGAATTAATCAATAACATCGCTCAAGAACACGGTGGTATTTCTGTATTCGCCGGTGTAGGTGAACGTACACGTGAAGGTAACGACCTTTATTATGAAATGAGCGACAGTGGTGTAATTAAGAAAACAGCGATGGTATTCGGTCAAATGAACGAGCCACCAGGTGCACGTATGCGTGTAGCATTATCAGGTTTAACAATGGCAGAATACTTCCGTGATGAAGAAGGTCAAGACGTGTTATTATTCATTGATAACATCTTCAGATTTACTCAAGCTGGTTCTGAGGTGTCTGCATTATTAGGACGTATGCCTTCAGCCGTTGGTTACCAACCAACACTTGCTACTGAAATGGGTCAATTACAAGAACGTATTAGTTCAACTAATAAAGGTTCTGTAACGTCTATCCAAGCAGTATTCGTACCTGCCGATGACTACACTGACCCTGCGCCAGCTACAACTTTCGCTCACTTAGATGCAACAACTAACTTAGAGCGTAAATTAACTGAGATGGGTATCTATCCAGCGGTAGATCCATTGGCTTCAACTTCAAGAGCTTTAGAACCATCAATCGTTGGTCAAGAACATTACGATGTAGCGCGTGAAGTTCAATCTACATTACAAAAATACAGAGAATTACAAGATATCATTGCTATTCTTGGTATGGATGAATTATCTGATGAAGATAAACAAACTGTAGAACGTGCACGTAGAATTCAATTCTTCTTATCACAAAACTTCCACGTAGCTGAACAATTCACTGGTCAAAAAGGTTCTTATGTACCTGTAAAAACGACAGTATCTGATTTCAGAGATATTTTAGATGGTAAATATGACCATATTCCAGAAGATGCTTTCCGTTTATTAGGTAGTATGGAAGACGTAATTGAAAAAGCCAAAGATATGGGTGTTGAAGTCTAATAATTAGGAGGTATGGATAATGAATACATTAAGCCTAAATATTGTCACTCCTAATGGTTCTGTCTACGATCGTGAAGATGTAGAACTAGCTGTATTACAAACGACAGCTGGTGAAATGGGTATCATGAGTGGACACATTCCAACAGTTGCCGCATTAAAAACTGGCTATGTTAAAGTTAACTTTCACAATGGTAATGAATATGTAGCAGTTAGTGATGGTTTTGTTGAAGTTAGACAACATAAATTATCAATTATCGTCCAAACAGCAGAAGCTGCTAACGAAATCGATGTTGAGAGAGCTAAATTAGCTAAGTCGAGAGCAGAATCACATTTAGAAAATGATGATGATAATAGTGACATTAATAGAGCCAAAAGAGCGTTAGAACGTGCTAACAACCGTTTACGTGTGGCTGAGTTTAAATAATAATCAAAAAGGTTCGATGGCGTGAGCAACGCTTTCGAACCTTTTTTAAATTCTAAATACCATTCATCTTTATTTACTCATTTATTAAAGTATCTTTATCACGTTATTTCGTGTACAATGTTATACAGTAATCTTGCGAAGGAGTTTAATATGGATTATCTGAGTCAATTTGCAATTGTACATCTTTTCTTACACGTCATATGTATTTGCATAGCTTATTGGGCTTTAAACTCTATTAGATTAGACCAATTTTTCAAAAAAGGTTATGCATTACAAGTGCAAGTCTGTATGATATTCGTAGCGATTTTATTAGGAACTTCAGTAAGTAATTTTATTGTTGATTTATTACAATATTCAACTCAAGTTAAATATTTATTAAAGTAATTCTAAAACTGTTATTTATATTGAATAATGGATATAATTATAGAATGAATATTAAATAAATAATCAGGGAAATGAAGAAGTAATAGGAGTTATAAGTGGAGGATTAAAGATGGATAAAATAGTAATCAAAGGTGGAAATCGATTAACAGGTGAAGTAAAAGTTGAAGGAGCAAAAAATGCGGTATTACCAGTTTTAACAGCTTCTTTACTAGCTTCAGAGGGTGAAAGTAAACTTGTTAATGTTCCAGCTTTAAGCGATGTAGAAACGATTAATAATGTTCTATCAACACTTAACGCAGATGTTTCTTATCATAAAGAAGAAAATGCTGTGACTGTTGATGCAACTAAAAAGCTAAATGAGGAAGCGCCATATGAATACGTGAGTAAAATGAGAGCGAGTATTCTAGTAATGGGACCATTGTTAGCAAGACTTGGTCATGCAATTGTAGCACTACCAGGAGGATGCGCAATTGGAAGTAGACCGATTGAACAACATATTAAAGGGTTCGAAGCACTAGGTGCTGAGATTCACTTAGAAAATGGTAATATCTATGCAAACGCCAAATACGGATTAAAAGGTACACAAATTCATTTAGATTTCCCAAGTGTAGGTGCTACTCAGAATATTATTATGGCAGCGTCATTAGCATCTGGAAAGTCCATTATAGAGAATGCAGCTAAAGAACCTGAAATTGTCGATTTAGCTAACTACATTAATGAAATGGGCGGTAAAATTACAGGCGCAGGAACAGATACCATTACGATTCATGGTGTTGAAAAGTTACATGGTGTCGAACATTCAATTATTCCTGACAGAATTGAAGCAGGTACACTTTTAATTGCAGGTGCTATTACAAGAGGAGACATCTTTGTACGTGGCGCTATTAAAGAACATATGGCGAGCCTAGTTTATAAATTAGAAGAAATGGGCGTCAATTTAGATTATAAAGAAGATGGCATTCGTGTTTCTGCAGAAGGTGATTTAAATCCTGTTGACGTTAAAACATTACCTCATCCAGGGTTCCCAACAGATATGCAATCACAAATGATGGCTTTATTACTTACTGCAAATGGCCATAAAGTTATTACTGAAACAGTCTTCGAAAATAGATTCATGCATGTAGCTGAATTTAGAAGAATGAATGCAAATATTAATGTTGAAGGAAGAAGTGCCAAAATTGAAGGCAAAAGTCAATTACAAGGGGCACAAGTTAAAGCAACTGATTTAAGAGCTGCAGCAGCGTTAATCTTAGCTGGCTTAGTAGCAGATGGTACGACACAAGTGACTGAACTTAAACATCTAGACAGAGGCTATGTCAATTTACATGGTAAATTAAAAGATCTTGGTGCAGATATCCAACGTGTCAATGATTAAAATGAATACAACAAAGTTTCAAGTTTCGGAGGTTTAACATAATGGAAACAATTTTTGACTATAATCAAATTAAACAAATTATCCCACATAGACAGCCATTCTTATTGATTGATAGAGTAGTTGAATACGAAGAAGGTAAGAGATGTGTAGGGTTAAAACAAGTTTCTGGTAACGAACCATTTTTCCAAGGGCATTTTCCTGATTATGCAGTAATGCCAGGAGTACTAATTACTGAAGCATTAGCTCAAACTGGTGCTGTAGCAATGTTAAATAATGAAGAGAATAAAGGTAAGATCGCACTATTCGCTGGAATAGACAAATGTCGCTTTAAGAAGCAAGTCACACCTGGTGACACATTAATGTTAGAAGTAGAAATTACTAAGATTAAAGGTCCTATTGGTAAAGGTACTGCCAAAGCTACAGTAGATGGTCAATTAGCATGTAGTTGTGAACTTACATTTGCTATTCAAGACGCATAATTAATTCAATATATAACGAAACGGGTTCCTATTATTTTGCGATAGGAACCCGTATTTTAATTTCTTTCAAATTTTTCATCTTTTAATTTTGGTTTAGATTGCATCATTCGGTTAAAGGTTTTTTTAAGTTCTTCTCCTGTTAATCCTTCGTCAACTAACTCTTCTAATAGGCTTTCTGCGTACACCTGTCTTAAAGTATAAATATGACATTCAAACACAACTGACATTGTTTTCTTAAATTTCGCAACGTTTTTGACAGTGGCATCAAAGAGTGCAGGATCATTAGCCGGTCTTGTTATAACTACTCTAATATCTAATAACTTTTGGTCTTTCATATAAGTTTGAAATGTTTCATAGTGTTCATTTGAAATAACGATTTCAAGTAGCCAGCCTGTGCCACTTCCTTCTTTATTTATAATAACGCCATCCTCGATTTCATATTCTGAAACGCCACCATTTTCATTTACAATCTGAAATCGTACTGCCTTAAATGTCTTCATTATTTCACATCCCATTTGTTTTTTAAAAATATACAATAAATTAAATTACAAGCAGTGTTGAACTTATTTAATCATTATTTTCTTTAAATATATCAAAAATATACTACAAATAGCTAACGTTTTAGGGATATTTGTCACTTTGACCAAATGATCCCTCCTCAATTAAGATGTATTACAAGAAGGAGGTGACACATGTTAAATAAAATAGTAATTGTTGGTAGGTTAACTAAAGACGCCCAAATATATGAAAAGGAGGATAGTAGAGTTGCTACGTTTTGTGTAGCAACAGAAAGAAATTACAAAGACGAAAATAATGAAGTTTCGAGCGACTATTTACTGTGTAAGGCATTTGGTAAAACAGCTACGAATATTGAAAAATATACCAGTCAAGGTACTTTAGTAGGGATAACTGGACAAATGCGTTCAAGAAAATATGAAAAAGAAGGGCAAACACATTTTGTAACCGAACTATATGTAGAAACGATTAAATTCATGTCTCCCAAAACAAAAAGTAACGAAATTCTCTCTCAAAATCAATTTGACGAAGACACTTATCACTCAGACGAATTTGAAACTATCAATATATAATAATTAACTCCCCCTAAACTCCATCTTATTTTAATAAAACTTAAATTATCCTTTTCTTTCAATTATACTCAAGCGACCTACTTTAATCGGCCAATATTAAAGAATAGGTCGCTTTTATAAATCCTTATTTTTAGCTCCAACATACATACAATTATCTGACAGATTTCATTTATATTACAGATATATTTTGCAACCGAGACAAATTCAAAACTGTCATGACAGTTTTGAGTAGAATTTTAATTCTATTTATAATTAATTTTTAGTGTAATTCGAGTGTAAAAAAGTAACGGTTTTTTTTATTTCACTGTAACCTACACCGTATTTTCAGATGTTAGAGTGGTATTTGTAAATTAGTTAAGAAAACAAATCACTTTTAGGAGGATTTTTAATAATGAAAAAAACATTAATTGCATCATCATTAGCAGTAGGATTAGGCGTAGTAGCAGGTAACGCTGGTCATGACGCTCATGCAAGCGAAGCTACTAACGTAGATAAAGCAGAATTAGCACAAAAAGCACAATCAAATGATCAATCATTAAACGAAAGCCCTATCCAAGAAGGTGCTTATAACGTAACATTCGATTATAATGGCTTCACTTACTACTTCGAATCAGATGGTAATAACTGGAGCTGGAACTATGCACAAACTGGTCAAGCAACTCCACAACAAGATGTAAGCGAACAAGCTTCAGCTTCAAATAACCAAACTTCAGCTGAACAAGTAAGTGCACAACAACAATCTAACCAAGCTCAACCTGAGCAAACAGCTGCTCCACAAACTGAGCAAACTCAACAACCACAAGCTAAAGCAACTACTTCTTACAGTGCACCATCTAACAACACTTCAAGTAGTAAAGCATCAAGTGGTTCATCAGTAAATGTAAATTCTCATTTACAACAAATTGCTCAACGTGAATCAGGTGGCGACATTCATGCAATCAACCCATCTTCAGGCGCAGCTGGTAAATATCAATTCTTACAATCAACCTGGGATTCAGTAGCTCCAAGTCAATATAAAGGTCAATCACCAGCTAACGCTCCAGAAAGCGTACAAGATGCTGCAGCAGTTAAATTATACAACACTGCAGGCGCTAACCAATGGGTAACTGCATAATTTAAGTTTATGAGTCCAATTAACCATCTTCTCTCAATGAGAAGGTGGTTTTTTTCATGTTTTACAACCCATTTGATTGATTTACGGGTATTCGTTTGATAATGTGATAAATGAAATACACCAATATAACTACTAGGGGAGCCATTTGGCTGAGATGAAGTGATTCAGACCCTTATAACCTGATTTGGTTAGTACCAACGTAGGAAAGTAGTCATAATCAAATAAGCATCTTTTTGCCTTGATCATGCTACTTTTCATTGTTGGAAAGTAGTTTTTTTATTATCCAAGGAGGCATACGAATGACATTTTCAAAAGAATTAAGGGAAGCAGCACAACCAATTATTGAAGATATTTATAATGATGGTTTTATTCAAGATTTACTCGCAGGAACACTATCTAA
This sequence comes from Staphylococcus caprae, assembly GCF_002902725.1. Lineage (GTDB taxonomy): Bacteria > Bacillota > Bacilli > Staphylococcales > Staphylococcaceae > Staphylococcus > Staphylococcus caprae. Next base: position 29,366 of record NZ_PPRT01000033.1, read on the forward strand.
ACAGGCAGTCCGTCAATACTTAAGAGCAGATGCGTCTTATTTGAAGGAATTTAGTAATCTTTACGCTTTACTTGTACCTAAAGTGCCTACAATGGAGGATGTTAAATTTTTAGTAGAGCAAATAGAATTTATGCTAGAAGGTGAAGTTGAAGCACATAAAGTATTAGCAGACTATATCAATGAACCTTACAATGAAATTGTTAAAGAAAAGGTTTGGCCACCTAGTGGAGACCATTATATAAAACACATGTACTACAATGCTTACGCACATGAAAATGCAGCATATACAATAGCAGCGATGGCGCCTTGTCCATACGTATATGCAGTGGTAGCAAAACGTGCAATCAAAGATCCAGCCCTCAATAGAGACTCAATTACAGCAAAATGGTTCGATTTCTACAGTAATGAAATGGATCCACTTGTAGAAGTATTCGACCAATTAATGGATCGTTTAACAGAAGAATGCACAAAAGCACAAAAAGAAGAAATTAAAGAAAATTTCTTACAAAGTACCATTCATGAACGTAACTTCTTTAATATGGCTTATATTGATGAAAAATGGAATTTCGGAGGAGAAAAACATGAATAAACCTAAAATTGCATTAACCATCGCAGGAACAGATCCTACAGGTGGCGCGGGTGTTATGGCTGATTTAAAATCATTTCATTCATGTGGTGTGTACGGAATGGCAGCGATTACAAGTATCGTCGCTCAAAACACACTAGGCGTCCAACATATTCACAATCTCGAAACAAGCTGGGTGAAAGAACAATTAGAAAGCGTATTTGATGATGAGTTACCTCATGCAATTAAAACAGGAATGATTGCGACCAAGGAAACGATGGAACTTATTCAAACTTATTTGGAAAGATATTCTGACATTCCATATGTTATAGACCCTGTGATGTTAGCTAAAAGTGGAGATTCACTGATGGATGATGACACAAAATCACATTTACAATCTACGCTTTTACCTTTAGCAGATGTGGTAACACCTAATATCCCTGAAGCTGAAGAAATCACTGGTTTAAAGATTGATACTGAAGAAAGCATACGTAAAGCTGGCGACATTTTTATTAATGAAATTGGTAGTAAAGGTGTCGTGATTAAAGGTGGACACTCTGCAGACTTGAATAATGCGAAAGATTTCTTATTTACTAAAGACGATGTGTATACGTTTGAAAATAAACGTTTCGATACGAAACACACGCACGGAACAGGGTGTACATTTTCAGCAGTGATAACAGCAGAACTTGCTAAAGGTCGCTCGATTTACGAAGCAGTGAAAAAAGCTAAAGCATTTATTTCCATGAGTATTGAGCACACACCAGAAATTGGTAAAGGAAGAGGTCCTGTTAATCACTTTGCATATTTAAAGAAAGTAGGTTTGGATGATGAATAATTTAGAGCGTTTACGTTCCGAAAATCCACTTATCGTATGTTATACGAATGATGTGGTTAAAAATTTCACGGCGAACGGTTTACTTAGTTTGGGCGCAAGTCCTGCGATGAGTGAAGCACCTGAAGAGGCAGAGGAATTCTATCAAGTTGCAAGTGCACTTGTGATTAATATTGGAACGCTTACTCATGAAAATGAAGAAGATATCATGAGTATTGGTAAAATTGCTAACGATCAAGGAACACCTATTGTCTTTGACCCAGTTGCAGTAGGTGCATCTACATATCGTAAGCAATTTTGTAAGCGATTCTTGGAACAAATAGATGTCACGGTGATTAAAGGTAACGCGTCTGAAATTTTAACACTGATAGATTCGCAAACGACTATGAAAGGCACAGACAGCGATAATTCGCTTGATCCAATTGATATTGCTAAGAAGGCATCTGAAAGTTTGGATGCAGCAGTTGTCATTACTGGTAAAGAAGACGTGATTGTTCAAGATCATCAGATAGTGAAGCTTTCTAATGGCTCACCTCTATTAGCTAATATTACTGGGGCGGGCTGTCTATTAGGTGGCATTGTCGCTAGTTTCTTATTTAGAAATACGCAACCATCAATAGAGGCTTTAATTGAAGCGGTAAGTATTTATAATATCGCAGCTGAACTTGCTGAAAATGAAAAGCATGTACGTGGACCAGGTTCATTCTTACCTGAGCTATTGGATCAATTATACAATTTAGATTATGCAACATTTGAAAAATATGTAAATAAAGAAGAGGTTCAGTCATAAATGTTTAATCCAAAACAATTACAAGTATATTTTATTTGTGGTACACAAGATATACCTGAAGGTAGAACAATTGAACAAGTGTTAGAAGAGGCATTACAAGCTGGCATCACTTTGTATCAGTTTCGAGAAAAAGGCCCTACTGCTCTAAAAGGCGAGGATAAAAAGCAACTAGCCTTAAAATTAAAATCACTTTGCCAAACATACCAAGTCCCATTTATTGTTAACGACGATGTGGCGTTAGCTAAGGAGATTGATGCTGATGGTATTCATGTGGGACAAGACGATGAAGCGGTAAAAGCATTTGCCACAGAATTTGAAAATAAAATCATTGGATTAAGTGTTGGTAACCTAGATGAGTACCAACATTCAGATCTATCTCAAGTTAATTATATTGGTGTGGGGCCTATGTATGCGACGCCTTCTAAAGATGACGCTAGCGAACCTGTTGGACCATCAATGATTAAAAAACTAAGAGAATATCTGGATGACTTTCCAATTGTAGCTATCGGAGGCATTAATGAATCAAATGTTGCTTCGATAGCTGAAGCTGATGCAGATGGTATTTCAGTGATTTCTGCTATTTCTAGAAGTGATAATATTGACAAGACTGTTAAGCATTTTCTGAGTTACTTTAAATAATCTAGTTAAATTTCCACTTTTTGTTTTCTACTACAGTACGAGTATGATAAAATGAATCCTATGTGAATATTACAATAGAGGTGGAAAAATGAAGAAAAAAGCGTTACTACCTTTGTTTTTAGGGATAATGGTTTTTCTAGCTGGGTGTGACTACTCCAAACCTGAAAAGCAGGACGGATTCTTCTTTAATACATTCGTTCAACCAATGAAACATCTCTTACAATGGTTAGGAAATGATGTATTTAATAATGACTATGGACTAGCAATTATTATCTTAGTTCTAGTAATTCGTTTAATCTTGTTACCATTCATGTTATCAAACTATAAAAATAGTCACATGATGCGTGAAAAAATGAAAGTCGCTAAACCTGAAGTTGATGGCATTCAAGAAAAGGTTAAACGTGCACGTACACAAGAAGAAAAAATGGCCGCAAACCAAGAATTAATGGAAGTTTATAAAAAATATGATATGAACCCTATGAAGAGCATGCTAGGTTGTTTACCTATGTTGATTCAAATGCCAATCATTATGGGATTATACTTCGTATTGAAAGATAAACTTGTGAGTGGTCTTTCTGCACATCCTCATTTCTTATGGTTTAATTTAACTAAACCAGATATTTGGATTACAATTATTGCCGGTGTTCTTTACTTTATTCAAGCATATGTTTCAAGTAAAACAATGCCTCAAGAACAACGTCAAATGGGATACATGATGATGATTGTTTCTCCAATCATGATCATTTGGATTTCATTACAAGCATCATCAGCACTTGGCTTATATTGGTCAGTCAGTGCCTTATTCTTAGTAATACAAACGCACTTTGCAAACGTGTATTACTCTAAACTTGCTAAAAAAGAAGTTCAACCTTTCATTGAACAATATGAAAAAGAACATAACCCTTCTAAAAAGAAAGGTAAAAATACGCAAGTAGTCTCTAAAAATAATAAAAAATAAAGTATAAAAACCAGCAAATCGCGATAGGATTTGCTGGTTTTTTAGTTTTGAAAATGATATTCCAAATCACTCTTTGAAATTCCATTCATTTAAAAATTGTTTTAAGAATTGAATCATAAATGTATGACGTTCTTCTGCAAGTTGCTTTCCAGTAGATGTATGCATTAAATCTTTAAGTTTTAATAATTTTTCGTAAAAATGTTTAATAGCTGAAGCATCATATTTATCAATTTCATTCATTTGAATTGATTCGAAAGGCATATTCGTTTCAGTCCACATAGGTTCTCCAAAATGTCCTGCAAATTGAAATGTTCGTGCAATACCAATGGCACCTAATGCGTCGAGACGATCTGCATCTCTTACAATTTTTCCATCGATAGACATCTCTATGTTATTATTCTTTCCGCCTCTATAACTCATATGTTGAATGATATGGAGGATATGTTTAATTTCTTCGTCAGTAAGCTCTATAGATTTCAAGAATGATACTAATTTCGAGTAGGCTAGCTTTTCATCAGTAATTTTATTATCTACCGTATCATGAAGAAGTGCAGCAAGCTCGATGATAAGCGTGTCTGTATATCCCTCATTGTGTGCAATATGTAATGCTAGCGCATATACACGCTCCACATGCGCTACATCATGCCCCGTGTAGTCATCTTTGTGTGCGTTTTTCATATAATCACGTGCGTATTTAATTTTTAATTCATTTTCCATAAAATGGCTCCTTAATAGAATGAGAGGTTCAGGACATTCCCGAACCTCACAGTTGAAAGTTATAAAATTGGTGAAAGTAATTGAGAAATACCTTCTTTAAATTTGACCCAAGTACTACGTTGTTCGTAATTCTCTTTTGTAAGTCTATAAGAGACTTTCATATCGTTAATAAATGCTTGTTTAAGAGAACGTGCCACGCCTTCATCATATATAAAGGCATTGACTTCGAAATTGAGTGTAAAGCTTCGATTATCCATGTTAGCGGTACCCACACTCGCAAGTTCGTCGTCAATGACTAACGTCTTAGAATGTAGGAAGCCGTTGTCATAATGATACACTTTAACACCAGCTTCTAGTAATGACGCAACATTTTTCAATGTGGCCCAATACACAAACGGGTGATCAGGTATACTAGGTATCATAATATTGACTTCTACGCCGCCTAAAGCAGCAATTTTAATGGAATCCAGAAAGGCTTGGTCTGGAATAAAATATGGCGATTGAATATAAATAGATTCTTTGGCTGAAGAGATCATTTTTAGATAACCGTATTTGATTTGTTCCCAGTCTTCATCAGGTCCGCTAGAGGCAATTTGAATACCGATTGTACCTCCAGAATCTACATCAGGGAAATAACGCTCTTCATAAGTTAAATTGTCACGCGTGGATTGAGAGTTCCAATCTAGAATAAAGCGTAATTGTAATGCGTTGACAGCTTCGCCTTCAATACGTAAATGCGTATCTCTCCAGTAACCAAATTTCTTCGATTTACCTAAGTATTCATCACCAACATTGAAGCCACCGACGTAGCCAATTTTACCGTCTATAACCACAATCTTTCTATGATTTCTATTGTTCATTCTTAAATTAATAAGCGGTAATTTAGAAGGGAAGAAGGATTCGGCATGTCCGCCTTTAGCACGGAAACGTTTCAAATCTTTTTTACGTAAGTCTCTTGAACCCATATCGTCAAAGAGCATTTTGACCTCAATACCTTCTTCAGCTTTCTTCTCTAGTTCGAAAAGGATCTGCTTTCCAAGACCATCACTATGAAAGATATAATACTGAATATGTATATAGTCTTGAGCATGACGTATATCTTGAATTAAATCATCAAATTTTTGTTGACCATCTGTATAAACCGTCAAATCATTATCCGTAGTTAAAAAGGCTGCGTTGTTATATAACAACATTTGAACCATTTCTTTGAATTTAACAATTTGATGGTTGCCTTTAGAGAAATCTTGTTTTTTAAGCGCCTCTAGTTGTTCATCCACAATCATTTCCAATCCGATTTTATCTTCTTTATTCAATTTGAAAATTTGGTCTCGTTGAATTTGACGACCTAACAATAAATATAAAATAAAGCCGATTAATGGGAGAAATACGAGTACAAGTAACCAAGCCCATATGGAATTTGCTGTTCGTCTCTCCATGAAAATGATAATAAATGCGAAAATTAAATTCAGCAAGAAAGCGCCAATCAATATAACATTCATAATAATGTTTGAATGGTGAAGCGCCATAGTAAAGACTTCTAACATGGGGTGCCTCCTTTGCAATTGCCATACATTATTTATTTTTTAACTATTCAATTATAGCATGAAGAATGTTGAATATCATAGTCGGTTTTTATTTTGAAAAGGAATTAAACAATTGACTTCATCAATATCGAATAATACCATGATGAAGAGTAGAGAAACGAGGTGACGCTTGTGACTGAAAATGAAAAAGCACATCATTCAGATCAAACAAAAGCAAATTTAAAATCACGTTTAAACCGAATAGAAGGGCAAGTTAGAGCAATTAATCGCATGATTGAAGACGACGTTTATTGTGATGATGTTTTAACTCAAATAAGAGCAACACGTTCAGCACTCAATAGTGTAGCAACCAAGTTACTCGATCATCATATGAAAAGTTGTATCATGAACAAAGTGAACAATGGTGCACAAGAAGAAGCAATGGAAGAATTATTAGTTACCTTTCAAAAATTAATTAAAGATTAACGAGGGATATACAGTGAAAAATGAAATCATCTATGTTTCAGGTGTCGAAACGACTGAACAAGAAAATATGCTAATGGAACGTTTACAAAACATGATTGGCGTTTATAATGTGGCAATTGATAGTAAAGTAGGAGAAATAAAAGTCGAGTTTGATACGCCTGCGAATTTAAATAGTATCGAAAAAGAGGTATATGATTCAGGTTATCGAATATTATATTAAAATGTTGTCCAACTTATTTCTGAATGATATTTTTCTTTATTTAGAAATATTTTTAAAAATTTTACAAATGATGTAGTAAAGTAGTCAGAATTAGGGTATGATAACCTTGAAGTCAATCCAAACGAGGTGATTATAGTGAAGAATCCAGATAAGATTCAAAACGTAGTCAAATTATTATCATCATTAGGTGTAAATATTAAAAAAACTAAATCTCGTTTAGATATTATTAATACCTTACCTACATCTAATAAAGTAAGTCATGAGTTAAAATAATTTGTTGATATAAAAAGCACTCACAATTCGTGAGTGCTTTTTATGTGCTCAAATGTTTATGCTGCTTTAGTTGTATCTGGTATTTCAGGCTCCTGATAGCGTTGAGGTTCATGGTAATAAATAGAGAGTACAACACCAATACCAGTCATTAAACTCCATAATGAACTACCACCGTAACTAATAAATGGTAAAGGAATACCAGTAATCGGAAGTAATTGAACAGTCATACCAATATTTTGTAATACATGGAAGACAATGAGTGACACATAGCCAATAATAAATACTTTATTATATTGACTATTAATTTTACTAGCCAGTCTAATTAAATGGAAAACTAAAAATAAGAAAATAAGAATAAGTACCACAGAACCAATGAATCCCATTTCCTCACCAACTACTGAGAATATAAAGTCAGTATGATTTTCAGGAATGTAAACTTCACCGTGATTGTAGCCTTTTCCTAATAGTTGCCCAGAACCAATTGCCTTGAGAGATTCAGTTAAATGGTAACCATCACCACTACTATATGAGTAAGGATCTAACCATGAATTGATACGACCCATTTGATACATCTTAATGCCTAATATACTCTCGATTAATGTTGGTTTGAAAATGATAGCCAAAATAATACTAGCGCCACCGACAAATGCAGCAATAAATAATGGTGCAAGAATTCTCCAAGTAATACCACTGACTAACAACACACCTGCAATAATTGCACAAATCACAAGGGTAGTACCTAAGTCATTTTGTAATAAAATTAAAGCGGTAGGAAAGATAGACACACCAATAATTTTTAAGAATAACATCAAATCTGATTGGAAAGATTTGTTGAAAGTGAATTGATTATGTTTAGAAATCGTTTTGGCTAATGCTAGAATTAAAATAATTTTCATAAATTCTGAAGGTTGGATACTAATTGGACCAAAACTATACCAACTTTTTGCACCATTAATTACTGGCGTAATGGCTGTTTCGGGTAAGATAAGTAATCCAATCAATAGAATACAGAAAATAAAATATAATAGATATGTATTGTTTTTAATCTTTTTTGGAGAAATAATCATGATTAAGAAAGCCATGATGGCTCCAAAAATGTAGTAAATAACTTGTCTAATACTGAAGTTTGCACTGTATTGTCCGCCACCCATCGCAGAACTAATCAGTGTAACGCTAATCATTGCTAACACTGTGATAATCAGTACTAATACCCAGTCGACTTTACGAAACCAATGTTTGCTTGGTTGTTGACGAGATGAATAATTCATTGCTTACTCCTTTATAATCATGTGTGTATTAATATTTTCTAAAAATGATCAATGTTGTATGTCATTCATTCGTTAGTCAAATCAGAATGTAGATTTATCGTCTAAATAAATATTCTATATTGATTTTACATGACTTTTTTTAAATTTGCTAGAATATCAAGACGTCAAGAACCAATGGTCATTTTTAAGAAGTATTGCGACTACTTGAAAAGAAATTCAGACTGTAGATGGCCTTTTTAAAGAAACGACTGATATTACAATACTTCGTATTGCTTTAGCTCCCTTGCCGCGGGCATGGCTTGAGCCTGTAGTCTCAAGACGCATGCTATTCCTGCAGGCGTGTCGCTATCAATACTCAGTTATGCAAGTGTGAATATTCGATAGAAAAGACTTTCTAACACACTGCTTCGTTTATTTTATTTTTTGTCGATAGGATTTACTACTTGAAAAGTATTGATGATGTAAAGAAGTCATTAAAAATTAAATTTATGGGTGGATTATCAAATGCAATTAATTTTAGAAATATGATAATATTAAGTTTCAGAGATCGTTATGTACATTGAGTGATACATAAGAAATAAAAAACAACAATTATTAAACAGATAAATGGTATTCAAGCCAGGTAATTGTAATGGAGGAAAACGAAATGACAAAAGAGAATATTTGTATCGTTTTTGGAGGAAAAAGTGCTGAGCATGATGTGTCTATTTTAACTGCACAAAATGTATTAAATGCAATCAATAAAGATCAATATCAAATCGATATTATTTATATTACTAATGAAGGTGAATGGAAGAAAAAAGAAAACATCACTGAAGAAATTAAGAATACAGATGAACTCGTATTAAATGACGTAGAAGCGGGAGAAATCTCACAACTATTAAGTAAAGGCAGCACAGGTCGTTCATATGATGCAGTATTCCCATTATTACATGGTCCTAACGGTGAAGATGGTACGATTCAAGGATTATTTGAAGTATTAGATATTCCATATGTTGGAAATGGTGTATTAGCCGCTTCAAGTTCTATGGATAAATTAGTAATGAAACAGTTATTTGAACATAGAGGATTACCACAATTGCCATATATTAGTTTCCTAAGAAGTGAATATGAAAAATATGAAAATAACATCATTAAACTTGTAAATGACAAATTAACTTATCCAGTTTTTGTTAAACCAGCGAATCTAGGTTCAAGTGTTGGTATCAGCAAATGTAATAATGAAAAAGAACTAAAATCAGGTATTGAAGAAGCATTTCAATTCGACCGTAAACTTGTCATTGAACAAGGAATAGAAGCAAGAGAAATTGAAGTTGCTGTACTAGGTAACGATTATCCAGAAACAACATGGCCTGGGGAAGTCGTTAAAGATGTTGCATTCTATGACTATAAATCGAAATATAAAGATGGTAAGGTTCGATTACAGATTCCAGCAGAGTTAGATCAAGATGTTCAAATGACGCTACGCAATATGGCGCTTGAAGCATTTAAAGCTACTGATTGTTCAGGACTCGTACGTGCAGATTTCTTCGTTACAGAGGACAATCAAATCTATATTAATGAAACGAATGCAATGCCAGGATTTACATCATTTAGTATGTATCCAAGTCTTTGGGAAAATATGGGATTATCCTACCCAGACCTTATCGCAAAACTTATCGATTTAGCTAAAGAACGTCATGCAGATAAAAAGAAAAATAAATACAAAATTGATTAATAAAGGAATATTAATATGATTAATGTTACATTACAACAAATACAAAATTGGATATCTTGCGAAATTGATGAACAATATTTAACTCGTTCAATTAAAGGTGTCACGATTGATTCTCGCGCTATTGAAAAGGATATGCTATTTATTCCGTTTAAAGGTGAGAATGTAGATGGCCATCGTTTTATTGCCCAAGCGCTAAAGGACGGTGCTGGTGCTTCATTTTCAGAAAGGGGAACTGAGTTAAGCGAAGATGTTGAAGGCCCAATCATATGGGTCGAAGATACACTTCAAGCATTGCAAGACTTGGCTAAGGCATATCTTAAACATGTCAATCCTAAAGTGATAGCAGTCACAGGGTCAAACGGTAAAACGACGACGAAAGATATGATTGAAAGTGTGTTAACTACAGAATTTAAAGTTAAGAAGACACAAGGTAATTATAATAATGAAATTGGCATGCCTTTAACAATATTAGATTTGGATGAAGATACAGAAATTTCTATTCTAGAAATGGGCATGTCCGGTTTCCACGAAATTGAATTGTTATCAACGATTGCTGAACCAGATATTGCAGTCATTACGAATATTGGTGAATCACATATGCAAGATTTAGGTTCCAGAGAAGGCATTGCTAAAGCTAAATCTGAAATAACAATCGGTTTAAAAGACAATGGAACATTTATTTATGATGGCGACGAGCCATTATTAACCCCACATGTCAAACAGATTCAGCAAGCGAAGCTCATTAGTGTCGGTTTAGGCGATGCAAATTCACTTGTATGTCATGTTGATGATGTTGAAACTGAAGGCATTGGATTTACAATTAATAATGACGAAAGTTATGTTTTACCTATTTTAGGTATACACAATATGAAGAACGCTGCGATTGCCATTGCAGTAGGGCATGAATTGGGATCACCTTACGCAACAATTAAAGAAAACATTCGTCATGTTCAATTGACAGGGATGCGTATGGAACGCCACCAAACTGATGATAATGTCACAGTGATTAATGATGCTTACAATGCCAGTCCTACAAGTATGAAGGCAGCTATTGATACACTAAGTAGTATGGAAGGTCGCAAGATACTTATTTTAGCTGACGTCTTAGAATTAGGTACAAATAGTCAACAGATGCACGAAGAGGTAGGCACTTATTTAGATGGTAAGTCTATTGATATTTTGTTCACTTATGGTACGGAAGCAGAATATATTTTCAATACAGGTCAAAGCTATGTTGAAACAGCTAAACACTTTGATGATAAATCTGAATTGATTAAAGAATTAAAAGCTATTGTGAAAGAAAATGATAAAATTTTAGTTAAAGGTTCACGAGGAATGAAACTCGAAGAAGTTGTTGAGGCACTTATTTAATTATTGAGAGTAAACTAAGCATGCACATGATTAATATAAAATCGGCTAAGTAATGTATAGAAGATTTTATCATGTGTATGCTTTTTTTCGTGAAAAAATTCATCCAGTAAAATGAAACGCTTACATCATATCATGTGCTATATTTTCCGGGTAGAATAATTTTAAAAAATTAAAGTAAAAGGTTAAAAGTAAGTTACTGCTTTATTGCTATAATATTTTTAAGGTGGTACTATATAGAAGTTGATAAAACATAAGTGAACATATATGCCTGTCTCTTATA